>CAVQWX010000002.1:0-561810 GCA_963717765.1 uncultured Actinomycetes bacterium | reverse complement strand
AGCCGCTCACCGGGCCTGTCCCGCTGAGAGAGCTTCTTGGCGACGACCCCTTCGAGGCCGATCTCCTGCACTGCCCTGAAGAGCCGCTCCCCGTCCTCGAACGCCACCGCTGTATCCCAATGCGAGCCGTGCAGGTTGAGCTCCTCGAGCACGTCGAAGATCATGTAGCCGACGGGAATCCCGGCCTCCGGTGCAGCATCCGCTCACACAGACGCGGGAAGCTCGGAAGCTTGTCCTCTCCGAATGCGACGAGCTCACCGTCCAGCGTGAGTCGCGGTGGAAGGTCGGCGAGCTCGGGGACGAGCGTGGTCATTTTGCCAGCCCGCGTCGGCTGCGTACGCGCAGGCCGCCGGTTGTGGAGACGATCGCGCGGAACCCGTCTAGCTTGAGCTCGAAGCGCCACTCGGGGCCGTCCGGTAGCGGACCGGACTTGGCGAGCATGGGTTCGGGCATGGGCATCATCAGCTTCCAACCATCTCCGGGGCGAGGCACGTGCCGGGCGTGCCAACGAATGCACGGAGCGCGGACACCGGCTATGGCTGCTCGTCCACGAGAGCGTTTCGGAGTTCGATGAGCTGCTCTCCCGGAGCCTGAATCCATGCCTTCTCGATGACGCTCACGATGATCCCCTTCTCGGTGTCGCTCAGTTCGCGGAGGTCGTCGTCGGCGTCGATCGCCCGGGCAAGCGCGTGCGCGACCGGCGCTTCCTCGGGCGGCCCACTCATGCGCAGGTGCTCGCTGAGCCAGGCGCGGACGAGCGGACTCCTCAACTGCTGCGGCGTCACCGGCTAGAGCGTACGAGACGCCTGTCTCGACCGCTTACGGGAAGGACGAGCTTGACCCTCTCAGCGGGAAGCCTGCACGTCGAGATACGACCTTATGCTCGCCTCGCCTTCTGCAAGGGCGCGCTGCGCCGCCTCGACCCGGGCTTGAGCCCCCTCGGACGCCTGGGCGGAATCAGCGGTCGCAAGATATTCCTCATACCGGTCGTGAATGACCATCTGTTGCCGCGAGAGGAACGCAATCCAGCTGAACTCAACCGGATCGGTCCGAACCAGGCTGTTTATGGCATCCGCGCTGTCGTAGCCGGCGATCGTGAGGGAGTGGAGCAGCTTCATCTCGCGGTGCTTCTCGCTGCCGAGAGTGGTCTGGCTTTGGAGGATGTGTTCTGGCATCGGCGGATTGCTGGCGAACTCCTTCATCACCTGGATATCGGCGAGGATCTCCGCACGGCGCAGTTGCCAGAAGGCGTCAAGCGTCTCCCACTGGTCGTCCGGGATTGGCTTGGATCGGCATCCGGTGAAAGAGGCCGCGATCGCATTGGAGGCATCTAGCGACGACCCTGCTTCCGAGAGTTCCGCGAACCTCAAAGCCGGCGGGGGCGCCCGGCTTGACGCTGTTGTCGGTAACGCCGTTGTTGCCACACGAAGGACACTTCACGGCTACCTCATCCTCCTCGCCGCTGCCAGCCACAGCGCCACGTATGCATCAGGGTCGTTGGCCCCTCGGCTGACAAGATCCGGATCATTTTCTCTTGCCGTCGCGAGGATCTCCTCGTACAGCTCGGGTTTCTCGACTCGCAAACGCTCTGCTTCGGGTCGGAAACGCTCGACGCGAGTCGCGGCTCGCCAGCCTCGTAGTCGCTGCTTCATGCTCAAGTCCAACCATCCATCCTCAGGAGCCTGATACGCGCGTCGCTTCCACGGCCTTTTTCCGCTTCGCTTCGCGAACAGGTCGCGATTCTTGCACGCGACGCCGAGCTACACGGCGACTCCGACCCGAAGACGGCTTAGCGCCAGACGATGCGCACCCTGTCCTCGACGCGCTGGAGCAGGACGGCGCGCTCGTTGAGGGCGAACTCGGGCCACGTCTTGGCCAGGTCTGCCGAGATCGTGACGGCCTGCTCCCCCCGTCGCGTCCCGGCGTAGACGGCGCGCGTGCCTCGACTGTCCGCGTGCGCTCGGTGAGGCCCCTCGAGGTAGGAGTCCTTACCGATGAGGTGATGAGGTTGGCGTCCCGGTACGCGGCGAGCGTTCCGTCCGACCTGCTCCATAGGCTTTTTCGGGTGACCACTAGTTTTTCTGTTAGAGTCGGTCCGACAAGTCAATGCCCCGGCAGCGCGGGAAACGCTCCGGGGCCGGCACCAGGAGGTAGAGCCCTGATGCAAGAAAGAACTTACCCAGGCAAGCGGATCAAGACCCGGTATCCGGGCGTCTATTACCGCGAAGGCGTGGACGGCAAGCGCACGTACTTGATCGTGTACCGCGACAGCGACGGGCGGCAGCGGACGAAGAACGTCGGGCCACGCCAAGAGGATGCGCTCGCGGCCCTCGACAACATCAAGGGACGGAAGCGGAAGGGCGAGCGCGTCGCACCGTCGAGCATGTCTCTGCGCGAGATGACGGAGGAGTGGTTGCGGCAGGAGGATGACCTCCGGAGAAGCACCAAGGTCACGTATCGCTCCAACCTCAACAAGCACATCTACCCCCGCCTAGGACATCGGCGGATCAGTGACATCGACGTACACGACATCGCCGACTTCGTGAGCGCGATGAAGCGCGCTGGTTACTCTGGACACACGATTCACGGGATGCTCACGCCGCTGAGCGGAGCCTTCGAGTACGCGATCGACCGGGGCGCCTGACATGGAACCCGACGAAGGCCCTCGGGAAGAAGAAGCGGCCGAAGATCCAGCGTCGCGAGGTGCCTGTCCTCGATATGGAGAAGATCGGCAACCTACTCAAAGCCACGCCCGAGACGTATCGCCCGCTGATCGCAACCGCGATCTTCACGGGGGCGAGGAGGGGAGAGCTGCTCGGGCTTCGCTGGCAGGACGTTGACTTCGCCGCCGGCTTCGTGCGGATCAGGAACCAGCTGGACAGGTTCGGGGATCTCGTTGAGCCGAAGACGCCCCAGGCGAAGCGCGACGTTGTCCTGATGCCGACGCTCGGCAAGCTCCTTCTCGAGCACAGGGCACGGTCGAGCTACTCCCAGCCGGAGCACTTCGTCTTTGCCTCCCGGGCGGGAACCCCGCTTCTTCCCCGCAACGTTCTTCGGCGCGGGCTTGCGAAGGGAACCGAGGGCGCAGGAATCGGAAGCTACGTCGAAGACGAGGACGGCAAGCGGGCCTGGAAGAGCGCGGTTCGCTTTCACGATCTGCGCCACTGCTTCGCTTCGATCCTGATTGCGCACGGCGCAGACCCAGTGTCGGTCAGTCGGCAGATCGGCCACGCCGACCCGAGCATCACGCTCTCGGTGTACGCCCACGAGTTCGACAAGGCGCGCAGCGCCGACCCGATGCGCTCCGGACTCGAAGAGAAGTACGGAGTACTCCTTTCAGGCAGCACTCAGGCAGCAACAGGGGGTAACAAGGGGTCAAATCCGGTCTCTGGGCAGGAAGGCGAAGTAGTTGATTTGCAGGCAGTTCGCGCGGGAGGTAACAGGCGGTAAGAGACGGGATGCAGTTCCCAAGCTGAGGGTCGCGGGTTCGAACCCCGTCGTCCGCTTCGAGAAACCCGCTGGAAACGGCGGGTTTCTTTATTGCCGCCTGAGTCAGTGCGCGGCACTGCTGATTCGCGTTGCGCGCCGCTGAGTTCAGGCGAGAGATCCGCCGCTACCCTGAGTGGATGGGGCCGGTGGTTGCGAGTGCCCGCGGAGTCGTGAAGGCGTTCGCATCGGGCAGCGCTCCTCGCCGCGTGCTGGACGGCGTCGACCTCGAGGTTCACGCAGGCGAGCTCCTCGTCGTAGTCGGCAGATCCGGGTCGGGGAAGTCCACGCTCCTGCACCTCCTCGGCGGCCTTGATCGACCTGACGCCGGGACGATCGAGGTCGGCGGCATCCGCGTCGACAACGAGCCGGAGACACGGCTCACCCAGCTGCGTCGCTCCAAGGTCGGGTTCGTCTTCCAGTCCTTCCACCTCCTTCCCGAACTGACCGGCGTCGAGAATGTGCTGCTTCCCGCCCGGTTGGCCGGGGACGGTCGCGTCGCCTCCCGCAAGGCGCGCGCCTTGATCCAGCGCCTCGGCCTCGAGGAGCCGGCGTCGCGGCTGCCCGGGTCGCTGTCCGGCGGCGAGCAGCAGCGTCTCGCGATCGTCCGCTCTCTCGTGAACGATCCGGTCCTCGTCCTCGCCGACGAGCCGACCGGTAACCTCGACGTCGAGTCGGGTACGGCGGTGCTCCAGCTCCTCCGGGAGGTCGCCAACGACGGCCGCGGCGTCCTGCTCGTCACCCACGACCCGCAAGCCGCCGCGATCGCCGACCGGACGCTGACCCTGCACAGCGGGCGCCTCACATGAGAGCCGTCCTCGGCTACGCAGTGGCCCGGATCCGGGCGCGGCCGTCACGGGCGCTGCTGGCCGCCGGCGGCGTCGTCGCGGTGTCGACGATGATCGGGGCCGCGATCACGGTCGCTGTCTCCCTCGGAAGTGGTTTCGACCGCGCGGCGTCGCGCGCGCACCTGGCCGACCTGAAGGCGAGCTTCGACTCGGCGTCGGTGTCGCTCGTGCGGGCTCGTGCGTCTTCACTCCCGAACGTCCGCGCGATCGCCCTACGCTACGTCGCCCGGGACGTGGA
Source organism: uncultured Actinomycetes bacterium (assembly GCA_963717765.1). Taxonomy (GTDB): domain Bacteria; phylum Actinomycetota; class Thermoleophilia; order Gaiellales; family Gaiellaceae; genus JACDER01. The sequence goes on along the minus strand of CAVQWX010000002.1, from coordinate 557,238 downwards.
GTTGCGTGTACCGGGGCATCATCGGTACGACGCGACGCTGGAAGGAGTGGGATCGGGACCGCGCGGCTACGCGGTGGTAGCCGGACGCGACATCCACTCGGCAGGAGAGGCGCTCGTCGAGCGAGGCGTGGCGCGGTCGTGGCACCTCGGGCCGGGTTCGACGATTCTGGTCGGTGGCGTCTACGCTCTACACGTCGTCGGCGTGGCCGTCGAGCCGGACAACGTCGCGTTCCCGCTGATCGGCAACCCCCGGTTCTACGTTTCTTACGACGTTGCCCGCGCGATCGACGGCGGCCCTCCGAGCTCGACGAACGAGCTCCTGCTGTGGGTGCATGACCCGCAGCGCCTGGACGTGACCCTGAGCCAGGCGCGGGCCGCGAGCTTCGGGCTCCATTCGCTGCAATTCCTGACCCGTAGCGGGATCCGGCTCGAGATCGGCCAGGCCGCCGGCCTCGTGATCGCCCTGCTCGTCGTGTTCTCGCTCGTCGCCCTCGTGGCCTCGGCCGCGATCCTGAGCGCGGCGGCGGCGTCGGAGGTCCAGCGCCGGCTGAGCGCCATCGGCGTGCTGCGCGCGCTCGGAGCTTCCCCGGGCACCGTAGTCGCGGCTCACATGGCCGAGGCGGCGATCGTGGCGTTTTTCGCCGCGGCGCTTGGGCTGGCGATCGGATGGGTCGCCGTCCGGGGACCAACGTCGAGCCTCCTCGCTTCGCTGAACGAGCTCACGCCCGGGGCGGCTCTCTTTCCGGTCCTCCTGGGCGCCTTGGTGGGGATCGTCGCGATCGTCGCAGCGGCCGCCGCGATTCCGGCCGCCCGCGCCGCGCGGCGTCCGCCCGTCGAGGCGCTCCGGGGAGCCGACGTGGTTCCAGCTCCACGCCGGCTTCCGCTTCCCGGCGGCGCGCGCGGCCTCGGCCTCCGTCTCCTTCTCGCCCGCCCGTTCCGGGCGGCCACGGCCGTCTGCGTCCTCGCGGCCAGCGGCGCGTTCGCGCTGCTCATGCTCGCGATCGCGGGTCTGCTCGCAAACCTCCAGACGGATCCCCACGCGCTCGGGCGCGCGTACCAGCTCTCCGTGCCGGCCGGCCCGTCGCGGGTCGCCGGCGTGCGGCGGATCCCCGGAGTCGTTGACGCGGGCGTCCGCTACGAGACCTACGCCACCGACTCGTTCGACCTCGGCGAGAGCTTCAAGGTCGTCGCTCTCGACGCGCGGCACCAGTCGTTCGAGGCTCCGCCCCTCGCGGAGGGACGTCGTGTCCACAACGCGCGCGAGGCCGATGTCGGACTCGCTCTCGCCCAGTCGCTCGGGGTCGGCCCGGGAGCCACGCTTCCGGTCCAGCTCGCCGGGGGCGGGGAAGTGCGCTTTCGCGTGGTCGGGATCGTCCGGGCCTTGACGCAGCAGGGACGGATTGCGTACGTGACTCCGCCCCGCCTGACCGCCGCCGATCCCTCCCTCCGGCCTACGCTCATGATCAGGACGGAGACCGGTGCCTCCGCTCACGTCGAGCGCGCCCTCGCCGCGCGTGGGATAGGTTCGTCCTCTTCGGCGGGTGTCTCCGGTCAGGGCGTGCAGGGCTGGGCTGCACGGAACAGCGGCTTCGTGTCCGTGCTGGTCGCGCTCCTGCGGGTGATCGCGGTGATCGACGGTCTCGTCTGTGTCTACGCGCTCGCCCAGGTGCTGGCGCTGGCGGCGACGGAACGGCGACAGGCCCTCGCCGTCATCCGTGCGCTCGGCGCCGGGCGGAAGCAGCTGCGCCGCGTCTTCACGACCGCGGCGGTCGTGACCGTGCTGGCCGCCGCGCCCCTGGCGGTCCTCCTCGAGCGCGAGCTCGCGGGGCCGGTCGTCGCTCGGCTCGCAGCGCCGTACGCCTCCATCTCGCTGGCCGCCGGCCCATGGTCGGTCCTCGCTGTCGTCGGAGCGCTCGGCGTCGCGGCTGTCGCGGCGGGCGTACTGGTCGCGCGCCGAGCCGCGGCAGCGCCCGTCACCGAAGCGCTCGCCGATTTCTAGTTGTGATAGAGGACTGCGTTTCGATCGGCTCTGGAGCCGGCGAGATCTCTCGGCCTTCCGCCTTGCGAGTCGACGAATGCGAGCTCGCGCGAGATCGATGCGAGTGGATCCGTCGGCCACGGGTCCACCATCCACGTGCGCAGCGCCACGCCGTCCTCCGTCTCGGCCAGCTCGAACATGCGCGCCTGCTGGGGGTAGTCCACGAGTGCCGAGGTGGTGACGAGCCAGTAGCCACCCGACCGGGTCCGTCGCGCGACGATGGAGTTCCGGTGGACATCTCCCGCGATGGTGGCCACCACGTGTCGGTCGCCGTCGAGCAGGGCGAGCAGCGGCTTCGCGCCGCGCACCCGCGTCAGCGCCATGTGGCTGAAGACGACGACCCAGCGCGGGCCGGCAGCGCGCAGTTGTGCGCCAAGCCATGCGGCCTGTCCGGCGTGCGCCATGCCGCCGGCGCCCCCGGTCCGCGCCACGACGTCAAGGACGATCGCGCGGACGCGCGGCCCGAGGTCGAACGCGTAATCCATGAAGCGGCCGCTCCCGCCGTGGCCGCTGGCTCTGCGCAGCAGTGCGAGCGCCTGCGGCGCGCTCAGCTCGCGCCGGCGCGGGTCCGGCGTGACCCGCATCGCCGCTCCGGGTAACCCGCGGGCAAGCATCGCGGTCACGGTTCGCCGGGACACCCGCTCGCGGCGCGCCGCCGCCACGGCCGAGGGCGAGAGTCGCATGAGCTTTCGGCGTCCCACCGCGATTTCGTTCGTCTGCGTCGTCGGTGCGACATTCCCCTGGACGAGCAAGTCGTGGTTGCCGACGACCGGATACCACGCCGCGTCGAGACCCGGGGAGACGAACGGCTGCTGGGCTCGCGCGAGCATCCCGGGATGGCGCGGAGGATCGACATCCGGGCGGTAGTAGAACGGATCCGGATTCGACTCCTCCTGCACGCCCTCGTATCGCCGAGCGCCGCTCGACGGATCGACGCGGCCACCGTTCAGGATCCCCGCCGCCTCCGCGAGCTCGTTCAGCTGGTCGTTGTCCGCAACGTCGCCGGTGACGACGACTGCCCGCGGCCGTTGCGCGTTCACGGACCGTACGACGGCACGCAGGACCTGGCCGGTCAGGGCCTCCTGCGGGCGAAAAGCGGAGGTGAACGGCGCGCCGTGGCGGTCGAGCATCTCGAGCCGGACGGGCGACTCCTCGTCCGTTATGTGGAGGTCCGTGATCTGGGCGAAGCGCGCCAGGGTCTTCGTCTCCCTGGCACGTGGGGCGAGCGCTGTACGGCTGAGCAGAGGCTCACCAGGCCCGCGCTCGAGGACGGCATTGCCGTCGCGGTCGACCCACGTCGCGTCGAGGGTGGATCCGTTCCATCCCGACGCGCCGCCTCCGAACGGGCCGAACGCGCTCAGAAACCCGGCGATCGCAGCCGCGCAGACAACGAGACCCAGACCTCGACGCACTTCCCCGAATGGTGCCGGAAGGAGGGAGCACCGATGCGCCCGATAGCAGTGCGCTCCAGCCTGTGGTCACCCGATCTGTTGTGGAAGCCGCCGGTGACGGTGTCCGATGCAGCCTTGGCCTGGGCGGTCGGCGCACCGAGAGACCTAGGTTCCGACGCGATCCCGTTCCGCCATCACCCGGCCAAGCTCAGCACGAGAGCCGATGCCGAGCTTGCGGTAGACGCGCGCAAGGTTCGACTCCACCGTCTTCTGGCTGAGGAAAATCCGCTTCGCAATTGCCCGGTTCGTCAGGCCCGTCCCGGCGAGCTGGGCGATGGTCTCCTCGGTTGCGGTCAGCTCGCGGGGAGCTCTTCGTCTCGGCATACGGGCGAGCTCCGCGCGGGCACGCTTGGCCCACAGCGGCGCCGGAAGCTCGTCAAAGACAGCCAGCGCCTCTTCGATTGCCGCACGCGCCTCCAGCCGCTCCTTGCGACGGCGGAGGAGCTGTCCGAACGCAAGCAGCGTCCGCGCCCGCTCGAAGGGCATGTCGAGGCAAGCGTGATGCTCGAGCGCCTCCTCCATCGCCTCGCGCGCACCGTCCAGGTCGCCCCGGGCGGAGAGCAGCAGTCCCCGACACCGCACGGTCGTAGCGAGGATCCAGGGACGCGGGAAGATACGTGCGCGTTCTTCGAGCGCCGCGAGCAGCGCCTCGGCACGCTCGAGATCGCCGAGCTGGATCACGGCTTCGACGTGATCTGGGTGGAAGCGGAAGCGGGCGGGCTCGCGCTGATTGAAGGCTTCGATCAGGTCCGCGGTTCGGGTCAACTGGTCGTCCGCTCCCACGGGATCGTCCATGGAGAGAGCAAGGAAGCCGAGCAGCCAGTGGCCGAGAGCCCGCTGACCCTCCCGCTTGGGATACAGCTCGAGGATCTGCTCGCCCGCACTGCGCGCTTCCTCGCCCCGTCCGAGGTGTGCGTCGACATAACCGCGGGCGTGGAGCGCACTGCCGAGGTAGGCGCGCGAGCTGACCCGGTCGGCGAGCTCCATCCCTTCCGCCGCCAGCACGTCCGCGCGCGTCCAGTGGCCGGTCCAGAGCTCGATCTCGGCGAGCCGGATGAGTACGCCCTGTACCGAGGGCTCGTCTCCTTCTGCTCTCGCACGCTCGAGACCCGCTTCGTAAAGCGACCTCGCTCGCGCAAAGTCGTCGTTCACGAGCGGCCACATCCCCAGCACGGGGCTCTTGTCCTCCCAGTCCTCGACCCGCTTCTGAAGCGCGACCCCGCGCTCGTACGCCTCCTGATCGGCTCCCTGGCCAGTCGTCATCCTCAGGTAGGTCCCGTGTAGGAGCGCGTTCGAATACCTGCCCGGACTTTCGTCCGGATCGAGAAGTTCGAGGGCGGCTGCGTCGTGCTCGATCGCGCGGGCGGGATCGCTGTCCTGCGCGAGCCAGGCCGCCTCGACGTGGATGCGTGCGGCGAGCTTGGCGCTCTCGGCGCCCTCGAGGGCCACGACGAGCATTTCGTAGCCGCGCTCGAATTCCCGCTCGTACCAGGAGATCCTCCCGAGCTGAAACAAGAGTTCCGCACGCAGGTCGCCCTCGACCCAGGCGGGCTCGCACGCTTCGAGGACAGCACGGGCCTCATCCGAGTCCCCGGCGTCGAGCAGGTAGTGAGCAACCGCGAGCGAGCGCCTCACCCGAATTTCTCCACTCGCTTCCGCGGTCAAGTCGAGCGCGCGGCGCCCCAGTTCGGCGGCGGAGGCGGAGGCGCCTCGGGCGGCTGCGTGGACGGCAGCGGCGTCGAGGGCCTGCGCGACGTCTTCGTCAGGGCCGTCGGCAATACGTGCGAGGTGACGGGCACGCTCCTCCGGATCGTCGACCCGATCGGCAAGCCATCGGTGCACGCGGCGCCGGCTCGCCGCGGGGGCCGCGTCGTAGACGGCCGAGGCGAGCAGCGGGTGCGCGAAGCGGATCTGCCGGCCGTCGAAGTGGACGACGCCACTCTCCTCGGCGGGCGCGAGGGCGGCAACGTCGACGTGTGCGATGGTCGGGCGAGAGAGGCAGGAGGCAACGAGCAGCGCCTCCCGGGTCTCCTCGGGCAGGCGCTCGAGGCGCGTGCGCGCCAGCATCCGTACCTCCTCCGGGAGCGGGAGCGGAGCAGCGCCCGAGGGTACTCCGACACGCTGCAGCTCACGGGCGATCTCGAGGGCGTAGAACGGGTTACCGTCGCAGGCGGCGGCGATCCGGACGAGCGTCGGCCGCGGAAAGACGGTGCCGAGCTCAGCCTTGAGAACGTCGTGGAGCACCGCCACGCTCAGCGGCCCGAGCTCGACGTCCTCCCGTCGCTCGGAAGGCACGGCGCGCTCGAAGGTGGAGGGACGCTCGTGCTCGACGCGAACCCCGACGAGCACCCCGACCGGCGCATCGAGAAGTCGCCGGACCGCGAAGCCGAGCGCCTCCCCGCTGGCAGCATCCAACCACTGCGCGTCGTCGACGGCGACGAGGACCGGACCTGTTGCGGCCATGCCGCGCAGAAGCGAAAGCACGCCCGCCGCCACCGCACGCCCTTCGAAACGGCCCGGGCCGGCGTCGGCGCGCACGAGCGCGACCTCGAGGGCCCGCTGCTGCATACCGGGAAGCGCGTCGAAGCTCGAGGCTTCCACCGACGCGAGCAGATCGGTGAGCCCGGCGTAGGACAGCCGCGCCTCGGCTCCGCTCGGCGCAGCCGAGAGGACGGTCCATCCTCGCTCGCCGGCTCGGCGCACACCCTCGGCCCAGACCCTGGTCTTGCCGATCCCGGCCGGCCCAGTGATCGCACGCGCCTGCACGCCGGCGGGCGCGGCAGCCAGGAAAGCGTCGACACGCGAAAGCTCCCTCTGACGGCCGATCGGGCCTTCTGCCCGCACCGCAACAGCCTGCCACAGCGGGTACGGCCGATCAATTCGTAGGGTTTTCACTCTTTCGATGGGGAGCGGGCTTGTCTAGGTTCGGCTCGATGGCCGATTACCCCCTGTCAGCGTGTATGCATGCGGTACTACCCACTCGAGTCGCATCACGCCGACTTCCAGACCGGAGTCGAAGATGCACACGACCGCGCCGTGGGCCGAGGCTCTCGACGAGCCGGAACGGCTCGCGGCGCTGAGCGCGACGAATCGTCGAGGCCGTCTCAATCTGTAGGGGAATCCCGACTTTCGATCTCACCTGGGCGCTCCTACGGATTCTGGTTATCCAACGACCGGAGGGAGCGACAACATGAAGGCTACGAAGCAGCGATCCCATTTCTCTGAAGCGCTGAAGTGGAACTCAAAGTGGGTGGTGGCGGTCGCGTTTCTCGTAGCCGGTTTCGCGGTGGTGGCCCCGGTCGCGGACTCCTATCGTGCGCCGAGTTCGCCTCAGTCCCTCTCGCGCGAGCAGGGGTGGTGGGTCAACGCCAAGGACGGTTGGGTGCTCGATCCGTCCGGGAAGTGGCGCTGTACGCCGAAGCGCTTGCGTGCTGGCGCATCTCGGTTGAGGACGATTTGCGCGACGAGCGATGGCGGCAAACACTGGCGGCTCGCGTTCCGGGCGCCGTCGAGCACGGATGAGTCGGAAGACGTATCCGGCATCATCAGGTCGGTCTTTCGCTGGGATGCCAGGAACGCGGTCGTTTCGCTGTGGGATGCCGCGGTAGGCTGGTCGCAGACGTGGGAGTTCTGGACGCGCGACGGCGGCCGGAACTGGTGGCCCACGGACGTCTTCCACCTCGGACTTGAGTCCGTGTGCTACGGCCCCCTCGAAGACCCTCAGGCGCCACACTGCGCTGACCCGCTCGGTTTCTTCAGCGCGAGCGGCCATCTGTTCTTCGTCGTTTCCCGAAACTACGATGCCGGCGCCAACGACTACATGCTCGACGGTTGGCCGCGGACAGCACCGATGCCGCCCTGCCCGCAGGCTCGTCGCGGCTCGAGCTTCGTGTGCCCAACCACGGTCGACGCCGGCTTCGACGCCGTGCCTGGTTGAGCCGTAAAGACGAGCTCTCTCGAATCGACGGATGTGGCGGTGACGACACGATTGACGGAGGAGGCGCCCGCACCTACCGACGAAGAATCCGCCGATCAATATCTGTTGCGCTCCGCTCATGTCGGGGAGGGCGGCCGCGTTTACCGCAAGCTCCACATCAGCTCGCGCAAGCAGCTTCCCTCCGCGCTCGGCAGCCGCGCGGAAATCGGTGCGCCTGCTTAGCACCGTTCAAGTCCCCGGAAATGTCCGGGTCAGGAGTGCGGGTCAGCCCCGACGTGATCGGTTGGGCTGGGGTCGCATGATCGGCGAGTGAGTCGCACACCCTCGCCGAAAGGAAGTCCCATGAGTCTCAGCCTGACAGAGCTCGCCCACCGTGAGCAGAATGGCCTCGAGGTCACCCTCTTCGGGTGTTCTGCGATCAATGCGTAGGGTTTTCCCTCTTTCGGAGCGCCGCGGGGCGGCTGTAGCGTCGATCGGGATGAGCGAACCCCGCCGAAGCGAGTACGTGGCCGAGTGCTTCTGGCCGGGCGTCGAAGACGCCGACCTGCGCGCACTCGACCGGCGCGCGGCCGCGGCCGCGGACGACCTGGCCACGAGCGGGGAGCGTGTCCGCTACCTCGGGTCGATGCTGATGCGTGCAGACGAGGTCGTCCTGTGCCGGTTCGAGGGCACGGAGGGTGCGGTTCGCAGCGCGGCCGAACGGGCGGGGATCCCGTTCGAGCGCATCCTCGAATCGGCGCACTCGCCCTGGCACCACGCTGACCCTTCGCCGTCGCGGGAGCGGTGAGGCAGCCGTCGCGGGGCGCGCTGGCTCGCCGCACCACTCGGTGTCGGGGCTGGGCGCTGGGCTTGGGACGGGGGGGCGCGCCCGCTGCTCTCTGCGGGGGCGGCACGCGGGCGGGAGTTAGGGGGAGAGGAGGAATGTGGGAGGATTAGCGGCAATCGCGGCAGATCGGTGAGTAAAGGCGAGTAAAATATCTAGGTATATAAAAAGAGTATGATTAGAAGGAATTTATCGAGGAGAATGGAAATAATAGAAAATTATTAATAGAAAAGTGGAATAGGGAGGTATAGTAAGTACAGATAGAAAATGATCAGTGATATTATAATGAATAATAATAATTAAAATATAAAAAAAAGGATGTAAGAATGTAATCGAATAAAAATACAAGAAAATATTAAAAAAAATTAAGAAAAAAATTAAAATAAAAAAAAAAATATAAATAAATAATACAAATATCATGGAGAAAAAAATATCAATTATTAAATATTTAAATTTATAATAATTACAAAAAAAAATAATATTAAAACAATTATAAATATTATATAAAATTCATACAATAAATTAAAAAAATATATCATAAAAAAAAATCACAAATTATTTAAAAATAACATATATAATATTAAATAAAATTAAAAAATAATAATAAAAAATAAATTATCTTAAATCATATTAATTTTCTATATAAAAAAATTAAAATATATATCTCATTATTTATATTAATATATCAAATATCAAATAATATTAATTAATAATAAAAATTAAAATTAATAAAATATTTTATTTAATATAATTAAATATTTTATATATAATCTTAATATTTCAAAATCATTCTCTAATCATTTCATACAGCAGCAACGCTGTATACTTTTCAATCCTATCACCACCAAAATACAATCTAAATAAATTACATCAAGTAACAGCACCAATCGCACCGCTCCCCAACTCAACCCAATTATCAACATCATCACCAAGCTAGCAACAAACTCATCAATAGCACTACTGCAATACCGCAAACCTCATCGCTAACAACTCTACCATCATCACCATCACAACAATAACACGTTTAACTCTATCCTCCGCAACTCTATCTTCGCCAGCTCCACCCTGCTCAGCATCACACTCACCTACAATTAACAACAGTTAGCTCTCACTCACTATCACCTCTATCTTCAATAGCAGCAGCACCACCACTATTTCTATCATCATCACCACCATACTCATCATATCTATTATTTTAAATTAATTATTATAATTAATAATTTTTATATCAAATCAATTATAAATTTATAACATCACATTTTTTCATATTAATTATTTTATATTATATCAATAACACTAATAACACATTTTCTCTCTCATTCATTATAATTCATATTATTTTTAATATAAATATCTTTCTTATCTTTTCATAATCTCTTTATCTCTTATATTAACATAAATTATCATTTTATATTATCTCTTTATCACTACTATTTTTACATAATATCATATCATACTCTTCATATTTATTTATATTTCATAAAATAATATTAAATTTCTAAAATTCTTTTTAATTATTCGATCAATACGTAGAGTTTTCCCTCTTTCGGAGCGCCGCGGGCGGCTGTAGCGTCGATCGAGATGAGCGAACCCCGCCGAAGCGAGTACGTGGCCGAGTGCTTCTGGCCGGCGTCGAAGACGCCGACCTGCGCGCACTCGACCAGCGCGCGGCCGCGGCCGCGGACGACCTGGCCACGAGCGGGGAGCGTGTCCGCTACCTCGGGTCGATGCTGATGCGTGCAGACGAGGTCGTCCTGTGCCGGTTCGAGGGCACGGAGGGTGCGGTTCGCAGCGCAGCCGAACGGGCGGGGATCCCGTTCGAGCGCATCCTCGAATCGGCGCACTCGCCCTGGCACCACGCTGACCCGATCGCCGTTACGCAGGAGCAGTGAAGCGCTGACGGCGACCGCAACCGATAGGAGATTTCAGATGATCGCTCGACGCTTGCACCGACCGCGCCGGCCGCTTCCCGCGAGAGCAGCGGCTGCCCAGGGAAGGACAGACGGCACGCTGATGCAGACCGGGACCGTGCCGCCCCCTCTGCCCGTCAGTCGCCGGGCCCGCTTCGCCTGCTTGCTGGCGCTCGCCCTGCTGGCGCTGGCCTGCGCCGCGACGGGGCGCGCGACCGGACCGTCGCCGCAGCCAGGACCGTCGGTCACGTGGGCCTGGAGGGCGGTAGAAAGCATCGCCGCCGGAACCCACCACACCTGCGCGCTCAGCAGCGCCGGCGAACTCGCCTGCTGGGGCTACAACGGCTTCGGTGAGGCAAGTCCGCCCACCGGCACCTTCACCGAGGTCAGCGCCGGCTGGGACCTCAGCTGTGCGCTCCGGACGGACGGCACGCTCGCCTGCTGGGGCTACAACTTCTCCGGCGAGGCGAGTCCGCCCACCGGCACCTTCACCGAAGTCAGCGCCGGCACCAACTTCGGCTGCGCGCTCCGGGCGAGCGGCACGCTCGCCTGCTGGGGCGATAACGGCGTTGGTGAGGCGACGCCGCCCACCGGTACCTTCACCCAAGTCAGCGCCGGCTTTAACTTCGGCTGTGCGGTTAGGACGGACAGCACGCTCGCCTGCTGGGGCGACCCCGGCGGGGGCGAGACGGCCCCGCCCACCGGCACCTTCACCCAGGTCAGCGCCGGCCAGAACTTCGCCTGCGCGATCCGGACGGGCGGCACGCTCACCTGCTGGGGCGACCCCGTCTTCCCCCACGGCGAGACAAGTCCACCGGGCGGCACCTTCACCCAGGTCAGCGCCGGCGATTTCCACAGCTGTGCGATCCGGACGAGCGGCACGCTCGCCTGCTGGGGCGACGACGGCTCCGGCCAGTCGACCCCGCCTGCTGGCACCTTCCGAGCCGTCACGGCCGGTGGCGCCCACAGCTGCGCGATCCGGACGAACGGGATTGTCGCCTGCTGGGGCGACAACACTTACGGTCAGGCGACCGCGCGGGCCGGACTGTTCGCCGGCCCCATCGTCAGCGCCGGCGGCTTGCACAGCTGTGGGATCAAAACGAACGCAGCGCTCGCCTGCTGGGGCGACAACCGCTTCGGCCAGTCGATCCCGCCGCAAGGCAGCTTCGGTGCGCTCAGCACCGGCCAGGACCACAACTGCGCCCTCCGGGTGAACGGGACCGCGGCCTGCTGGGCAGCAACCAGTACGGGCAGTCGAGCGCCCCTGGCGGGACGTTCACGGTGATCGGGGCTGGAGCGAGCTTCAGCTGTGGTTTACGCACGGACGGCACGCTCGGGTGCTGGGGTGCGAGCCAGACAGGGACCCCGATCGTCCCGCCCGCGGCACGTTCGAGGCGCTCGCGGTCGGCTCCTACCACGCCTGCGGCGTGCGGACGGGCGGCACGCTCGCGTGCTTCGGCTCGAACCAGTACGGACAGGCGACGCCTCCCACGGGCACGTTCGTGCAGGTGAGCGCCGGCGGATCCCACTCATGCGCGATCCGCACGAACGGCAAGCTCGCCTGCTGGGGCGAAACTTCGCGAGGTAAGCGCCGGCGGCTCGCACACGTGCGCGATCCGGTCGAACGGCAAGGTCGCGTGCTGGGGCTCGAACCTGTTCGGCCAGTCGGCGCTCTTCGGCGGCAGCTTCGACTCGCTCAGCGCGGGAGGCTCACACACGTGCGCGATCCAGGCGAGCGGCGACGCGCTCTGCTGGGGCTCCAACCAATACGGCCAGTCCGAGGTGCCCGACAACTTTGGCTAAAGCACTTGCCTTGGCGAGCGCGCTGCTGCTCCTCGGCGTGGGGACGGCCTCGCCCGCGGGACCGGAGTCCCGCAGCGTGAGAGCGGCGGCGGTCGCCGCCGGGAACCAGGTCAGCTGTGCGGTCACGCGCGCGGGCCGAGCCGAGTGCTGGGGCCACAACCAGGGAGGCCAGCTCGGCACCGGGACGACGAAGAATCACACGAAGCCGGTGGCGGTCTCCGGGTTGGCGAGCGGCATCGAGGGGATCGCCGCGGGCGGCTTCCAAACCTGTGCCCTGTCGAGCGGCGGCGGGGTGGAGTGCTGGGGTGGACGCGGGCGTCAGGTCGTTCCCAAGCCGGTGCCCGCGGTGCCGAGCGGCGCAAACGTCACGTTGACATGGCCTCCCCCGGGGAAAGTCTGAGTCGAGGTGGGCGCACCGCTTCGTGCAATGTTTCTCGCCGCTCTCGTAGCAGCACTGCTCTTGGCGGGCGCAGCCTCGCCAAGCGCGCCTGTGGGCACAATCGTCCTGCGGGATCGGCGCCGACGTGCACGGCCAAAGCAAAGGCGAAGCGAGTGCATGCGCTGCGTCGATTCCTGAGCAGGCGTGCCACCGAGCGCGCCGCGTTCTTCCGCACGCATCGAAGCCCCTCCGCGCGCAAAGCCTTCCTGAGGCAGCAGCAGGTCCGCTGCACGCACTCCGCAAGGCTGCCGCCTGCAAGGTCGTTTCGCCACATCCTCCGCCGCCACCCCCGCGAGTCGCGGCCGGCGACAGTCACACGTGTGTGGTCACGAGCACGGGAGGCGCCGAATGCTGGGGGTCGAACGGAGAGGGGCAGCTCGGAAACGGAACGACGTCGGACAGCCCGATTCCGGTCGCAGTCTCCGGACTGGCGAGCGGTGTCGAAGCAATCGTCGCCGGCGGCGCGCATACGTGCGCGCTAAGCACTGTCGGTGCGGTCAAGTGCTGGGGTGACAACGCTTTCGGCGAGCTCGGCGACGGGTCGGTTCGCTCCAGCTCCATACCGGTCTCGGTCACCGGGCTCTCGAGCGGCGTCAAAGCGATTGCCGCCGGCGGTGCGCATACGTGCGCGCTCACCACTTCCGGTGCCGTTCTATGTTGGGGCGAAAGCCGTCACCTCACCCCGTATCCGACGGAGCTCACGACGGGTATCCAGGCGATTGCGGCCGGCGGCGCGCACACCTGCGCTGTCACGAGCGAAGGGGGTGTGAAGTGTTGGGGGTTGAACGACTCCGGACAGCTTGGCGACGGGAGCAGCGGACCCGGGAAATACAGCGCTAGCCCTGTAGACGTGTTCGGCCTCGCGAGCGGCGTCAGGGAGGTCACCGCAGGCCTTTGGTACAGCTGCGCGCTCCTGAACACCGGCGGCGTCGAATGTTGGGGCGACGATCGCTTCGAGCAACTCAGCGAGGGCGGGCACTGGCCGGCCCTCGATCTGATTCCTGTCGCCGTACCCTCTCTCCAAGGGAGGGCGGCGGCGATAACGGCCGGTGCCTTCCACATGTGCGCGCTCCTGCAGGACGGACGGGCGAGTTGCTGGGGGGGCAACTTCAGTGGACAGCTCGGAAACCGGACGGGCGGCATTGGCTCCGCCAAACCTGTCGAGGTTTCCAGGTTGATGGGAGCCGAGGCGATCGCAGCCGGAGAGGACCACACCTGCGCCATGCTGAAGAGCTCCGCCTCGGGCAAAGTCGAGTGCTGGGGCAGGAACTTCGGAGGCCAGCTCGGAAACGGCAGGACAGACTGGACCCCGGTCGGCGTCGTTGGTCTGAGCGCAGGTGCGCGTGCACTCGGAACCGGGGCGACCTGTGCGGTCACGAGCGCCGCCGGCGTTGAGTGCTGGGGCAGCAACTCCCGGGGCCAGCTTGGCGACGGAACGACGACCGATAGCCCGATTCCCGTCGAGGTCAAAGGGCTCGGCGCCGGGGTTACCGCCGTCGCTGCCGGGAGTGACCACGCCTGTGCTGTTCTGTACTCAGGAGGCATCGACTGCTGGGGGGCGAACGACGCAGGCCAGCTCGGCGACGGAACGTCAACCGACAGCGCCGTCCCCGTGACGGTGTCCGGTCTTGCGGCGGGCGTAACCGCGGTAGCTGTCGGCGAACGCCACACGTGTGCGCTGCTGAACTCGGGGGGCGTCGAGTGTTGGGGGGACAACAACTTCGGTGAACTCGGAACCGAACCGTCCATCCTCGGCGCGAGTACGACGCCCGTCGGTGTCTCGGGGCTGGGGTCCGACGTGACCCAGCTCGTAGCCGGCTGGTACCACACCTGTGCGTTGACCGGCGCAGGCGCCGTGAAGTGCTGGGGCGACAACTCCGATGCCCAGCTCGGCGATGGGAACGGCGGGTACGGGAAGTACAGTGCGACACCGGTCGACGTTCCCGGGCTTCAGGGCGGCGTCAAGGCGCTAGCGGCCGGCGATGAGCACACTTGCGCGCTGACGACCGCGGGGGGGTTGAAGTGCTGGCCACTTCTCAATCCCACCCAGACGCCTGTGGACGTGCCCGGCCTCACTGGCGTCGTCCTCGCGGTGGCGCTCGGCGGATTCCATAGCTGCGCCGTCATGGCGGGCGGCGGAGTCAAGTGCTGGGGCTCCAGCAACGATCAAGGCGAGCTCGGGAGCCCTTCCGACGGCAAGACACCGGCCGATGTCGCTGGGCTCGCGAACGTCCAGGCGGTCGCCGCGGGCGAAGGGCACTCATGTGCGCTTACGACTGTCGGGCGCGTGACGTGTTGGGGCGGGAATCTGAGCGGCGAGCTCGGAGACGGTATCTTCGCCTGGACTCCTGTCGAGGTCGACACGGGCGAAGCTGAGGAGCTGCCACTCCGCGAACCAACAGACGACCATGACCAAGGCGCCCACCAACTCCAGGCCGCGCCGCGGCGGGGACGTTCACCGTGATCGGGGCCGGGGCCAGCTTCAGCTGCGGCTTACGCACAGACGGCACGCTCGGCTGCTGGGGCGCCAGCCAGACAGGGGGCCTGATCGTCCCGCCCGCGGGCACCTTCGAGGCGCTCACGGTCTGCTCCTACCACGCCTGCGGGGTGCAGACGGGCGGCACGCTCGCGTGTTTCGGCTCGAACCAGTACGGCCAGGCGACGCTTCCGACGGGCACGTTCGTGCAGGTGAGCGCCGGCGGCTCCCACTCGTGCGGAATCCGCACGAAGGGCAGGCTCGCGTGCTGGGGCTACAACCCGTACGGCCAGTCGAGCCCGCCGACCGGGACCTTCCGCGCGGTAAGCGCCGGCGGCGGGCACACGTGCGCGATGAGGTCGAACGGCAAGGTCGCGTGCTGCGGCTCCAACCAATACGGCCAGTCCGAGGCGCGCTCACGAGCACCGGCGGGGTCGAGTGCTGGGGGACGAACGGGCACGCACAGCTCGGCGACGGGACGACGAAGAATCACACGAAGCCGGTGGCGGTCTCCGGGCTGGCGAACGGCATCGAAGAAATCGCCGCGGGCGGCTTCCAGACCTGTGCCCTGTCAAGCGGCGGCGGGGTGGAGTGCTGGGGCGGACGCGGGCGTCAAGTCGTCCCCAAGCCGGTACCCACGCTGCCGAACGGCGTGCGGGCGGTCTCCGCGGGAAGCGCCAGCTACGCGTGCGCGCTCACGAGCGCGGGCGGAGTCGAATGCTGGGGCTCGAACCAGTTCGGTCAGCTGGGCAACGGGACGACGACCGACAGCTCGACGCCGGTCGCCGTCTCGGGTCTCACGAGCGGCGTGCGGGCGATCTCCGCCGGCGGCTTCCACGCCTGCGCACTCACCGTGGACGGTGTAGTCGAGTGCTGGGGTGGGAACGACTCCGGCCAGCTCGGCGACGGCACGACGACCAATCGCACGAAGCCGGTAGTGGTCTCCGGGCTCGCGCGCGGTGTGCGGGCGATCTCGGCCGGTGGTGCCCACACCTGCGCACTGCTGAGCGGCGGCGCGATCGAATGTTGGGGCTACAACCGCCTCGGCCAGCTCGGCGACGGCACGACGACCAACCACACGACACCGGTCGCAGTCTCCGGGCTCGCGAGCGGCGTGCGCGCGGTCTCGGCCGGCAACCAGCACACGTGCGCACTCACCGTGGCTGGTGCAGTCGAGTGCTGGGGTCAGAATGACGAGGGCGAGCTCGGCGACGGCACCACGAAGAGGCGGCTCCGGCCCGTTCGGGTGATCGCACTCTGCATCGTCCCGGCAATGACCGGCGAGTGGCTCGTCAGCGCCAAGGAGAAGCTCGCGGAGAGCACCTGCCGGACCGGGACGATCCGGCGCGACTACTCAGCCCGCGTGCAGAGGGGCCTGGTGATCTCGCAGAGCCCCCGACCCGGAAGCCGCCTCGCGCAGGGCGGCAAGGTGAATCTCGTGGTCAGCCAGGGGCCGCTGCGGTACCGGAGCTGACGGCTCCGGGCACAGGCACGAGCGGAGCGACCGTCCTCCCCGGGGCGAAGCTGTGCGGAGCGGGCTACAACGGGCCGCAAACGGGGCGACTACGGCTCGTCGCTCGAAGGTCGCCGCGTGCTTCGACTCGATTCTTGGAAGAACCTCGAGACCCAGAGCAACCTCGACTACGGTCAGGCAGGGCGCACGGCCTTCGCGCCGTAGCGTGACACGATCAGTGGTGAACATGCGAGCCGTCGGCTCCGGTGACGCGCGCGGCTGGACATTCGCGACCGTCGAGGGCAACTTCACGAACAGGACGGGCGTTCGACGGATTTGGCTCAACGGCGCGCAGGTGACGATGCCTGACGAGACTCGGCGCCGCTTCCCAAGCTGAGGGCCGCGGGTTCGAACCCCGTCGTCCGCTCCTCGGAAACCCCCTGCTACCAGCGGTTTCTCTTTGACAGCGACCCAGCACGTGTTGCACGCGCGCCGTTCTGCTCACGCGAGCGCGCGCCGCGCCGCCTCGTCGAAAGGCGTGAGCTCGAACGGCAGCAGCCTCCGGATCCGCTCCTCGCGCGCGATCGTCGGATTGCGCAGTCCCTCGACGAGCGGCCGCGCGACAGACGCACTTACCGGCGTGACTAGGTTGAGCCAGAGCGAGGAGAGATACGGCGTCAGCACCGGGACCTCGACGATTGCCGGCTTCCGGCCGAGGAGGGCAGCGATCCGCTCGATCATCTGGCGGTAGGTCATCACCTCCGGCCCACCCGCGTCGTAGCCCTGGTCGTAAGTGGCCTCGTTGGCGCAGACGCCTGCCAGGTAGCGCACGACGTCGTCGAGTGCGATCGGCTGCGTCGGCGTCGAGACCCAGCTCGGCGTCACCATGATCGGCAGCCGCCTGACCAGGCCGAGGATCGTCTCGAAGGCGGCGCTCCCCTTGCCGACGATCATTGCCGCGCGCACGGTCGTCACCGGAACACCCGCGGAGGCGAGCCGCTCTCCGGTTTCGCGCCGGCTGCGCAGGTGCGGCGACGCGTCGGGATCATCGGCGCCGAGCCCGCCGAGGTAAACGATCTGCCGCACGCCTGCGTCCGCTGCCTCGCGCGCGACCGTCTCCGCCGCCGCGCGATCCTGCTCCTCGAAGTCGTGCGCGCCGAGCGAGTGGACGAGGTAGTAGACGACCTCCGCACCTTCCAGGGCGGCGGCGACGCCGTCGCCGCTCGCGGCGTCGGCGACCACGTAACGGCCGCCGGCCTCCTCACGCGCGCTGCGCGAGACGGCGGTCAGTTCGTGCTCGGCCAGCAGGGGCAGGAGCGCTTGGCCGACGACGCCCGTTGCGCCGAAGACGGTGACGTTCACGAGCCCCGGCTCGGCACAAGGAGCTCGAAGTAGCGGAGGCTGACCGCGGCATGAAAAGGGCTCTGTCCTTTCGCGTAGAGCATCCCGGTCCACAGCGGTGCTCCCGCGCGGGCGGCGAGCCTCGGCAGGTACCCCTCGACCGTGACGCTCAGCTCCTGCTGGTCGCCCTCGCGTCGCTGTGCGAGCGTGACGGAGCCGCCGGCCCGGAGCGCGAGCAGTCCACCCTGGATCGCGTGCCGACAGCTGACGAGCTCGCCGTCGAACGAGAGCTCCGGCGGACCGAAGGTGAGCAGCGTCGCACCGCCGAGCAGCTTCAGCTTGCCTCCGCCGCCCGTCCAGCTCGCGCGGACGCAACCACGGGTGAAACGGTCGACGGCGTGCCAATACGTGATACCGAGCGTGCGTGCGCCGGCCTCGGACGCCTCGACCACGGGCTCCGCCACCAGCACCCGCTGGCGCGACTCGAAGCCGCCGGACTCGAGCACGCGCTCCGATGTCTCCCAGCCGGTCACGCCGCCGCCGCCATCGGTGCAGGGTACCTGGCCGCCGCTCATGGATGCCCCGGCGCGCTTAGCGCCGTCGAAGCGTCCGCGACCGCTCTGGACGGCGCAACGTACTCCAGGCAGGGCTTCCCCGGCTGGCTCTCGTCTTAGGTCGATATTTCGGGAGCGGCTTCGGCGACCCGATAAATCACGGAGTGGTGAAGCAGGTCGAGAACTCGGACGTGTCGCCGTTGTTCAGGTCGGTCTCGGTCGCCGTCACCGCCTGCCCGGACGCGAGTTGGGCTACTGAGACCGTCCCGGTCGACGTTTGGTTCGCGTCGATGTTCTTCGCGGCGAGGAACGTCTTGCCCTCACCGGATCCGGATGCGTCACAGCTGGGGCTGACGAAGACCTCGACGCGGAAGACGGCGACGTTCGCACCGAGACTGACCGTGATCTTCGTCGTGCCGTTGGCCGTCGTGACCGAGTCGACGTGCGGCGCCGGAATCCCATCGTTCGCGTCCCCGATCAGGTCGATCCCGAGGCTGCCGTTCGAGAAGATCGAATTGCGCTCGATTGTGTCGCTCCTCGTCGCGGTGAATGTGCCGTCGACGAGGACGCCGACCATCCCGTTGAACGCGATCGTGTTCGCGGCACCGGCCACGGTACCGCCGAGGGTGTTCCCATGGGCGCCGACCGAGAACGAGACTCCGAACGTACTGTTGCCGCGGGACTGTGTCCCGGAGACGTCGGTCCCGATCAGGTTGCCTTCGACCTTCGTGCCCGTCGTGCCGGCGGCCGAGATCGCGACGCCCCCTTCGCCGTTCGCCGAGACGACGTTCCCCGAGCCGGCGGCGGTGCCTCCGATGGTCGTGTTCGTCGCGCCGCCCGTGATCGAGATCCCGCTCGCGCCGTTTCCGAGCTTCGCCGAACCGGTGACGTCGAGACCCACGTAGTTGCCTTGGATGAGAGTCGCGTTCGCCGCCGCGGCGTCGACGAGGATGCCGGGCTCCTCGTTCCCCGAGATCACGTTTCTCGCCGCCGCCGTCGTTCCGCCGACCCGCGTCCCCTCGCCTGCGCCGACTCTCACGCCTCGCTGGTTCGGAAGCTTCGCCTTCCCGGCCGCGTTGGTGCCGATCAGATTCCCCTCGACGACGTTGCCGTCGTCGAGGATCTCGACGCCGTTGCCGCCATTCCCCGAGATGACGTTCCCGGCCCCGGCCGAGGTGCCGCCGATGATGTCGCCGCCACCTCCCCCTATGAGGACGCCGTCCCCCTTGTTGGCGACGGCACCGTTCCCGGCGGCATTCGTTCCGATGTAGTTGCCCTGGACGAAGTTGTCGTCGGCGGCGGCGCCGCTGATCAGGACCCCTTCGGTCACATTCCCCGAGATCACATTCCGGGCGCCGGCCGCCGTGCCGCCGATCGTGTTGTGGAAAGACGAGCCGCTCAGGAAGACGCCGGCGCTGCCATTTCCGAGCGTGGCGCTGCCGGCCACGTTGGTACCGAGGTAGTTGCCCTCGACGAGGTTCGACTGGACGCTGTCCAGATGGATCCCGTTCTCGCCGTTCTTGGAGACCACGTTGCGCTGTGCCGCGGCGGTGCCGCCGATCGTGTTCCCGTGGGAGCCGTTGCGGAGGCAGATCCCGTCGAACCCGTTCCCGAGCGCGCCGCCGGTCGCGCCGATCCCTACGTAGTTGCCCTCGACCACGTTCGCGGGGCCGGCGTTGTCGAGGCAGATACCGTCATCCTGATTGCCGGAGACGACGTTGCGGGCGGCCGCGGTCGTGCCACCGATCGTGTTCCCGCTCGCACCTTCGAGGAGCTTGATTCCATCGGCGGCGTTCGGGACTGCAGCCGTTCCCCCGGCCGAAGTCCCGACCAGGTTGCCGGCGACGACGCTGGCGTTCGCGCTGTCGAGGTCGATCCCGTCGGCGCCGTTCCCCGAGACGACATTCCCCTGGATCGTGGTCCTGTCCGCGTCCGTCCCGATCCCGAACTGTGTGTTGCCGAGCGCAGCGGTGCCGCCCGCGTTCGTGCCGACGTAGTTCCCCAGCACCTTGTTGTTCGTCGACCCGCTGTCGAGGATGAGGACCCCCGTGCCGTTGCCGGAGATCACGTTTCGGGCGGCTGCCGTGGTTCCGCCGATCGTGTTACCCGTCGCACCGCTGAGGATGAAGACGCCGCCGTCGTTCGCAACGGCGCCCGTGCCGGCGACGTTGGTGCCGACATAGTTGCCCTCGACGAGGTTCGTGCTCGTGCCGGCGCCCGCGAGGATGACGCCGCCGTCGGTGTTTCCGGAGATCACGTTCCGTGCGGCGGTGGTCGTGCCGCCGATGGTGTTCCCGTGCGCTCCGGCCGCAAGCTGGACGCCCTCGTGGTTCGGGACGGCGGCGTTCGAGCTCGCCGCAATGCCGATCCTGTTGCCCTGCACAGCGTTTCCGGTCGTGCCGCTACCGGTCAGAAGAACGCCGTTCGTGTTCGCCGAGATCACATTGCCGGCGCCGACCGTGTTGCCGTGTGTACCTGCCGAGAGCTCGACCCCGTTGCCGTTGCCGAGCGGATCGGAACCGTCCACGTCGACTCCGATGAAATTGCCCCGGACAACGTTGCCGGTCGTCGCCGAGCCGCTGATGAGGACGCCGTCGCCGTCGAACCAGAAGAAGTTGCGGGCGAGCGCGACGGAGCCGCCGACTGTGTTCTGGCTCGCGCCGCCGGTGATCGCCACGCCGTCCGGGCTCTCGAAGACCTCGTTGCCCGCAACGACGTTGCCGGTGGTCCCGGCTCCGCTGATCGCGACGCCGTCGGTGCTGTTCTGGCCGATGACGTTCCCGGCGCCTGCGGCCGCCCCGCCCACCGTGTTGCCCTTCGCGCCGGCCGTGATTGCGACTCCGGCTCCGGCGTTGGCCGTCCCGCTCCCCATCGGCTCGGAACCGATCTGGTTGCCGGCGACGACGTTCCCGTTGGTCCCGGAGCCGGTGATCCGGACCCCATCGGATGCGTTCCCTTCGATCGCGTTCCGGGCGCCCGCCTGTGTTCCACCGACCGTGTTCTGCGTGGCGCCCGCCTGGATCAGCACCCCGACCAGAGCGGCGGCAGAGGGCGTTGGATCGCCGATGCCGTTGCCCTCGACGACGTTCTTCGTCGTTCCCGAGCCGGTGATCTCGACGCCGGCGCCGAGACTGTTGCCGATGTGGTTACCGGTGCTGCTCGCCGTCCCGCCGATCGTGTTCCCGGTCGCGCCGCCGGAGAGCTCGACCACCGGAACGCCGCCGGAGATGTTGTTGCCGGTAACGACGTTGGTGTTGGCGCCTTCGATTGCCACCGCGGCGTCTGTGGAGTCCTCCAGGACGAGATTGCGCGCCCCTGCGCTCGGACCGCCGACGGTATTGAGTGAGGCGCCGGCCGAGATCCGGATGCCGACGCCGCCGTTCGGGAAAACTTCATCGTCGGCGCCGTCGGGGCCGAAGTAGTTGCCTTGCACGACGTTGTTCGAGGTGCCCGCGCCGGTGATGAGAAGCCCGTCGCCACCGTTGCCGGAGATCGCGTTTCGCGCGGGCAGCGTCGTGCCGCCGATCCGGTTCCCTGCGGAGCCACCCGAGATCTCGAGCCCGGCGCCGCTGTTCGGCACCGTTTCGGTACACGCCGCACCCAGGCCGACGCAGTTTCCGATCAGCGTGTTGCCCGTCACGCCCGAGCCCGTCAGCTGGATCCCCAGCTGGTTGCCCGAGACGATGTTCCGCAGGTTCCCGGTCGTCCCGCCGATCGTGTTCGACGCCGAGCCGCTCTTGATGACGAGCCCGGTCCCATTCCCGGCCCCGGCCCCGGAGAGGTCGAGCCCGATCCAGTCGCCCGCGACCGCGTTGCCGTCGCCTGTCTGGAGGCGCACCCCGATCAGAAAGCGCGTGATCGAGAGGCCCAACACCTTGCTCGGGCCCGCGGAGACGTCAATGCCGATCGCGCCTGCGCCAGCGCTGTTGTCGAGCTGCACGAGCGGAACGCCGCTGTAGCCGGGCTGGCTCTGTCCGTTGATCACGAGCGGGTGCACGATCGACGGGAGTGGGCTCGTCACCGAGATGGTGTGCCCTCCGGCGCCGGGAATTGCGAATCGTGATCGTGTCCGAAGCACTCGTCGCGTTCGCGCACCTGGATCGCCGCCCGCAACGACCCCGTCCCGGAGTTGTTCGTGTTCGTGACCTTGAAGGTCGCGGCCTGCGCGCGGCCTACGACCGCGAGCCCCGTGAGGGCGAGGGTGAAGACGAGGGTCAACCGACGTCTCATGTGGTGCGGCGGACTATATGCGGGTCGCGGCGATGGCGAAATAGACTTTGAGGAGTGAGGCCGCCGCCGGCCAAGCCCTTGAACTACGACGACTTCTGGTGAGCGTCGGAGGGCGGCGCGCGTGTCGCGCAGGTCGCATACCGGGCGGAAGTCGCCTCGGCCCTGCGTGAAGCGGGCGTCCTCCGGCGCCGCCGGGTCCCTCGTTTCTTTCTCCGCCTCGAGGTCGGACGCGTTGGTGGGCGGAGCCGGGCTTTGCCCGAGCGGAGCCCAGGCAGCGTCACGGATGCGCTAGGCGGTTAAGAAGGGGGCTCACGGGGGAAACCTGGTTTCCCCGTGGCTGAAAGAGCCCCCGTGTGGCGGGGGCTCTTCCTGGAACGGTCCTGAGCGTGGCTTCCTAGCCTTTGGGCGGGAACGCGACGATCGCCAGTGCATCGCCGCCGGCCCTTGCGCGGAGGACGAAGGCGCGATAGCCGGACTTGATGTCCGACAGCTGGCCGGCCTGGCCTCCGACTCGGATGATCGTCCGCGCGGTCACATGGATCGTGAGCGTGGCACTGGCCTGTCCCTTGAGCGTGATCGAGTCCGAGCCAACGGAATCGACGACGCCGTGGACGAGCAGCCTGTGCGGTCCGGCCTTCTTCTCGTACGCCCGGATCACAGCGGCCGGGCCGGCCGCGGCCGTGCGGCGGACGTACGCCAGATAGCCGGTCTCCACCTCGGCGAGCGTTGCCGCCTTGCCACCGACGAAGATCTTCGTGTCGGCATTTACGCCGATGGTGACGGTGCTGCCGTCCTTCTTCTCGAGCGTGATCGAGTTGCCGCCGACCGAGTCGACCCGTCCGGCGACGATGGTGCCGAGGGCCGGAACGGCGTGAGCTCGGAGTAGCTTCGCCGGCCCGCCCGCCTTGGTCACCCTCGCCAGCGCGACGTATCCGACCTTGACCTCGGAGAGCGTGGCGGATTTCCCGTTGACGACGATCTTCGTGTCTCCGTTGACCTGAACGGTGACCGGGTCGCCCTTCTTGCGGGTGAGCGTGACCGAATCCGAGGCGACGGACTGGACGACGCCGCCCACCGCGTGCCGCTTCGCGGCTGCTGTGCCCTTCGGATGGCCCTTCTTTGCTCCGGCCGGGCTCACGACGACGACTGCGAGAGACGCGACGAGGCCGATCAGGAGCAGGCTGATGACTTTCTTCATTAACTGACCCCTTGGGAGTGGAGGTTCGCCATTACGACCTTCGAGCCTAGGGTCCGCCTGTTAGCCCCTTGTAAGCAAAGTGTTCGAGTCGTCAGGCCCGCGGCCAGGCCGCGGCGAGCTTGCCGCGTGTCTCCACTAGGTGCTCCGGAAGCACCTTCACGTCCGCGAGAACCGGCATGAAATTGGTGTCGCCGGCCCAGCGCGGGACGAGATGGAGATGGACGTGGTCGACCACGCCCGCGCCGGCGATCCGCCCGAGGTTCCAGCCCGCGTTGTAGCCCTGCGGTGCGAACGTCTCGGCGAGCGCCCCGATCCCCTGAGACGCGAGCCGGTGGATCTCGAGCGCTTCTTCGTCCTCGAGCTCGCCGAAGTCGCCGACGTGGCGAAAAGGCGCGACCATCAGGTGCCCCGATGCATAGGGAAACTTGTTCAGCAGCACGAAAGCACGCTGTCCACGGTGGACTACGAGCGATTCCTCGTCGTTACCCGCCTGGGCGAGGCAGAAGACGCAGCCGTCCTGCTCGTCCGCAGCCCGGATGTACTCGAGCCGCCAGGGCGCCCACAGTTGCTTCGTCATGCAGAAATACTCAGATCAGACTTGTGCTTTTCTGTCAAAAGCGTAAGAATGCGAACCGCGCACGGGCTAGCACCTTCCTCCCTCTCTCCCCGGAGGCTGGAGCGCGCCCGTCGCGCACCCCCGCTGCGGTCGCTCAGCACTCGGCTGGGCAGGCTGGTCTTACGGGGAACAAAGTGAGGGCTCGTCTTCAAGACCCCGAGGCGAGCCCTCAGTCTTGTCCGTAGCCGAGGCCGATGAGGAACTTCCTCAGCTTGGCCAGGTACGCGTCGCCGACGGGCCCGATGGTGTCGCCGTCGATCTCGCCGCCCGCGCTGATCCCCTGCAGTGTCGCCCAGCCGGCATCCTGCCGGCCGAGCAGGTACTGGTCGGCCATCCAGGCGGCCAGGACACCGCGAACGTCCGCGTCGCCGCCCATCCGCTTGGGCTCGTACGCGATCACCTCGGGCTCGCCGTTCCCGTCGAGATGGCGTCTGATCGTCCAGGGCACCGCGGGGCCGAGCTTTCTGTCGACGAGCGTCGTGATAGGGCTTGTTCGAGCGGTTTCGCATACCTGAGATCGGCTGAGATTCTGCCTAGGTGAAGCTCCAGGTGAACTTGTACTGCTTCGCCCCACCCGCGTGGACGTGGATGGTGAGGTCGTCTCCGCCGAACGTCGGGTCCTTGTGGTCGAACGACGTCACGTTAGCGGCGACCTGTGCACCGCCGTTGTTGTTGTCGAAAACGTCCATGACCGCACCTCCGGTCAACACCAGATGAATGGTCGCGGTCGCAATGGTGCAGTCGGAGGGAAGACGGAACCAGTCCTGGTCAGAGGCGGTCGAGAGGTTCGCGTAGAAGGACTCGCCCGGACCGACCGTGTTGCAGGCATCGACCTGCTGAGCTTGTGTGTCGTCCGGCTCGAGGAGATCACCACCCGGCCCGATCGCAGCTGGGATCTCCTGCACCGTTGCCGAGAAGTAGTCGCCGCTGTTCTGCGCGGTGAGGTTCAGCAGGTCGAGGGAGAGCGTGTGTTGTCCCGATCCGAGTGCGAGCGGAACCGAGGTCAGCACGAACGCCTTGTGGCTGCCCACCTCGTTCGTATACGTGCGGGCGACTCCGAGAGTCGCCCCGTCGATGATGACGCGCTGCTACAGCCACCGCTTGTAGCGGAAGAAGCCGATCAGGCCGACCAGCAGCACGACCATCGCCGCGACGATTCCCCAAAACGCTGCCGTCGACTCGAAGCCCGGGAAGCGGACGTTCATGCCGAAGAGTCCGGTGATCAGCGTCAGCGGCAGCAGGACGACGCTGAAGATGGTGAGAATCCGCAGGACGTCGTTCTGGCGGTGTGAGATGACCGACTCGTTCGTGTCCTCGAGCGCCTCCACGACCTCCTTGTAGTTGTCCAGCAGGTCCCAGATGCGCTCCGTCGCGTCCACGATGTCGTCGAAGTAGAGCTCGAGATTCTCCGGGAGGAAGCGCTCCGTGTGCCGCTCGAGCAGGCGAAGCGTCGAGCGCTCGGGCTTGATGATCTTCCGGTAGGAGATGATCTCCTGCTTCACGTTGGAGATGTCGCGGACGATCTCCTCCGAGCGTCCCTCGAACATCTCGTCCTCGAACCGGTCCAGCTTGTGCCCGATCTTGTCCAGGATCGGGAAGCAGTAGTCGAACAGGTCGTCGAGGACGTGGTAGAGCAGATAGCCGGAGCCTTTGCCGAAGAGCGATTCACGCAGGGCCTCGTCGTCGAGGCAGCGCTGGAAGAGGCGCGTGACCGGGAGCAGCTCGACCTTGGGCAGCGTGACCAGGTAGTCCGGGCCGAGGAAGAAGTCGAGCTCGCCGGCGTTCAGCCGCTGGACTGTCTTGTCGTAGACCGGGAAGTGCAGGACGGCGAAGAGATAGTCCGGGTAGTCGTCGATCTTGGGGCGCTGGCGCTTGGACAGGACGTCCTCCACGTCCAGCGCGTGCCACCCGAAACGCTCGGCGAGCACGGTGGCCTGCTCCGCGTCGGGAGCGTCGAGGTGAATCCAGGTCAGCCCGTTGTTGGAGAGCTCAGCCGGCTCGCGGACAGCCGGAATGACCTCGGCGAGAGCGCCGCGGGCACGTCCACGCCGGATGCGGGGCAGGCTGGGCATGGGTACTGAGCGGCTCGTCCGTGGTCATCGCTGTCCTCTTCGCCATCTTACCCCTGGCCCCCTTTTGGGGAACCCTTGGTCAGGGAGATCAGCGCGTTCGCGGTGCCGGGGTTGCTCCCCGGCTCGAGCGTTGTCGTGACCGCGCCGTTGAAGCTCGTGTAGGCGGTGTTGAACCCGCCTGTCAGCACCCAGCTGACCGTCGGCCGGCAGCCCGGCACGCCGTGTCCGTCGAGGCTGCGCATGGCGAAGTCGTGATTGAGGAAGGCCGTGCCGCCGTTCTGGGACGTGAAGTCGATCTGGAAGCCGTTGGCGTTCCACTGGTTCGGGCCGCCCGGCCCCTGCACGACGTCCGCCGAGACGGTGGGTTGCGCGCTGCACCCGAAGACGCTTCCGCCGAACGTCGCCGTGAAGTGGAACGTGTTCGCGCTCGGTGTGGTGACCACGAACGCGGCCGAGCCGGTGGTGTTGAACGTCGAATCGGTCCACGAGCCCGTCCAGGTGCCGTTGATCAGATCCGGCGTGAACGCGGGGGGAGGCGGAGGCGGCGGTGGAGGGGGTGGTGGTGGAGGTGGCGGCTTCTTGACGAACGAGGCCGCGGCCTGCTTGGAGGCCGTCATCTTGACGGAGCACGTCGGCTTCGTCCCCGAGCAGGCGAACCTCCAGCGGCGGAAGCGATAGCCGCGCGCCGGATGGGCAGAGAGCCGGACAACGGTGCCCCTGCGCCTGGCCAGGTGGCACTTGGGCAGGCACCTGATCCCCTTCGGCGAACTGGTGACCATGCCCGCATGGAGGGGCTTCACGCCGACGCTCAGCGTCGGTCGCTTGGCGAATCCGCCCGCCAGAGCAAGCGTCGCGGTTGCGAGGGCCAGGACCGCGACCAGCCAAGCGACTCGCATCCGGAGGATCCTACGACCGCACCGGAACCTCGGCAAGCGCGGCCTGCTCCTCCGCGGGAACGGGCTCCACGCGCGCGACGGGAGTCCGCCGCACCCCTTCCGGAAGCCGGCGCTCGAGCGCGAGCGCCCACACGGCGCCCACCACGCAGACGGACGCGGCAACCGGCCAGAGCGCGTAGGGCTGTGCCTGGAGGACGAACCCGCCGACGGCCGGGCCGATGATGAAGCCGACCTGCCAGGACGAGCTCGACATCGCCATGTAGCGGCCGAGCAGCCGGCGCGGCGCGAGGTCGGATACGAGCGGCCCCTGCACCGTCCCGTGCAGGCATTCGCCGAGTGAGAAGATCCCGAAGGCGAACGCGAAGAGCGCGGTCGCCGCGCCGGCCTCGAGCGAGAGGCCGCCGACCAGGACGAGGATCCAGGTGACCGCGAAGAGAACGGCCATCGCGGCGAGCGCCGTCATCCGCCGCTTCCCCTGCTGCCACTTGGCGACCGGCAACTGCGCAAGGACGATCAGGGCCGTGTTGAGGAAGAAGATCACGCCGATCTCCCGCTCGCTCACCGAAGCCTCGTTCTTGGCGAAGACCGGGAAGAGCTCCGAGAAGATCGCGATGCTCGCCGCGATGAAGAGCGTGTTCAGCAGGATGAACGAGCGGAACGGCCGGTCCCGAAAAACGGCGGCGTAGCCGCGCGCGGATTCGTGTGCGTGCGGCTCGATCCGCGGAGAGGGGATACGCGTGAGGATCGCGGCGAAGACGAGGAAGGTGGCCGCGTCAACCGCGAACAGGACCGTGAAGCTCGACGGATCGCTCGTGCTCGCGATCAGTCCACCGACGAGGCCGCCGAGCCCGATGCCCAGGTTCATGGTCACGCGTTGCTGCGCGAACGCCGCGGGCCGCCGGTCGGCGGGCGTGAGCGCCGACAGGAGCGTTCCCTGGCTGGGCCAGAAGGCGCCGCTCCCCGTCCCGGCGAGCGCATTGAGCAGGAACGCGTGCCACGCCGTGGTGATGAGCGGGAAGAGGGCGAAGGCGGCGGTCATGATCACGAGCGCGGCCACGAGCGTCGTGCGCGCGCCGATTCGGTCGGCCAGAGCGCCCGCTATCGGGCCCGAGACGAGGGCGGCTGCACCGTTGGCCGCCGCGATCAAGCCGGCGAGCCCGAGCGAGATTCCGCGCACGTTGTGCAGATAGATGACGAGGTACGGGACGACGACGCCGTTTCCGAACATGTTCGCCAGCCCGCCGGCCTGGAGCAGCCACACAGCGCGGGGAAGTTTCGGGTTCAGGCTGCGGACGTAGCGGGCGAACGCGCGCATCCCGCCAGGCTACTCATACCGATTTCTGCCTTGACCCTGCGAATGTCCAGCGCCTACCGTGGATGTGCATGCCGAGGCCACTGACCGCCCTCGCGGCCGCGGGCGTGGTCGCCCTCGCGTATGTCGTTCTGACGACGGCAGCGACGGGCACGCGCGTGTCCTCTCCGTGCAGCCTCCTCGCAGCGAAGTCGGGCATCCTCGCGTCCAATCTCCCGCTGCGCGTCAAGCACGACGCCGCGGGGCGGGACGGGACGGGCATCGACCGCCTCGTCTGCCGCGACCTCACCTACGACGGCCGCAAGGACATGACGACGAGCATCTCCGCGGGTGCAACCGGAATCGAGGCGTGGGTGTTCTTCCGCGCGACCACGAGCGGATGGCGGCTCGCTTTCCGCCGGACCGGGCTCGTCCGCGCCCAGGTCAAGGTGCTGCGGACGGCGATCGTCGAGATCGACCCCATCTTTCGCCCGGGCGACAAGCGCCCCTGCTGCCCGACGGGCGGGCAGCGGCACATCCGCTTCGCGTGGCGCCGCGGCGGGATGGTCAAGCTCCGCGTCTGGCGGACCGGCGCGTAGGCGACGTAGTATCTCGCGCGATGAGGAAGGCGGTGCTCGCGCTGGTGCTCGTCTTGCTCTCGGCCGGCTGCGGCGGCGGAGGCGGGACGAATTCGACGCAGTTGACCGAGAAGCAGTACGTCACCGCGCTGAACAAGCTCTGTGCGAGCGGAAACAGTCAGGTCGCGGCACTCAAGCTCACGACGTCGATCAAGACCTGGAAGCAGAGCGGCCAGAAGGCGGCGAAGATCGCCTCGCAGACGGTGAAGGGATTCGAGGCGCTAAGTCCTCCCGGCAGCCTGCGCAAGGCTGCCGACGAGCACAACGCGGCCAGCGAGAAGATCGTCGAGGCGGTCCAGGACGCCGCCGACGCGGCCGAGAGCGGGGACACGAAGAAGTTCGACGACGCGCTCTCGCGCCAGCAGAACTTCGCCCTGAAGGCCAACGCGGCGGCGAGCGAGATCGGCGCCGACAAGTGCTCGTAGTGCGCTCGTGGCCGCACATCGAGCGCTGAAAAGGACTTTCAGCGAAGGGATTAAAGCCGTTGCAATGCCGCGATCGTCTGTAAATCTGGTGAAGAGCAGCTGAAGCGGCATAGACTTTCGTATAGTTTTTCGCGGATTCATTCCTGTTCTTCCTTCGATCTCTGTTATATAGAACCCCTCTGTATATATAGAGTCCGTTGGTTAACCTAGTTGAAAGGCGGCCCTTTCAATGCGCGCAAACCCTGCGGCTAGTGCGCTCATCGTCGACGAACAACCCCTGAAACTGGACGGAATCGAAGCGCTGCTTCGTCGTCTCGGCGTCACGGTGGTCGCTCGCGCCACCTCGCGCGAAGAAGCTTCGAGCATGGTGGACGAGCGCCGTCCTGACATCCTGGTAACGAACTACGCCCTTGCCTTCGAGGTCAACGAGGACGAGGGAGGCACCACGCAACTACCACTGGCGCTACTCGAGCAGGCTCGCGCGGTCAACAGCGGCGTGAGGTGCATCGTGTTGTCAGATACGGACGACCCCTCCGAGCGAGACCACGCGTTTCGGTCGGGAGCGACGGCCTACTGCGTCAAGCACGCCGCCGCGGACGATTTCGCGGTCGCGGTACGTCAGACCTTCGCGCCCACCATCTACCTCGCTCCAACTGACTCGCCGGCCGCGCCGGCGGAGACCATCGCCACTGCCCAGCGTTCGCCTCTCACCAAGCGAGAGGCGGAGATCCTGCGCCTCACCGCCGACGGGCGCTCGAACTCGCAACTCGCGAAGATGCTCTGGGTCACGGAGCCGACGGTGAAGTTCCACCTGTCGAACGTCTACCGAAAGCTCGGAGTCACCAATCGCACCGAGGCAAGCCGGTGGGCACACCAGAACGGTCTCCTCGCTGGAGACACCGACTCCTCCGCGGCGGCGTAACGAGTCGGATCGGCCACGCCTGAGGTCGGCGGTGCACATGTCACCGCCGACCTCGATGCTGCTGCGACCTCGTGACGAGGTCGAGGAGACTCGTGCTCAGGTTGGTGACGATCCGCGGCCAGAGCAGCGGCTCGACGGCCGCCCGCGCTCGCATGAGCATCTGCTCGAGCGCCGGGTCGCGAGTTGCGCACTGCCCGGCGAGCTCGAGCAACGCTCCGGCGAAGTCGTCCGGCTGATCGGCCTGGGAGAACTCGTCGCCGTCGGAGAGCGGCAGCCCTTCGGCGCCTGCAGTCGTCGAGACGACCGGCCGCCGATAGGCCATCGCCTCGATCACCTTCAGTCTCGTGCCTGAGCCGTACAGGACAGGAACGATCACCGCGTGCGCGTCGGCGTAGAAAGGGGCGACCGAGGGAACGCGCCCGTGCACGGTTACCTGCTCCATTCCCGCGAGATGCCGGGGCGGAGAGCCGACGACATCGACGACGACGCCCGCCTCCAGCCGGTTGCGCAGTCGCGGCAGGACCTCGGCGATGAACCACTCCAGGCCAAGTTGGTTCGGTCGGTAGTCGACGGCCCCGACGAACAGGAGCCGTAGCGGCTCCGCCTCGCCGCGCACCGGCGCTGCAAGCGGCGGCACAGGGTCGGCGCCGTTCGGGCAGACGATCACGTTTGCACCATCGGCGCGCATCTCGGCGGCGTCGTGGTCGGAGCAGGCCAGACAGCAGGTCATCGTCCGCCACACCCGGTGCTCGAGCGTTTCGACCTTGCGCCGCTCGAGCCGAGCGAACTCGCGCCTCAGCGCGTGGGCGTTCTCGACCGTTCCCGCCAGGATGCGGTACTCGACGTTGTGAGCCGAGTAGATATTGGCAGTCCCATGCTCAGCGCCGAGCGGTCCGAACTGGGCGACGCCGAGATCGTCGAAGTGGATCAGGTCCGGCTGCAGGCTGTGGGCCAGCCGCTCGAGGGTCTCGCGCATCGCGTGCCGGTTGTAGCGTCCATACTCCCACGAGCCCCTGCGGGCGGTGCTGGCGAGCTGGTGCAGGCGTTTGCCGGGCCCGCAGCCGTGGACGACGACGGTGTCGATTCCCGGCAGCTGCTGCCGCAGCTCGTCCGCCGAAACGTGTCCGTCGGCGGAACGCGCGTCATGCTCGAAGGTGACGAACGTGGTGTCGAACCACTGCGCGAGGCCGGTCAACAACCGGTGTGTGCGGATGCGCGCGCCGGTGACGAGCGGAAACGGCGGCCGGCGGGCGGCGAAGAGCAACCGGGGCCGCTCGATGCGAGGCGACTGGGAGGGCGGGGTCTCGAATGTGGTGGTGCTCAGCTTGCAACCGCCTCCTGATGTTCCCGCCGCGTCCCCGTTGGCGTCGCCGGCGTCTTGACGACATGTTCCGGCGCGTACTCGCGCCCCGCGCGAATCGCGACTGCGTGCTCGACGGCCTGCAGCAGGATCGGGACCTGTTGCGGCCAGGTGAGACCGATCTCGGCGAGGCGCACCCGGGCCTCGTCCCCGAGCCGCGAGCGCCGCTCCGGGTCGTCGAGCAGCTCGACGATCTTCGTGGGGAGGTCACCGGGATCGTTCTCGTCTGCATAGACGCTCGCGTCGGCACAGACACGGCCCATCTCGGCGAGCGGGAACTGGACGATCGCCCGTCCCATCGCCAAGTACTCCATCACTTTGATCATCAAGGAGCGATCGTTCATCGGGTTCCGTCGGTCGAGCGAGACGCATATGTCCGCGGTCGTGATCCACTCGCGCAGACGGTCGTCGTCGACCATGCCGGGGAAGACAACCGCTTCGCTCAGCCCGCGCCGCTCGACCTCTGCCTCGAGCTGCGAACGCACGTCGCCGTCGCCGACGAGCGCGAAGCAGACGTCGTCGCGTCGCTGCGTGTTGACGATCTCGTCGGCTGCATCGACGAGCATCGGAAGGTTCTCCTTCCGGGACATCCGCCCGAGCCAGAGCACCAGATGCTTGTGTCCTCGGCGAAGCTCCGGCCGCGGCTCGACCGGGAAGAAGTTGCGCGGATCCGGACAGGTGACGAGGACATACACGCGCTCCTGGTCGACACCGTCGCGGCTCCTGAGCAGCTCGGCGCACGGCTGATTGACCGTCATCGTGACGTCGGCGCTGCGCGCCGCGCGACGCTCGAGAGCGGTGAGGGCGCGGTGGATCAGGCCGCGGCGGTGGAAGATCGCCTCGAACAGCTCAGGCGCCGGGTCGTGAAGATCGAAGATCAGCGCGGCGCCATTGCGGCGCAGCGGAAGGGCAAGCAGCGGGAGGAAGTCGGGCGGGTTGCATGCGATCACCGCGGTCACTTGCTCACGGCACAGCTTGCGCACGAGCCGTCGAATGCGCACGAGCGCGTACATGTACTCGCGCACGTAGCGGAGTGCACCGCGGCCCTGCGGCGGCTGCCGGAAGCGGAGCACGCGCACGCCTTCGATCTCTTCCTCGAGCACCGGGACACTGGGGGAGTTCGGGCACACCACGGTCACTCGATAGCCCGCGCCGACGAGGGCGAGTGCCTCCTGGCGCACGCGGCGGTCATGCGGGTAGCTCTCGTTCTCGACCAGGAACACGATCTGCCCTCGGTCAGCGGCGCGCACCGTTGGGCCGTCGCGCTCGGCGAGGTCCGTCTCGGCCCGCAGGGGAAGCGCCGCACGAAGCCTGGCGAGCTGTTCCCGCTGCAGGTAGCGCCGCGTCTCCGGCTCGGCGCGCGGCTCACGGCGCAGCCCGGCGTTCAGGTAGCCACCGAGATAGGCGAGGCCCGCGAGCACGCGCGGCCGGTCGCGCAACCGCAGGGCCACCGAGGCGGAGACGTTGAGCGGGTGGGCGCCGTAGCCCCATGCGGCGGCACCGCGGCGGCGGTAGCCGCGCAGGACGCCGTCGTAGCTGCCGGTCGGACGCAAATGGAGCGGCGGCTGCTCGGGAAACTCGACGCTCCGCACCTCGTAGCCGAGCCTCCGTGCCCGTGTCTCGTCGATCGTGTCCCAGCCGAGAATCGGCGGCAGCGGCGAGATCCGCTCGAGGCACTCGCGGCGGTAGAACTTGGTGGCGCCGCGTACATGCCAGCGTTGTGAGGGCTCCTCCTCGACCCGTCCTTCCTGGCTGGGCATGCTCAGCTGCGAGCCGGCGATCCCGACCCGCGGATCCGACTCCAGCGCAGCGATGATCCGGGCGAAGTAGTCAAGCGGCAGCTCGAGATCGGCGTCGAGCTTCGCGTAGACGTCGAATGACGCTTGCTCGCGATCCAGTTGGTCGAGCGCCGCCTGGAAGGCGATCAGCTCGTGGGCGCGGGCGAGTCGGTCAGACGTGCGCTCCCGTTCGAGGCCGCGCACGACGCGGGCGTACGGGTGCGCAGCCGCAAAGTCGGTTGCGACCTCATACGAGCCGTCGCTAGAGCCGTCGTCGACGAGGAGCAGCAACTCGGGCGTGCGCAGTTGCCGCTCGATCGAAGCGAGCATGCGCGGCAGCAGTTCCCGCTCGTTCAGAAACATCACCGCAGCAGCGAGCGTCAGAGACCTCGGTTGCACCACGTGTCTCAGACGCTAGCCGAGTTCCTGCTGTGCGACGACTGGCCGATCGTCTAGATGGCGCGCCGGCCGGCCAGGGCGAGGGCGAAGGCGCGGCACTCGCCGGAGAGCGTCGAAGAGAAGCGCGCGACGACGACCACCAGCGCGACCAGGCCCGCAGCGGCGGCAATGGAGGCTGCGACCAGCGGCGAGGCGCCGAGGTTCTCGAGCAGCGTGAAGCAGCCGTAGGTGACGAGCGCCTGCGCACACGCGGCAAGCGCGATCTCGCGCAAGGCGCCGAACATCGCGCCTGCGCTCGTCTGAAGCCGCCTCGTGCCGAAGCGCAGCCAGATAAAGGCGTACGGGAAGAACACAAGCACGTGGGCAAGCGCCGCGCCGGTGATCCCGTGCACGTGGACCAGCACGATCAGGGCCGCGATCATCGCCAGCGCCCAGCCTGCCTCCACCAGCGCGCGCCAGCGGATCACCCCGACCCCCGAGAGGGAATCGCCGAGTGCGACGAGGATCGCGTGGCCGACGCCGACGCAGACGAGGATCTGGAAGGGAACGACCATCGGCTTCCAGTCGTCGCCGAGAATCCCCGGCACGAGCACGGGCGCCAGCAGCAGCGTAGGCGGCAAGAGCGGTAGCAGCGCGGTCGCGGTCAGGCGCGTGATCCGCAGCATCCGCTTGACGATCAGGTCGAGATCGGGCGTCTGCGCGGTCGCCGGGAAGACGACCTTGCCGATCTGCCAGGCAAAGTTGGTCAGCGGCGCGAATGCGAGCGTGAACGCAAGCGAGTAGAGACCGAGCTGGACGGCGCCGCCCGAATGGCCGACGACGACCGTGTCCGCAGAGAGGGCGACAAAGCTGGTCGCGGCCATCAGGAAGAACCAGGAGCCGCCGCGCCGGCGTGTCAACCCGCGCTCGCGCGGCGGCGCCGCGAACTCTGCGCGCATCGGTCGCACGGCGGCGATCCAGGCGAGTAGAGGCAACAGCAGCGCGGCGGCCAGTTGGCGGACGACGAGCGCCCAGACACCGGCACCGCCCAGCCCGGCGCCGATCGCCGCCGCAGCAGCTACGAGCATCGAAGTCGCCTGGGCGCTCGCAAGCAGCTTGAAATTCAACGAGCGCTGCAGGATCGCCATCGGTGCGATCGCGAGGGCGCGAATCGCGACCGAGAGCATCAGCACCTGCAGCACCAGCACGTCGCCGCCGGGGTTGAACTGGTGCACGATCGGACCGGCGAGCGCGACGGCAGCGATCGTGATCGCAATCCCGATGGCCACGTTCAGGCACACGACCCGCACGACGTCCCCCGCCGTGAGCAGGCGCTTGAGCACGATCGTGCCGCGACTGCCCGCATCCTGGACGAGCGCGGCCGCGGTCGCGATCACGATCCCGATCGCGACCGTGCCGAACGCCTTCGGAGGGAGCAGCGCGCCGAGGACGATCAGCGAGCCGAACCAGGCGGCCTGGCCGACGATGTTGCCGCCCCACAGCCAGGACGCGCCACGTGCGAGCGTGCGCCCGCTGACCGCCCTGGGCGCAGCAGCGCGCGCCGCCGCATCCGTCGGCGTGAGCGCGGTCTCGGTCATTTCTCCGATTCACGCTATGTCGTCCAGGCGCGAACGACAAGACCAGAAACCGCGATCCTGGCCGTTCGTAGAGGTTCTCGAACGCCTATGCGCGGCGCCCGCACGTCGGTGAGACGGGCGGCGCGCCGCGCGCGCGCTGTTTAGTAGTCGAGCCAGTCCTTGTTCGCGAGATGGCTCTGAACGCTCTGAACGTACGCCTGCGTGGGATTCCAACTCCCGCTAAACCAGGCCCCGACGCAGCCCCAGAACAGCGTGTCCGGGTTGCCAATCGAGTATGGGTACCAGAAATCGCCGTTCATGCAGCCTCGTAAGGCGGCGGCGTAGAAGTCCACATTGTAGGTCGTAGAGTCGTAGGTTGCGGGATAACCGCCCCAGTCGCCCTCGTTTGAGCAGTTGCGATTCTTGACCTGCATGATTCCCATGCTGGCCTGCTCGAACGGCCCACATGTGTCGCCACGGAAGCGCTCGCGCCAGTCTGACTCCTGCACCGCAACCGCGCGTAGCGTGTCCTCGTCAATGCCCCACTTGCAGGCGGCGAATGAGAAAATCTCCGTCGTAGTGCCAACGAAGTTCCCGGTCACCTTCGCCCGGAGAGCGAGCCATGCAGGGAACGAATTCCACCAGGAGTCGTAAGGGCTGGGGTCGCTCGTCGGCTGGTTGTACGGCGTGTTCTCCGGTCTTGGCTCCCACGAGTTGCGGGTGATGTTCGCCGCGCAGAAGGAGTCCGACCGAGGAATCCCCAGCGTGCCCACCGGGCTAGTGCCCCAGTAGTGCGGTGGCGGAGGTGGGGGCGGAGGAGGCGGTGGGGGCGGTGGCGGAGGTGGGGGCGGTGGCGGAGGTGGGGGCGGAGGAGGCGGTGGGGGCGGAGGTGGGGGCGGGGCGGAGGTGGGGGCGGCGGCGGAGGCGGCGGCGGAGGCGGAGTCGAGGCCTCGACCATGGAGAAGTCGTCCATCGAGAGCGACCCATTCCGTCGCAGACCAAATCCGACTGAGAGTTGACTCGTGCCGTCCGGAATCACCGGCGTCGTCCACTGAGCGTGTGTCCAGTCGGCTGCCGGCAGGAGTCGCGTCGACTTCGCCCAGAATTCCCAACCGCCGTCAGTGGGGTCAGGACGGAAGGCGAAGAAGACCGGCCGCGAGTCGGACTTGTACCAGACGTCGACCGTGTACGTGTTGCCGGCGCTTACCGTAGGCGAGCAGCTGCTGTTGAAAGCCGTCAGCAGCTTGCGATCGCCGGTCGTCAGGTCGCTGATGTCGAGCTCGATTGCATCGAGACCGTCGTAAGCATCGTTCCCGGTGAGGTGTGTCCACTCGTAGCTGTTGCTGCCGTAGCCGCCGAGCAGCCAGCAGGTCGGCGTTGACCCCGACCACTGTTCGAGCGAGGAGTTTTGCAACATGCCCCCGCTGTCTTCCGGGCTTGCTGCACCGGCGGAACCGCTCGTGAAGCCGCATAGGGCGGCCGCGCAAGCAACAATCAGCGTTCGCGTGAACGTGCGATGAGTACCCACTAGCTCCCCCCTTGTCTTGAGCCTTCTCACGACGACCTCCGGCTGGTTCTCTACGAGGCTCGGCCCTCCTTCCTGCGTCTCGAGATCCAGAGGTTGTCGACGGAAGCGCCGTACGCTAGCGTGTTTCGCAGATGGATGCGGGGGCCGGACAGGAATCCGCGGTCGCCGACGACGTCGAGATCGCGGCGAGCGCGGTCGTCTATCCGGGGACCGTGCTGGGCCCGGGCTGCAGGATCGGCGACGGGGCGGTCGTCGGCAAGCAGCCGTCGTTGTCGCCGCGCTCGAGCACGAAGCGCGAGCCGCTGGCGCCGGCGGTGATCGGCGCAGGCACGATCGTCTCCACGGGCGCGATCGTGTTCGCCGGCAGTCGCATCGGCGAGCGTGTGATCGTCGGTGACCAGTCGTGCGTGCGCGAGCGGGTCGAGGTCGACGACGACGTCGTGATCGGCCGCGGCGTCCTGATCGAAAACGACAGCAGCATCGGCGCGAGGACGCGGCTACAGGCAAACGCCTACATCACCAACTACTCGACGGTCGAGGAGGACGTCTTCATCGCTCCCGGCGTCCAGACGACGAACGACAACTTCATGGGAAGGACGGAGAAGCGGTTCGAGCTGATGCGCGGCCCGACGATCCGTCGGGGCGCCCGCGTCGGCGGAGCCGCTGTGCTGCTGCCGGGAGTGGAGATCGGCGAGGAGGCGTTCGTCGGCGCAGGTGCGGTCGTGCTCCGCGACGTGCCGGCACGCAAGCTCGTCGTCGGCAATCCAGCGCGGATCCTGCGCGACGTCCCCGAGGAAGAGCTGCTCGAGAACGACTAGTGTCCTGAGTGGTTGATTCGCTGGCAGTAGGCGGCGACGGTGCCGAGGATGTCGTCGGGCGCTCTTTGTGCCAGAAGAACGGTCGCGGGTCGTCGTTCCAGTTGGTGATCCAGGTGTGGATGGAGCCGACGAGGTCGCCCACGGTGCCGGGTCGTGCTCGCGGCCGCCGAAGGCGTCTTGTGACTAGAGCGGTGCGACCGGCGGGCGCCGTGCGGCTGCGAACATCGGCAGCCTACGCGCCGAGGTGCAGCCAGGCCTTGCCGGCGAGGTCGTGCTCCACCTCGGCGAGGTAACCGAGTGCGCCCCTCGAGTACCAGTCGCCCGAATACCAGGCGCCGACGCAGCCCCAAACGACGTAGCGAAAGCCGTTTGCCGCGATGACCTGCTTGACGGTCTTGCCGCCATACAGCCATGCGCCGCCGTCGTAGAAATCGTTGTCGAGGCAAGATCGGATCCAGGCGGCGTAGAAGTCGGCGTTGAGCGCGGTCGACTTCTGCGTCCACGGCCAGCCACCGAAGTCGAGCGTGCCGTCGGAGTAGTGGTCTTTGACCTGCAGCAGCCCGAAGGAGCCGCGGCCGTCGCCGACCATGGACTGGTGCCAGCCGGACTCGGAAACGGCGACGGCGCGAATGACGTTCTCGTCGACGCCCCACCTGCAGGCACTCCAGCGAATGATCTCGTCCGTCGTGCCGACATACCGCCCTTTGACATGGCGACGGTGGGCGATCCACCGCCGCCAGTGCAGCTGACCGGGCGTTCGCGCCCAGCGCACGGCGGTGTTCGGGATCGTGTGGTTCGCGGCTGCGTTGTCGGCGCGCGGCTCGAACGGTCGGCGCGTGACGAGGCGGGCGCAGCGCCTTCCCGCTCGAGGCAGCTTCGCTCCCGAGCGGAGGGTGCGGAAATAGATTCCCACCTTCGTCGGCGCACGCGCCGGCCACACGAGCGCCCCGACGAGCGCGGCCGCGAGCACGGCGACGAGCAGGAGCCTATCTCGTCGCTTGAGGGGCGGGACGGCGCCTTGCGGCGGGGACACTCAGGCCGCGAAGCGGTAGAAAAGCTCGCCGGCGGCTCGGCAGGCGAAGACCGGCGAGCGGCGCAGCAAGCCTCTGGCCGCTTGCATGGCCGCGCCCTGCTCGCCGTCGGCCGCGGCCGGCGTTTTCGCGGCGCTGAGAGTCGTGTAAACGAGATCGGCCTCGGAGGCTGCCCAGCCGCTCTTGAAATCGCGTAGCCCGCGATCCTCCAGGTCGCTCCGGCCCCAGTCGAACCGTTCGAACCCGTCCTCGCAGGCGGAGCGAAGGGCGTGCGCGAAGAGGAGGTGGTTCGGGCGGAGCCGCCAGAACTCAGGGTCGGAGGCGCCGTACTTGTAGGTGAGCGTGCGTGTCCCGGCAAGCAGCAGCGCGCCCGCAATGGCCGGCGTGCCCGGCGCGTCGACGACGAGAAGGCGAGCCGATCTCTGTTGCACCGCGCCGGCAAACAGGTGCTCCCAGAGCGAGTCCAAGAAGCGCCGTGGCTGCACGGGCATTCCCTGCCGGCGGCGTGTCTGTGCGTGCAGCCGGTAGAAGACGTCGACGAAGTCGCGGCGATCCGCGACTTCCCGCACGCGCAGCTGCTCGCGTTCGGCGCGTCGAATGTTCCGCTGAACCTGCGAGCGGTGGAAGCGCGCGAACAGCTCGTCGACATCGGGCGAGAGCGCGGTCGTGTGCAGCACCGCCTGCCGGTGCTGGCGATGGCGCAATCCGGCGAGCGCGCCGCGAACCTCGAACGAGGCGACGCCGGCCTCGATACGCGCCTCCTCGAGAGCGCGCGCAAACTCGCTCGCGGAGGTCCATTCGGACAGAAGCGGCGGGCAGACGTCGGAGAACGGCAGCGAGGCCCAGCGCTCGCGCCGGCGCAGATCGCGCAGCCCGATCACCGGAATCCCGGCCTCGATGCGTCCGTCGCTGCAGACCTGGGCGAGGACGAAGGCCCGCCAGCCGTAGCTCGAGCTGACCGCCCGCGCCCATTCCGGCCGGTGGAAGATCAGCGCCTGCGGGTGCGAGCGCACAAATGCGTGCCAGCGGAGGTCGTCCACAGCCAGCACCGACGCGGGTCCGACCGGGGTATCCGCGCGCTCGTCGGCCGGCAGCGCCTGCAGGACCTCAGACAGTGCCACCACGCAGCCTTCGCATCAGGGTCGTGAGCAGGAGCGGGAACTCGACCGCCGCCGGCCACGGGTCGTCGCGGGCGAAGATCGCCGACTCGTGGGGGCTGACCAGCGTCTTCAGGTACGGAAGCAGCGGCTCGTTTCCGCGGAGCACTTCTCGGACTCCGCTCGGCAGGTCGGTCGAGAGGCGAAGCCAGCGCTCGCCTGTGTGCGCGCGCGCCCCTTCGGCGACCTCTTCGCCGCGCGCGAGCCGGTAGGCCAGGTACGGGAAGTCGATACCGGCGCGTTGCGCGAGCGTGTGCCAGCCCCAGACGCGCGGGTTGATGTCGAGCAGCTTCAGCTCGCCGTCGCGTGGATCGCGCTTGAACTCGACCTCGACCAGCCCGTCGAAGCCGAGGTGGCCGAGCAGCCGCCTCGACAGCTCCTCGACCTCGGGATCCTCGACCGTCTCGACGAAGGTGCTGGCGCGGCCGAAGTCCGGCGGGTACTGGCGGGTCCTGCGGGCGACCACGTGCGCAAGCGGCGCGCCCTGCCGGCAGAGAGCGGCGTACGAGAGCTGCTCGCCGTCCCCGTCCTTTCCCGAACCGGGGATCAGCTCCTGGATCATCACCATCTCGACCGGGAGCAGCTCGACTGCCTCGGTGAAGCGCTGCCGCAGGTCTTCGCGCGAGTCGACGCGCCAGGCCTTGGCGACGGTCAGTGCGTTGAAGCTCTCCTTGACGGCCGGCTTGACGATCACCGGGAAGGCGAGGTCGAGCCGCGCTGCCTCCTCGTCCGAGCCCACCGACCACGTGCGTGGATGCGGCACACCGGCGCGGGCCGCGAGCTCGTGGCTCAACCGCTTGTCGTAGGCCCAGCGGAAGGTCTCCCATGGAGGCGAGGCGAGCAGAAAACGCTCGCCGAGCACCCTGTGGGAGCGCGCGACGACCGCGGCACTCTCGTCCGCGGTCGGAAACAGCACCCAGCCCGTGATCCGGAGCCGCTCCGCAAGTTCGCAGAGCAAGAGCGTCGGGTCGCCGCCCTCGGGGAGTGGCACGACATCCGTGGCGTAACGCGATTTCGCGGCGAGGATGTCGTCGCCTCCCGAAAGCACCAGCACGGGGATGCCGCGGCGCCCCAGCGAACGGACGACGCCGAGGGCGCGGTAGTCGGAGCCGAAGATAACCGCGCCCGCAGACTGCGGCCGAGCTGCGGGCGCGGACTGTTCCTGCGCTGCCGTCTCCTGAACCGGCTCGCGCCGAGGCTCGCCCCTGATCGCCACGGAGCCCTAGCTGCGGTGCCGAGGCGTGGGACGACGTCCGAGCACGGCGCGCGTCAGTGTCGGCGCGGCGAACTCGGTCCCGGCGACGAAGCGCATCAATGGCCCGTAGCTCCACGCCGAGGGTGCGCCGAGGAAGTAGAGCCGGTCGAGTGACGACTCGAAGCCGCGGCGCAGGCGCGGGTAGCCGCCGGTGCGGTCGACTCGCTCCAGCAGGCTCCGTGGCAAGAAGCTGTACTTCGAGATCTCGACCCGGTAGCCGGTCGCGAGCAGCACGTGATCGGCGTGACGCCGTGAGCCGTCTGCGAGGGTCAGGTCGACCCCTCCGTCGCTCTCGTCGGCGCGCACGACCTCGCTCGAGAGCGTGATCGGCACACCCTCCAGTCGCGCCTGCAGCCACGCGGCGCCGGCAGGACGCAGCGAGCGGCGCGCCCAGCGGTCCTGCAGCCGGCGCGGTAGCCGTCGATACCAGTCAGGCGTGGAGACGACGCGGCTGATGCCGGCGGGGCCGACCTCCGCGGGCGCGAACAACGCCGTCGTGATCGGACCAAGGTGGTGCAGGATGCCCCGCGCGCGGCGGAGGAAGTGGATCCGGTCGGCACGGACAAGCACCTCGACCTCCGCGCCCGCCTCGTGCAGGAGCGCCGCGGACTCGAGCGCGCTCTGGCCACCGCCGATCACGACCACCCGCCGGCCGCGGAACAGGCCGAGATCGCGCTGCTCCGAGCTGTGCGAGACGAGCTCCGTGGGCAGTCCCCGGAAGGGCTCAGGCGCGTACGCGAACGGCATGATTCCGGCCGCCACGACGACGCGGTGCGCGCTCAGCTGCTCGCCGCTCGAGAGCTCGAGCCGGAAATGTCCGTTCGGGCACTCGAGACGGCTGACGTTGCGGCTGTCGAAGTGCGGCTGCGCCTGCTCGCGGAACCAACGTCCGTAGTCGACGAACTGCTCCAGCGTGACCGGCTTCGGCAGCTCACGGCGCGTCTGCTCGCTGTAGTCGTCGAGGGTGAGCGCTCGCTCGGGGTCGGCGATGTTGGAGGCGACGTACGGCGAGCGCAGGAGCATCCCCCGCGGCATCTGCTTGTCCCAGAAGGACATCGGCTCCCCGAACACGCCGATCTCGAGGCCGTCCGCAAGGTGAAGATGGGCGGCGGCGGCAAGGCCGTACGGGCCCGCTCCGATTACCGCGACGTCGAAGTCACAGCCCGTTGTCCGTGCGCCGCTCATTGCTTTTCCCGTGCCTGTCTGTCTCGCACTTCGTGTGCCTTTCTCTTTCGAATGGGCGCGCCGCTCGATCCGCGGGCCGCAGTTCCATGTCCAAGACTCGCAAACCGCGCGCGCGTTGCCAACTAGCCGAACGGCTAGAGCGGTGGCTCGAACGAGACGTGGTCGGGTGCGGCTCCAGCCCGCATCGTTCCCGCGCGAATCGGCTCAGCCTCGCTTCCCGCGGCGACGGCGTCGCGCCGGTGCCACCAGGCGGCGACCTCTCGCGGGAGGGCACGCCACAGCGCCGGCCGTTCTGCCAGCGCGTCGAGCAACTCGACGTAGTGGGCGCGCTTGTCGGCATCTCCGAGATAGCCGCGGTCGGGGTGCGAAAGGCACTGGATCAGGCCGAACCGTCGCTCGATGTCCTCCACCTGCTGCAACCACACGGCTGCGGAGCGCTGACCAAGGAGTGTGAACAGGATGTGGTCCTGCGGGAGCGTCCACGGCAGCTCGACGATCCGTCCGATGGAGTACGGCCACAGGCTGCAACAGCCTCCGGGCTGCGGCTCGTAGCGGTCGGCGTGCGGAACGGTGCAGTCGTAGGCGGCGGGCAGATCCGGCAGCCACTCGAGCACCCGGTGCGTCGCGGGCGAGCGGAAGCCGACCGAGCCGAACCGCTCTGATGCTTCGACCAGCGCCGGCAGCTGGCGCTCGAACTCGGCACGTGAGGAAAACAGCGAGCGGTCGTGATGAAGGCCGTGCAGGCCGATCTCGAAGCCGCGGCCGGCGAGCTCGCGCAGGATGCCATCGTCGACCGGATAGTCGCCGGCGACGACGTTGAACGAGGAGCGAAAGCCTCGCTCCTCCTCGAGGTCCGCCAGCTCGAGTGCGAGCCGCAGCCCGTCGCCGGTCTCGACGTCGTGGGTCAAGACCAGGGCCGCGGGATGTGCGTCCGGCCAGAACCAGGTGAAGGGAGCCTGCTCGACGCCGGCGGAAGCAAGCAGGCAGCGCGCGTAGAAGCGCACCAGCCGGTCGACTGAAAGCTCGAGCGGCCAACCGGGGAACGTTGGAGGCGTGCGCAGCCGGATGAACAGCCTGCGTAACGCCAGCTGCAGCTTCCTCGGCAACAGCCGCCTGAGGCGGTAGTACAACGCGAGCTGCGACTCGCCGAGCGCTCGCACGTCGCTCTGCCCGCGCCAGCGCTCGCTCAGGAAATTCCGGTACGCCTCGTCGAAGTCGAAAGGAACGACGACGCTGCCGTCATCGAGCCGGAGCGCTTCCAGGCGGTCGCCGGAGGCGAGCGTAAAGCTTTCGAGGAGATCCGACGTGCGCTCTGCCCGGCCTTGGCGCCTCGCCGTCGTATAGACGCGCCAGCCCGGCGCTTCGAGCCATTCCGGACTGCGCTCGTCCCCACGCTCGCCCGCGGCGGGCAGCT
The DNA here is from genome assembly GCA_963717765.1 of uncultured Actinomycetes bacterium. GTDB lineage: Bacteria > Actinomycetota > Thermoleophilia > Gaiellales > Gaiellaceae > JACDER01. The sequence goes on along the minus strand of CAVQWX010000002.1, from coordinate 513,244 downwards.
CGAGGTGCGGCTGGAGCAGCCGTGCGAGCGGCGGCAGGGCTGCTGAATCGATCCCTGCCTCTGAAGTCGTTGATCTCTGTGACATGCCGGATCGCGTCCGTCAAGCCTTGCCTTTCGACACGCGCGAAGCAAGCTAGACGATCGGCTAGTGAACGGGCAGGAGGCCGGAGAAAGACTGGTCTAATCTTGCGAAAGACTGGCCTACTCTGCGAGGGCCGCCAGCCTACTCTGCTGGTAGTGGAAGAAAACAGCCTCATGCAGCCTGGCCCGGCGCGGACGAGCATGTCGACCGTCGTCGGCGCGAGCATCCCCACACCGGCGATCGCAACACCCGAGCACCTTCCGGCTTCCTATGCGGCCCCACAGGTGCGGCACTCGCGAGGGCGCCGCCGGACGCTGATTCTCCGTTCGCTCGTTCTCGCGGACTCGATTGGACTGTCTGCGGCGTTCCTCGCGAGCGTCCTCCTGTTCGGGCTGAGCGCCGAGGGGGCTCACGCGCGGCCAATGTACGAGCTCGCCGTCTTCTTCCTCAGCCTGCCGGCCTGGATGCTGCTCGCGGCGATGCACGACCTCTACCGCTACGACAACGAGCGCATCGGCTATTCGACCGTGGACGACTTCGTCGGCGTCATCCATCTGGTCACGCTCGGCGCCTGGATCTTCTTCCTCGGCTGCTGGATCAGCGGAATCTCGTATCCGCGTCCGGGCAAGTTGATCGTGTTCTGGATCCTGGCGACACTGCTCGTCTCCGGCTGCAGAGTGCTCGCGCGCAGCATCTGCCTCCGCTCGCCCGCCTACATCCAGAATACGGTCATCGTCGGCGCGGGCAAGATCGGTCAGCTGGCCGCGCGCAAGGTGGGCCAGCACCGTGAATACGGCCTTCGCCTGCTCGGCCTGGTCGACGAGGAGCCGCAGCACTTGCGCGAAGACCTCGGCGACATCGAGATGCTCGGCACCCTCGAGGATCTTCCACGGCTTGTCCGCGAGCGCGAGGTCGAGCGCGTGATCGTTGCCTTCTCGAGCGAGTCGGATGCGCGCACGGCCGCGGTGTTGCGTGGCCTGCGCGACCTCGACGTGCACGTCGACGTTGTCCCGCGGCTTCATGACCTCCTCGGGCCGCGTGTCGACGTGCACACGCTCGAGGGGTTGCCGCTGGTCGGGCTTCCCTCCACGCGACACAGCGCTGTAGCGCTCAAAGTGAAGCGCCTCATCGACATCGTCGGCGCCTCAGTTGGGCTGGCGCTGCTCTCGCCGATGTTTCTGCTCATCGCCTGGCGGATTCGCCGGAGCTCCCCCGGCCCGGTCTTCTTCCGGCAGACCCGGCTCGGCCTGAACATGCGCGAGTTCACAGCGCTCAAGTTCCGCACGATGTGGACGGACGTGGACGACAGCGCCCATCGCGCCTACATCTCCGAGACCATGAGCGCGAGCGCGACGGTCGGTGCGAACGGGTGCTACAAGCTCGACCGCGCGGGCGATATCACCCCGACCGGGCACTGGCTGCGCAAAAGCTCGCTCGACGAGCTGCCGCAGCTGATCAACGTCCTGCGCGGCGACATGTCGCTGGTGGGCCCGCGGCCGTGCATCCCCTACGAGGTGCAGAACTTCCAACTGCACCACTTCGAGCGCTTCCTCCTGCCGCAGGGGTTGACCGGGCTGTGGCAGGTGACGGCGCGCGCGAGCGCCAGCTTCGGCGAGGCGCTGGACATGGACGTCGCCTACGTGCGCGACTGGTCGCTCGGCCTCGACGTTCGGCTCCTGTTCCGCACGCCGTTGGAGCTGCTCCGCGCGGGAGGGACGGCGTGAGCGGCTCGAACGGAAACGGCCACGTGCACGTGAACGGGAACGGAGCCGGGAATGGCGGCCCTCCGCGGAACGAGGGCGGCCTCGAGCTCGAGCCGGTCTCGATCGCGGTCGTCGGGCTCGGCTACTGGGGCCCGAACCTCGCCCGCAACCTGCAGGAGTGCCCGCACGCGCGCCTGGCGGCGCTCTGCGACCTCTCGGCCGAGCGCCTCGAGCGGGTCGGTGTTCGCTACCCCGGCGCTCGCTGCTACCAGTCGCTCGAGCGGCTGCTCGACGACCCCGAGATAGAAGCGGTCGCGGTCGCGACTCCGGTTTCGACGCACCATCGGATCGCCTCCGCCGCTCTGCGCGCGGGCAAGCACGTTTTCGTCGAGAAGCCGCTCGCCGCCTCGTCGACCGAGGTTCACGAGCTTGTCGAGATCGCCGCGCTCGAAGGGCTGGTGCTGATGCCGGGCCACACCTTCCTGTACAGCCCGCCGGTCAGGACGGTGCGCTCGCTGATCGATTCAGGCGAGCTGGGCGAGATCTACTTCATCTCCTCGAGCCGCGTCAACCTCGGCTTGCACCAGGCCGACACCAGCGTCGTCTGGGACCTCGGCCCCCACGACTTCTCGATCTTGCGCTACTGGCTGCAGGAGACGCCGCTCTACGCGAGCGCGCTCACGCGCAGCTGCATCCTGCCCGACGTTCCCGACGTCGCCTTCGTCAGCCTTGAATTCCCGTCGCAGACGATCGCACACGTCGAGCTCAGCTGGCTCGCGCCCGCGAAGCTCCGGAGAACCGCGATCGTGGGCTCGCGCAAGATGGCGATCTACGACGACACCTCAACAGAGCCCGTTCGCGTCTTCGACTCGGGCGTATCCCCGAACGACCCCGAGACGTTCGGCGAGTTCCGGCTCTCCTACCGCACCGGCGACATCCTCTCGCTGAACGTCTCCGCCGAGGAGCCGCTCCGGCTGGAGATGGAGGACTTCTGCTGTGCGGTGAGAACCGGGTCCACGCCGGTGTCATCGAGCGAGATCGGACTCGAGGTGGTGCGGATGATCGAGGCGGTCGACGGCTCGCTGGCCGCAAACGGCGCCCGAGTGGCGACCGGGGCCGCGACCGAAGCTCCGCTCCTCATCGACGCCGCATAGAGCGAAAGCGGGCGGCCTACGATCGCCGGCTAGCGCTAAGCGCTAGCTCTGCTGCCTACACAACCGCGAGACGACTAATTGCGTCCGGCCCCGGCGAGGCTTGTGGTCGACCAAGACCAACCTCGCCAAGGAGGCCCGGATGCATGAGCTGCGGACCCAGCCGTGCCACCTGGATACCGGCTTTGGGGCTGCTACCAAGACGGTGGCTGGACAGCGCTGCGCGACCGTCCGTGCCAGACTCGAGTGCAGTGTGGCCATGGACGAACAAGCACGGCCGTTGGCACTCCTTCATCGCCGAGCCCGAGTGGTACAGCCAGCGTGCGGTTCCACACTCGTTGCGAAGCTTCAGCCGGCCGGATGAACCAACGTGCTCAGGAACTACGGCTACCGGTTGAGAATCGATGCAATGAGCCAGCCCGCGGCGACGGCGAGCGCGACGGCGGACCCGTATATGACGATGTCGAAACGGTGCGTGTAGACAGTCCGCGTGGCCGAACGGATTGGGAGCCCGGCCGTGGATCTCCGGCGACGTCCGCGGTGACGCTCGAACGACTTGGCCGGACGCAGCACAACGAGGCCAAGCGCCGCGAGCGCAGCAGCGAGGAGCATCCCGGTGGCAACGGCCACGAGCAGGCGGAATGGGCCGCCCCCCGAGTCGCGCGAATCGGTGGGACTGCGCGCTTGTGCTTGCCGTGATTCGAGGGCCGGGTTCTTACGGTCAGCGGCGTGCCGGGGCTGACCGAGCGGAAAGGCTGACCAAAGCGGCGTTAGGTCGGGACGCACGGGCCTTCCTCCACGATCTGTACCCGCGGGAGCTAGAGGCGCGCATATCGCCGCCACACAGGCGGCTACCAGCGCGATGGGCACGAGGCGCAGAAGTCGTCGCCTCACCGGATCGTCACCGGTGTGCCAACCTGCATCAGCCGGCCCAGCTCGAGAATGTCCCGATTGTGGAACCTGACGCAGCCATGGGAGATGCGGCCCGGCACGAGCTGGGGCTCATCGGTCCCGTGAAGGCCGATGAACCCACCTCCAGGCCAATCCGTGAGCACACTCGAGCGAGCGCTCGTGCCAAAGGCGAGCGGCCCGTAGAAGGGGCTCCTATACCTGGCCAACCTCTCCCGAACATAGAAATTTCCCTTTGGCGTCGGCCACTCCGGCCTGCCTACGCCGATCGGCGCACGGAAGATCTTGGACCCCTTCCGCAGCAGCGTCGCGGTCAGTCGTTCGAGGTCGATGATGAGGTGCGTGTGCACGGCGCCGTACACTCCGAGTGCGCTCCGCGGCACCCAGGCAGTGCGGTCGTTCGGCAGCACCGGCAGGCGCACGTGGACCCATAAGCGGCCGGCGCGGTCACGGGTGCGGCCGAGCACGAGGACGATGTTCGTCGTGTCCTCGGGAGTCTTGGTCGCAAGTGGCGCGACGATTTCGGCCTGCCCGCTCGGCCGCGTGCGTCCGGGGACCGCGCGGCGCACAGATGCCCAGTATGCGACGGCGGCGGATCGGTGCAAGGTCACGGGCCTGGGCACGCGCAGGGCGGACACCGGAGGAGCCGGGAGACGGCGTGGCACTTCCACCACTGAGGGCGAGGAGCTTGCGCGCGACGAGACCATCACGGCGATGAGTGCGGCTGCGACTGCTCCCGCAGCGACGCCAACGGCTCGAGCAACCGTCCCCCCAGCCGCCATGGATTGTCACCCGTTGTACTTCGGCTCCGTGCGGGACGCCATCCTGGGATGGGCCACGACGAAGTGGGTCGAAGCGACGATCGCCTTCACCTCGGAGATCGGCTTCCCCTCGTCGAACGCGGACGCGGCGGGCGTCACACCCGCGAGGTACCGCATCCACGCGGCGTGCCGCGCCTCGACGGAATGGATCGATATCGCCGCCGTGAGGAGCGCCGGCGACTTGATGCGGGCCGCCTGCGCCTTGTACGCCGCCGCCGCGAGATCCTCGAAGGCGACGGCGGTCTTCAGGAACTTCGTCTGGTCCTCGGTCACACCGTGGAAGTCGAAGGCAGGACGCTCGACGGCTCTCTGTCCCAGCGCGGCCCTGATAGCGGCGACATGCGCGCGCTCGACTGATCCGAGTTGGTGGGGTATCTGTGCCAGCCTGCCCCGAATAGCGCCGAGACGCTCGGCCTCGGTGTAGAAAGCGGCCTGCAGATACTCGAGCGTGAGGGCGTAGTTGAGAATCGCGACGTCGGATGGCGCGGTCGCGCCGGCAAGGGGAGGCGCAGTGAGTGCCCCGAGCAGAGCCGCCCCTCCCACGACCGCCTTGCCGAGGAACGTGGCACGGCTATCACCAGCGACGTGAGCGACCGCTTCACGGATGGCGCCGTCGCGATCGAGCTCGTCGAGCGTCAGCTCCAAGTTCGCCTGAGTTTCGTGCTCGTTGGCGGGCATAGCTTCGCGATACCACCTAGCTCGACTGAAGGAAGCCGGTGCTGTTGACAGCACGTTGAACCTGCGCGGCCGTCTTCGGTTGGTCGGTTGCGTTCGGAGCAGGGTTCTTGCCAGCGATCGCCCGGATCCAGCCGGCGTGCCGAGCCTCGACGGACACGATCTTCGCCGCCATTTCAAGGGTCTGCTTGGTGAGGTTTGCGGCTTGGCCGTTGTAAGCGCCGATCACCGTCTCCTCGAGTGCAATCGCAGCCGCCGTGAATTTGGCCGGATCCGAGGTCGATTCCCCGAAGCTGAATGTCGGCTTCTCGCGCGCGTCATTCCCCAGGGCACTCTTGAGGAAGGCAACATGCTCTTGCTCGTGGCGACGGACGATCGAGACGTAGTCCCGCAGCTCGCCGCGTAGCTTCCCTTTTGCAAAAGCCTCTGCATAGAAGCCGGCCTCGATGTACTCGAGTAGAAGCGCAAAGTTGAGGATCTTCTTGTCCTGAGTGGCTGAAGGAGCCGACGCCGCCAGACGGGGTAACCCAGCCACGAGTATGCCGCCGGCCGCGACAGCGCCGCCCGCCACAACCGCTCGAGCGACAAAATCTGCTCGGGGCGAGGCGTTGGAGTCGGCCTCACTCACGCGGACCTCGACTGAAAACGCCCTCGCAATGCGAGTGCCTGAACTCGCTTTCGCAGCTTGCCGCACGGAACGTCACCGGGAACCCTTTCTTGCCGTTGACGATAGGACGATATCTCGTAAGGAATGCATTCGGAACTGGCCGTATAGCTAGTCCTCATCTGCAAACGGCTGCTCGTTCGGCACAGTCCGGCGAGGCAGGAAGATGTCCGCCCATGCCACGGGGATCGAATACCGCAAGCTCGCCTGCCGTAGTTCCGGCGTGAAGCAGTCGAGCTGAACCGAAACCAGCGGCGCTCTGCTGAAGGCGAACGCGTCTAAGCTGGGGCGTCTCCTCCGAGTCGCTTCGACGACGGGGGCAGAACGCTCTGTGCGCTCCTACGCGGCGTCGGCGAGCAGGAGCGGCGCGAGCACGTCCGTGACCCGGTCGACCCCGGCCTCGCCGAGCTCGGCGTACAGCGGCAACGAGAGGCAGTTGGCCGCCACCCGCTCGGTGACCTCGAGGCCACCGACGCTGCGGAAGCGCTCCGCGAGTGCCGGCTGCTGGTGGCAGGCAACCGGATAGTGAACGCCGGCGCCGATGCCTGCTTCCTGCAACGAAGAGATCAGCCGGTCGCGCCCGGGGCGCAGGAGCACGAACAGATGGCGCACATGCTCCGCCCACGGTTGCACCTCCTGCAATTCGACGTCGTACGCTGCCAGCGCCTCATAGCGCTCGGCGAGCCGTTGGCGCTCGTTCGTCCACGCCCGCAGGTGTGGCAGCTTCACACGCAAGACCGCCATCTGCAGCTCGGCGGCGCGAGCGTTCGTGCCCAGCAGCTCGTGTTCGTACTTGGCACCACCGGTGCGGCCGTGGTCTCGCAGCGCCCGGATCCTCTCCACCAGCTCGAGGTCGTTGGTCGTGATCGCGCCGGCATCGCCGTAGGCACCGAGATTCTTGCCCGGATAGAAGCTGTAGCAGGCGGCCTGCGCCTTGCTGCCGATCGCGTTTCCGTAGTAGCGCGCGAGGTGCGCCTGAGCGGCGTCCTCGACGACCGGGATCCCCGGCGCGGCCGCGCGGATCGCCGGCACGTCCGCCGGGTGGCCGTAGATGTGCACGGGCACGATCGCCTTCGTCCGCTCGGTCACCGCCGGCGAGACCCGTTCGGGCGCCATCGTCCAGCTGGCCGGCTCGACGTCGACGAACACCGGCGTCGCGCCCGTGCTGACGATCGCGCTGACGGTGGCGAAGAAGGTGTGTGAGACGGTGATCACCTCGTCGCCTGCCCCGACGCCGAGCGCGCGCAGCGCGAGCTCGAGCGCGGTCGTGCCGCTCGAGACGGCGACGCAGTCCGTCGCCTCGCAGGCAGCTGCGAACTCGTGCTCGAAAGCGGCCGTCTCGGGTCCCGAGATGAACACCTGCCGCTCGAGCACGCGCTCGAAGCCGGCCTTGATCTCCGGCTCGAGCGTGCGGTACTGGGCCCGCAGGTCGACGAGGGGCAGCATGCTAGACACCGAGGGCCACCTCTCCGAGCTCGACGCGCTCGCCGCCGTTCTTCCTCGACTCCGTCGCCGCCTCGAGGATCTCGACGACGCGCGCCGCCTCCTCGAAGTTGGTGATCGGCTCCTTGCCCGTGAAGACGCAGTCGAGGAAGTGCTGGCACTGGGCCTGCAGCGGCTCGACGTGCGGTAGCCGTGGAACGTGCATGTCGCCGGACCGCTGGATCAGACGGAACTCGCCGAAGCTCTGGAACTCGCCGAAGGAGCGGCCGAGGTGCTCGCGGTCGATGCCGGCGTCGTGGATCATCACCTGGTTGGCGGTGTCGTCGTAGACGACCATCTTGCGGCTCCCGACGACGGTCATGCGCCGCACCTTGTGCGGGTTGAGCCAGGAGAGCTGTATGTGCGCGACGGCGAAGTCGTACTCCAGCACGATGAAGGCCAGATCGGGCACGCCGGGCTGGAGGTAGTCGTAGGCGTGGCAGTGGACTGCGACCGGCTGGACCCCGAACCAGTGCTGGATGATCGAGACGTCGTGAGGGCCGAAGTTCCAGATCGCGTCGACGTCGGACCGCACGCGGCCGAGGTTGAGCCGCTGCGAGTCGACGTAGTAGACCTCGCCGAGCTCGCGGCCGCGCAGCAGCTCGTGAACGTGCTGCACCGGAGGGCTGAAACGGAAGGTGTGCCCGACCATCAGCGTGAGGCCGCGCTCCTGCGCCTCTGCGCCGAGGGAGTGGCAGTCGGCGGCGGAGAGCGCGAGCGGCTTTTCGACCAGGACGTGCTTGCCGGCCTCGAGCGCTTCGCTCGCAAGCTCGACGTGCGTCGCCGGGTTGGTGGCCACGACGACCGCGTCGATCGTCTCGTCCTTCAGCGCTTCTGCGAGCGAGGTCGCCGTCCGGGCGGCCGGTAGGTGCCGCTGCACCTTCGCCGCCAGGTCGAGATCGAGGTCGACCAGCGCGGCGATCTCGATCTCCGGGAGCGAGGCGGCGGCGCGGATCACCTTGGGCCCCCAGTAGCCGCAGCCGACGACTGCGAGCCGCAGCTTGCGCGCCCGCAGCAGCTCGGCGACAGCCGCCTTCCCGTTCCCGTGTCCGTTCCCGTTCCCGTTGCCCTTTGCCATTGGTTTCCTGTCCCTTTCCTTGGTCATTTCCGGTCGCTACCCTGTCTGGTATGCGGCGAAGTCGTCCATCCACACCTCGCCGGCCTGGCCGCTGAGGCCCATCCCGATCGAGAGGTTGGTCGTGCCCGACGGCATCGCCGGCGTCGTCCAGGTCGCCATTTGCCACGTCGAGGTGGGAGACTGCTGCGGCGACTGCGCCAGGTAGCCGTAGCCGCCGGTCGGGCCGGTCGTCGAGGTAAAGGCGAAGATGACCGGCCTCGCAGTGGACTTGTACCAGACGGTGATCGTGAACTTCCGCCCTGCCGGGGTGGCGATCGAGCAGGTGCCGCTGAAGGCGTTCAGCAGCTTGCGGTCGCCGTCCGTGAACGAGGTGATGTTCAGGTCTTCGGCGTGCGAGCCGGAGTGAGCGTCGGTCGTCCACGTCCAGGTAAAGGTGTTTGTCCCGTAGCCGCCGAGCGTCCAGCAGGTCGGCGTATTGCCCGACCCGGACTCGAGACCCGGGTTCTGCAGCAGGTTCGTGTTGCCGGTCGTGACGGTGATCGTGGTCGACGAGCCCTGGTTGCCCACGCCGTCGACCGCGCGCGCAACGATCGTGTGATTCCCGTCTCCGACCGAGGCCGAGTTCCAGGTGAAGTTGTAGGGCGAGGTGGATGCGCTCCCGACGACGTTGCCGTCGACGAGGAAGTCGACGCGGGCGAGGCCGGAGCCGCCGCTGTCGGCTGCCGTGGCGCTGAGCGTGACGTTGCCGGAGACGACCGTGCCCGCGCTCGGCGCGGTCAGCGTCGCGGTCGGCGCGGTCGGGTCGACCTGCACCGTCAGCGCGTGGTTGTTCTCCAGGTTGCCGGCGTTGTCGTAGGCGCGGTAGTTGATCGTGGTCGTTGCGCTGGTCGTGAACGGCGACGTGTAGATCGTCCCGGTCGTCTTCGTCGGCACAGTTCCGTTGGTCGTGTAGCGGATCTGGGCGACGCCCGAGCCGGTGTCGGTGGAGGGGAGGCTCAGCGAAACACCGGACGGGTACCAGGAGCCACCCGCGCAGGGCGAGCCCGCGCAGTTGAGGGTCGTCGACGGTGGCGTGGTGTCCACCTGAATCAGTGCCGAGTTGATCGGCTCGGGGTTGCCTGCGCTGTCGTAGGCGCGGTACTTGACCGTGGTCGTCGAGGAGACCGTGAACGCGCCCGAATACACGCTGCCGTTCGTCTCGGTCGGGTCCGAGCCGTCGGTCGTGTAGACGATCTTGTTGACGCCGGAGCCTCCTACGTCGGCGGCGGTCAGCGTCACCGACACGGCAGCGCTGTAGAAGCCGGCCGCGCAGGTGGACGCGTTGCAACGAACCGTCGACGAGGGCGCAACCGTGTCGATCTGAACCAGCTGGCTGTTGACGTTCTCGGCGTTCCCGGCTACGTCGAAGGCGCGGTACGCGACGGTCGTTCCGGACGTCGCGACGGTGAAGGTGCCGGAGTACACCGTGCCGGTCGTGGCCGTCGGAGTCGTGCCGTCCGTCGTGTAGCGGATCTGCGAGACACCCGAGCCGCCGTTGTTGTCGGTAGCGGCGAGGGTGATCGAGACCGGTCCGTTGAACCAGACTGAGCCGCACGGGTTGCCGTTACAGCTGATCGTCGAGGAGGGGCTGACGGAGTCGATCTGGATCGGTTGGCTGTTGACCGCCTCGGTGTTGCCCGCAATGTCGTAGGCGCGGTACTTGACGGTGGTCGTCGAGGACACCGTGAACGCGCCCGAGTAGGCGCTGCCGTTCGACTGCGAGGGATCGGAGCCGTCGGTGGTGTAGACGATCTGCGCGACGCCGGAGCCACCCGGGTTGTCCGTCGCGCTCAGCGTGACGTTGACCGCGGCGGTGTACGTCCCGCTGCAGGCCGAGCCGTTGCACTGGATCGTCGAGCTCGGCGGCGTCGTATCCGTGGGCGTGGTCTCGATCGTGATCAGCCGGCTGTTCACCGGCTCGGCGTTGCCGGCGTTGTCGTACGCACGGAACTTGACCGTCGTCGTTGCAGCGAGGGTGAAGGCGCCCGAGTAGGCGCTGCCGTTCGACTGCGAGGGATCGGAGCCGTCGGTGGTGTAGACGATCTGTGCGACGCCGGAGCCGCCCGGGTCGTCGGTCGCGCTCAGCGTGACGTCGACCGCGGCGGTGTACGTACCGGCGCAGGCCGAGCCGTTGCACTGGATCGTCGAGCTCGGCGGCGTCGTATCCGTGGGGATGGTGTCGATCGCGATCAGCTGGCTGTTGACCGGCTCGGCGTTGCCCACGTTGTCGTATGCCCGGAACTTGACCGTGGTCGTCGCGAACACGAAGAAACCATTCAGGTACGGCGTGCCGTTCGAGCTGGTCGGGGTGGTGCCGTCGGTCGTGTAGTAGATGCCGGCCACACCGGAGCCGCCCGGGTCGTCGGTCGCGCTGAGGGTGACATTGACAACTGCGACGTACGTACCGGCGCAGGCCGAGCCGTTGCACTGGATCGTCGAGCTCGGCGGCGTCGTATCGACCGTGATGAGCTGGCTGTTGACCGGCTCGGCGTTGCCCGCGTTGTCGTACGCCCGGAACTTGACCGTCGTGGTCGCCGGGACGAGGAATCCGGTCAGGTACGGCGTGCCGGTCGAGCTGGTCGGAGTGGTGCCGTCGGTCGTGTAGTAGATGCCTGCCACACCCGAGCCGCCCCCGTCGTCGGTCGCGCTTAGCGTGACGTTGACCGCGGCGGTGTACGTCCCGGCGCAGGCGCCGCCGTTGCAGTGGATGGCCGAGCTCGGCGCGGTCGTATCGACGGTGATCAGCTGGCTGTTGACCGCCTCGGCGTTGCCGGCGTTGTCGAACGCTCGGAACTTCACCGTTGCGGTCGCCGCAAGGGTGAACGGTGCGCTGTAGACGGTGCCGGAAGTTGCAGTCGGGGTCGATCCGTCCGTGGTGTAGCGAATCTGGGCGACCCCCGAGCCTGAGCCATCGTCTGCCGACAGTCGCACGGTGACGGCGGCGTTGTATGAACCGGCGCAGGTGGCGTTGTTGCAACTGATGGTCGAGACCGGCTCGACGACGTCGACGACCAAGGCCTTGCTGGTGACCGCGCTGAGGTTGCCGGCCCGGTCCCGGGCCACGAATTTGACCGTCGTGTTCGTGTTGACGCTGAAGGCACCGACGTACGGGATCCCGTTGGTCGGAGAGGGCGTCGTGCCGTCGAGGGTGTAGATGATCTGGTCGACGCCGGAGCCGCCGGTGTCGCTCGCGCTCATCGTCACCGAAACGGCGTTGTTGAACGTGCCCGAGCCGCAGGAGTTGTTGTTGCAGGCGATCGTCGCCGTCGGCGCCTGCATGTCGATCTGGACCAGCTGGCTGTGCGCGGGGGACTCGACGTTGCCGGCCTTGTCGATCGCCAGATACTTGACCGTCGTCGTCTGACCGAGCGAGAACGGGCCCGTGTAGGTGCTGCCGTTGGTCGCCGAGGGGGTCGAGCCGTCGAGCGTGTAGACGATCCGGGCTACACCGGAGCCGCCGGGGTCGTCGGTCGCCGACAGGTCGATCTCGAGCGGCCTGTTGAACCACCCGTTCGCCGCCGCGCAGCCGTTGCTGTCTTGGCCGCCGCCGTCACAGGCGAGGGCCGACGTCGGCGGTGTAGTGTCGGGCGCCGGCGCGTTGTCCGACAGCGCGAAGTCGTCCATCGTCACCGTGCCGGTGCCGCCGGTGATGCCCATCCCGACAGAGAGGTTGGTCACCCCGGCCGGGATCGGCGGCGTCGACCAACTCGCTTGCGTCCAGCCGGCCGCGTTGGTCAGCGCCGGCGACTGGGCGAGGAAGGAGTAGGCGCCGTTACCGCCGCTCGTCGTCGAGAAGGCCATGAACACGGGCCCTCGACCGCTCGACTTGTACCAACTGCTGATCGTGTAGGTGTGTCCGGGGATGACTGCCGGCGAGCAGGCGGAGCTGAACGCGGTCAAGAGCTTCCGGTCGCCGTCCGTCCAGGCGCTGATGTTGAGGCTCTCGCCGTGGGTGCCCGTGTGCGCGTCCGCCGTCCATGCCCAGGTGAAGGTGTTCGTCCCGTAGCCGCCGAGCAGCCAGCAGCTGGGCGGATTCGCCGTCCCCTGCTCGAGCGAAGCGTTCTGGAGCATGTTGCCGTTCTGGTTCGAGACGAAGACGGTGATGGCCGTCGTCGTCGTGCTGTTGCCGGCGAGGTCGACCGCTCGGACCGCAACCATGTGCGAGCCGTTCGAGACCGAGCGGGAATTCCAGCTGTAGTTGTACGGACCGGAGGTCAGCGTCGCTGCGACTTGGCCGTCGATCAGGTAGTCGACGTGGTCGACTGAGACGTTGTCGCTGGCGGTCGCCGAGATCGGGACGAAGCCCGCCACGGTCGAGTTTGGGGTCGGCGCGTTCAGCGACACGGTCGGCGGCGTCGTGTCGGGGCCGCCCGAGGAGGCGGCGTCGTCGAGGCTGGCGTCGTCGACGGTCAACGTCCCGTTCGAGCCGAGTGTCAGCCCGAAGACGAGGCCGTTGATCCCGGCCGGAATCACGCTCGTGACAAAGCTTGCCTGCGTCCAGGTCGAGGAGGCCGGGAAGGCGGGGCTGGAGTCCCAGAACCGGCCTTGCCACTGGCTGTCGCGGGTGAACAGGGTGAAGTAGACCGGCTGGTCGGACTTGTACCACTCGGTAATCCGGTAGCGGTGACCCGCGGTGACCGTCGGCGTGCAGTAGCCGAGGTCGGGGAGGACGGTCAGCTTGTTGTCGCCGTCGGCGTAGTTGGTGACGGTCAGCTTCTCCGCGAACGAGCCGGAGTGCGCGTCGCTCGAGCGCGTCCAGGTGAAGTTGCTGTTGCCGAAGTCGTCGTTCGTCCAACAGTCCGGAATGATGTCGCCGTTCGAGTCCTGCTCGAGCGACGAGTTGCGTAGGGCGTTCGTCCCGTTCGGCGCCGGCGGCAGGCCCGGACCGGGCACAGCCGGCTGCGTCGCACCGCCGATCACCTGCTGCATGGTCTGGACGACGACGTTGTTCGCTGCTTGCCCCTGCAGCCAGTCGAGGAAGGTATTGAAGTCGCTGAGTGTGATGTAGCTGATGTTGCAGGCGTTGCAGATGTGATGGAAGGTGATCGGCACCCAGCCGCCGCCGTTTTGGCGCGCCGCGGTGACGGCGTTCTCCATCGAAGTCAGCGTCGTCGTGTCGGTGCCGACGTTGATCTGGTAGGGATCCGGCGGCGGAATCGCTCCAGACGGATTCGCCTGCGGAAAGACGTCAGTCGTGCGGGCGGAGTTGTAACCGCAGTTCTGCACCATCGTCTTCACCCCCGGGCTGTAGTCGCCGAACGGGTAGGCGAAGTCGGTGACGTTGTAGCCGCGCTGCAGCAGGTTCGCGCGGTCGTAGCAGATCTGACGCTGCGCCTCGGTCGGGTCGAGGAAGGGCAGGTCGGCGTGGTATGCGGTGTGGCCGGCAATCTCGTTGCCGGCCGCCGCCAGGCCGGCGACGTTGCTCCAGGTCATGTACGCGGAGTCGCCGCTGATCCTGGGGCTGTTCAAGTAGTAGGTGGCGTGCATGTTGTGGGCGTTCAGCATCGTCAGCCCCTGGTACACGTCGGCCCAGCCGTCGTCGAAGGTGAGGCTCACGATCGTCTGGCCTTGTGCCGCCGCCGCACTCGTCGCTCCCGTCTTCGCGTTGGCGCTTGGAGCCGACAGCGCGAAGAAGGTGAGCGCGAGTGCGAGCAGGGCCGGTGCGCGCGTTCTCGCCGCCGAGCGAGCGCGCGAAGGTGTAGGGAGACCGGACCTCCGGCCTCCGGAGAAGGGGGTGAGCCGCAACACTTCGAACAGCCTTGCACGCTCCGACGGGCTTGCCCACTCACCAAAGGGCTAGATAAGAGCATCCGGACGGTTCGCGACCAACGGGCTCATCTGAGCGAGGACCTCGGGTGCACACGCCGGCGAAAGAGCATTCGTGTGGCCGCGCAGCCGCTGTATGCATCGCGGTCCCATCCGGGGCGCGAGAGAGCCGCACGTGGTACGCGGGCACCCGAGAGAGTCACCCTGACCCCGAGGATCTCGCTCGTAATCGAGCAAAACGCCGAGTGGGACGCCGCCAGAGTACGCCCGCGAGTCGTGCTCACTCCCGTCCGCGCCCGCGGCGTCCGCCCCCGTCGCGGCTCCTTCGGAACGCGCAGCTCCAGCAGTCAAAGAGGTCTTCAGTGGCGGCTCGAGCGACTGCCTAGCCGAAGGTACAGCCTTTGTTCTCGCCTCTGGAAATCGCTCCTCTCTCGGTCTACCCTGCTAGCGAGTGCACGAGCGCGAACCCTCCTCTGCGGCCACGCTGGTCTCCCCTGCCGACCGGGCTACCGATCACCTGGGCGCGCTCTCGCGCCGCTGGTGGCTGATCGTCGCTTGCGCGATCGTGGCAGGCGCCGGAGCCTACGGGCTCAGCAGGCTGCAGCACCCCCGGTACGAGGCGACCGCGAAGGTCCTGCTGTCGACCGCGGAGCCGGTGAACCTGCTCTCGCATTCCACCGCGGCGCCCTCGCTCGACCCGGAGCGCGCGCTGAACACCGATATCGCGCTCGTCAAGCTCGACTCGGTCGCACGCGACGTCCGGCGCGAGCTGTCTTTGCCTTTGACGAGCGTGCAGCTGTTGCGCGAGGTGAGCGTGTCCGCGGCGGGACTCTCGAGTCTCGTCGCGATCACCGCGGATGACCGCTCGCCGACCCGTTCGGCCGCGATTGCGAACGCGTTCGCGGGCCGCTACATCGATGTGCGTCGAGAACAGGCCCGTGCCGCCTACCAGACGGCGGCCGATCTTGCACGACAGCGTCTGGCACAACTCGACGCACAGGATCTGGCCGGCCGGCCCGGCGCGGCTCTGCGCGCGCAACTGCGCGAGCTGCGGACGACCGGCGAGCTCCAGACCGGCGGCGCGCAGCTCGTCGACCGAGCGCAAGTGCCGACGACGGCGGCCAGCCCGCGGCCGATGTTCTCGGCGATCGTCGGTGCACTCGTCGGCGCGCTGATCGGTGCGCTTGCCGCACTGATCCTCGGCGTGGCCGAGCGGCGGCGCCAACAGCTGGCCGAGCTGGCGGCCACGAACGGGCAGACGAAGCACGAGCCGCCGAGGCCCGCGATCAGGGTGTCCGGGCCGCCGGTTCTCTCGCATCGCTCGTCGACCATCCGCGACTAGCGGCGCACGGGTGTCCGAGCTGGGCGTGCCTATGGACCACGTCAACCCGGCGGCTATCGAAGCTGTCGCGGAGCGCGACCGGCTGCGCTGGCCGCTCCTGCTGGCCGCCCTAGCGGCGGTATTGGTCGTGGCCGTCGTGGCAGCAGGAAGCCAGCCGAAGCTGGCGCTCGCGGGTGTGGTGGCCGCGGCCGTGTTCGTGTTCGCCTTCCGCAAGCCCGTCGCGAACCTGGCCGTCATCCTCTTTCTCACCGCGGTCGTTCCCTATGGAACCCTGAATCAGTATTCGCTCGGCGGCGGCGTCGACTCACCCGGCCTCCTCATCTCCGACGTCTTCCTGCTCGCCGGGTTGAGCTGGGCAGTGCTTGCCTGGCCGCGGACGCCGCTCGACCGTCGGCGCTACTTGTTCTCGCTCGCGATGTTCGTCTACCTGCTCGTCGTCGCGGTTCAGTTCTTGCACGGGATCAGGAACGGCTACGGCCGCTCGACCGTCGGTCAGGAGACGCGGGTGCTGTTGGCGCTCGGGGCGTTCCTGATCGCGTTGCCGTTGCTCGCTGATCGCCAGTCGCGGCGGCGCCTGTTCGGCGCGCTCGCGGTGGTCGCCCTCGTCCTCGGCGCGTGGGGGATGATCCAGTGGTTCGGCGCGTTCCAGTTCGGCGCCGCCGGCGACGTCGGTGTTCGCGCCGGCGTCGCGCAGACCGCCTCGAGCGGTGGCCAGCTGCAGGGCGGTGAGTTCGCCTACCCGGTCGCGATCATTCTCTGCTTCGCCGTCCTCGTGCTCGGCGGCGTCAGATCCTGGTTCTGGCGCGCGCTGCTCATGTGCGCGCTCGCGCTCAATCTCGCCGCGTGCCTCGTCACCTTCGAGCGCTCGTTCTGGTTGGACGCGCTTGCCGGCCTGCTCTTCGTTGCAATCACCGCGGCAGGCTTGAAGCGGCTGAAGGTGCTGTCGATCCTCGGGGGTGTTGCCGCGATCACGGTCGTCGTCCTCGCGTTGTTCGCTCCCTCGACGTTGACGACAGCCGAACAGCGTTTGAGCTCGCTCTCAGGCTATGGCAGTGACCCGTCGCTCCGCTATCGCGTCGTCGAATCCGGCTTCGTGTCCGACCGGATCCGCGCGCACCCGCTGAGCGGCTCGGGGCTTGGCGCAACGATCTTCTGGGGGCAACCGTGGGCACGGACGACGCCGAAGACTCGCAACTATTCACACAACGGCTACCTCTGGCTCTCCTGGAAGATCGGGGTGCCGGCCGCCGCGCTGTTCGTCTGTCTGCTCGGCTTCGCTCTCTTCTCGCGCGCAGCCCCACGCGAGGAACAGGTCTCGCTCGTCGTCCGGCGCGGCGCTCAAGGAGCGATCGTCGGCCTGCTGGTGGCGACGATGACGTTCCCGAGCTTCAGCCAGCTCTCGATCACCGCGGTGATCGGGATGTTGCTCGCGCTCGCGATCTCACCTCAGAGCGCGCCTCGAGGTCATTCACCGGATCCTGTGGCACGGGCGTAATAGGGCACCGGTCGATGCGCCCGGCAGGAATCGAACCTGCGACCTCGCGCTCCGGAGGCGCGCGCTCTATCCCCTGAGCTACGGGCGCGTTTGCGCCAGTGTAGTCGAGCTCGAAGGAATGTCTCTCGCGAGCGCGGCTTCGCCGGCCGCCGCCTCACGGTGCTTGTCCCTGAGAGAAGTCCGGCGAAGATCGCAAGATTTTCGGCGGCTGTCCGGAGGCGCGCGCTCTGTCCCCCGAGCTACGCGGCGTTCGGAGGGCCTAGTCTACCGGCGTGCAGCTTTCCGCCCGGATCGTCACACTCGAGCTCGAGGAGCCGTTCACGATCGCGCGGGGGACGGAGACCGAGGTCGAGGTTCTCCAGGTCGAGATTGCCCACGGCGACGTCGTCGGATGCGGGGAGGGGGCGCCGATCGAGCGCTACGACGAGTCCGCCGGATCGGCGCTCGCATACGTCGAAGCTCACACGGATGATCTCGGAGACGATCCGTTCGCGCTGGACGCCATCTTCGACCGTCTCCCGGCCGGGCAGTTTGCGGCGCGCTCCGCGATCGACGCGGCACTGTACGACCTCTGCGGCAGGCTCGTCGGTCTGCCGGTCTGGCAACTCCTCGGGCTCCGCCGAGAAGGGCCGCCGACATCCTGGACGATCACGCTCGACGACCCGGACGCGATGGCCCGCGCGGCGGAGCGGGCGAGCGGCGGTCGGTTCCACAGGTTCAAGCTGAAGCTCGGCGGCCGCGACGGCCTCGATGTCGAGCGTGTGCAGGCAGTGCGATCGGCCACAAACCTCCACCTTCAGGTCGACGTCAACGAATACTGGTCGCTGGACGAGGCGCTCGAGGCGCTGCCGGCGCTCGCCGAAGCCAGCGTCCAGTACTGCGAGCAGCCGCTGGTCGCAGGCGACCCGGCCGGTCCCGAGCTGAAGCGCCGGTCGCCGATCCCGATCTACGTCGACGAGGACTGCCACACGCTCACCGACGTGCCGGAGTGCGCCGAGCGCGCCCACGGCGTGAACATCAAGCTTGCGAAGTCGGGTGGCATCCGGGAGGCCGTCCGCATGGCGTACGCGGCGCGGTCGCTCGGGCTCGGAGTGATGCTGGGATGCATGATCGAGTCCGGCCTCGGCATCGCGGCCGGTTGTCAGATCGCGAGTCTGTGCGACCACGTCGATCTCGACGGCAATCTCCTGCTCGCCCACGACCCGTGTCCCGGCGTCGAGCTCGTGGACGGCATCCAGCTCCCGTCGACGGAGCCCGGCCTCGGAGCTCATGCACAAGCGATATCTCGTTCTCGCTGAGGGTCGCTCGGGGGATCCCCACTACGGCAAGACCGCGAGGGGAGTCGTCCGGTACGCACCGGAGAAGGTCGTCGCCGTCCTCGACTCGGAACGTGCGGGCGAGCGCTACGAGGGATTCCCGATCGTCGGCGGCGTCGAGGAGGCGCTGCCTCTGCGTCCGACGACCGCGCTCGTCGGGGTGGCGACCTCCGGCGGACGCTTCCCGCCGGAGTGGCGCGAGCTGCTGAAGAGCTGTCTCGAAGCCGGCCTGGACATCGAGAACGGCCTCCACCAGAGGGTGAGCACTGATCCCGAGCTGCTCGAGCTGGCCTTGCGGCATGGAGCTCGTCTCGTCGATCTGCGCGAGCCGCCGGAAGATCTGAACGTCCCGACAGGCGCGAACCTCCAGGCGCCGGCGCGCATCGTGCTCACGGTCGGTTCGGACTGCGCGATCGGGAAGATGACGGTCGCGCTCGAGCTCGACGCGGAGTCGCGGCGGCGTGGGATCGCCTCGGTCTTCGTCCCGACAGGGCAGACCGGGATCGCCATCGCCGGTTGGGGGATCGCGGTCGACGCGGTGGTGGCGGACTTCATCGCCGGTGCCGCCGAGCGTCTGGTGGTGGAGGGCGTGCAGCGCGGCGGCGAGTTGTTGTGGATCGAGGGGCAGGGCTCGCTGACGCACCCGCAGTACTCGGGGGTGACGCTCGGCCTCTTCCACGGGAGCGCGCCGCACGCACTCGTGCTCTGTCACGTGCCCGGCCAGAAGCATGTCAACGACGACCCGCTGTTTCCGATGCCGTCGCTGCCCGAGTTGATCGAGCTCCACGAGCGGACCGCACTGCTTGCGCGGCCGGCACCGGTTGCCGCCATCGCGCTGAACACGCGCGGCATGGGCGAGGAAGCGGCGCGTGAGGCGATAGCTGCTGCCGAGGGCGAGACCGGCCTCATGGCCGACGATCCGGTTCGATTCGGCGCCGCGCGGATTGTCGACGCGGTTCTGACACGCGTCGGCCACACATTCGCTTGACACGAACATGCGTTCGGTCTATCATGCGTACATATGTTCGTACGCTCGATCGCGCTGGCACTCGTCTTCCTGGTGGGCTGGGTGATCTTCGCGCGCCCGTCGAGCGGGTCCTCGCGACCGCACCACTACGTCGTCAGGCCCTACGACACACTCTGGTCGATCGCGTCGCGGTACTACGCCGGCGATCCCCGCGAGGGAGTGTGGAACATCCGCGAGCGCAACCACCTCTCCGGGGCCGTCATCCGCGTCGGGGAGCGGCTGGTCATGCCGTAGACACGCTCACATGCCTCGGTAGGCGTGGCCCGCCATCGCATCCGGGTCGAGCGCCACGTTCACGATCGCAGGCTCATCCGCGCTGAGCGCGCGCTCGAGGGCCGCCGCGAGCTCGTCCGGTCGCTCGACGTGCTCCGAGTGTCCCCCGAAGGCCTCGGTCAGCCGGTGGTAGGACGTCGGAGCGAGTCGGGTCGCGATTTCGCCTTCGTCGCCGTAGAGGCCGATCTGGGGTATGCGGATCTCACCCCAGGCGGCGTCGTTCCCGATCACGAACACGACAGGCATCCCGAGCCTGGTCAGCGTCTCGAACTCGAATCCGTTGAGACCGAACGCGCCGTCTCCGGCGACGACGACCACGGGCGTCTCCGGCCGTGCCGCCTTGACGCCGAGCGCGTAGGGCGGGCCGACGCCGAGGCACCCGAACGGGCCGGGATCCAGCCAGTGCCCTGGGCGATGGATGCGGAGCACGCGCGAGACCGCGGCAACGACGTCGCCACCGTCGCCGATGACGATGGTCCCTGGATCGAGCACGCGGTCCAGCTCGGCCCCTAGCCGGTAGTGGTGGAGCGGTGCGCGATCCGACTCGATCTCCTCGCGGTTCTCGTCCCACCATGCGCGGTCAGCCGTCTGCAGCGTCTCCAGCCAGTCGTCGCGACCGTCGGCGGGTTTCACCCCGTCGGCGAGGATCCCGAGAACAGCCGAGCAGTCCCCGACGATGCCGGCGTCAGGAGCACGATTGCGGCCGAGCTCGGCGGGATCGGCGTGGATGTGGACGAGCTTGGTCTCGGCGGGGAAGCGCCCGAACTTGAGGCGGAAGTCGAGCGGCGTCCCGACTACGCACAAGACGTCTGCCTGCGCAAGAGCCGTACCGCGGGAATGCTGGAAGAACAGGGGGTGGTCGGGAGGCAGTGCGCCGCGGCCGGATCCGTTCAGAAAGATCGGCAGCTGCCCGTTCTCGGCGAAGGCGCGAAGCTGTTTCCAGCCGCCGTCCCACCAGATCCCGCTGCCCGCGACGACCGCGGGACGCGCAGCATTCGACAGCAGGTCGGCGCCTTTCGTCATCTCGCGCGGATCCCCGAACCCGCGGGCGTCCGAGCGCGAAGGCGCGACCTCAGCCGCTGCTTCCGCGAACAGCACATCCATCGGCAGCTCGAGGTAGACCGGCCCGCGCGGCTGCGAGAGCGCATGCCGGAAGGCGGTTGCCACGTGGTCCGGGATGCGGTCGGGCTGCGTGCAGACCCCCGACCACTTCGTGATCGGCCGGAAGATCGCGGCCTGGTCGAGCTCCTGGAGCGCTCCCTGCCCGGCCTGGACGAGCGGCCGAGCTCCACCGATGACGACGAGCGGCGTCTGCGCCGAGAAGGAGTTTGCGACGGCGGTGACCACACCGGTGACGCCCGGGCCGGCGGTCACGACGGCGACGCCGCAGGCTCGGTTGATCCGCCCCCAGGCCTCGGCCGCGTGCGCAGCGGCCTGCTCGTGCCGCACATCCACGACGCGCATCCCCTCGAGCCGGCAGCCCTCGTAGATCGGCATCACGTGCCCGCCACAGAGCGTGAAGATCGTGTCCACGCCCTCCGCTGCGATTGCCTGCGCCGCGAGCCGCCCGCCCTGAACCTGTTCTGCCATGTCGCGCGAGCCTAACCGGAAGAGGGGCGGAAATAGAATCGACCCATGGACCTGGACGTCCTCTTCCTCGGCACGTCCGGCTCGATGCCGACCGCACGTCGGGCTCCTGCCGCGCTCCTCGTCCGCCGTGGCGGCGAGCGCATGCTCTTCGACTGCGCCGAGGGCACGCAGCGGCAGCTGCTGCGCTCCGGGGTTGGTCTGATCGAGCTGCGCGAGATCTTCCTGACCCACTTCCACGCGGACCACTTCCTCGGCTTGCCGGGAATGCTGAAGACCTTCTCGCTCCGCGGCCGCGAGGTGCCGCTCGACCTCTACGGGCCGCCCGGGCTGAAGAACCTGTTCACCGTCCTGAAGCGGATCTTCGGGAAGCTCACCTATCCGGTGAACCTGAACGAGTTGCGCACCGGTGACGTCCTCGAGCGCGGCGACTACAACGTCGTCACCTTCCCGGTTGCGCACGGCGTCTCCTCGATCGGTTACGCCCTGCTCGAGCATCCGCGGCCGGGCCGCTTCGATGTCGAGGGGGCCGATGCGCTCGGTGTCCCGCCAGGGCCGGAACGCGGCGCGCTCCAGCGCGGTGACTCCGTGACGCTTCCGGACGGGCGCACGATCACACCCGACGCGGTGCTCGGTCCGGCGCGGGCCGGGCGGAAGCTCGTCATCACCGGCGACACGATGCCGGCCGGGTCGGTGCTCGAGATCTCGCATGCCGCGGACCTGCTCGTCCACGAGGCGACCTTCGGAGAGGACGAGGCGGACCGCGCGCGCGAGACGATGCACTCGACCGCGCGGGAGGCGGCCGAGCTCGCGCGCGAGGCCGAGGTCACGATGCTGGCGCTCACGCACCTTTCCAACCGCTACTTCGGCTCGGAGCTCGCCCGGGAGGCAAGGGCGGTCTTTGCCGAGACCGTCGTTCCGAAGGACTTCGATATCATCGAGCTCCGGTTCCAGGAGCGCGGCGGGCCGCTGCTGGTGAAGGGCGGCGCGCTGGGACGGCAGGCCGAGGACATGCAAAAGGAGCCCGTTCCCACTGTCGAGGGGAGTTCGTCATGACGCAGATGGTTCAGGTTGCGATCGCGGGGGACGTGACCGAGGCCGAGGAGCTCGAGGCCATCTTGCGCGAGGCCGGGATCGACGCGGAGCTCGAGCCGGCCGTCGACCACCACCCCAGTGCGACGGACGACGTTCCGATGAAGGTGCTCGTGCCCGCGCCGCTCCTCCTGGCCGCCGAGGAGGCGATCGAGGCGCTGTCGGAACCGGATGAGCTCATCTCCGACGCCTGACGTCGACTTCGGGCAGATAGCGCCGCGCTACGACGAGCTGCGCAACATCGGCGAGCGCTGGCCCGAGCTCGTGGACGTCCTCGTCCGCGAGGGCGACCTCCGCGGCCGCCGAGTCCTCGACGTCGGCAGCGGCACCGGGAGGCTCGCGACCATTCTGGTCGAGCGGTACGCGTGCAAGGTCTGGGGCGTCGATCCCGAGCCGGAGATGATCGAGGTCGCGCGCGGAAAGGTGCCGCCCGGCGTCGGCCTGAAGCTCGGCCGTGCCGAGGCGCTTCCGTTCAAGGACGGCTGGTTCGAGCGCGTGACGATGACGCTGGTGCTCCAGCTCGTCGATCGGCCGCGCGCCTACGGGGAGGCGATCCGCGTCCTCCAGCCGGGCGGACGGCTTGCGCTGGCCACGTTCGACTACGCCCATTTCGAGAACTACTTCCTGGGCAGGTACTTCCCGTCGTTCGAGACGCGTGACAAGGAGCGGTTTCCCTCCGGAAAGGAGCTGGAGGACGAGCTGCTGGCCGCCGGCTTCGCCGACGTCCGCATCACCCGGTTGACCCAGCGCGAGACGGTCGACCGCGAAACCGTGCTCGAGCGGATCCGCGGGAAGCACATCTCGACCTTCCAGCTGATCGACGAGGACGAGTACCGCGTCGGCCTCGAACTCGCGGAACGCGAGCTGCCCGACGAGATCGAGAACGTGCTCGAATGGATCGTGGCGGCCGCCGTCCGCGAGGGTCGCTAGACTCGCACCGACAATCAAGCCCCTTTAACCCGGTCCAGTGAGGCCGGAAAGGAGTCGAGAATGACGCACGCCCCAGCCCGCCTGAGGCCCTCTACCTCCGTAGCACCCTGACGCAGGCCCGCTTGTCGGCCGCGAAGGTCTTGCTCGACGCGGACGCGATCGAGCGCACGCTCGTCCGCATTGCCCACGAGGTGATCGAGCGCAATCCCGAGCTGGAACGCACGGCGCTCGTCGGCATCCATACGCGAGGCGTGCCGCTCGCGCAGCGGCTCCGCCGGCTGATCGCCGAGCGCTCGGACGTCGAGCTACCGCTCGGCACCCTCGACATCACCTTCTACCGCGACGACGTCGTCGTCCAGACCGGCGGAGAGGCCCCGCTCCACTCCCAGCCCGTGGTCCGCGACTCGAAGCTCGAGTTCTCGATCGAGGGCAAGACCTGCATCCTCGTGGACGACGTCCTGTACACGGGCAGGACGATCCGCGCGGCGATCGAGGCGCTCTTCGACTACGGGCGCCCGGCGCGCGTGCAGCTCGCCTGCCTGGTCGACCGCGGGCACCGAGAGCTTCCCATCCGTCCCGACTACATCGGCAAGAACCTGCCCACCGCGCGTGACGAGCGCATCCAGGTGCAGCTCGTCGAGGTCGATGAGATCGACCGCGTGCTGCTCATCCCCGCCAGAGAAGAGGAGTACTCCCAATGACAGAGGTACGCGTCATGCGGGAGGACCTGCGTCCGCCCGCACCGCCTCCCCGGCGGCATCTGATCTCGATCGAAGACCTCACGCGTGAGGACGTGGAGCGGCTGCTCGGCACCGCGCGCAGCTTCTCGCGCTCGCTGGAGCGGGAGATGAAGAAGCTCCCGACGCTGCGAGGCCGGACGATCGTGAACATGTTCTACGAGTCCTCGACCCGCACGTCCTCCAGCTTCGAGCTGGCGGCCAAGCGGCTCTCGGCGGACACGATCTCGATCAAGGCCGCCGGATCGTCCGTGGACAAGGGCGAGTCGCTCAAGGACACGGCACTCACGCTCGGCGCCTACGACCCGGACGTGATCGTCATCCGCCACCCGCAAATCGGCGCGCCGCAGCTGATCACCAACTACACGAAGGCACACATCGTCAACGCCGGCGACGGCAAGCATCAGCACCCGACCCAGGCGCTTCTCGATCTCTTCACGATCCAGGAGGAGCTCGGCAAGCTCGACGGCCTCCACGTTGCCATCGTCGGCGACGTGCTTCATTCGCGCGTCGCGCGCTCCAACATCCAGGCGCTGACGCTCATGGGCTCGCGGGTCACGCTGGTCGGCCCGCCCTCGCTCATGCCGCGCGGGATCGAGGCGATGGGTTGCGAGGTCTCGACCGACATCCGCTCGATCGCCGCCGCGGACGTCGTCTACGTCCTCCGCATGCAGCGGGAGCGGATGGAGGAAGGCGCCAACTACGTGCCCAGCCTGCGGGAGTACAGCGCACGCTGGGGCGTGACGCCGGAGCGCCTCCGGCCCGGCCAGAAGGTGATGCACCCCGGCCCGATGAACCGGGGGGTCGAGATCGACCCGCGCGTCGCCGACCACGAGGAGTCGCTGATCGAGATCCAGGTCCGCGCCGGGCTCGTCACGCGCATGGCCGTCCTCTACGACCTGCTGACGCACGGCCCGGTCGGCGTGCAGTCCGCTTCCCTCACGGAGGTCGCGTGATGCTGTACTCGAAGCGAGCTCCGAAGGAGAGCATCGTCGTCAAGGGCGCGCGCGTCCTCGACCCGAGCGCGGGAGTGGACGAGGTGCTGGACGTCCGAGTCGACGACGGCGTCATTGCCGAGGTCGGCACCGTCCTGCATCCGAACGGGCACCGGATTGTCGAGGGCGGCGGGCTGCTGCTGGCGCCTGCGTTCGTCGACCCGCACGTCCACCTGCGAACTCCCGGCCGCGAGGACGAGGAGACCATCGAGACAGGGACGAAGGCCGCCGCCGCGGGGGGTTACTGCGCGATCTTCGCAATGCCCAACACCGAGCCTGTCGTTGATTCCGCGGCGGTTCTCGGGGCACTCGTCGAGACGGCCCAGAAGGAGGCGGAGGTCCCTCTCGGCTTCCTCGCCGCCATCACCAAAGGCCAGAAGGGAGCCGAGCTGACCGAGATGGCCGAGCTCGCCGACGCCGGCGCCGCCGCTTTCTCGGACGACGGGATGCCGGTGCAATCGCCGGCGCTCATGCGGCGCGCACTTCAGTACAGCGCCGTCTCCGGGCGCCGGCTCGCCCTGCACTGCGAGGAGCCGACGCTCTCGCGCGGCGGCCAGATGCACGAGGGCGAGGTCTCGGCCGAGCTCGGTTTCGCCGGCTATCCCTCGGTGGCCGAGAGCGTGATGGTGGAGCGCGACCTGTCTCTCGCCGCATACGAGAGCCGGCCGCTGCACATCCTGCACGTCTCGGCCGGCGAGTCGGTCGACGCGATCCGCGCCGCACGAGCGGCAGGCGTCGAGGTGACCGCAGAGGTGACTCCGCACCATCTCTGCCTGACCGACGAGGCCGTACGCTCGCTCGACTCGAACGTGAAGATGAACCCGCCGCTCAGGTCCGGCGACGATCGCAAAGCGCTGATCGAGGCCCTCCAGGACGGGACGATCACCGCCATCGCGACCGACCACGCGCCGCATGCGAGTCACGAGAAAGAGGTGCCCTTCGAAGCGGCGCCGTTCGGCGTCACCGGTCTCGAGACGGCGTTCGCCTCGCTGTACACGAACCTCGTCGTCGCCGGCCTGGTCCCGCTCGAGACGCTGATCGAGCGCATGTCGGCCGGCGCGGCTCGGGTGTACGGCCTGCGCGAGCCCAGGATCGAGGTGGGCGCGCCCGCCAACCTCGTTCTGCTCGACACCGCCGCCTCCTGGCGAGTGACCGAGGACGCCTTCCGGTCACGCTCGAGGAACTCCTGGCTGCTGGGACAGAAGCTTCAGGGCCAGGTGCGGATGACCATCGCCAACGGACGCGTGGTGCACGAGGGATGATCTCGCCTCGCTGGCCGGCGACGGCTCCCGCCGGGCGGAGCCCGGCTCCGCCGCCGCCTGCCGCCCCTTGCGGCGGGATGCGCCGCCGCCGGCGCTTGTCCGTGCTGGCTGCACTGTCCTGCGCGCCGGCGGCTTGCCTCCCTTGCCAGCGACGACCCAGCGAGCCGAGATGAAGGGGTTCCTCGTCCTCGAAGATGGAACTGTCTTCCGCGGAGAGTCGGTCGGGGCCGAGGGGTTCGCGTTCGGCGAGGCGGTCTTCACCACGGCGATGACCGGCTACCAGGAGGTCGTCACCGACCCCAGCTTCGCCGAGCAGATCGTCTGCTTCACGGCGCCGATGGTCGGCAACTACGGCGTCGCGGCGGAGCGCTGCGAGTCCGGCCACTCCTACGCACGGGCCGCCGTGATGCGCGAAGCGCGCGGGCCGGCCTGGACGGACTGGCTGGTCGAGCGCTCTATCCCGGCGCTGTCCGGGATCGACACGCGCTCGCTCGTCGTCCACCTGCGCGAGCGGGGTGCCATGCGCGCCGCGGTCGTGATCGGCGACTGCTCCGTCGACGAGGCGCTGACGGCGGTGCGCGCCCAGCCGTCCATGGAGGGACGTGCGCTGGCGGCCGAGGTCTCGGCGCGCGAGCCGTATGTGGCGGCGAAGGACGGCCGTGTGCGCGTCGCGGTCGTCGACTACGGCTGCAAGCGCTCGATTGTCCGCCGGCTCGTCGCCGCCGGTGCGGCCGTGACCGTCTTCCCGCACGACGTGGACGCGTCGGAGCTGGCGCGCCACGACGGCGTCCTCCTCTCCAACGGTCCGGGGGATCCGGAGCCCCTCCGCGGTGAGATTGCAACAGTCTGCAACGTGCTCGGGAAGGTGCCCGTCCTCGGGATCTGCCTGGGGCACCAGCTGCTCGCGCTCGCGACCGGCCACGAGACGTTCAAGCTCAAGTTCGGCCACCGCGGCGCCAATCATCCCGTGCTGGAGCGCGCCACAGGGCGTGTGCTCGTCACGAGCCAGAACCACGGCTTCGCCGTCGCCCCCAGCGAGGACCGCGAGGTGACGCACGTCTCGCTCTACGACGGAACGGTCGAAGGCCTCGACTTTCCTAGGCTGCGCGCACACTCTGTCCAGTTCCATCCCGAGGCCGGCCCTGGGCCGCACGACGCCTGGCCTATCCTCGAGCGCTGGGTGGAGGAGGTGAGCGGTCTTGCCGCGGCGGCCTGATCTCGACTCGATCTGCCTGATCGGCGCGGGCCCGATCGTCATCGGGCAGGCATGCGAGTTCGACTACTCCGGCTCGCAGGCGCTCAAAGTGCTGCGCGAGGATGGCTTCAGCACCATCGTCGTCAACTCCAATCCGGCGACGATCATGACCGACCCGGGATTCGCCGACCGCACGTACCTGGAGCCACTCGATCTCGAAGGCGTCACCGCGGTCCTCGAGCGCGAGCGGCCGGACGCGCTCCTGCCGACGATGGGAGGCCAGACTGCGCTCAACCTGGCGATGGAGCTGGCCGAGTCCGGGATCCTCGCCGAGCTCGGCGTCGAGCTGATCGGGGCGCGCCTCGACGTCATCAAGCGAGCCGAGGACAGGAAGCTCTTCCGCGAGATTGTTCGCTCCACCGGGCTGAAGGTGCCCGAGTCGACGATCGTGACGTCTCTCGACGAGATCCCCGAGGGCCTGACCTTCCCGGTGATCCTCCGCCCGGCCTTCACGCTCGGCGGCCACGGCGGGGGCACAGCGCGCTCGGAGGAGGAGCTTCGGCGCATGCTCGACAGGGCGCTGCGCGAGAGCCCGGTCGGCCAGGTTTTGGTCGAGGAGTCGCTGCTCGGCTGGGACGAGTTCGAGCTCGAGGTCATGCGCGACCGCAACGACAACGTGATCATCGTCTGCTCGATCGAGAACCTCGATCCGATGGGCATTCATACCGGCGACTCGGTCACGGTCGCACCGCAGATGACCCTCGCGGACGAGGAGTACCAGGAGCTGCGTGACGCGGCCGCGGCGATCATTCGCGCGGTCGGCGTCGAGACCGGCGGCTCCAACATCCAGTTCGCGCGCGACCGGGTCACCGGTGACCTGCGCGTCATCGAGATGAACCCGCGCGTTTCCCGCTCGTCGGCGCTCGCCTCGAAAGCGACCGGCTATCCAATCGCAAAGGTGGCCGCGAAGCTCGCGGTCGGCTACACACTCGACGAGATCCCGAACGACCTGACCGGAACGACGCCGGCGAGCTTCGAGCCAACGCTCGACTACGTGGTCGTCAAGTTCCCGCGCTTCGCGTTCGAGAAGTTTCCGGGCGCCGACACGACGCTGGGGACGCAGATGAAGTCCGTAGGCGAGGCCATGGGGATCGGGCGGAGCTTCCTGGAGGCGTTCCTGAAGACGATGCGGTCGCGCGAGCTCGACTCTGTCGCGGCCGCTCCGTGGCGGGGGCTGGGGGACATCCCCGACGGCGTCCACCCTTGGTTCCTGGCCGAGCTCGACCGTGTGGAGGCGGCGCTCCAGGCGCCCCGCTGCCTCGACGATCTCGTCGCCGACGACTGGCTCCGTCTCAAGCGGCTCGGCCTCTCCGATGCCGCGGTTGCCGCCGCATGTGGGACGACCGAGGGGGCCGCGCGCGCCCACCGGCGCGCCTGCGACGTCCGCCCGGTCTACCGGCGGGTCGACTCGTGCGCGGGCGAGGTGGAGGCGGGCTCCAACTACTTCTACTCGGCCTGGGGAGAGGCGGACGAGGTGGGGGAGACCGGCCGCTCGGTCGTCATTCTCGGCTCGGGCCCGAACCGGATCGGCCAGGGCATCGAGTTCGACTACTGCTGCGTCCACGCCGCCCGCTCGTTCCGTGAGCTGGGGCTCGAGGCCGTGATGGTCAACTGCAACCCCGAGACGGTCTCCACCGACTACGACACCTCCGACCGGCTCTACTTCGAGCCGCTCGGCGTCGAGGAAGTGCTGGCGATCTGCGAGCGAGAGCGGCCGGAGGGTGTGGTCATCCAGTTCGGGGGCCAGACGCCGCTGAAGCTCGCGCGCGAGCTCGAGCACGCCGGCTTCCGCATCCTCGGGACGCCCTACGAGGCGATCGACCTCGCCGAGGATCGAGAGCGCTTCGGTGCGCTCCTCGACCGCCTCGGGATTCGCTGCCCGGAGTGGGGGATCGTGGAGGATCCCGACGAGGCGCTCGCCGTTGCCGAGCGTGTGGGGTACCCGGTGCTGGTTCGTCCCTCGTACGTCCTGGGCGGGCGCGCCATGCGCGTCTGCTACGGGCCGGAGGACGTGCGCGATGCGATGGCGCACGCGTCGGGCCGCATCCTCGTCGACCGCTTCCTCGAGAACGCGGTCGAGATCGACGTCGACGCGCTGTGCGACGGGGAGGAGACATACGTCGCCGCAGTGATGCAGCACGTCGAGGAGGCCGGCGTCCACTCGGGCGACTCCTCTTGCGTGCTCCCGGCGCCGTCGCTCACGGCGGCGGAGACGGCCGAGATCCACGCGATCGTTTCCGAGCTTGGGCCGGCGCTCGGCGTCGTCGGGCTCCTGAACGTGCAGCTCGCCGTCGCCGACGGGCACGTTTACGTCCTCGAGGTGAATCCACGTGCGTCCCGCACTGTCCCGTTCGCGAGCAAGGCCATCGGCGTCAACCTCGTCGAGGCCGCCTGCCGGCTCGCCGCGGGAGCCAAGCTGTCCGATCTGGACCTGTCCCGGGGTCTGACCCCCGACGTCTCGGTCAAGGCTGCAGTGCTCCCGTTTGCCCGCTTCCCCGGGAGCGATCCGGTGCTCGGCCCGGAGATGCGCTCGACCGGAGAGGTCATGGCCACAGCGGCGGACTTTCCTACAGCCTTCGCCAAGGCCGAGCGTGCCGCTGGAAGGCCGCTGCCGACCGAGGGCACCGTCTTCCTGTCCGTGCGCGATGCCGACAAGCCGGCCGCCGTCCCGGTCGCTGCCGCTCTGGCCGGGCTCGGCTTCCGGCTGCTCGCCACGGGCGGCACCGCCCGGGCGCTCGCCGCCGCCGGGCTCGCGGTCGAGCGCGTTCGCAAGGTGTCGGAGCAGGGCGAGTCGGCAACGGTCGTCGACCGGATCCGCCGCGGCAAATGCGATCTCGTCATCAACACTCCGCAGGGCTCCGGTGCCCGCAGCGACGGCTACCTCATTCGCGAGGCCGCGCTGGTCGCCCGCGTCCCCTGCATCACGACGCTGTCAGGCGCGCAGGCAGCCATCCACGCCATCGCGAATGCGCGCGCCGAGGAGGCCCTCTCGCTCCAGGAACGGCATGCCGAGGCGCGAACGGCTTAACGTCACCGGAGTCGAGACGGTCGGCCCGTACACGCTGCTCAGGCTCGCGCGAGGAGGCCTGGAACCGGGTGTCCCCGGCCAGTTCTTCATGCTCCAGCCACCCGAGCGCCTGCTTCCGCGGCCGATGAGCCTCTGCTGCGCTCCTCGCGGCGAGCTCGGCTTCCTGATCGACCCGGTCGGGCCGGGCACCCGCGCGCTCGCGTCGCTCGCTCCGGGAGAGGAGGTCGCGGTCTACGGGCCGCTCGGCAACGGCTACCGGCTCGATGTCGCGCGGCCGCTCCTGGTCGGGGGCGGGATCGGGATCGCTCCGTTTCCGTACCTGTCCGAGACGCTCGGCGGCCCGCCGGCGCTGCTCGGGTTCCGCACCGCCTGGCACGCCGAGGCGGCCGTGCTCGTCCCGAATGCGCGGGTCGTGCTCGAGCCGACGTACGTGACCGAAGCGCTGCCGGTGGGGGAGCACGACGTCCTCGCCTGCGGGCCCGAGCCGATGCTCGAGGCCGTCCGCGCGCTCGAGCCGGACGCGCAGCTCGCCTGGGAGGCGCCCATGGCCTGCGGCTACGGCGCCTGCTACGGCTGCGCAGTGGAGATCGACGGAGAGCTGAAGCGCCTGTGCGTCGAGGGCCCCGTGCTCCAGAACGGGGGAACCCAGGGTTCCCCCGTTAGCCCCCTCCTTAACGCCAACCGCGACCATGCATCCCCGTCGGCTACGCACGCGCAAAGCCCGGCTTCGCCGCACGACGCCGTTTCTCGACCGAGCACCGGAGGCTCGGATTGAGACTCCTCAACGCGTCCGGTTGCCTCGACGCTCTCACTGCGCCGGACGTCGCCCGCTCCCTCGACGCCTTCGTCTCGAAGACGGTCACGCCGCTCCCGCGGGAGGGGAACCCCCCGGTGCGCATCGCCGAGACCGAGGCGGGGATGCTGAATTCGATCGGTCTCGCAAATCCGGGCCGCCACCGCTTTCTGGCCGAGAACCTGCCCCGTCTGCGCGAGCTGGGCGTTCCGCTGTGGATCTCTGTCGGCGGCTTCAGCGCCTCGGACTACGCCGAGACCTGTGCCCGGCTCGAGGATGTGACCATCGAGCTCAACCTGTCCTGCCCGAACGTCGAGGAAGCCGCACACACGGCGCATGAGATCGTCGCAGCCTGCCGTGCGGCCACGCCGCTGCCCCTCTACGCGAAGCTCTCGCCGGCCAACTGGGACGTCGCCGAGGTCGCCCGCGCGGTCGAAGCGGCCGGCGCGGACGGGCTCTCGCTCGTGAACACCATCCGCGGCCTCAAGCTGGACGAGCGGACGCTGGAGCCTTCTCTCGGTCCCGCCCTGGGCGGTTACTCGGGGCCTGCGCTCAAGCCCATTGCGCTCGCCGCCGTCTACTCCTGCCGGCGCGCGGTCGAGCTGCCGATCGTAGGGATGGGGGGGATTCGGACCGGGCGCGACGTCCTCGAATTTGTTGCCGCCGGAGCCAACGACGTGGCCCTCGGGACCGTCCTCTTCACCGAGCCCGAGGCTCCTGCTCGCATCCGAGAGGAGCTGGCGGCCGAAGTTGCGGCCCTCGGACACTCGCACGTGGACGAATTGCAAGGGACCGCTCATAGTCGGCTTTACCCTCAACCCGGGGTTGAGACTTCCAAGGCATAAAAGCCCTGCAAACCGGGCATTTTCAAGGTCTTTGCACGCACGCGCATAGCACGCTACTATCCGGCGCTGATGGTGACGAAGGCTCCTGTGAAGGCTCCGAAGCGTTCTCTTGATCAACGTATGGATGCGCTCAAGCGCGCTAACGACATCCGCGTTCGACGTGCGAAATTGAAGAAGGATTTGAAGGACGGACGTGCGAAGATCGAGAAGATCCTCGAGAACCCGCCGGAGTACGTTTCGACGGCCAAGGTGTTCGACATGCTTCTTGCTGTGCCCAAGTTCGGCCGAGTGAAGGCGGCTCGGTTCCTCAACCAGTGCCGGATCAGCCAGTCGAAGACAGTGGGCGGACTTTCCGACCGGCAGCGAGCGGAGCTGATCGGTCTCTTGAACCGCTGATCGACTACGTTTCGGCCTTGGCCGAAACCCCAGTCGTCGTCGTAACGGGCCCCTCGGGTGCCGGCAAGGGCACCCTCGAGCGCGTGATCCTCGAGCGCATGCCGGAGCTTGCGTTGGCGGTCTCGGCCACGACTCGTCCGCGCCGGGCCAGCGAGCATGATGGCCGCGAGTACTGGTTCATCTCGGACGACGAGTTCGACCGGCGGGTTGCGCGCGGCGACTTCCTCGAGTGGGTCCCGTACGTCTCCGGGCACCGGTACGGGACGCTCCGCTCGGAGATCGACCGCATCCGCGGCGCGGGGAAGGTGCCGCTCCTCGACCTCGAGATCGAGGGCGCGCTGCACGTTCGCGACACCGACCCCGGAGCAGTCACCGTCTTCGTCGATGCGCCGTCCTTCGCCGAGCTCGAGCGGCGCTTGCGCGAGCGCGCCACTGAGAGCTCCGGAGAGATCGACGAGCGCCTGGAGCTGGCGCGCGAGCAGCGCAAGCGCGCCGGTGGGTTCGACCATGTGATCGTGAACGACGACGTGGAGCGCGCGGCCAGGGAGCTCGAGGAGATCGTCCGCGCGGCCCTCGCGGCGACTACAGCTACCATGGGCCGGCCATGATCCATCCCCGCATCGATGAGCTGCTCGAGAACGTCGACTCGCGCTACGCGCTCGTGATCGTCGCCGCCAAGCGCGCGCGCCAGATCAACAACTATCACCACCAGCTCGGCGAGGGCACGTTCGACGACTTTCCGCCTCCGCTCGTCGAGTCGCGCTCGAAGAACTACCTGACCATGTCCCTGGAGGAAGTCGCCCAGGGCAAGATTCGCTACGAGTATCGCGCGTAGCGGGCCTGGCGGCCCTTCACGGGGGAACCCCTGGTTCCCCCATGTGCCCCCTCCTTGCGGGCCGGCGGTGTGCGTTCGGCGTTGCACGAGCCGCTGAGACCGGATTGTGATGCAGGCGGCCCTTCACGGGGGAACCCCTGGTTCCCCCATGTGCCCCCTCCTTGCGGGCCGGCGGTGTGCGTTCGGCGTTTGCACGAGCCGCTGAGACCGGATTGTGATGCAGGCGGTTTTTCGCACTTGAATCGGCTCTCGCCGGGCGAAGCCCGGCTTCGCCGAGCTGCACCGAGTAAGTGATGTGAGCCCGACAGTCTTCGTCTGGCTGCCGCCGAAAGCCTGACGCGGCCAGTGCAGGCCGCGGCCACTCGTTCGTCGGCTCGTTCGCTCCACATTCGGTGCATCTCGTTTCACACGCGTCACGTTTTTCTGAGTACGCTCGCAGTGGGGAGGAGGCTGGTGGCCCCGAGGGCGCGCGCCGCTCCTAGGTGTCCTCACCGTCCCAGTAGTCGGCGGCGTCTGCGCGCCTGAACCAGAGGCTCTCGTCCCAGCCTGGTCCCCAGCGGATCATCAGCTTGCCGCTGTCCGGCTGGACGGCCGCCCGCGGCAGCGCGAAGCCGGAGACGAACAGGACTCGCGCCGGCTCGTCGGACGTATTGCCGAGCTGATCCACTGCGGCCAGGCGGCCGACCCGGCCAGCAGACGGTGGTGTACGGAGGACACCTTCGTCCATTCCTCGCGTGGACCCACCTGCTACGACGTCACACCGCCCACGCCGACCGTCATCGCGGGGTCGCTCTACCTCGCGCTCGACGTCCACTTCTATACGTCCCAAGCCACCGCCCTGTGGCTCTACTCGGTGCGGGTGAGACTCGGAACCTGAAGCCAGGCACAATGGGCACATGGCGCGGGTGCTCCTGGGGGTCACGGGCGGGATCGCGGCGTACAAGGCGGCCGAGCTGTGCCGTCTCCTGGTCAAGGCCGGGCACGACGTCGTTCCAGTCCTGACGCGCGGAGCGGAGCGCTTCGTCACGGCCGAGACCTTCCGCGCGCTCGCGCGCCGGTCCGCGGACGAGGGCCCGTACCCGCACCTCGAGCGCTTCGACCTCGTCGTCATTGCACCCCTGACCGCGAACACGCTGGCCAAGCTCGCATACGGGATCGCCGACAACGTCGTCACGGAGGCCGTCCTCGCGCACAAGGGGCCGATCCTCGTCGCGCCGGCGATGAATCCGCGCATGTGGTCCAACCCGGCCACGCGGGCGAATGTCCAGACACTCGTCGCCCGCGGATTCGAGCTGGTCGGCCCGGACGAGGGAGAGATGGCCGAGGGCGAGTGGGGGGTTGGGAGGATGTCCGAGCCGCTGGAGATCGCCGCGCGAGTCGAACAGCTCCTCGCGCCGGGGCCGCTCGAAGGCCTGCGTGTTCTCGTCACTGCCGGTGGCACGCGCGAGCCGGTCGACTCCGTCCGCTTCGTGGGCAACCGCTCGTCCGGCCGCATGGGCGTTGCGCTGGCGGAGGAGGCCAGGCGACGCGGTGCGGACGTGACTCTCTTGGCGGCAAACCTTGCCGTTCCGCCGCCCGCACGTGTCGCGACGATCGAGACGCCGACCGCGGAGGCGATGCTCGACGGCGCGCTCGCGCTCGAGGATGTAGACGTCGCGTTGCTGGCCGCGGCCGTTGCGGACTACCGTCCAGCCGAGGCACTTGGCACGAAGCGGCCGAAGAGCTCGGGCGGCTGGACGCTCGAGCTCGAGCCCACCGCCGATGTCGCGCTCGCGCTGGGCGAGCGCAAGCGTCCCGGCCAGGTGCTGGTCGCCTTCGGGGCAGAGCACGGGGAGGACGGCCTCGAGCGCAAGCGCCGGATGCTGGACGAGAAGCGCGCCGACCTCGTCGTCTACAACGACGTATCCCGCGAGGACATCGGCTTCGACGCGCCCGACAACGAGGTCGTCCTCGTCACGCCCGACGGCGAGCGGCGCGTCCCCAAGGCGAGCAAGCGTGAGATCGCCGCCGCGATCCTCGATGAAGTCGAGAGCCTCCTTGGACGAGACCGCTAGGAACCCCGAAGGCGTCGCCGAGGCCGCGCAGACGGCCCAGGCCATCCTGCTCAACCTCGCGCGCGTCGTGCACGCCCCCGACGAGACGCTGCGGCTGTGCGTCCTCTGCCTGGTCAGCGAGGGTCACCTGATCATCGAAGACTTCCCCGGGGTGGGGAAGACGATGCTGGCGAAGGCGCTGGCACGTTCCCTCGACTGCTCCTTCTCGCGCGTCCAGTTCACGCCCGACCTCCTCCCGTCCGACATCACCGGCGTGAACGTCTTCAACCAGCGCTCCAACGAATTCGAGTTCCGCCCCGGGCCGGTGTTCGCGAACATGCTCCTCGTCGACGAGATCAACCGCGCCTCGCCGAAGACTCAGGCCGCGCTGCTCGAGTGCATGCAGGAGAACCAGGTCACGATCGACGGAACCACGTACGAGCTCGCACGGCCGTTCATGGTCATGGCGACCCAGAACCCGATCGAATACGAGGGGACGTACCCGCTGCCGGAGGCGCAGCTCGACCGCTTCACGATGCGCGTCTCCCTCGGGTATCCGGAGGGGACGCAGGAGGCGCGGATGCTCACCGAGCAGACGAGCGCGCCGCCGCTCGACGACCTCGAGCCGGTGGCGTCCGCGTTCGAGCTGGTCGCGGTCATCGACCAGGCCAAGGCGATCTACGTGGAGGAGAGTCTCAACCGCTACATCGTCGCTCTGCTGCGGAACACGCGCTCCGACAAGCGCCTGTATCTGGGGGCGAGCCCTCGCGCCGGGATCGCCCTGCTGCGCGTGGCGAAGGCGCGCGCGCTCGCGGCGGGCCGTGAGTTCGTTCTCCCGGACGACGTGAAGGCCGTGGCCGAGGTCGTGCTCGCGCACCGGCTCATCCTCGCGCCGGAGGCGCACTCGGCCGGCCTCACGCGCGCCGAAGTAGTCCGCGAAGTCCTTCAGCAAACTCCCGTCCCGGTTTGACGCGGCGCGGCCGGCTCGTCCTCGTCTTCGGGCTCGCCGTCTATCTCCTCGCGTGGGCATTCGGCTCGCACGCGCTGTACCCGCTCGCGCTGGGGCTCGTCGCGGCGACCCTTGCCGCCTGGCTCTGGATGCGGATCGTCCGCCGCCCCGTGCGCCTCGTCCACTCTGGTCGCAGCCGCGACCACTTCGAGGGCGAGGACGTCGCCGTCGCCGTCGAGGTCGAGCTCACCCGGGGCGGTTTACCGCCGGCCTCGCTCGTCCTCAACGAGCGGATCTCGAAACTGGGCGAGCGCGCGACCCGGCTGGCCGGCGGCGGTTCGTCCCGTTCGGCGGACTATGTTCTCGAGCGGCTGCCGCGCGGCCGGTACGAGCTGCAGGAGGTAACTGCGCTCCTCGAGGATCCGTTTGGCCTGGCGCGTACGGAGGTCGAGCTGGCCGCCGCCTCCACGATCCTCGTGTACCCGCGGCTCGTGGAGCTCGACCGGCTGTTCTCGGATGCCGGCGCGTCCCTCCCGGAGGGCCGTCAACAGCTGATGCACCGGCCGAGCGGCTTCGACCTGCACAGCGTGCGCGACTTTCAGCAGGGCGAATCGCTCCGCCGCGTCCACTGGCGTTCGACCGCGAAGCGCGGGCGGTTGATGGTCAAGGAGCTGGAGGATGCGCCGCGCGACGAGGTCGCCGTCCTGCTCGACGCGCGCACCGGCGCGCCGGTCTTCGATCTGCAGGTGCGCGCCGCCGGCTCGATCCTGTTCGCGCACGCGAGCCGGAACCGCCGTGCCGTGCTGGTCGTGAACGGCATCCGGACCGAGACCGTGCAGACGACCGCGTCCGAGGGCGACCGCCGCCGCGCGCTCGAGCTGCTCGCGGCGGCCGAGCCGGACGGAGCCCGCGCTGCCGAGGCGCTCCTCGTAGACGAGGCCGGCCCTGTCCTCAGCGCGCTGGAGCTGGTCGTCGTCACGTCGCTGCTCACGCCGACGCTCGTCGACCGGCTCGTCCAGCGACGGATCTCGCGCCGGCAGGTGTCGCTCGTCTACGCCGACGGCGTCTCCGGGCCGCAGCCGGGGCTACTGCGCCTGCAGTCGGCCGGCGTGCCGGTCGCACTCGTGCGTGAGGGGGACGATCTCGCGGTCGCGCTCTCTCCTCCCCGGATGTCCGAGGTGGCGAATGCGTAGCGCAGCGCGCACCACCGCGGTGTACGCGGTTCCCGCCGCGGCGATCGTCATCGCCTGGCTGCGGATCGAGGGGCCGCCGCGCGCCGGCGGCGACGCGGTCATCCTCGCGCTCGTGGCCCTGGCGCCGGCCCTCGTCGGCGGCCTGCGGCTCAGGCTCGCCGTCCTCGTGGGATCCCTCCTCGTCGGCACCTGGATCGCACTCGGCGCCTCGTTCCTCACCCCGGGGCGTATGGCCACGCGCCTGTGGGACGGCGCCCGCGAGTTCTACGACGTCGACCTCCCCTTCGACCCCACGGCGCACCCGCGCATGCAGGGAGCCGCACTGCTCGCTCTCTTCGTCTTCTGCCTCCTCCTCGGCCTCGCGCTGGCCGCGCGGCGCGCGCTCCTCGCCGTCGGGGTCCTGGCGCTCGGAGCGGGCTGGCCGGGAACGCTCGTCTGGGGCGGCCGCGAGCTTCTGCTGGGCGGCCTGATACTCGCCGGCGCCCTCGTCATCCTCGCCGGCCTGCGTCCCCGGGCCAGGAGCGCCTTCTATCCGGGAATCGTCGCAGGCGCGCTCGTCGTCGCCGCAGCCCTGGGCCTGGCCTCGCGCCCGGCCGTCGCGAAGCAGGAGCTCCTCCACTGGCAGGGGTGGGACCTGTACACGCGGGCCGATCGCGCCGTCGGAGTCAGCTACGTCTGGGACTCGAACTACAACGGGCTCGACTGGCCCAAGAAGCGGACCGTGGTCCTGAAGATCGAAGCTCCGAACGAGCCCTTCTACTGGCGGGCGACGACTCTCGACGCGTTCGTCGGCGACAACTGGAAGGAGGATCTCGAATCCGCGCCTGCTCCCTCGGACCGGCCGCCCCGCCGCCGCGGGCTCGTGCGTCAGGTCGTGACGGTCGAGGCTCTGCGCGACACGCACCTGGTGGGCGCGGAGCGTCCGGTCGCGTTCTCCACGCAGGACACGTCCACGGACGCGAACGGCCGGGTCACGACCATCGGCTTCTCCCCCGAGGGGGAAGGGCAGACGTACGTTGCGTGGAGCTCCGTTCAGCGGCCCTCTCCCGAGGAGCTTGCGCGCTCGAAGCCGATCTACCCGACGTCGATCGGCGTGGACATCGGCGTGGACAAGGGCGTGACCGTCCCCACCTTCGGAACGCCGAGGAGGGACGCCGTCGTCCACGGCATCCTCGCCGCCTATACGACGCCGTACACGCCGCTCTATGACGCCGCGAAGGAGATCGTCGGGCACGTGAAGACGCCGTATGCCGCGGTCGTCGCGATCGAGTCGTGGCTGCGCGACAGCGGCCGGTTCACCTACGACCAGCATCCGCCGCAGGTCGCCGGCGTGCCGCCGCTCGTGGCGTTCGTGACCGAGACGCACCGTGGCTACTGCCAGCACTTCGCCGGCGCGATGGCGCTCATGCTGCGCTACCTCGGCATCCCCGCGCGCGTCGCGGCCGGGTTCGCGAGCGGGACGTACGCGAACGACCAGTGGACGCTCACCGACCACGACGCGCACGCCTGGGTGGAGGTCTGGTTCCGCGGGTACGGCTGGCTCCCCTTCGATCCAACCCCCGGCCGCGGGAGCCTCGGGGCGGCCTATTCGGCTTCGTCCAAGAGCTTCGACCCGGGCACGGCGGCGGCGCTCGTCGGGGCGGGAACGGCCATCCAGCGGTTCCTGCAGAACGAGGCGTTGTCGAGCTCGAACGTGCGCGGGGAGCACGCTCGCTCGGTGCCGGTCGCGCCCGCGAACAACCACCGGACGCTGGTGGTCGTCGGGCTGCTCGTGCTCGCGCTCCTCGGCCTCGGCGTGGCCCTCTTCGCGGCCAAGGCGGTACGCCGCCGGGCGCGCTACCGCTCCCGCGATCCGCGCGCTGTTGCGGCCGCGTGTCGCCGCGAGCTGTCGGAGATCATGCTCGACCAGCGCATCGACGTCCCCAGCAGCGCGACCCTGCACGAGCTCGGTGAGCTGCTCGACTCCGAGCTCGAGGTCGGGGCCTCCGTCTTCGTGGACGCGGCGGGCGGCGCGCGTTTCGCGGCCCCCGCCACGGCCGCCGAGGACGCCGCCCGCGCCCGCGCCGAGGCCCGCGAGCTGCGCCGAGTCCTACGGCAACGGCTTTCCGTCTTCGAACGGCTCAGCGGCGCGCTCTCGCTTCGCTCGCTCCGCAGCGTGTGAGCGTCGCGGTCGTCATGGCCGCCGGGCTCGGCACCCGGCTGCGGCCGCTGACCGAGCGCTGGCCCAAGCCCGTCCTTCCGGTGGACGGCCGGCCCGTGATCGTCACGCTCCTGCACGAGCTCGCGGCAGGCGGCTTCGACTCCTTCGTCGTCGTCACCGGGCATCTGGCCGAGCAGGTGGAGGAACTGGTCACGCCGCTTCCCTACCGGATCCGCCTCGCCTCGCAGCCGGAGGCGCTCGGATCGGCGGATGCAGTCCGTCACGCCGCGGTCGAGCCGCCGTTTCTCGTCACCGCCGCCGACACCGTGTACACGCGTGGCGATCCGGGCCGCTTCTGGCGCGCCTTCGAGGAAAGCGGCGCGGTCGGCGCCATCTCGATCCGCCGCCAGCCCGGGCGGCCGGTCGCCAACCGCATCCGGGCCGAGGGAGGGCGCGTCGTCCGGGTCGTCGACTCCTCCGACGAGTCCGGTTTCACCGCCGCGCCGCTGATGGCCGTGGGGCCTGCCGTCGCCGCCCGGATCGCGGCCGACCTGCCGGGACCGCCCTTCGAGCTGGCCGCCGCCTTCCAGCGCGTGATCGATGCGGGGGAGCGTGTCGAGGCGATCGAAATCGGGAAGACGCGGGACTTGACGGACCCGCTTGACTTGGTGGAGGAGAACTTCCAGTACCTGCGATGAGCGAATCGACCTACAGCCTCTTCCAGCAAGGCCGCGACCACCTCAAGAAGGGCATGGCCGCGCAGGCCACCGTCCCGCTGGAGAAGGCGAAGAAGCGCGAGCCGGACAAGGCGTCGATCCGCGAGGCGCTCGGGATCGCGTACTTCCGCATCCACCGCTACGACGAGGCTGAGGCCGAGTTCCGCGCGATGCTGGACATCTCGCCGGCGGACGACTATGCGCACTACGCGCTCGGCCGCTGCCTGGAGAAGCGGGGGAAGGATGCGGAGGCCAACGGCCACTACAAGCTCGCCAGCTCGCTCCGGCCCGGCAAGGTCGATTACGAATCCCGGATTCGCGACCTCAGCCAGTAGTTGCGGGCGGTGGTCCAGCGCGTCTCGCGCGCCCGCTCGACCCCCGGCGGCGAGATCGGCCCCGGTCTGTGCGTGCTGCTCGGCGTGGCCACCGGCGACGAGCGTCCGGACGCCGAGCGCCTGGCGGGAAAGGTCGCGCGCCTGCGGATCTTCCAGAACGAGGAGGGGAAGTTCGACCGCAGCCTGCTCGACGTGGGCGGGGGCGCGCTCGTCGTCAGCCAGTTCACGCTCATAGCCGATACCGCTAAGGGGAATCGCCCGAGCTTCTCCCGCGCGGCCCGGCCCGAGGCCGCCGAGCCGCTGTACGAGGCGTTCTGCGAGGCGCTGGCCGCCAAGGGCATGCATGTTGCGCGCGGCATCTTCGGCGCGCGCATGCAGGTCGAGCTGGTGAACGACGGGCCAGTCACCGTCATCCTCGAAACCTGATCCGCGACACGGCGGCGCAGTAGGCTTCCGCCGTGCCCGAGGAGCGCTACTCGCGCCGCCCCTACGAATCCCCCTACGGCATGGCGGGCGAGCCCGCTGAGCGCCGCACCCATGACCCGCAGACCCCTCTCGACCGGCTCCTCCGCAGGTGGGCCCTGGTCGCCGTCGGCTGGCTCGCCGTCGCCGCAATCGTCGGGCTACACGGCGCCGCGCTTGGCGCCGGGCTGTTTGTCTGTCTCATCGGCTTCATCGTGACCGCCCTCCGGCACTACTAGCGCGCTTCCCTTCCTGGCACACTCCGCGTCTCCTGTAGCTTGATGCGGTGCGGTTCGGGGTCTGCACGCTCGTCGCGTTCCTCTGCGCGGTCGTTCTAGGCGGCAGCGCCGACTCGGCTCGGACCCAGGGCGGAGCAGCCTGGACGCTGACCCCGGTGGCGGACGGCCACAAGTTCCTGCGTGTCGAGGTCGAAGGCGACACGCTCTACGGCTTCCGCGTGCGCGGGACGGACTTCACCGTTACGGGGATCAAGAGCGTCAGGGCCTCCGGTGGTGCGACTCCGCGGTGCACGGTGTCGGGCACGCCGGCGACGCTCACCTGCGACGGCGACCTGGTCGGCGGCATTTCGGTCTTCGTCCAGCTGCTGACCTCCCGAGCCGGTGGGGCCTACGACTTCGCCTTCCTCTTCGCCCCGGGCGACACCAATCCGCTCTACGTGCCCTCTCATGAGACCGCCCCGCCGGTGACAATCGGAGGCTCGTTGGGCATGACGTCGGCGACAACGGGACGCGTGACGATCCGCAACCTTTCGCAGACGACGCTGCAGGGGCTGGAAGTGGCGCCGATCGGCTTCTCCGTCACGAGCGTGGCGACGCGCGATTGCGGGCTGACCGAGGGTGGCGGCATCGCATGCAACCATCCGCTCGCGTCTGGGGAGACCGCGGCCATCCGCTTCGCGACCACCTCCTTCTCGGGTGCGGCCTCGGCTTACCTCCTCGGCGACCGCAACGGAACGACGGCGGCTGTCGCCTTCGTCGAGGCCGGAAACGCCTGTCCCGACCTCGAGGCGACCGTCGCCGGCGCGCAGGCCCAGATGAAGGCG
Organism: uncultured Actinomycetes bacterium; assembly: GCA_963717765.1. Taxonomy (GTDB): domain Bacteria; phylum Actinomycetota; class Thermoleophilia; order Gaiellales; family Gaiellaceae; genus JACDER01. The sequence goes on along the minus strand of CAVQWX010000002.1, from coordinate 470,775 downwards.
CTCCGCGGAGAGATTGCGAAGCTGAACCGCCGGTTGCAGGGGCTCGGGCGGGCGGTGCCGGCCAGGCAGGTCAAGCCGATGAGACAGGCCGTCGCGAGGATCGCGCGCCGGATCGCGAACCTTCGCAAGGCCCTCCACGCCGCTCAGACGGAACTTCGTGCGTGTGACCAGGGCCAGCGGAAGGCCGCCGCGGCCGCTGCCTGCGACACACAGTGGAAGGCGGCGGCCCAGGCGGCGGGAAAGGCGGACGGCTTGAAGGATGCCCTCGCGGGCGAACGCCGCGTTGCACGGACTGCTCGCCCACTCATTAACACCGTGAAGAGCGCCGGCCCGCAGCCCGGCGGGAAGAAGGCTCTCGCCAACCTGACGGCGCTCACCGTCCTACCTGGAAAGACCGCGCGCGCGTTCTCGGCCGCCAGGGCCGCCGCGAAGCGGACAGACTCAGCGCTCAAGGGTTGCAACGCCGCGCTCGACCAGGGTTAGCCGGCTAACGCGCGACGAGCCAGTCGACCAGCCTGCGCTCGTACTCGGGCGAGATCGTCCCATCCTCGAGGGTCATGTCGTGCTCGGCCTCGGCGATGACGACGACCTCGGCGTCCGGCTTCGCCCGCCGCCAGGTCTCGACGCTCTCGGGGATCGGGCTCCACGAGTCCCGCTCGCCGAAGAAAAGGAGCGCCGGAACGCGCACCTGCGCGAAGATCGGCTCCGGGTCGAAGTCCATCTCCTCGATCCACAGGCGCTTGCCCTCCTCGTCGAGCGTCGTCGGCGGGAGCCATAGCTGTCCGAACCAGTCCTCGTCGACCGCGGCGAGCAGATCCGCGCGGAGCCCCTCCTCGTCCACCGGACGGTCGTGGATGGAATCCTCGAAGCGGCGGCGCAGGTCGAGCGCGCGGTCGATCACGTCCTCCCCGTAGCCGGCCAGACGGAGCTGCTGCGCCGTCGCGTACAGCATCTGCGCCGAGGGCGTCACGCCCGTCGAGGCGACACCGACGACGAAGGCGACCCCATCGGATTGCGAGGCCGCGAGCGGGGCGATCCAGCCGCCCTGGGAGAAGCCCCACAGGCCGACGCGCTCGACGTCGAGTGCCTCCCGCACCGCGAGCGCATCCTCCACCTGAAGCCGGAAGCGCCCGCGGGAGGAGTCGCCGGTCGAGTCGCCCTCACCGCGGCGGTCGAACGTGACGACGCCGATTCCCGCCGGCGGCAAGACGCGGTGAAGGTGCTCGTAGAGGAGAAAATCCCGCGTCCCGTGTCCTGCGCCCTGGAGTGCGACGACCGCCCTGTCACCGGCCGGCGAATATGAGCCTGCAAGCGCTGTCTCGTCCCGGGAAACGCGGAGATGCTGCACGTGCTTGCTATCCTTGCATCACCACATTTCACCGGTTGGCGAAATGGGCGCGTCGCGCCCATTTTTTGTGAGGAGGGGCCGAATGGCCAGTGTCTACGAGAAGGAACGCGAGCTTCAGCGCGAGGTGTCACGCACCGTGGAGTCCGGGGTGCCCGGAGTCGAGGTGCTGGCCGTCGAGCTGTCGGGGCCCGAGCGGTTCACGGTCTTCGTCGACCATCCGCAAGGGGTCGACCACGCGCTGTGCGAGCGCGTCACCGACGCGCTCCGCGACTACCTGCGCGCGTACTCGGTAGACGTCTCCTCGCCCGGCCTCGAGCGGCCGTTGCGGCGACCCGAGCACTTCCGCAACGCGCTCGGCCGGCGCGTCCAGCTGCGCACCGAGGAGCGCAAGCGCGTGCGCGGCGAGGTCGTGGAGGCCGGCGACGCCGCCGTGACTCTGCAAACCGGCAACGAGAGCATCGACGTCCCGTACGAGGAGATCGTGCGGGGGAATCTGATCTACGAGGGGACGAAATGACCCAGGAAATCATCGAGGGAATCCGCGAGATCGAGCGGGAGAAGGGAATCGAGGGCGGGACGCTCGTCAGCGCGCTCGAGGACGCCCTGCTCGCCGCGTACAAGAAGACGCCGGGCGCCGCGCGTCACGCGACGGTCGAGGTGGACGAGCGCGGTGACTTCCGCGTGCACTCCATCGACCTGCCCAAGGACATCGAGGAGCGGCTGATCGAGGAGGCGCGCGAACGCGCCATCACCGAGCTCGAGCGGCTCGAAGCCGAGAACGGCGAGCCTTCGCACGTCCTCGTCCAGGACGACGACCTCGACATCGACTGGTCCGACGTCGACCCCTCGCTCGTCCAAAGGGCGGACGTCACGCCCGAGAACTTCGGCCGCATCGCCGCCCAGACGGCCAAGCAGGTCATCCTCCAGCGAATCCGCGAGGCCGAGCGCGAGATGATGTACGAGGAGTACGTCGACCGCGTCAGCGAAGTCGTGACCGGGATCGTGCAACAGGCCGGCGACCGCAACAACGTGCTCGTCGACCTCGGACGCGTGGAGGCGCTGCTCCCTCGCTCCGAGCAGGTCGACGGCGAGCGCTACGAGCAAGGGAGCCGGATCAAGGCCGTCATCACCGAGGTGCGCTCGGGAACGAAGGGCCCGCAGGTCATCCTTTCGCGGCGCGACCCGGAGCTGATCCGCACGCTGTTCGAGCTCGAGGTTCCGGAGATCGCCGACGGGCTGGTCGAGATCCGCTCGGTCGCCCGCGAGCCCGGCTACCGCTCGAAGATCGCCGTCGAGTCGCACCAGGCCGGCGTCGATCCGGTCGGCGCCTGCGTCGGCCCGCGCGGGTCACGCGTCCGCATGGTCGTGTCCGAGCTCCGCGGCGAGAAGATCGACATCATCCCGTGGAACACGGATCCGGCTCGCTTCGTCGCCAAGGCGCTGTCGCCGGCCCGCGTCCGCGAGGTCTTCGTCGACGACGACACCAAGGAGGCGACCGTGGTCGTCCCGGACGACCAGCTCGCGCTCGCGATCGGCAAGGAGGGCCTGAACGCCCGCCTGGCCGCGCGCCTGTCCGGCTGGAAGGTCGACATCGTCTCCGACACCGAGTTCGCCCAGCAGGAGGCCGAGGCCGCCTACGGAGGCGGCAGCGACGAGGAGTTCACCGGCCGCTGTTCCGCAGTTCTCTCGAACGGGAAGCGCTGCCCCAACGCGGCGCTTCCGGGCTCCAAGTACTGCGGCGTCCCGGCGCACCAGCAGCTGGCGCTGGAGGAGCCGGACGACGAGGACAACCCGATCGTCCAGGAGGAGGAGCCCGCGCTCGAGGCTCTCGCCGACACGGCCGAGCCCGAGAGCGTCACCGAGGGCGTGGAAGCGTTCCAGCCGGGCGATCCGGAGGACGACGTGTTCCCGGCCGGGCCGGGCGACGCTCCCCTGTCCGTTGTCCTCGACGAGGCGCCAGGAGAGGAGCAGCGCAGCTGACCCGCGAACCCGTCAGGACGTGCGCGGGCTGCGGCCGGAAGGGGCCGAAGCGCGAGCTGGTGCGCTTCGTGGCCCGCGGCGGCTCGTTGACGCAGTCCGAGCGAGGACCCGGACGCGGCGTCTACACGTGCCGGAGGCTCTCCTGTTTCGAGCGCGCGGCCACGCGGCGCGCTTTCAATCGAACGCTACGCCAGTCGGTGCGGGTAGAGCCCGCGCTGGCGCGGCTTTACACTGAGGCTCGATAAATGGCGAATTCGGGCTCCAACAGACCAAATCGACCCGTACGCCCCCGCCAGGGCGGGGTCGGCCGCCGGCGCCGGCGCGTCGTGATCGACCAGCAGGCGGCGCGTCCGCGTCCCGACTCTCGGCAGGCGCGCGATCAACGCGATGCGCGTCCGAAGTCGCCGCCCAAGGAAGTCGTCCAGCCCACCGGTCCCGTAGAGGTTCCCTCAGGCGCGACCGTCAAGGAGTTGTCGGCCGCTCTCGGAATCACGGTGGCCCAGATCATCAAGATCATGATGGGGCTGGGGGAGATGGTCACCATCACCCAGTCGCTTTCGGACGAGTCGATCGAGCTGATCGCAACCGAGGTCGGCCGTGAGGTCACGATCAAGCACGCCGCCGAGGAGGACGTCGAGCCCGAGGACTTCGACGACGCGGACGAGGATCTCGCCCCGCGGCCGCCGGTGGTCACGATCATGGGCCACGTCGACCACGGCAAGACCACACTGCTCGACGCGATCCGCAAGACAGCGGTCGTCGAGACCGAGGCCGGGGGGATCACGCAGCACATCGGCGCCTATCAGGTGCAGCACGACGGGCGCGAGATCACCTTCCTCGACACGCCGGGCCATGAGGCGTTCACCGCTATGCGCGCACGCGGCGCGAAGGTGACCGACATCGCCGTCCTGGTCGTGGCCGCCGACGACGGTGTGATGCCGCAGACGAAGGAGTCGATCGCCCACGCCCGCGCCGCCGAGGTGCCGATCGTGGTCGCGGTCAACAAGATCGACGCTCCCGACGCCGACCCGAACCGCGTGCGGACGGAGCTGGCAGCCGAGGGGCTTCAGCCCGAGGAGTGGGGCGGGACGACGCAGTTTTCCGACGTCTCCGCGAAGCAGTCGACCAACCTGGTCGACCTGCTCGAGAAGGTGCTCCTGGTCGCCGACGTCGAGCAAGAAGGCCTCAGGGCAAACCCGAACGCCGAGGCGTCGGGGCCGATCATCGAATCGCGCCTGGACGTCGGCCGGGGCCCGGTCGCGACCATGCTCATCCACCGCGGCACCCTGAACGTCGGCGATGCGATCGTCGCCGGGGACGCGTGGGGCAAGGTGCGCGCCCTACACGACTTCCGCGGCGAGAAGGTGCAGAGCGCCGTGCCGGGTGACCCCATCGAGATCCTCGGCTTCGACCATCCGCCGCCGGCAGGCGAGCTCGGCCGCGTGGTCGAGAACGAGCGCCAGGCGCGACACCTCGCGCAGCTGCGCGGCCAGCGGCTGCGCACCGAGCAGCTTGCCCAGACCGCCAAGCCGGGGCTGTCCCTCGAGCGGATGTTCACGGACGGAGCCGTCCAGGACCTGAACCTCATCGTCAAGGGCGACGTGGTCGGCTCGGTCGAGGCGGCCCTGTCCGAGCTCCAGAAGATCCAGCACACCGAGGTGCGCGTCACTGTCATCCACTCGGGCGTCGGGGGGATCACGGAGAACGACGTCATGCTCGCGTCCGCCTCGCAGGCGCTCGTCGTCGGCTTCAACGTCCGCCCGAACGCCGAGGCCCGCGCGCTGGCCGAGCGCGAGGGAGTCGAGATCCGCACCTACCGCGTGATCTACCGGCTCACCGAGGACATCGAGCAAGCACTCGTCGGGATGCTCAAGCCGGTCACCCGCGAGGACACGGTCGGCGAACTCGAGGTGCGCCAGCTGTTCCGCGTCTCCCGGCTGGGAACGATCGCGGGCTGCTACGTCACCCAGGGACGCGTGCGGCGGAATTCTCAGGTGCGTGTGCTCCGCGACGGCGCGGTCGTCGCCGAGACGTCGATCGCACAGCTGAAAAGGTTCAAGGACGACGTGCGCGAGGTCGAGGAAGGCTTCGAATGCGGCATCCTGCTCGAGAACTTCAACGACGTGAAGGAAGGCGACGTGCTCGAGATCTACGAGACGCGCCAGATCGAGCGCACCGATCTCAGCGAGTCGAGCACCTAGCCCCTTCCAGGCGCTCGCAGGCGCAAAACCCACAACCCGCTGATCATGTCCGACGCGAGGACGTAGCTCTTCGTCGCGTACACGCCCCAGACGAGCCTGCACGCCGCCGACCTGCACAGCACGCGGTCGGGATCGGAAGCCTTCGGGGGGAGGTACTGAGCCACGAGCTTCGGCTTGCGCGGATTGGAGATGTCAGCCACCACGACCCCTCGGCTGTACCACGAGAAGTAGGCGCGGTTCCCGATCACCTTCGGGTCGTGGACGCCGTTGGTGAAGTCGTCGGCGGGCACCGTCCCCGGCAGGCGGAAGTCGCTCAGGAACCTCGGATGCGCAGGATTGGAGATGTCGAAGATCGTGGGGTGGCCGTCAGGCGTCTCGTGCGTCTCGATGAGCACCTTCCCGTTCTTCGCCAGCGCGGCCGAATGCGTGTCACCCTGCGGGTCGGTCCGTGGCGTCCGGCCGAGGTAACGGGGATGGGCGGGATTGCTGATGTCCAGGATCACGGTTCCCAGATCCCAGTACGAGAGATAGGCGCGTGTCGCCGAGGGGTTCGTGATGACGGAGTGGACGAAGTTGGAGGAGAAACCGCCTCGGCCCTCCCACGGTTTGATCCCGAGCTCTTTCCACGCTCCCCACTCGCCCACCTGGACCGGGTGCCGCGGATCGCTCACGTCGAAGATGCGGAAGTCGGGCTTTCCCGGGATGGTCGCGCGCTGCGTCTGGATGTTGAAGTCCGGCGAGGAGTAGAGCTCGGAGCGGGGGATCGCGGTATAGACGTAGGCGTGATTTCCCTTCCGCTGGAGCCAGATCTCGTGCGAGCCGCGCGGATCGAGATTGGTGAGCGAGAGCTCCTTCGGAGCGGCGGGGTTGCTGACGTCGTAGAGGCCGAAGCCCTGGAACGTGTTGCCGCCGCAGCCCTGGAAGCTGACGACCGCGAGCTCGCCCTTGAAGACAGCGGTGGCGACGTGCTGGACGATCGTCTTTTCCGTCCACGTTCCGTGCACGCTCGGCTGCGACTGCGCATCGGCGAACGTGGAGATGCGCTTCGGCTTGCTCGGGGTGTGGACGTCGTAGACGCGCACCCCGGCGGAGGGGCACTGCGATCCGTGCCAACTCGACAGGTACGCGTAGCCGAGATGGCCGAAGACATCGCCCGTGTAGCCCTCGTGCGGGTTGGCATGGGCGATCTTCTGGAGACGCGCCGTCTGGACGGGCTTGGCGCCGGGAACGGCCGCGGCGGTCCCCGTGAGGACGAGGGCGATTGCGAGCAGGCTCAGGACGTGCTTCAGAGTGAACAATGAGACGTATGGGAGCAGGATTTGTCGGAATACTGTCGGCGGAGCTCCACTTTCCGGAGAACGGATCGCTGAAGGGCAAGCGGAAAGAGCTCCTGTCGGTCAAGGCGCAGCTCCAGCGGCGCTTCGGCGCGTCCGTCGCGGAGGTGGACTACCACGAGCTGTGGCAGCGGGCGCGGATCACGCTGTCCTGTGTCGCGCGGGGACATCGCGAGGTGGAGGAGCTCCTGGCCGGCGCGGAGCGGTATCTCGCGGGGCGTGCCTTCGAGCTGGGACGGGTGGAGCGAGAGGTCGTGACGCTCGATGAGTAGCGCTCTCTCGGTTTCCTGGGCCGTCGCCGGGCTCCGCCCGGCAGAGCCGAGGCCGGCCAGGGAAGCGAGAGGTCGTGACGCTCGATGAGTGAGCGTATGCGACGCGTGAACGAGGCCGTGCGGCAGGTGCTGTCGGAGGCCGTCACGGAGCTCAAGGATCCGCGCATCGGCTTCGTGACCGTCACCGGCGTCGAGACGTCGACCGATCTGCGCGAGGCCCGGGTCTACGTCAGCGTGCTCGCATCCGAACAGGAGCGCGCGCGGACGCTCGAGGGGCTGGCCGCGGCGCACGGTGTCCTCCAGGCACGTCTGGGCCGCGAGCTCCGTCTGAAACGAACTCCGCAGCTCGCCTTTGAATACGATCCGTCGGTTGAGCGTGGAGTACGCATGGGTCAACTAATCGATGAACTCGCCCCAGACGACGACTGATCTCGAGGCCGCGGCGCGGGCGATCCGCGAGCACGACCGCTTCCTGATCACGACCCACGAGAACCCGGATGGAGATGCGCTGGGGTCGATCCTCGCGGCCAAGCTCACTCTCGACGCGCTCGGGAAGGACGGGATCATGTACCTGTACGGACAGGTGCCCCTGCCGGCCGAGTACGGGTTCATGCAGCTCGACGAGCTGCAGCGCGAGCTCCCGCCTGACGCCGATGAGCGGGTGCTACTCGCGTTGGACTGCGCCAAAGAGATGCGTCTCGGGCGCGACTACGAGGAGCTGCTGTCCCGGGCGCCCCTCGTGGTCGACATCGACCACCATCACGACAACACCCGCTTCGGGAGCATCAACGCCATCGTCGGCGACGCCTCCTCGACGGGTGAGATCATGCGCGACCTGCTGCGCCTGCTGGACGTCGAGCTGACGCCCGAGATCGCGGAAGCGCTGTACATCGCGCTGGTGACCGATACCGGACGCTTTCAATACACGAACACCACGCCGCGCGCATTGCGCCTGGCAGCCGAGCTGGTCGAAGCGGGCGCGAATCTCAATCGCGTCTTCCAGGGCGTGTACGAGAGCGTCGAGTTCGCGAAGCTGAAGCTCCTGGCGCGGGCGCTCGAGCGCGCAGACATCTACGACGGCGGCCGGCTCATCATCTCGTACCTCCTACGCGACGACTTCCTCGAGGTCGGGGCGGTCGAGCCGTACTCGGAGGGGATAATCGACTACCTGCGCGCCGTCGAGGGAGCGGACATGGCGGTGCTGATTCGCGAGCCTCCGACGAGCGGCGGCCCCAAGCATCGCGTCAGCCTGCGCTCGCGCTCGGACGAGCTGGACGTGTCCGTGATTGCGCGGACGGCCGGCGGCGGCGGGCATCGCCAGGCGGCAGGCTTCTCGAGCGAGCTCGAGCTCGGCGATCTCATCGCGTTCATCCGCGAAGAGTTCGCGGTCGCGGCGAAGGCCGCAGCGTAGGCGGGGCCGAACGGTGCCGCCCCGAGGGCTTCGGCCGAGCGGGTTGATCCTCGTCGACAAGCCGCCCGGACCTTCGTCTTTCCGGGTGGTGCGCGCCATCCGCTCGCGCACGGGCGCTCGCACCGGCCACGCAGGGACGCTGGACCCCTTCGCCAGCGGGCTGCTACTCGTGTTGTCCGGTGCGGCAACTAGACTGACCCCATGGCTCGTCGGCCTCGACAAGCGCTACATCACCGAGATCGATCTCCGTCGCCGGACCTCGACGGGCGATCCCGAGGGAGAGACGATCGCGGAGAGCGCTGCTCCTTCCGAAGAGGAGCTGCGCGCGCGGCTCGCGCTCCTCCGCGGCACCGTCGAGCTGCCGGTCCCCGCCGTCTCCGCCGTAAAGGTCGGAGGTCAGCGCGCCTACCGGCTCGCACGTCGCGGCGTCACCCTGGAGATGCCGATGCGGCAGTCGCGGATCGATCAGCTGGATGTCAGCGCGTATACAGGCGAGGCCGTGACCCTCGACCTCCGCGTGAGCTCGGGGACCTACATTCGGTCCGTCGCGGACGCCCTGGGAGGGCACTGCCGGACGCTCCGCCGCACCGAGGTGGGCCCATTCCTGGTCGAGGATGCCGACCCCGAACTGATTCTGCCGCCGGCCCAGGCGCTTCCCTTCTTGCCGATGCGGGAGGTGGACGCGGCTACCGCGGCGGCGATCCGGCAGGGCCGGGAGCGGGTGACCGAGGACGTCAGGGTCGTACACGAGGGCGAGCTCGTCGCCGTAGACGGAACGGTGCTCCCGTGAGCGGACTGCCGTGAGCGGACTGCCGTGAGCGGACTGCTGTGAGCGGAATAGTGCTCTGGGACTTCGACGGCACGCTGGCGGAGCGTCCCGGAAGGTGGCGGGGCTGCCTCCTCGAGGTGTTGCGCGAACAGGAGCCCGAACTGGAGGTGGAGCAAGACGCCTTCATCCCGGCCCTGCGCAGCCGCTTCCCCTGGCACACGCCGGACGAGCCCCATCTCGACCTCTGTGAAAGCGGTGCCTGGTGGGCGCGGATCGTGCCGCTGCTCGCCCGGGCATACGAGGATGCAGGCGTCCCGCGCGAGCGCGCGACCGAGCTCGCCGAACTCGCGCGCAAGCGCTACGTCGACCCGGCGGTGGGCTGGCACGTTTTCGAGGACACGGTGCCGGCGCTCGACCGCCTCGGCGAGGCGGGGTGGCGGCACGCAGTGCTGTCCAACCACGTCCCGGAGCTCGAGCAGATCGTTGCCGGGCTCGGGCTCGATCGGCACGTCGAGTCCGTTATCTGCTCCGGCGTCATCGGCTATGAGAAGCCGCACCCGGAGGCGTTCGCGACCGCCTTGCGCCTCCGCCGCGACGGCGAGCCCGTGTGGATGGTGGGCGACAACCCGGAGGCCGACGTCGAGGGCGCCCGGCGTGCAGGCCTGTCTGCAGTGCTCGTCCGCACGAACGGGGTCGGGCTCGGTCAGGCCGCGGAGGAGATCCTTTCCTCGTGAACGTCGCCTATCGGCCCGGTGACCTGACCACCGAAGCGCGGGCGGTCGCGATCGGCACCTTCGACGGCGTCCACAGAGGACATCGCCGGGTGATCGACGCAGCGCTCGCCGCCGGGCCGAAGCCGACGGTCCTCACGTTCGATCCGCATCCGCGGGTGGCCCTCGGAAACCAGGTGGAGCTTCTGACGACGCTCGAGCGCCGGCTCGAGCTCTTCGAGGAGCTCGGCGTGGCCGACACGCTCGTGGTCGAGTTCACCCAGGACACGGCGCGCCTCGAGCCGGAGGAGTTCGTCGACTCGGTCCTGCGGCCGATCGGCACCGAGGTGGTCGTTGCAGGGGAGAACTTCCGTTTCGGCCGTGCCCGCGCCGGTGACCTCGACCTGCTGGCGATGCTGGGCTTCGACGTCCGTCCGGTGCCGCTGGTCGAGCATGTCTCGTCCAGCCAGCTGCGGCACCTCCTCCGTGCCGGCGAGGTCGAGCGCGCCGCCGCGCTGCTCGGACGGCCGTCCGAGCTGGACGGAACCGTCGTTTCGGGGGACGCCCGCGGCGGCACCCTCGGCTTTCCGACCGCGAATCTCGCCGTCGATCCGCAGCTCCTCGTGCCTGTGTACGGCATCTACGCCGGCGCGGTCGGCGACAACCGGGCAGCGATCTCGATCGGGACGAACCCCCACTACGGTGGAGAGGAGCGGCGCATCGAGGCTTTCGTGCTCGATTTCGAGGGCGACCTGTACGGGCGGCGGCTCGTGGTCGAGCTGTGGAAGCGGCTGAGGGACGAGCGCGTCTTCGACAGCGAGCAGGACTTGATCGACCAGATCGCCCGCGACGTCGAGGAAACGCGGGCCGCCACGCGCCCGTCCTAGCGCGAAACTGGCCGCAAACGGCGGGTTTTGCTAGAACGGCCTCTCCATCCGGGGGGTGAGAGCTGCGGTGCAGCATCCGATATCGCTTCGTGTGAGCCGCTCCCGTGGCCACCGCCCCCGAGCGCTCGATCCGCCCGCCGGCGCCATCCGCCGCCGGCCGTTGACCCCTGACGAAAGGAGCTGTCCGTGGCAACTCCAGCGAAATCCAAGAGAGCGACGGCGGCGGCCCGCACATCTGCGGGTACCGCCGGCAACGGTGACACGACCCTGACCAGGGCAGAGCTCAAGCGGCTCGTCGAAGCGCTGCGCGCCGCCAAGAACGGCGACTTCTCCGCCCGCCTCTCCGCTGCCACGGACAGCGGCCTGGGCGAAGTGGCGGTCGCCTTCAACGAGCTCGCGGAGCGCCAGGAGAGCTTCGCCTTCGAGCTCCAGCGGGTCAACCGAGTGATCGAGCGGGAAGGACGAATGACCGAGCGGGCGTCGTTGCCGGGAGCGGCAGGGTCCTGGGCGCAGGCGACCGAAGCGGTCAACGGGATGATCGACAACCTCGCGCGGCCGACGACCGAGGTCGCACGCGTCATCGACGCGGTTGCGGACGGCGACCTGTCCCAGAAGATGGCTCTCAAGATCGAAGGCCGCCCGGTACGCGGGGAGTTCGCCCGCATCGGGACGACGGTCAACGAGATGGTCGACGAGCTCTCGCCGGGGACGGGGACGACGTCGAGGTCACCGCGGTCGGGGTGAGCAAAGAGGCGCTCGACGCGCTCTCGGAAAGCGATTCGACTGCGTCGTCCTCGACCTGAAGCTGCCCGACGGCACCGGCTTCGAGCTGCTCGAAGAGCTGAAGGGAAACCCGAGTTCGGCGACGTGCCGGTGATCGTCTACACCGGGAAGGACCTGACGAGGCGCGAGGAGACGAAGCTCCGGCGCTACGCCGAGGCGAGGACGGCGGTCCCGTCCATGTGAGCCTGCGGCGGCACGACGGCTATGTCCGGTTCGCCGTGCAGGACGAAGGCCTCGGCATCCCGCGCGCAGAGCGGGAGCGCATCTTCGAGAAGTTCTACCGCCTCGATCCCGAGATGACCCGCGGCGTGGGGGGGACGGGGCTCGGTCTGTACATCTGCCGCGCCCTCGTCCAGCAGCTCCACGGACGGATCTGGGTCACGTCGCAGGAGGGGAAGGGCTCGACCTTCTTCGTGGAGCTCCCCGTCGCGCCGCGGGCGAGGAAGCAGGGATCGCGCCGGGCTAGCCCGCGGGCGGCCGGTACGCGCGCGTGATGCCGTCCCCCGAGCCGACGTAGACCGTCCCGCCCGCGACCGCAGGGTCGGACGGATCGGCCGTCGTCCTCGCGTGCCAGAGGGTCTTGCCGGTGCGGGCGTCGAGCCCGTACATCGTCAAGCCTGTCCCGAAGTAGACGACTCCCCCGGCGACCGCGGGCGAGGATGCGCTCGGCGCGATCGCTTTCGACCACAGCAGCTTGCCGTTCGAGGCGCGCAGCGCATAGAAGCGTCCACCGGGAGACGTGTAGTAGACGATCCCGTTTGCCACCGCGGGCGAGGACGAGGTCAGGAACCGCGACGAGCCCACGCGCGTCTTCCACAGGCGCTTGCCCGTCGACGCCGCGAACGCGTAGAGCGAATACGCCTTCCGGTTGCGGCCTACCGCCGCCGCCTGGAAGACGCGTCCACCCGAGACCGCAGGGGATGCGCTCCAGGAGAAGTCCTTGCCGGCCTGTGGCCGGAAGGACCAGCGGGGCGCGCCGGTGGCCGCGTCGAGCGCGAGCAGCCTCCGCCCGGAGGCCGGGCCGGCGCCGATGAAGAGCGTCCCGTTCCCCACCGCAGGCGAGCAGATGAAGCAGCCCACGTTCGGGCGCGTCCAGCGAACCGCCCCGGTCGCAGAATCGAGCGCGACAAGCTCGTACGGCACCACGTACACCGTCTGCCCCACGACGGTCGGCGAGCCCGGGAAGGCGCCTTGGACCGAGGACACACGCTGTTGCCACAGCGGATCGCCCGAGGGGGCGTCCAGCGCCGTCACGACCGCCGAGCTCGAGTAGCCGAACACTCTCTCGCCGTCGGTAGCGGGCGAGGCGACGAACGCCTTCGCGTTCTCCAGCGCTTGCGACCAGGCTTCGCTCCCGTCCGACCGGTACGCATGCATCACGTTGTCGTCGGAGCCGACGAACACGAGCCCGTCGCTGACGGCCACCGAGCCCTCGATCGACGCTCCCGCCTGAGCGGCCCACGCCCGGCGCAGGCGCTTCGCGTTGGCGCGCGTCAGAGCGTGCTCGGCAGGGTTGAAGCCGGTGTGCGCCGCGTTGTAGTGGAACTGCGGCCACGCGTCCACGGCCGGCGCCGCCGAGCCTGCGGCTGTGAAGAGGAGGGCGGCGCCCAGAGGGAGCGCGAGACAGGATCTGGGCGCCATATTCATCAGACGTCGAAGTGCCGGCAAAGAAGGCTCCTTCCCGATCGTTGCTACCCTGTTCACACCGCAGCCTCGGCCGCGCGTGTCTTCCTTCACGGCGTGCGGGGACTGCGGATCCCCACTGTAAGGAGGCACATGACCCTCACGAAGGAAGACAAGCAGCAGATCGTCGGTCAGCACGGAAAGGGCGAAGCCGACACCGGTTCCGCCGAAGTGCAGATCGCGCTTCTGACGCGGCGCATCAACGACCTCACCCAGCACCTGCGGCAGCATTCGAAGGACCACCATTCGCGCCGCGGCCTGCTCAAGCTCGTCGGGCGCCGCCGGCGGCTGCTCAACTATCTGCAGCGCAAGGATTTGGAGGGCTACCGCGCCCTCATCAAGGAGCTGGGCCTCAGGCGGTAGCGAGGCGACAGATTCAACAAGGCCGTGCCAGGTTTCAACCTGGCACGGAACGATCGGAGGGTGGAAGTTTGAGCGAGCTCGAGGCCACTTCCCTGGAGCTGACTCAAACCTCCACTCTCCCGGAGAAAGAAGTGGAGGAATACATGGCAGTAGCAACAGACAGCCCGACGACGGTCAGCGTGACCGTGGGCGGGCAGGACATGACGTTCGAGACGGGCAAGCTCGCCAAGCAGGCGGACGGCGCCGTCGTCGTGCGGTCCGGCGAGACGATGGTGCTCGCGACCGCACAGGGCCGGATGGAGGCCCGCGAGGGCGCCGACTTCTTCCCGCTCACCGTGGACGTCGAGGAGCGGATGTACGCCGCCGGGAAGATCCCGGGCGGCTTCTTCAAGCGTGAAGGACGTCCGACCGAGCGCGCGATCCTGACTGCGCGCATGATCGACCGCCCCATCCGGCCGCTCTGGCCGAAGGGTTTTCGCAATGAGGTGCAGGTGATCTGCACGGTGCTGTCCGCCGACCTGATCACGCCGCACGACATCCTGTGCATCAACGGCGCGTCCACCGCGCTGATGATCTCGCCGCTCCCCTTCCTGGGGCCGGTCGGCGCGGTTCGCATCGGCATGATCGACGGAGAGCTCGTCGTCAACCCAACGCTGCAGGAGAGCGAGAACGAGAGCACGCTCGACCTGATCGTCGTCGGCACGAAGGACGGCCTGACCATGGTCGAGGCGGGCGCCGACGAGATTCCGGAAGAGGTGCTGCTCGAGGCCTTCGAGAAGGCGCACGCGGAGATCATCAAGATCTGCGAGGCGCAGGAAGAGCTCGCGCGCGAGGTCGGCAAGCCCAAGTGGCTCGATCTCGAGCTCGCCGGCGAGCTGGAGCAGGAGCACGGCGACACGATCCGCCAGCGCATCGCCGAGCAGGGACTGCGCGAGTCCGGCGCGATCGTCGAGGAGCTGCTCGACGAGCTGGCCGCGCCGCTCTCGATGGAGTCCACCGAGGACGACATCGTCCGCCGGATGCAGGTCCGCGGGGCGCTGAACTTGATCCTCGACCGCATGCGGCTCGAGGCAGTCGAAGGGCCGGTTCGCGAGGAGTTCGAGGACGAGCTGCGCGCGCTGACCGAGGCCGAGCAGGACTCGAAGGAGCTCAAGTCGGCCAAGCGCCACCTCCTGTTCGACCGGATCCTCGAGACCGTCGAGCTGCCCTTCCCGGTCGGCCCGGCAACGGTCGAGGGCGACGCCCCGGTCGTCAAGGACTCGCTGACGAAGCAGTTCGTCAAGCGGGCCGCGGAGGCGATCTACAAGGAGCTCGTCCGCCGCAAGATCGCGATCGAGAAGCGCCGCCCGGACGGCCGCGGGACGGACGAGATCCGCCCGATCACGTGCGAGGTCGGCGTCTCGCCGCGCACGCACGGATCGGCGCTCTTCACGCGCGGCCAGACCCAGATCCTGAGCCTGCTGACGCTCGGCACGGCCAAGGAGGGCCAGCGCATCGACGACCTGTCGCTGGAGACCGACCGGCGGTACATGCACCACTACAACTTCCCGCCCTACTCGGTGGGCGAGACGGGCTTCATGCGCGGCCCGAAGCGCCGCGACATCGGTCACGGTGCGCTCGCGCAGCGGGCGCTCGAGCCGATGATCCCGACGCCAGAGGAGTTCCCGTACACGATCCGGATCGTCTCGGAGACGCTCGAGTCGAACGGGTCGTCCTCGATGGGCTCCGTGTGCGGCTCGACGCTCTCGCTCATGGACGCCGGCGTGCCGATCAAGCGGCCCGTCAGCGGCATCGCCATGGGTCTCGTCAAGGAGGGCGACGACTACGTGATCCTGACCGACATCCAGGGCGCCGAGGACCACCTCGGTGACATGGACTTCAAGGTGGCCGGCTCGCGCGAAGGCGTGACCGCGCTCCAGATGGACATCAAGATCACGGGCGTCACCCAGGAGATCATGCGCTCGGCGCTCGAGCAGGCGAAGAAGGCGCGGGACTTCATCCTCGACAAGATGGCGGAGGCGATTCCCGAGACGCGGCACGAGCTCGCCGAGCACGCGCCGCGCATCTCCTCGGTCAAGATCGCCTCGGACAAGATCGGCATGGTCATCGGCAAGGGCGGCGAGACCATCCGCGCGCTCGAGGCCGACTACGAAGTCCAGATCGACATCGAGGAGGACGGCACGATCCTCATCTACGCCACCGAGGGCACCAAGGCCAACGCCGCGATCGCCGCGATCCAGGCGCTCACGAAGGAGCCGGAGGTCGGGGACACGTACACGGGGAAGGTCGTGAAGACGACGCAGTTCGGCGCCTTCGTCGAGCTGACGAAGGGGACGGACGGACTGCTACACGTCTCCAATGTCGGGCCCGGCCGCGTGGGTCACATCGAGGACGTGATCGAGCGCGGGGACGTCCTGGACGTCATCGTCCAGGAGGTCGACAAGGCCCGGGGCCGCATCGGCCTCAAGCTCGTCGCGAAGCACGAGAACGGGTCCCTCGTGCAGCCCGAGGAGCTGATCGAGCGGGCCAAGGACGCGCCCCCGCGCGAGCGGGAGGAGCGGGACGACCGCCGCGGCGGCGACCGCCGTGGCGGCGGACGCGACCGCGACAGGCGGCGCGAACGAAGGTAGTTCTCGCACTGGCGGCGATCCGGCTCGGCCTCGCGCTTGCGGGGCTCGAAGCCGCGATCGCCGCCGGAGCGACACGCCGGGCTGCGGGGCTCGCCTTTGTTCTCGGAGCGGTCGCGGGATCGGTCTTCGTCCTCACCGACTGGCGCGGGCGTCTGCTGGGCTCGCGTTCGCCCCATGCAGAACCGCGTTCCGAGCAGTGGTTGAGGGCGGCGCTGCGCGCCACCTACCCAAGTACGCTCGGGCTCGTCCTCCTCGCTGCGATCTCGCTCGCCTTCAGTCCGTTGCTCGCGGCCGTTCTTGCCGGCGTGATCGGCGGTCTCTGCGTCGCCGGGTTGCTGGCGGCGCTAGCCTTGCGCGCGTGAAACGGGCGGTTCCATTCGTCGCGGCAGCCGCGGTAGCCGTCGCGGTCGCCGGCTGTGGCGGCGGCGGCACCGGGACTCCGCTCACGAAGGACGAGTTCATCACGCGCGGGGACGCCGTCTGCACGAAGTACCGGACGAAGAACCAGAAGCTGAACAAGACCGCGCCCGCGAAGGCCCCGACCGATCCGAGCGCGACCGACCAGCAAGTGAAGGCGTCGGCGCCGCTCCTGCGCGAGCTCGCCGACAACCTGCGCGCAGCCCGAGGAGAGTTCGAGAAGCTGAACCCACCCGCCGACACGAAGAGCGACTGGCAGAACACGCTGGACGACCTCGACCAGATCGCGTCGAAGCTCGACGACGCCGCCGGAGCCGCGGAGGAGGTCGACCGGCAGAAGGTCGTGAACCTGTACGCGGACATCTTCCGCCTCAACCGCCGCGTCACCAGCTTCGAGACCGACTACGGCTTCAAGGTCTGCGGGACCAGCGGCTAACGCCGCACGCCTGCCACTGAGCGAAGCGCCGTTACGATCACTCCGTGCGCCAGAAGTACGTCATGTCGGAGCTCGATTCCGGCGAACGTGTGATCTCGGAACGCCTCTCGCAGGTACGCTCCGTCTCGCTCGGCTTCTGGATCGGAGCCGGATCGCGCGACGAGCGCGACGCCAGGGCCGGGATCTCGCACTTCATCGAGCACCTGCTCTTCAAGGGCTCGCGCTCGTACAGCGCGCAGGAGATCGCCGAGGTCTTCGACTCGCTCGGCGGCGAGCTGAACGCGGCCACCTCCCGGGAGCACACGGTCGTGTACGCGCGCGTAGCCGACCAGCACCTGGAGACGGCGATCGACGTGATGACGGACATGATCTTCGTGCCGGTCTTCGCCGACCTCGACTCGGAGCGCGAGGTCGTCCTGGAGGAGATCGCGATGTACGAGGACACGCCTCAGGATCTCGTCCACGACCTCGTCACCGAGGCCGTCTTCGGGTCACACGCGCTCGGTCGCCCGGTCATCGGGTCGGCCGACGTGATCTCGAGCGTGTCCCGGCGCTCCGTGGCCAACTTCCACCGCGCCATGTACACCCCCGGCAACATCGTGGTCGCCGCCGCGGGGAACGTCGAGCACGAGCGCCTCGTGCAGCTCCTCGAGCAGGCGGCGTCCAAACGCACGAACGGGGAAGCGCCGAAGCGCCGCGTGCGCTCGCCGCTCGTCAAGACGCCCCCGCCGGGAGTCCGCTTCCAGCGCAAGGACACCGAGCAGTACCACGTCTGCCTGTCAGCTCCTGGCATCGCGCGCTCCGACCGGCGGCGCTTCGCCGCCTCGCTCCTGGACAGCATCCTCGGCGGCTCCGCCTCGTCACGGTTCTTCCAGGAAATCCGCGAGAAGCGGGGGATGGCCTATTCCGTCTACACCTTCGCCTCGCAGTACACGGACACCGGGCAGATCGGCTTCTACGTCGGCACGCGCGAGGAGAACCTGCCCGCTTGCATCGAGATCGCCGTTGCGGAGATCGCCGACATCGCCGACGGCAACCTGCGCGTGCGCGAGCTGGAGCGCGCGAAAGAGAACCTGAAGGGACGGATCATCCTCGCGATGGAGTCGACAGGCAGCCGGATGAGCCGGCTCGGCAAGTCGCTCATCACCGACACGGAGCTTCTTTCCCTCGACCGGCTCGGCGCCGAGATCGACGCCGTGACCCCCGAGGCGGTTGCGGAGCTCGCCGGGATGCTGCTGGCGCCGGAGCGCTTCTCCGCCGCCGGGATCGGGCCGAACGAGGGCTGGTTCATGGACGCGGTCGAGCGCGTCAATCCCGCGCTCGTCGGCGCGGCCGCGGCTGCCGCCGCGTGAAGATCCTCTTAAACGGCCGCGGGGGGAAGGTCGGAAGGGTGCTTGCGCCGGCCCTCGACCGGGCGGGCCATGAGCTCGTCGACGGGCTCGAGGGGGCTGACGCGATGGTCGATTTCACCGTGCCGGAAGCGGCGCTCGGAAACGTGCAGGCTGCGATCGCAGCGGGCGTCCCGTCGGTCGTGGGAACCAGCGGCTGGGACGCCGACGCGGTGCGCGGCGCGCCTGTCGCCGTCTTCTATGCGCCGAACTTCGCGGTCGGTGCGGTCCTGATGATGCGCTTCGCGGAGGAGGCCGCGCGCCACCTTCCCTCGGCGGAGATCGTCGAGCTGCACCACGAGACGAAGGTGGATGCGCCGTCGGGGACGGCAAAGGCGACCGCGGAGCGGCTTCCGGGAGATCCGCCGGTTCATTCCGTCCGGCTGCCGGGCCTCGTCGCGCACCAGGAGGTGCTGCTCGGCGCGCAAGGACAGCTTCTGACCATCCGCCACGACGCGCTCTCCCGCGAGGCGTACGTCCCGGGCGTCCTCCTCGCCCTCGAGCGCCTGCCCTCCCTTCCGGCGGGGCTGACCGTCGGCCTCGACAAACTGTTGGCATGAGCGGCGGCATCCTCCCGGCGCAGAAGATCCGGCAGGCGATCGAGAACGGCTGGATCGGCGGAGACCCGCCCGCCGACCATATTCAGCCCGCGAGCCTCGACCTCCGGCTGGGCGCGAACGCATACGCGCTTCGGTGCAGCTTCCTCCCCGACGACCAGGTCTCGATCGACACGAAGCTCGCCGACCTGGCGCTCACCGAGTTCGACATCCGGCAGGGCGCGGTCCTCGAGCGCAACCGCCCCTACCTCATCCCGCTCGCGGAGCGGGTGGCGCTCCCCGCCGACGTGCGCGGCCGGACGAACCCGAAGAGCTCGACCGGCCGCATCGACGTGTTCACGCGCGTCATCAGCGAGGGGAACTTCCGCTTCGACGAGATTCCAGCCGGGTACGACGGCCCGCTCTTCCTCGAAATCGTCTCGCGCTCGTTCGCGATCCGCGTGCAGCAGGGCCTGACGCTCAACCAGCTGCGGCTCGTCGCCGGCGACGCGCGCTGCTCCGACGCGCAGATCGTCGCGCTGCACGACGAGTCCCCGCTCATCTACGCGGACGACGCCCCGCTCAGCGGGGCGGAGCTGCGTCTCGCCGACGGCCTCTTCCTGAGTGTCGACCTCGAGCGCGGGGAGGAGCCGGCGGGGTACAAAGCGCGGCCGAACGCGCCGCTCCTCGACCTCGGGCGCGTCGGCGAGCACGAGGGAGAGTCGTTCTGGGAGCCGATCTACGCCGTCGGCGGCCGCATCATCCTGCAGCCCGAGGAGTTCTATCTCCTCATCTCGCGGGAGCGGGTGCAGGTCCCGCCGTGGCTGGGGGCGGAGATGACCGCCTACGACCCCACGGCCGGCGAGCTGCGCACGCACTACGCGGGTTTCTTCGATCCCGGCTTCGGCTACGACCCGCAGGGACGCCGCCAGGGCGCGCGTGCGGTGCTCGAGGTACGCGCGCGCGACGTTCCCTTCATGGTCGAGCACGCGCAGCGCATCTGCAAGCTCGGCTTCGAGCGGATGCTGGAGCCGCCCGACGTCGTCTACGGGGAAGGAATCGGCTCGTCCTACCAGTACCAGGAGCTGACGTTGAGCAAGCACTTCAAGGCCCACCGTGCCCGGCAATTGACCCTGACGCGTTAGGGTAGGGCACCTTGCTCGGCGAGATCCTGACCGCGATCGTGACGCCCTTCGACGCGAACGGGCGAGTCAACGTCGAGAGGTTCCGCGAGCTCTGCGCGCAACTCGTCGACGACGGTTCCGACGGCGTCGTCGTGTGCGGCACGACCGGCGAGTCGCCGACGCTGACCGACGAGGAGAAGGTCGAGCTCTGGCAGGCGGCGGTGCACGAGGTCGGCGGGCGCGCGACCGTGATCGCCGGCACCGGGACGTACTCCACCGCACACTCCGTGCACCTGACCGAGGCGGCGGACCGCGCCGGCGTGGACGGCTTCCTGGTGGTCACGCCCTACTACAACAAGCCGCCGTTGCGCGGCGTGGTCGAGCACTTCCGCGCGATCTCGCAGGTCAGCGACAAGCCGATCGTCGCCTACAACATCCCGAGCCGCGTGGTCGTGAACCTTCCGCCCGCGACGCTCGTGGAGCTGGCCGAGGAGATCCCCACCGTCAAGGCGGTGAAGCAGGCGAACTCCGACCTGGACCAGGCGAAGCGGATCGTCGAGGAGACCGAGCTCGAGCTCTACGCGGGCGACGACAACCTCGTCCTGCCGTTCCTGGAGCTCGGCGGAGTGGGCGGGATCTGCGTCCGTTCCAACATCGCCGGGCAGCAGCTGAAAGAGATGGTCACGCGCTATCGCGAGGGCGACTACGCGCGCGCTCGGCAGATCAACGAGGAGCTGGGGCCGCTGTACGAGCTGGACGACGTGGCCGTCAACCCCATCCCGATCAAGACCGCGATGAACCTCCTCGGCCAGGACGTCGGCGGGTTCCGGCTCCCGCTCGTCGAGGCGACGCCGAACGAGCGCGAAGGTGTGAAGAAGTGCCTCGAGCGTGCAGGGCTGCTGGCGGCTGCCCCCGCCTAGGGAGGGCTCGGCATAGTGCCGCTGATGTCGCCGGGCCGCGCCGCTCGCCCCGAGGCGGCGTCCTCAGTCGCGTCCGTATGAGAGAACATACGGACGCTCCCTGCGTCCTTGCCTCGGAACAAGCGGCGCACCCGACGACGTGCGGCACTACGCCAAACCCTCCTAGACTTACCTTGTGACAGCTCTCCGCATCATCCCGCTCGGCGGCCTAGGCGAGGTGGGAAAGAACATGACCGTCTTCGAGCTCGGCGAGGACATCATCGTCGTCGACGCCGGGCTTGCCTTCCCGCGAGACGAGCACCTCGGTGTCGATCTGGTGCTGCCGGACTTCGGTTACCTTCAGGATCGCGCCGACCGGGTGCGAGCCGTCGTCCTCACCCACGGGCACGAGGACCACGTCGGCGGCCTCCCGTACTTCCTGCGGGAGGTGAAGGTGCCCGAGGTGTGGGCGACGAAACTGACGCTCGAGCTGGTCGCGTCGAAGCTCGACGAGCACGGGCTGCTGCGCTCGAGCGAGCTGCGCGAGCTGGTCCCCGAGCAGGGGCCCGTTCAGATCGGACCGTTCCGCGTGGAGGGCATTCGCATGGCTCACTCCATCCCCGACTCGGTCGCGCTCGTCATCGAGTCGGAAGCGGGTCGAATCGTCCACACGGGCGACTACAAGATCGACCACACGCCGGTGGACGGGATCAAGACAGACGTGGGCAAGCTCGCCGAGGTCGGAAACCGCGGCGTCGACCTGCTCCTCGGCGACTCGACCAACGCGGAGCGGCCCGGTGTGACCCGGTCGGAGCGCGTCGTCGGCGAGGCCTTCCGCCAGATCATCCCCGCGCGAACGGGGCGTGTGCTCATTTCCTCGTTCGCCTCGAACGTCCACCGCATGCAGCAGGCGATCGACGTGGCTGTCCAGACGGGGCGCAAGGTCGCCGTTGTCGGCCGCTCGCTGCGCAAGAACATCAACATCGCGCGCAACCTCGGCTACGTCAACGTCCCCGACGACACGATGATCCGGACGCAGCGAATCGAGGAGTTCCGGCCGCACGAGCTGATGATCCTCTGCGCAGGCAGCCAGGGCGAGCCGGTGTCCGCGCTGACCCGGATCGCGTACAACGACCATCCCGCGGTCAAGGTCGAGCGCGGCGACACCGTGATCATCTCGGCCAAGCCGATTCCCGGAAACGAGCTGCGCATCCACGACACGATCAATGGGCTGACGAAGCTCGGCGCCGAGGTGCTGCACGAGGACAACGCGCCCGTGCACGTCTCCGGCCACGCGAACGCCGATGAGCTGCGAACGATCATCGCGCTGCTCCGCCCGCGCGCCGTGATGCCGGTCCATGGCGAGTACCGCATGCTCGCGGCGCACGCGCGCCTCGCTCAGGAGGCTGGCGTGCCGGCCGCTTCGATCATCCTGGGCGAGAACGGCGCCGTGGTCGAGCTCGAGCCGGGACGAGCGCCGCGCATCGTCGAGCACGTCGAGGCGGGAGTCACCTTCGTCGACGGCCTGGGAGTGGGGGACGTGAAGGACGTCGCGCTCCGCGACCGCCGGCACCTGTCGGAGGACGGCGTGCTGATCGTGGTCGCGACCCTGGCGACGAACGGCTCGGTGGTCGCGGGACCCCCGGAGCTGATCGCGCGCGGGTTCGCCGAGTCCGGCCCGCTGCTCGACGAGATGCGCGACGAGGCCCGCCAGGTCCTCGAGACCTGCCTGGCCGACAACGTGGACGAGATCAAGCTGCTGCAGGAGCATCTGCACGACGGCATCGGCCAGCTCGTCTACGACCGCACGGGCAGGCGCCCGATGATCCTCCCGGTCGTGATCGAGGTATGACGCCCGCATGAGCGTCCAGGCAGCCCACTGGAGTGAAGCGCTCGCCCGGCAGGGCGTGGACGAGGCGACGGTGCGCCATCTGGTCGTCCAGCTGAGCGCGTGTGAGGTCTCGGCGCTCGCCTTTTGCCGGTTGCTGGAGCGCTGGGCGCGTGGAGAGCCGGATCCCTGCACTCCCGGCCGGCGCCAGGCCGCCCTGCGCCGCGCGGCCGACCGCGCCGAGACCGCCATCGCAGGCCTCGACCGGCCGCTCGGGCGCTATCTGCTCGAGCTCGAGCCCGACCAGGCGGAGGGACGGTCATGGTACGGGGAACCCGGTGCCGCCGAGCTGATCGACTGGGAGCCGGTCCTCACCCGCGCGGGCGTCCACGCTGCCCCCACGCGCGTTGCGCAGACGTACCTGGAGCTGGCCGTCCTCGTGCGGGCCTTGCAGGGCCTCTCGACCGCGGCGGCACTCGAGTCGACGCCCGATCGCGGCTCGCTCTGGGCGGGGCTGTTCGACCTCCGTGAGAACCTGCTCGGACGGGCCGCGGAGGATCTGCGTGCCCTCGCCGCCTGAAGAAATCCCGAGCTCGCGCACCCGTTAGAGTCGCGTCGGTGCGGCGCGCCATCGTTCTCGTCGGGCTGACAACCCTGCTACTCGCGGGGTGGAGCGGTGGAGCGAAGACGTCGCCGGTCGTCGCCTCGGGATCCGCCCAGAGGCAGGCAGCGGCGGCGTACTGGACGGCGGAGCGAATGAAGAACGCCAAGCCCGTCCCGCTGCTCGTGAAGCACGGCAGGCCGCCGAACGGCGGCCGGATCGCCCAGTCGACCCACTACCCCTTCCCGTACGCGCGCTATCGCTGGAGCGGGCCGACGACCGACCTTCCCGCCCGCACATGGGGGAAGGTCTTCTTCGCCGCCCCCGACGGCGACTACGTCTGCTCGGGCACGGCGGTGTCGAGCAAGAACGGGAGCGTGGTGTGGACGGCGGGGCACTGCGCGGCCACTGCCGCCGCCAAGAGCTTCTACAAGCACCGCTGGATCTTCGTGCCCGCCTACGACAACGGCAAGGCGCCGTTCGGCAAGTTCGTGGGCAGACATTTCTTCACCACGCACGCGTGGTACACAAAGGGGGACCCCGCGTTCGACCTCGCCGCGGTCGTGGTCGCACCGCTCGAGGGCAAGACGCTCGTCGACACCGTCGGCGGACAGGGGATCGCGTTCAACCAGACGCGCGCGCAGGAGTACGTCTCCGGCGGCTACCCGGCGGATTATCCCTTCGACGGTCAGACGCTGTACGTGTGCGACGCGCCGCTCGGCGGCAACGACCGCAGCGCCAGCCCGCCGACGATCGCCATTGGCTGCGACATGACCGGCGGCTCGAGCGGCGGCGGCTGGCTCGCCAACGTCCAGAACGGCCTCGGGACGATCGTCTCGGTGAACAGCTACGGCTACTTCAGCCAGCCGGACGCGATGTACGGCCCGTACCAGGGGAACGCCGCGGAGCGCCTCTACGACCAGGCATCCAACTGGAAGTAGGTATCGCAGGAGCCGCGTCGAACGGGATGCGGGATGGCACGCCGCCGCACGAAGCGCGCGCTCAGGCCGCGCATGCCTGCGCGCACCAAACGGAAGCGCGCACAAAAGCAGCGCGGCCGTCAGCACCCTGAGCTGATCGGGCTCGGGGTCGTCGCGTTCGGCCTGTTCATGGCCGCCGTCCTGTACGGCGGCTGGAACGGGGGATACATCGGCGGTTGGATCGCGGACGTCTACGAGATCCTGATCGGCTCACTCGCGTTCGCTCTCCCGATTCTCTTCGTGGTCGTCGGCGGGCTCATGATGGCGCGGAGCACGCTGCTCGACCTGCGCCCGTTCCGCACCGGCCTGCTCGTGCTCGCACTCGGCCTCCTGTTCGTGCTTGGCCGCGCGCACGGGGGATACGCCGGCCGCGGGCTCGAATCGCTCTTCTCCAAGCTCGTGGGAAACGCAGGCGTGACGCTGCTGGGCGCGACCACGATCGCCGTCGGGGTCCTCCTTCTCTCCGGCGCGTCGATCGGTGCGCTCCTGCGCGGCTCCTCGGCGGCCGTCCGGCGCGTTGGGAGCGCGGCGAAGCGCCGGATCGAGTGGCCCGCGCCGCCGGAGGCCGTCCCAGCTGCCGCGTCCGCCTCGGCTTCGCCCCCTCTGCGCGTAGTGCCGCCGGTGGACGTCGCACGCGACTTTCCGGACGTGGTCGGCGCGGCCGATTTCGGTGGTCCCCCACCGCTCCTGATCGAGCCGGAGGGGGACGAGCAGCCGAGCCTGTTCGACGCTGGGCCGTCCGAAGGCGCGCCCGAATACTCGCTTCCCGACCGCACCCTGCTCAAGCGCTCCGATCCGGCTGAAGCGGTGTCCGAGGAATCCGGCGCGCGCGTCGCCGAGCAGCTCGTCCAGACGCTGTCGCACTTCGGCGTCGACGCGAACGTCATCGGGCAGATCGCCGGGCCACGCGTGACCCGCTACGAGCTCCAGCTCGCGCCTGGAACGAAAGTCTCCAAGGTCGCCGGGCTGAAGGACGACCTGTCGTATGCGCTCGCCACCACCGAGATCCGCATCCTCGCGCCGATCCCCGGCAAGCAGGCCGTCGGCGTCGAGCTCCCGAACTTCTCGCCCAGCTATGTCCGGCTCGGCGACGTCTACGACGACCTCCCGCAGACGGCGAGCCCGGTCGCGGTCTGGCTGGGGAAGGACATCTCCGGCGCGCCGGTCTGGACCGACCTGGCGCGCATGCCGCACCTGCTGATCGCCGGCACGACCGGCTCGGGCAAGTCGGGCTGCATCAACACGATCCTCACCTCGGTCCTCCTGCGCTCGACACCCGACGAAGTGCGCCTCATCCTGATCGACCCGAAGCGCATCGAGCTCAACCACTACGAGTCCATCCCGCATCTGCTCACTCCCGTCGTGTCGAGTCCGAAGGAGGCCGCCGCAGTGCTGCGTAACGTGGTCGCCGAGATGGAGCGGCGCTACGAGCGGCTCTCCAGCGTCCGCGCACGCAACCTGCACGAGGCGAACCGCTCGCTCCGCCAGCGCGGTGAGGCAGCGATGCCGTACCTGCTCGTCGTGATCGACGAGCTCGCGGACCTGATGATGATCTCGCCCCAGGACGTGGAGGACTGCGTCATCCGCCTCGCGCAGAAGTCGCGCGCGGTCGGCATCCATCTCGTCCTCGCCACCCAACGCCCGTCGGTGGACGTGATCACCGGGATGATCAAGGCCAACGTCCCTTCGCGCATCGCGTTCGCGGTGTCGAGCCAGACGGACTCCCGCGTCATCCTCGACCAGCAGGGCGCCGAGAGCCTTCTCGGCCAGGGGGACATGCTGTTCAAGCCGCTCGGGACCTCGCGCCTCCAGCGTCTCCAGGGCGCATACGTGAGTGAGGAGGAGATCGCTCTCGTCGTCGAGCAGTGCCGGCACCAGCGCGAGCAGGATCTGGACGAGTCGATGCTCGAGGTCCCGGAGCCCGAGGCGGCGGCGGACGGTGAACTGGACGAGGACTTCGATCCCGACCAGGACCCGCTGCTCGAGCGCGCCATCGACGTGGTCGTACAGACCCAGACCGCGTCCGTCTCCTTGCTCCAGCGGCGGCTGCGGGTCGGCTACACGCGGGCGGGACGGCTGATCGACATGCTCGAGCGCCGGGGGATCATTTCCGGCTATGAGGGCTCGAAGCCGCGCCGCGTGCTCGTCGGCGAGGGCGAGCTCGACCGACTCGCGGGATAAGAGACGAGGCCGGCGGGCGGGCCGTCTACACTCGGCACGTGCAAGACGCCCTCTCGATCCGGGCCGCGCGAGCGGAGCCGAACGACCGCGCACGCGCCTCCGTCTTCGTCGGGGCGATCGCGGTGCTCGTGATCCCCGCCGGACTCGCGCTGGCCGCGTACTCGTCGACGGTCGACCTCATCCACGTCGCGGTCGCCGTCCCCGCCGCGGCGATCCTGGGGCTCGTCGCGATGTCCCTCTCGCGCAGCGCGCGCAGGCATTCGCAGATCTCCCTGGGCCGGATCGGAGGCATTGGGGTCGCCCGCGCAGGCTGGATTCTCGGCCTGCTCGGTCTCTACCTGGCCGCGATGGCGGCGTTGTCGGTCGGGTTCTTCGGCTTGCTCCTCCTGTTCGATTGACGTGAAGGCGACTACAATCCGGCCCTAGCGGATGAGCAAGACCACCCGTATCGTCTTGATCGCACTGGGCGTCGGCGCGGCCGCGTTCGCCGTTGCGTTCTTCCTCGGCCACTCGACCAAGAGCAAGGCGTCGGATACGTCCGGGACCAGCACCGGCTCGGTACCGGCGGGCGTCGCCGGAGCCGGCTCGGCACCGGCGGTACAGCAGATCAACGTCAACACGAAGGTCCCGGCGCTGGCCGCCACGCCACCGCCCCCGCCGCCGCCTCCACCTCCGCCTCCGGTCGGGCCACCTCCGCCACCGCCGCCACCGCCGCCCCCACCACCGCCACCGCCACCGCCGCCGCCTCCACCGCCGCCGCCGCCTCCGGTCGTCACGGTCGTGGGGTAGTGCACCAACCGGCCGATACGGCGCGCTGTACCCACAGGGCGGCGCACTAGTGCTCGAGAACGGCGTCCTCATCGAGGGCTATCGGATCGACCGGCTCATCGGCGAAGGCGGGATGGGCGTCGTCTATGAGTGCACCCAGCTTTCGCTCGACCGCAAGGTCGCGCTCAAGCTGCTGACGGCCGAGCTGTCCGCCGACGCCGGCTTCCGCGAGCGCTTTCGCCACGAGGCGCGCATCCAGGGCGCAATGGACCACCCGAACATCGTCACGGTGCATGAGGCGGGGGAGAGCGAGTACGGGCTCTTCATCGCGATGGAGCTGATCCGTGGCGCGACGCTCAAAGACCTGATCGTCGGGCGCGAGCTCGACGCGGGCCGGACGCTCCGGATCCTCTCCCAGGTCGCGGACGCGCTCGACAGCGCACACGAGGCCGGCCTGATCCATCGCGACATCAAGCCGCACAACATCCTCGTCCGCGCCGGACGGCGCGACCACGCGTTCCTCGCCGACTTCGGCGTCACCAAGGTGCGCGGCGGGACGAACCTGACCAAGACCGGGCATTTCGTGGGAACCGTCGACTACATGGCGCCCGAGCAGATCCGAGGCGAGCCCGCGACCCGGGAGACGGACATCTACGCGCTCGGCACCGTGCTGTACGAGTGCCTCTCCGGCGCCGTGCCTTTCCCCAAGGACTCCGACGTGGCTGTCATGTACGCGCACCTGGCCGACCCTCCGCCGACCATCACGAACGAGCGCCCGGAGCTCCCGCCGCAGCTGGACGCGGTCATCTCGACCGCCATGGCCAAGAACCCTTCCGAGCGCTACTCGTCTGCGATGCGGATGGTGGAGGCCTTCGAGGGGGCACTCGGAGCAGACGGGCAGGCGGCGGTATCGATCCCCCCGCCTGTCGAGACTGCCGAGGAACTGGGGCTGCGCGAGGACGGCCAGCCCGAGACGGCCGCGAGCGCGACCAGCCCGGAGGCGACGCGGATGGCGCCAACGCCGGCGCCGCCGACCGAGGTCAGCGCGGCCCCCACACCCGCGCCGCCCACCGAAGTGAGCGCCGTCCCGCCGGCGACCGAGCAGAAGACGCCGGCACCCGAGACGGAGGTCGGCGCGAAACCCGTCGTGCCCGCAGCCGCGACCGCGGCATCGGCGGCGATCCCCGCCGCCGGCGCCGCGACCGTCGCCGGCGCGAGCGCAGCGTCGGTCGCCACGCCTGCACCGCCCGCCGCGGCAGAGCCCGCCGCAGCCCCCGCCGCCCCGGCCGAGCGGAAGCCGTTCCCCTGGATCTGGGTCGCCCTCGGCGCGCTCGTCGTCGCGCTGGCCGCCGGTGGGTACTTCGTGGGGCACTCCGGCGGCAAGAAGGCATCCACGTCGAGCGGAGACATCTCCGTTCAGAAGGCGACGGTGGGCATCCCCTCCGGGTGGCACGAGGTCTCGGCGCCGAAGATCCCGCATCTCCCGCTCCGGCAGGCTGTCGCCGCCTCCCCGAAGTCCGCTTCGAGTGGGCTTGTCATGGGGCTCGCCAGCCTCGCGTACCCGTGGTTGCTCCCGAGCGCGCTCATCGGCCACGAGGCCGCGCAGGCGAAGACCTCGTACAACTCCCGGCCGAACGTCGTGACGATCGGCCCGCTCCAGGCCTCGCGGACGTCGGGAGTGAGCTTCGCCAAGTCGGGCAAGCCGCTGTACACGTTCATCTACTTCCCGCAGGGCAAGAGCTCGACCACGATGGCGATCTGCTACTCGAAGACAGGCTCGGTCAGCGAGCTCGTCGACTGCGAGAAGGCCGCGAGCGCGATCAGGATCTCGGGCGCCAAGCTGTACGACCTCGTGCCGTCGAAGGCGTATGCAACGTCACTCGGCACCGCCCTCTCCAAGCTCACGAAGTCCGAGCAGAGCGGGCTCAAGGCGCTGAAGAGCGCGAAGACGACCGCCGCCCAGGCTACGGCGGCCCGCACGATCGCCGCTGCCTACACGACCGCCGCCGGCACGGTGAGAAAGCTGAAGGCGACCGCCTACGCACAGCCGGCGAACAAGAAGATCGCGACGGCGCTCGCCGGAGTGGCCAACGCCTACAAGTCACTCGCCTCCGCGGCGGCCAAGAAGAGCTCCTCGGCGTACTCCGCCGCTTCGAAGAAGGTCGCCTCCGCCGAGCAGACGCTGGCAGACGCGGTCTCCGAGCTGAAGAGCCTCGGTTACGCCGTTTCGTAACTAGACTCCAGGCCCATGTTCGAGATCGGGAACAGCCTGCGTGAGGCGCGGCTGCGCCAGGGGCTCGAGTTCCCCGAGATCGAGTATGCGACCAAGGTCCGGAGCAAGTACCTCCGTGCGCTCGAGGACGAGGAGTTCGACCTCCTGCCCGCACAGACCTACGTCAAAGGGTTTCTCCGCACGTACGCGGAGTACCTCGGCCTCGACGGCCAGCTGTACGTGGACGAGTACAACTCGCGCTACGTCGGGCTGGAGGAGGAGAGCCCACTGCGCGCGTCTGTCCGCCAGCCAGAAGGGCAGGAACGCAGGCTCGCGAGCGGTGTTGTCCTGGCAGTCATCGCCGGAATCGCCGTGCTCACGGCCCTCGTCATAGCGGCCTTCAAGTTCACTGGCGGCTCGGACACGCCGGCCCAGCAGACTTCCGGGCAGACGAAGAAGCACACTCAGACGCTCCACCCCAGGGCACGCAGAGTCTCCGTGCAGATCCAGTCGACACACGGCTACGGGTCGTACGTCGTGGCGCGCGTAGCCTCGCCCGGCGGGCGGCAGCTGTGGGCGGGCACGCTGGAGCCCGGAAAGATCCAGAACTTCCGGAGCCGCAAGATCTGGCTGCGGATCGACGCGCCGGCGAACGTCATCATGAGCGTGAACGGCACGCAGCGGGCGCTTCCCGGCACGGGGCATCCGCGCGTGGTGGTGGTCTCGCCCGGCGGGCGCTTGCAGCTCGCGTCTTAGTGCGGACCGCCGTCGTCGTCACCGGAACCGAGCTCGTCCGCGGTGACCGGAACGACCTGAACGGCCCGTTCGTCGCACGGGAGCTCCACGCACTGGGGCTCGAGGCGGCGCGGGTGACGATCGTCGGCGACCGGCCCGAGGAGCTCTTCGCGGCCCTGGAGGAGGGACTGCGCGCCGATCTCCTCGTCGTGTCGGGTGGCCTGGGGCCGACGCACGACGACCGCACGGTCGAGCTCCTCGCGCGCGCCGCCGGGCGTGAGCTCATCGTGGACCACGCACTCGAAAACGAGATCGAAGGCGTGTCGCGCCGCATCGCCGAGCGGCTGCACCGGCCTTATGGAGAGTTCGCGCCGGGGGTGACCAAGCAGGCATCGCTCCCGGAAGGCGCACTGTCCCTCGGCCTCGCCGGAACCGCGCCGGGCGTCGTCCTGGACACCGGAACGTGTGTCGCCGTCGCCCTACCCGGGCCGCCGAACGAGTTGCAGCGGCTGTGGGCGAGCGCGGTGGAGAGTGAGCCCGTCCGACGTGTCCTCGCGCGTGCGGCACCGCCGCTTCGCCGCACCCTGCGCTTCTACGGCGTGAGTGAGTCGGCAGTGGCGCGCGTGCTCGCGGACGCCGGCGGCGAGGGGACCGGGGTGGAGGCGACCGTCTGCGCCCGCGACTTCGAGATTCACGTCGATCTCGTCGGTGCGGGCGAGGAGCTCTCCGGCGTGCTGCGCCGCGAGCTGGCCGAGTACCTGTTCTCCGAGGACGAGCGGCCGGTAGCGAAGATCGTTCTGGCCGAGTGCCGGGCGCGCGGGCTGACGCTCGCCACCGCGGAGTCCGCGACGGGAGGGCTCGTGGCCGAGCTGCTGACGGCGATTCCCGGATCGAGCGACGTCTTCCTCGGTGGGATCGTCGCGTACGCGAACGAGGTCAAAGTCGAGCAGCTGGGCGTACCGGCCGTGCTGATCGAGGAGTACGGGGCGGTCTCCGGGGAAGTGGCGCAAGCAATGGCAGCAGGAGCACGGGAGCGGCTCGGCGCGGACCTCGCCGTGGCCGACACGGGCGTCGCGGGACCGGGCGGGGGGACGCCGGACAAGCCTGTGGGGACGGTGTACGCGGACGCACGCGGACCGGATGGCGGACGCGGCATCCATTTCCAGCTCCCCGGCGACCGGGCGGTCATCCGTCGACGCGCGGCGATCATGGCGCTGCACCTGGTTCGGCAGATTCTTGGCACAGAGCGGTGACACCTCCTCGGGTAGCTTCGGCGGAGATGAGCGGATCAGGCTCTTCATCGGTCTTCGCCTTCCCGACGAGACGCTCACGCGCCTTGGGGATTGGCAGCACGCAACCTTCGACGGCCTCCCGGAGGTCCGGATCGTCCCGCGCGAGAACCTCCACATCACGCTCGCCTTCCTCGGCCATTTCCCCGCCGGCGAGCTGGAGGGGATCGCGCGGGGCCTGCGCGAAGCCGCGGCCACGGCTGCCACTCCCACGCTCACGCTCCGCCGCTACCGCGAGACCCGGAGCGTAGGGATGCTCGTCTTCGAGGAAGAGAACCGGCATGCGGCCGCGCTCGCCGGTGACCTGCACAGGCGCCTCGAGACACTCGGCGTGTACGAGCGCGAGAAGCGCCCCTGGCTTCCGCACGCGACCGTCGTCCGCTTCCGCCGGCCGCCACGGCTCCGTCCACCGCTGCCCGACTTGGGCGAGGTCAGTCCGTCCGAAGCCGCTGTCTACCATTCCCTGCTGCGCCGGGGCGGAGCGCAGTACGAGGCTCTCGAAACCGTCCGTCTAGGAGGAGGATGAAGGTGGATCGCGAGCAGGCTCTCGACGCGGCACTCGGTCAGATCGAGCGACAGTTCGGCAAGGGATCGGTCATGAAGATGAACGATCAGGCGCAGGTCCAGATCGCGGCCATCTCGACCGGATCGCTCTCACTCGACCTCGCGTTGGGGATCGGCGGGCTGCCGCGTGGACGGATCGTCGAGGTCTTCGGCCCCGAGTCCTCGGGCAAGACGACGCTCGTTTACCACGTCATCGCCGAGGCTCAGCGGCGCGGCGGCATCTGCGCCTTCATCGACGCCGAGCACGCGATGGATCCGCAGTACGCGAAGCGGATCGGCGTCAACATCGACGACCTGCTCGTTTCCCAGCCGGACACGGGGGAGCAGGCGCTCGAGATCGCCGAGCTGCTCGTGCGCTCGGGCGCGCTGGACGTGGTCGCCGTCGACTCGGTCGCGGCGCTGACGCCGAAGGCCGAGATCGAGGGCGAGATGGGCGACACGCACGTCGGCCTCCAGGCGCGATTGATGAGCCAGGCCCTCCGCAAGCTCGCCGGGACGCTCAACCGCACCGACACCATCTGCCTGTTCACCAACCAGTTGCGCGAGAAGATCGGGGTAATGTTTGGATGCTTCCCCTATCAGGCTCGCGTCGTCCTGGCGGATGGAACCACGGAGAAGATCGGCAAGATCGTGAACCAGCGTCTCCCCGTCGAGGTTCTGTCCATGAACCCGAAGACGGGCCAGATCTCGCCGAAGAAGATCAAGCACTACTTCAACAACGGCCAGACCGATGAATGGCTCAGATTCGAGGTCGAGGCCGCGGGCGGCTCAGGTCGGCGGAAGTTTGCCTGCACGCCCAACCATCTGATTTTCACGGCGAGCGGAGAGCGCATGGCCGGCCAGATCGAGGAAGGCGACGAAGTGCTCGTCGCGGTCAAGCACTACGCACTCACGGAGGATCAGGAGCAGGTCATCCTCGGGGGGTTGCTAGGCGACGGTTCCTTGCGTCAGACCTCGGATCACAAAGCAACGTTCCGGGTCGGCCACGGTCCCGCCCAGGCCGAGTACCTCGAGTGGAAGCACGAGATGCTCGCCCCATTTGCCCGCTCCGTGACTCCAACCGGGGTCGGCTCGGGCTTCGACACGATTCCGATGCATCAACTCATGCCTCTTCGCGAGGCTGTGTACATCGCATCGGGAACCAAGAGCGCCGTCAGCGAGCAGATCGCCTCGTCGATGGACGAGCGGGCGATCGCCGTGTGGTATCTCGACGATGGGACGTTCTCCGGTTCGTATGAGCGTTGGGGCCACGGAAAGGCCGAGATCTGCGCAAAGGGACTCTCGCCGGAAGGACGAGAGCGTCTGGCCCGACGCTGCGAGGAGCTCGGCATGGGCCGACCAACGGTCACAACGAGGGGCCTTCTGTTCAGCGGCGAGCGGACGCAGCGGTTCCACGAGCGGATCGCGCCGTACATCCACCCATCGATGGACTACAAGCTGCACCCGTCCGTCCGAGGCCGGTTCGGCTGGCAGCCGGATATGAGTGACGCCCATCTGAACGGAACGCGACTGGCCTCGCGCACGCAGCTGCGTGCGGTTCCGATGCGCGTCGCCCGGAAGTACGTCCAGCCGGCCCTTCCACGAAAGAGGACGCGGTTCGACCTCGAGATCGAGGACAACCACACGTACTTGGTCGACCATGTCGTCGTTCACAACTCGCCGGAGACGACCCCCGGCGGCCGTGCGCTCAAGTTCTATGCCTCGGTAAGGCTCGACATCCGGCGGATCGAGACGCTCAAGGAAGGCGTCGAGGCCGTGGGGAACCGCGTGCGCGTCAAGGTGGTCAAGAACAAGGTCGCGCCACCGTTCAAGCAGGCCGAGTTCGACATCATCTACGGCTCCGGGATCAACTGGGAAGGGACGGTGCTCGACTCCGCGCTCGAGCGGAAGATCGTCCAGAAGTCCGGCTCGTACTTCAGCTTCGGCGAGGAACGGCTCGGCCAGGGGCGGCAGAACGCGGCCGCGTTCCTCCGCGAGCATCCGGATGTCTCCGACGCGATCGTCTCCCGCCTCCAGGCCGAGCTCGGGCCCGAGCAGGCCGTCTCGGCCCGCCTCCTGCCCGCGGCTGGCGCCGAGGACGCGGCGAAAGCGCGCGAGGAGGTCGCGGCGGCCGACTAGAAGAATGGCGCCGAAGGTCACCGCTCTGAGGGCGCGCCGCGGCGGCCGCGTGCTCGTCCAGATCGACGGTCACGACTGGCGAGAGCTGCCCGAGGACGTGATCGTCCGGGCCAGCCTCACGCCCGGTACCGAGCTAGACCGTCCGCGGCTGCGCGAGGTCGCGCGCGAACGGCGCCGCGCCCAGGCGCTTGCAGCGGCGGGCCGCACCCTGCGCGCGCGCGACCTCCCGGCCCGGGCGCTGGACGTGCGGCTCGAGCGGCGCGGGATCCGAGCGGCCGACCGGGCCAGGGCCCTGTCCACGCTCCAGGGCGCGGGTCTCGTCGACGACGGCCGCTTTGCGCGGAACCGCGCGCTCGCGCTGGCGGGCCGCTGCCTCGGGGACGCAGCCATCAGGTTTGACCTCGGAGAGTACGGAGTGGAGCCGGATCTGGTCGAAGAAGCCGTCGCCGGCCTCGAGCCCGAGACCGCGCGCGCGGAGCGAATCGTCGCCTCCCGGGGACGCTCCCCGGCGACGGCGCGCTTCCTGGCACGCAAGGGCTTCGGCGAGGCCGCCGTCGAGTCGGCTGCGGGAGAGGTGCTAGGATGAACGTGCTTCATCCTCATTTTTCCTGCATAGAGCGCATTTCCGAATCGATCCAGACCACCCGATGATCCAGCACACATCGCGATTCGTCCCAGGGAGACGGCCGAGCTAGCACCGCCGAATTCGGGAACGGCCCTGCGCGGGCTCAATGACGGATGGGCACCGCCACGGTTCTCAACCGTGGACAACCGATCCTCCGGCCCCCTTGGCCGGACAAGACAGGAGCGGAGCCATGTTCGTCGCCATTGGAATCCTGGTGGGGCTCGTTGTGGGAACGGTCGCGGCCGCGGTGGCGGGCAAGCTGCTCGGATCGACCTCGCTCGGCGCGGCGCAGCGGAACCGCAAGCTGCTGCTCGATCAAGCCGAGCGCGACGCCGAGACGACGCGCCGGGAGGCTGAAATCGCGGCCCGCGAAGACGCGGTGCGGCTGCGCGCGGAGGTGGAGCGTGAGCTGAACGGCCACCGCTCGCGCATGGGCAAGGCCGATGAGCGCGCGCGCGCGCGGGAAGAAGAGCTCGAGCGCCGTCTGACCGAGCTCGAGCGGCGCGAACAAGGCGTCACCGACCGCGAGACCCACGTAAAGGCGCTGCAGGAGGAGATCAAGGAGACGCGCGAACGCGAGGTCGCCGAGCTCCAGCACATCGCCGGAATGACCGTCGAGGAGGCGAAGCGCCACCTGCTCCGCCGCTCCGAGGAGCTGATCCGCCATGAGCTCGCGCGCCGGGTCCGCCAGGAGGAGGAAGAGGCCCGCATCGAGGCGAAGCGGCGAGCGCGCAACCTCGTCGCCGACGCGCTCCAGCGCGTGGCAGCGAGCCATGCGGCCGAGACGACGGTGTCGGTGGTCGAGCTCCCGTCCGACGACATGAAGGGGCGCATCATCGGCAAGGAGGGCCGCAACATCCGTGCCCTCGAGAGCCTCACCGGCGTCGAGATCATCATCGACGACACGCCACAGGCGGTCGTTCTGTCGTCGTTCGACGGAGTGCGCCGAGAGGTCGCGCGGATCACGCTGGCGAAGCTGATCGAGGACGGCCGCATCCATCCCGCCCGGATCGAGGAGATGTACTACCAGTCCAAGGCCGAGCTCGAGGAGCACATCGTGGCCGCCGGCGAGCAGGCTGTCTTCGAAGCCAACTGCGGGGATGTCCACGAGGACCTGGTGAAGATCCTGGGGCGGCTGAAGTACAGGACGAGCTACGGCCAGAACGTCCTCAGGCATACGCTCGAGGTCGTCCACCTGGCGGGGATCATGGCCGCCGAGCTCGAAGCGAGCGTCAAGACGGCCAAGCGCGCCGCGCTCATGCACGACCTCGGCAAGGCAATGACGCACGAGATCGAAGGATCCCATGCCGCGATCTCCACGCAGCTGGCCCGTCGCTACGGCGAGTCGCAGGGCGTCGTCCACGCCATCGAGGCGCACCACTACGAGGTGCAGCCGCAGACGGTCGAGGCTGTGCTGCTCATCGCCGCCGATGCGATCTCCGCTTCCCGGCCGGGCGCGCGCGGCGAGAGCCTGGAGGGCTACATCAAGCGACTCGAGGCGCTCGAGGAGATCGCGATGCAGAAGACCGGAGTCGAGCGGGCGTACGCCCTCCAGGCCGGCCGCGAGATCCGCGTGATGGTGAAGCCGGCCGAAGTGGACGACGACGGCGCCGTCCTGCTATCGCACGAGATCGCACGCGCGATCGAGGACCAGCTCGAGTATCCGGGTCAGGTGAAGGTGACCGTCATCCGCGAGAGTCGAGCGATCGAAGTCGCCAAGTAACGGTAGAATTTGCGGCGGATGCTGAGCAAGCTGCTGGCAGTCCTCGGGGTCGGTCTGCTGGTTAGCGGAGCGGCTGCGGCCTCGCATCGAGCCGGATCGACGGTCGCGATCAGCTCTGCCTCCGTCACGGCCACGTGGAAAGAGAGCTACGCCAAGGGGAGCGTCAAGTTCTCGGGGACCGAGACGGTGGCCGGCACCATCGAGGCAAGTCTCAGGAACGCCACGACGGGCCGGCTGCTCTACGCCAAGCGCTTCCAGGTCGGGGCGGGCACGTTCACGAACTCGCTCCCGCTCACCGCGCGCCCGGTCCCGGGGACGTACCGGCTTCGGCTCAAGCAGTTCCCGACCGGCAATGCCTCGGACAGGAACGTGATCATCCCGGCTCCGCCCGAGGGCGTCATCGACGTCGCCTACATGACGAGCTCGAAGAACGGACGGCGGATGAAGGTGATCAGAAACGCCAAGATCGTCTACGCGCACTTCCACTTCATCGCGCGGCCACAGACGAACACTCTCACCTTCAAGTGGCAGAAGCCCGGGAACCCCAGGGTCCGGTTCACGGGCTTCGCGAAGAAGCCCTACGCGACCACGGTCGACACATTCGTGTGCGTCAAGAGGAGCGGCCGCGGCTCCTGTCTGAACGTCTCGCTGAGCAAGGGCAAGTGGTACTGCATCGTGCTCGCGGGAGGCAGGATCGTGAAGCGCCAGGACATCCGCGTCACCTAGCGTCTAGTACTGGCACCACTCCACCATCCTCGGCGACTCGCCGAGGTAGAGCTCCAGATCTCCCCGTACCGCTCGGAGTTGCGTTCCGCCCGCACGAAGCACTCCAGCACCTCGTCCTCGCTGACAGGCCCGAGGGCACGCATCCGGCTAGCGCATCGAGCTCCGCAGGATTTCCACGCCGTCAGTGAGCCACATCCGCGCGCGATCGATGTTCGGGCCGTCGGGGGCGAGCTCGACCGCGTCCAGCTGGAGCTCGGTCAGCACGAGGAGTGACCTGGTCGGGTCGGGCTCCAGGAGTGCCTCGTCGATGCGTTCCGCAAGCCGCGCCGGTTTGACGGGGAGCGGCTCCACGCGCAGGGCGAGCCGCTTCGTTGTCGGCACCCATACGCGGTTGAGTGCGAAGACGATGCGGACGACTCGCACCGCGCCGTCCAGCATCCATTCGACGAGGGCGAAGCGCTCGCCGGGCCGGGTCAACACCGGACGTCCTGCCTCTCGAGACCTGCTTCGAGCATGCGCGCGTCGCCAACGCGCTGGGCAAGGTCGCGCAGCTCCCTGCTCTTGTCTGTTTCCACCGGCACCCGGCTACCATCCTCGCAGTGAAGCGCTACCACGTCACCACGTTCGGGTGCCAGATGAACGCCCACGACTCCGAGCGGATCAAGGGCCTGCTCGAGGAGCTCGGGCTGGGGGAGACGCCCGAGCCGGAGAACGCGGACGTCCTCGTCTTCAACACATGCACGATCCGCGAGAAGCCCGACACGCGGCTCGCCGCACATCTCGGAAACGCGCGCGTCCTCAAGCAGAGAGATCCCGAGCGGGTGATCGCCGTCGGCGGCTGCTATGCGGAGGCCCAGCGGGAACGAATCTTTGAGCAGTACCCGTTCGTCGACGTCGCCTTCGGGCCGGGGTCGATCTCCCATCTGGGCGACTGGATCGGCGCCGGGGGAGTGGGAGTGGCGCGCGGACGCTTCGAAACCGGTGACGAGCGCTCGTTCGCAGCAGAGCTGCCCTCGCACCGCGAGCGGCCGGTGCAGGCGTGGGTGCAGATCTCGATGGGGTGCAACTCCGTGTGCTCGTACTGCATCGTCCCTTCGGTGCGCGGCCGCGAGGTCAGCCGGCGTGCAGCTGAAGTGCTGGCCGAGGTCGAGTGCCTTGCCGAGCAGGGGGTCAAGGAGGTGACGTTGCTCGGCCAGAACGTGAATTCCTACGGGCGCGACGTCGGCTCCGACTTCGCCGAGCTTCTGCGCGCCGTCGACTCGGTCGACGGCATCGAGCGCATCCGCTTCACGAGCCCGCATCCCAAGGACTTCCGTGCGAACGTCATCGCCGCCATAGCCGAATGCGACGCCGTCTGCGAGCACGCCCACCTGCCGCTCCAGTCCGGCTCGACGCGCGTCCTGAAGGCGATGCGGCGCACCTACGGGCGGGAGCGCTACCTGCGCCTCGTCGAGGAGATGCGCGCCGCCATCCCCGACCTCGCGCTGACCACCGACATCATCGTCGGCTTTCCCGGCGAGACGGAAGAGGACTTCCGCGAGACCCTCGAGGTGGTGGAGGAGGTGCGCTACGACGGCGCGTTCACGTTCGTCTACTCGCCGCGTGCCGGCACGGAAGCCGCGGGCATGCCCGACCAGGTGCCCGACGAGATCAAGCGCGCCCGCATCGAGCGCCTGGTCGAAGTCGTCCAGCGGATCGCGCGCGAACGGAACGAGGACCGCGTCGGTCTCGTCGAGCAGGTGCTGGTCGAGGGCGCGAGCCGGACCGATCCTGCGCTCCTGCGCGGACGGACACGGCGAAACACGACCGTCAACTTCGCCGGGTCGGCCGAAGCGGGCAACCTGGTGGACGTCCGGATCGACGGCGCGACTTCCACGACGCTCCGTGGCTCCGACCTCGCCGCCGTTGCGGCCTGAGCGCACCCTCCGCTGGGAGGGTTGCTGCAACATCCGCGACCTCGGAGGGCTGCCGCTCGAAGACGACGGCGAGACCCGCTTCGGCGTGGTCGTCCGCGCCGACGACATCTCGCTGCTCACCGATGCAGGTTGGAAGGCCGTCGCCGACTACAAGATCACACTGATCGTCAACTTGCGACACGAAGATGACGGACACTACGAGGCGCGGTCCTTCGATGTCGCCCGCGTCCCACTGGCAAACGCGGCAGCTTGGGACGAAATCGAACAGCTGCTCGCGAACGTCGAAGACCCGACCGAGTGGAGGCGCCGGAACTACCTCTTCTGCCTCGAGCGGTTCGCCGGCCGCTTCGGGCGCGCGGTCTCGACAGTGGCCCAGGCCGATGGGCGGGTGCTCGTACATTGCGCTGGCGGCGTCGACCGGACCGGCCTAGTCGCCGCGCTGATCCTGCGCGTCGCGGGCGTCGGGATCGAAGCAATCGCGTCCGACTACGCGCTCAGCGAGGCAAACTGGGCGCCGTCCGTCCATGCGTGGGTGGAAGAGGTCTCCGACGAGGCCGAGCGGCGCAAACGGCGGCTGCTCTCGGTCATGTCGGCGAAAGCGATGTACGGCACGATGGTCGAGCTCGAGCGGGAGCACGGCGGCGCGCGCGAGTACCTCCTCGGCGCAGGCGTCGCCGATGAGGACCTGGACCGCCTTCGCGCGCGCCTGCGCGGATGACCGTCCTCGCGATCTTCGGGCCGACCGCCTCGGGCAAGAGCGCGGTCGCCGAGTCGCTCGTAGACCGCATCCCGGCCGAGCTCGTCTCCGCCGACTCGATGCAGGTCTACCGCGGCCTGCCCATCCTCACGAACCAGCCCGAACGGCGGACGCGTCTCGTCGGTATCTGGGAGCTCGACCACGATGCCTCCGTCAGCGCATACGAGGCCCTGGCGCACGCGGCGATCGACGAGATCCTCGCGGCCGGCAGGACGCCCGTCGTCGTGGGCGGAACGGGTCTGTATCTGCGCGCCGCGCTCGCAGACCTCGATCTTCCTCCCCCGCCGGCGCCCGGAGAGCGCAGCCGCTGGGAGGCGTTCTACGAGGCCGAGGGGGCGGAGCGCGCGCACGCGTGGCTCGTCGAGCGCGATCCCGAGGCCGCGGCCGCCGTCCATCCCAACGACAGGCGCCGCGTCGTCCGCGCGCTCGAGCTGGCCGCGGCCGGCCGCTCGCTCGCCCCCGAGGCGGACCGGCTCTGGAATGAGCACACACGCCACCCGACGTTGATCTTCGGCCTCGAGCTGCCCTCGGACGAGCTCGAGAGCCGCATCGTGGCCCGCACGGAGGCGATGTTCGCTTGCGGAGTCCAGGACGAGGTGCGGCGCGCCCTCGCGGGCCCGATCTCGCAGACGGCGCGCCAGGCCATGGGGCTCGACAAGGTCGCGACGCTTCCCGAGGCGGAGGCCAAGGAGCAGCTCACCCGGCAGACCCGCCGTTACGCCGCCTATCAGCGCAAATGGATGCGACGCATACCCCGCCTTGTTAGCCTGGATGCCGATCGCCCCCCGGGCGAGGTGGCGGATGAGATTCTCGAAGTGGC
The DNA here is from genome assembly GCA_963717765.1 of uncultured Actinomycetes bacterium. Taxonomy (GTDB): domain Bacteria; phylum Actinomycetota; class Thermoleophilia; order Gaiellales; family Gaiellaceae; genus JACDER01. The sequence goes on along the minus strand of CAVQWX010000002.1, from coordinate 429,761 downwards.
ACGGGCTCGGCAACGATTACCTGCTGGTCGAGCGGGCTGAGCTCGCCTCGCCGCTCACGCCTGAGCGCGTGCGCAAAGTGTGCGACTACCACTTCGGCGTCGGCTCCGACGGCATCCTCGAGGTCCTCTCCGTGGACGGCACAGAGGCCGACGTCGTCATCTGGAACCCTGACGGCTCGATCGCCGAGCTGTCCGGGAACGGGACGCGCATCGCCGCGCGCTGGCTCGCTCGCAGGAGCGGTGCCGACGAGGTGACGATCCGCGTCGGCCCGCGTACCGTGGTCGCGCGCATGCGTACCGGCCACGAGGTGGACATGGAGATAGGCGCCGTCGAGGTGGGGGAGAGGGAGATGCTCGGCCTGGGCGATCGGAGCATCGAGTTCACTCCGGTCTCGGTCGGCAACCCGCACGCGGTCATCCGCGACGACGCGTTCAGCCGGGAGGACCTGCTGCGGCTTGGCCCGCTCGTGGAGAACCACGAACGCTTCCCGAAGCGCACGAACGTCCAGCTCGTTCGGGTCGAGGGGCCGCACGACATCCATGTCGGGGTGTGGGAACGCGGGGCGGGAGAGACGCTCTCTTCCGGGACCAGCTCGGTGGCCGCCGCGGCAGCGGCCGTGTCCAACGGGTGGAGCGAGAGCCCTGTCGACGTGCACCTTGCGGGCGGCGACCTGCTCGTCGAGCTCGCGGGCGGGACCGCCCGCCTCGTCGGGGCGGCACAGGAGATCTGCCTGGTCGAGCTTTCCGAGGAATTCGAACTGTGAAGTTCTCGAAGCGGCTCGACCAGGTACCGCCCTATCTCTTCGCTGAGCTCGAGCGGAAGATCTCGTCCATGGAGGCGGATGGGATCGACGTGATCAGCCTAGGCATCGGCGACCCCGACCTGCCCACCCCGGAGCCGGTGATCGAGGCGGCGGCGCGCGCGCTGCGCGACCCGGCCACGCACGACTATCCGACGAACCACGGTACGCACGCGTTCCGCGAGGCCGTGGCGAACTTCTACCGCGACCGTTTCGGGGTCCATCTCGAGGTGGAGGGCGAGATCGTCCCCGTGCTGGGCGGTAAGGAGGGCGTCTCGCACGTGGCGCTCATCGGCCTCGACCCGGGCGATCTCGCGCTCGCGCCTGATCCCGGCTACCCGCCGTATACGTCCGGACCGCTGTTCGCCGGCTCCGAGCCGTACTACCTTCCGCTGCGCGAGGAGAACGGGTTCCTTCCCGACCTCGACTCGATCCCGGAGGACGTGCTCGCCCGCGCCAACCTCCTCTTTCTCAACTATCCGAACAACCCGACCGGCGCGATCGTGCAGGACGGCTACTTCGGGCACGCGGTCGAGTTCGCGCGCGCCAACGACCTGATCGTGGTCCACGACAGCGCGTACTCGGAGATCTGCTTCGAGGGCTACCGCGCCCCGAGCTTCCTGGAGACGCCCGGCGCGAAGGATGTCGGCGTCGAGATCTTCTCGCTCTCCAAGGGATGGAACATGACCGGCTGGCGCTGTGCGCTCATGGCGGGCAACTCGGAGATCGTCGAGCGGTACCGCCAGCTGAAGACGAACATCGACTCGGGCATGTTCGAGGCGCTGCAGGCGGCCGCAGCGGCCGCGCTGACCGAGGCGCGCGGCTTTCCAGCTGAGATGTCCGCCGTCTACGAGCGCCGCCGCGACCTCGTCGCCGAGGCTCTGCGCGCGATCGGCCTCCACGTCGCCCCGCCGCTCGCCACGCCGTACTTCTGGGCGCGGGTTCCCGAGGGGTTCACGTCCGGGACCTTTTCGGAGCTCGTGCTCGAACGCGCCGCGGTTGTCGTCTCGCCAGGATCCGCCTACGGGCCAAGCGGCGAGGGGTTCGTCCGCATCTCGCTGACGATCCCGGACGAACGGCTGGAGGAGGCCGTTACGCGCATCGAATCGGCTCTCGCCGGGGCCTCGTTTCAAGGGGCATAATCGCCTGATGAACAGGCAGAACCACGCCGCTCCCGGAGCCGAGCCGGAGCGGGGCTTCCTTCTCGCCGTCCTCGCCCCCCGTTCCGACGAGGCCGCGGAGATCGCGGAGCTGGGCGAGCTTGCACGCGCGGCGGGCGTGGAGCCGGTCGGGACGATCGTGCAGCACCGCGCCGGGCCGGACCGGCGCACGTACGTGGGCAAGGGAAAGCTCGAGGAGCTGAAACACGCATACGGCGAGGCGCGCGCGGAGTCGCTTCTCGTGGACGACGAGCTGACTCCTCCGCAACAGCGCAACCTCGAGAACGCCATGAATGCCCGCGTCGTCGACCGGACGCAGCTGATCCTCGACATCTTTGCCCAGCACGCGCGCAGCGCCGAGGGCAAGCTCCAGGTCGAGCTCGCGCAGCTCGAGTACAACCTCCCGCGGATGCGCGGCCTCTGGCAGCACCTGGAACGCTTGGCCGGCGGCACGGCCACCGCGGTCGGCGGAGGCGTGGGAACGCGCGGCCCCGGCGAGACGCAGCTCGAGACCGACCGGCGACTGGCACGCAGACGGGTCACGCTGCTGAAGCGCCGGCTCGGCGAGTTGCGCAAGCAGCGCGAGGGACGGCGGAAGGCGCGCAAGCAAAACGAGATTCCGACGGTCGCACTCGCCGGGTACACGAACGTGGGCAAGTCCACGCTCCTGAACGCGCTCACGGGCGCCGGCGTGTCGGTCAACAACCGTCTGTTCGAGACACTCGACCCGACCACGCGCGGCTTCGAGCACGACGGCCGCCGCTACCTGGTCACCGACACGGTCGGGTTCATCCGCCGCCTCCCGCACCAGCTGGTCGAAGGCTTCGCCGCCACGCTCGAGGAGACGCTCGTGTCTGACCTCGTCCTGCACGTTGTGGACGCTTCCGCGTCCGAGGACGACATCGAGGAGACGACGGCCGCAGTGAACACGGTGCTGACCGAGATCGGCGCGGATGAGCTTCCCCGCGAGGTCGTGCTCAACAAGATCGACGCGATCGACTCGCTCACGCGCCGCCGGCTCGCGAACCGATTCCCCGGCTCGTTGCAGGTCTCCGCCGCGACCGGCGAAGGGCTGGACGAGCTGCGCGAGCGGATTGCCGAGCGCTTCGCCGACCGCTTCGAGCAGGTGCGGCTGCTCATCCCGTACGAGGACGGCGGGAAGCTGAACGAGCTGTACGCGCTGGGAGCGCCCATCGACGAGCGCTCCGACCTGGCTGAGGGCGTGCTCGTCCGCGCCAGGCTCCCACGCCGCGAGCTGAGGCGCTTCGCGCCCTACCTCGTCGCGGAGGCAGAGACGCCGGCAGCCTCCCGCGCGTGAGGCTGCAGGTTCAGCGGCTCCGCCCGGATGCGGTGCTGCCGGGCCGGGCCTATGCGGGAGACGCCGGACTCGATCTGGTCGCCTGCGAGGAGGTGACGCTCGCACCGGGAGAGCGGGCGGCGGTGGGGACAGGCCTGGCCGTTGCAATCCCCGAAGGGCACGCGGGGTTCGTCCAGCCGCGGTCCGGTCTCGCCGCGCGTCACGGGATCACGCTCGTGAACACGCCCGGCCTGATCGATGCCGGCTACCGAGGGGAGATCCTCGTGATCCTCTTGAACACCGACCGGAGCGAGAGCTTCACGGTCGAGCCCGGGATGCGGATCGCGCAGCTCGTGCTGGTCCAGCTTCCGGACGTCGAACTGGTGGAGGTCGACGCGTTGCCCGAGAGCGAGCGTGGTCCGCGCGGCCATGGCTCGTCGGGAGGTTGATGGCTGCGGAGCCCCGCATCCGCGTATCCGCCGCGCTTCGCTGGCAGGACCGGCTGCTCCTCTGCCGGCACGAGAAACCGGGGAAGGAGTACTGGCTGCTCCCGGGCGGCGGGGTAAAGTCGGGCGAAAGCCTGGCTGACGCTCTCCGGCGAGAGCTCCTCGAAGAGGTCGGCATCGACGACAACCTGGTCTTCGAGGGCCCGATCGCGATCGTCGACTCGATCGATCCGGTGAAGAGCTTCGCCGCCCGCCACGTCGTGCACATCATCTTCGCCGGCGACCTGACCGGCCGCTCGCTCGAAGCCGCGACGTCGCAGGATGCGGCCGTCCGCGGTCACCGCCTCTTCGACCCCGGCGAGCTGGACGGAGTCGTGCTCCATCCCCCGATCCAGCGCTTCCTGGCCCGCTGGCGCCCCGGCGATCCCGTCGTGTACCTGGGTGCGCTCTGGGCTCCCTAGAAACGTCCGCCGCGCGTGCGCGCCCGCTCGGCCGATACGCCGTGCGCCTGCAGCTCCAGCTCGTCGTTCAAGGGCTCGAAGGTCGGCGCCACTCCGAGCTGGTGCGCGGCCGCCTCGGCCAAGATCCAGTCAGCGAACCAGGGATTGCGCGGGAGGAGCGGGCCGTGCAGGTACGTCCCCACGACGCGGCCGGCCTTGCAGCCCTCGTATCCGCTCGCTCCGTCGTTCCCGAACCCGGCGAGCACGCGCCCGAGCGGCTCTGCTCCGTCCTCGAGATACGTCCGGCCGGCATGGTTCTCGAAGCCGGCCAGCGTCTGTCCGGCCCATTCGCACTCCAGCAGGACATCCCCGATCATGCGCCTCTCACCGGCGACGGTATGGAGCGGGAGGAGACCGCACCCGGGCAGCTCCGCACCGGACCGGTCGCGGTAGTAGCGCCCGAGCAGCTGGTAGCCGCCGCACACGGCGAGGAAGGCCGCGCCGCCGGCCACGGCTTCGGCCAGAGCCGGGCCCTTTGGCGGCGATATCCGGCGCGATCAGCGCCTGCTCGCGGTCCTGACCGCCGCCGACGTAGTACAGGTCGACCTCGCCGGCATGGACGTCCTCGCCGACGCCGATATCCGTGACCTCGAGCTCGTGTCCACGCCGCGCCGCCCGCTGTCTCAGCACGGCGATGTTGCCGCGGTCGGCGTAGATGTTCAGGTAGTCCGGATACAGATGCCCGACCCGGATCTTCACGCGGCGCGCTCCCAGTAGGGGCGGACGAAGCCGCGCTCGGAGACGATCTGCCGCAACGCGAGCATGGCGGTGTAGGTGGGAAGGACGGCCAGCTCGCCGCCGGCGGGCGTCAGCTCGAGCCCGCGGTCGAGCGCGTCGTCGGGCGCGGGCACGACCTCGATCTGTTCAGCCGGGAAGCCGCCGTAGCGGAAGCGCAGCGCGAGCTCGGCGGCGCGGTCGCCGGACGCCACGAGGCGCTCCAGCCCATTCTCGTAGAGCGGTTCGAAATCGACGTCCCAGATCCAGGAAACGTCCCGCCCGTCGGCGATGCCGTCGTTCAGCGCGACGAGGAGTACGGGGGGGACCCCCGCGTCGACGAGCGTCCGGACGACTTCGTTGGCGCCCGCGGGGTTCTTGATCAGGAGGATGAGGACGTTACGGTCGCCCAGCGAGATTCGCTCGAAGCGGCCGAAGGCGGGGCTGAACCGCTCCAGGCCCGCCTGGATCCGCTCCAGCTCGATCCCCATCGTCTGGGTCAGCGCCGCGGCCGCAAGCGCGTTGTAGACGTTGTAGAGGCCGGGGAGGCGTAGGCGGAGGCGAGGCGTCCCCTGGGGGGTCACGAGGTCGAAGGCGGCGCTCTCGAGCCCGACCAGCTCGATGTTGCGGGCCACGACGTCGAGCGGCGGCCGCGCGTGCCCGCACCTGGGACAACGGTAATCGCCCAGATGTCCCACGTAGGCCGCGGCGAAGACGTAGGGAGTGCCGCAGCGGATGCAGTACTTCGAGTCGGCCGCGTGCTGTAGATCGGCTCGTCCGCAGCGAGGATCGTCGACGCCGAAGACGACCGCCTCCTCGCGATCGGAGGCGAGTCCGCCGAGCTGAGGGTCGTCTCCGTTGACGATCACGGAAGCGTGCGGATCGAGTGCCCGCACGGCTTCGCGCCAGCGCTCGGCGACGAGCTCGAGCTCGCCGTAGCGGTCGAGCTGGTCGCGGAAGAGGTTGAGCAGGCACACCGCGCGAGGCCGCAGCCGCCGGGCAACTTCGGGAAGCGCGGCTTCGTCCACCTCGAAGAGCCCGAGCTCGGCCCCGTCCGCGTCGAGGAGCGCGGAGGCGACGCCCGAGACGAGATTCGCGCCCGCGCGGTTGTGCGCAAGCCGCGTGTCGGGGCCGAGGATCTCCGCGACCATCGCGGCCGTCGTCGTCTTCCCGTTCGTGGCGGAGATGAGCACCGACCCGCGCGCGAGCCTTCCTGCCAGCCGGTCGATCGCGTCCGGGTCGAGCTTCCAGAGGAGCTTCCCGGGAATGGTCGTCCCGCCGCCTGTGCGGGCGAGCCGGGACAACGCTCCGACGGCGCGGGCACCGAGGATCTCGGCCTTGAGCGGGAGCCGCATGGCCCCGCGAGCGTAGCGCTAGGCGGCGGCCGCGAGCGTCGCGAGACGCTCGAGGCAGAACTGGCCCTCAGATGGAGCCCGGACGGCCGGCAGCGACCGTTCCTCGAAGTTCCGCTGGGGCTTGAAGCGCTTGTGCTTGACGACGCGGCCGTCGTTCAGTACGAGGAGCGTGCCCTCGTCGATCTTGCGCCGGCGGAGGGTGGCGCCGATGTAGTGCTCGACGACCTCCAGGGCGAGCCCGGTGGAGGCGAAGAACGTCGCGTGCTTTCCCTCGCCGACCCAGAGCGGGCGGCCCACGCCGCGGGCGCAGTAGACGAGGTCGTCCCGGCGCTCGTCGATCCACGCCGCAGCCATCGAGCCGCGCAGCTGCTCGAGCGCCTTGGGCCGGCTGTCCGTCAACTCGGCGAGCGCGAAGATCGCCTCGGAATCGACGGTCATCCTCGGGGCGGCGCGGTCGAAGCCGTGCTCCGCGAGGATTTCCTCGTCGTTCAGAATGATCCCGTTGTGGACGCCGACGACCGATCCGTGCCGGACCGGATGGTTGTTGGCCTCGATCATGGGATGGCCCTTGGTGTAGTCGCGCACGTGGACGAGCACCTTGCTCGCGTGCTGCGGGATCTCGATGCGGTCGAGAAGCTTGCTCGCGCCGGAGCGCTGCTTGTGGACATGAACGTCGCCGCCGTTGCGATACGCATACCCGACTGCGTCGGCGCCGCGCTCGGCGATACCGGCCAGCAGAGCCTGCGCGGCGAGCGTCCGGTCGACGTCGCATTCAGTACTCAGGCTGTATCCGGCGATTCCGCACATTGCTATCGAGCCTAGACTCCTCTTCGGACGTTTGAACTTTGTGCCGGCCGCATGACGGCGTTATTCGCTTTAACGAAACGCTTTCCTTGAAGTTAGGCCACTAAACCACTTGGGTTTGTAACTTCTTTGTTAGCGGATGCTGAGGTGGCGTTAAGGAAACGCTGAGAAACTAGCCGGAGACCGGGATCATCTCGCGCAGCGTCGCCAGCCGGCGGAGCGTCTCGAGCTCGATCTGGCGAACACGTTCGCGCGTGAGACCGAGCCGCCGGCCGATTTCCTCGAGCGTCTTCGGGTCGCCGCCGTCGAGCCCGTAGCGAAGCGCGAGCACCTGGCGCTCGCGGTCTGACAGCGTTCCGAGAGCCTGGGCGAGGGCCTGGCTGCGGAGCGAGACCTCGACCTCTTCCTCGGGGAGGGGGTCCTCGCCGGCGACGAAGTCGCCGAAGACGGCGTCCTCCTGCTCGCCGACCGGCTGGTCGAGAGAGAGGGATGCGCGCGCCGCGGCCCGCACCTCGTAGGCCTGGTGCAGCGGAAGGCCGGCTTCCTCGGCGATCTCGGCAAGCGTGGGCTCGCGGCCGAGCTGCGTCCAGAGCATGCGCTCGGCGCGGTTCATCTTCTGCTTGCGCTCGACGATGTGGACGGGCATGCGGATCGTCCGCGCCTTGTCCGCGAGCGCCCGTGCGACCGCCTGGCGAATCCACCAGGTCGCGTACGTGGAGAACTTGTAGCCGCGCCGCCAGTCGAACTTCTCCACGGCGCGGATGAGCCCGAGCGTCCCTTCCTGGATCAGGTCGAGGAACGGGAGGCCCTGGTTGCGGTAGTTCTTGGCGATCGAGACGACGAGTCGCAGGTTGGACTGGATCATCCGCTGCTTCGCCTGCATGTCCCCCCGCTCGACCTTCTTGGCGAGCTCGACCTCCTGCGCCGCGGTCAGAAGCGCATGGCGCCCGGCCTCGCGCAGGAAGAGCTGCAGCGCGTCGGTCGTCGTCTCGTACGAAAGCGAGACGGGCTGGGGGGGAGGCTCCGGAAGCTTTTCGACGACCTCGATCCCGCGCTGCTCGAACTCGCGGTAGAGCGCGTCGGTCTCGATCGCGTCGATCCCGTGCGCTTCGATGAGGTCGGTTACGTCGGCGAGGGCGACCGAACCAGCTTGCTCGGCCTCTTCGATGAAGAGCCGCACATCCTCGTCGTTGAGTATTTCCTCGCCGATTACCGTCATTGAGTGGCTAGAGGCTCCCCTGCTCGTCCCACCGAATGCCGCGCGGCAGAACATTACAGACTCTGAGCGGCGCGTGTTATTCAACTTTGTCGTGGCCGCCACGCTTCCCGCGATTGTCGGGAGGAGACGAGGAACTGGCCAACGCGAGCTGATGGTCCCCGCCGGCTTGAATCGCTGTTCCGTTCGTTCCGCTGCCCGCTCTAGGGCTCAGAGCCCGGATAGCGCATGATCGCCTGCCCGGTCTCGTGGTACTTGCCGCAGTAGCGGCATTCGTAGTACTGCCCGCCCTCGTCGTTCACGCGGCGCACCCATTTGTGCATGCCGATGCGGCAGCGGAACCGCTTACCGAGGGGAGAGGGCCGTTCCGTCACTTTCGTTCCAACTCAACATAACGTCGATTCTCGTGCATTCCCACATTCTCCTGTAAGAGCCGCGGAGGCGGGCTTTGCCCGTCTCCGCACACCCAGCTTTCGAGAGACGCCGCCTCTCCATGCCCGAAATCGCGATGCCGAGCGCCGCAGGCGCGAGGCGGATTTCGGGCATAAGAGCCGCGGAGGCGGGCTTTGCCCGTCTCCGCACACCCAGCTTTCGAGAGACGCCGCCTCTCCATGCCCGAAATCGCGATGCCGAGCGCCGCAGGCGCGAGGCGGATTTCGGCGAAGAGCCGCGGAGGCGGGCTTTGCCCGTCTCCGCACACCCAGCTTTCGAGAGACGCCGCCTCTCCATGCCCGAAATCGCGATGCCGAGCGCCGCAGGCGCGAGGCGGATTTCGGGCATAAGTTCGCCGAGCCCGTTTCGCTTTCGTCCACTCCTCGCGTTAGCTTTCCGCTTCCGCGTACGGCTCCCGCGTTGAGCTTCGACCTACTTGCGATCGGTGCTCGGCGCAAGCAGCACCCTAGGGTGTCGAGGCCGGACTTGCAAGAGCCCCGAAAAGGCAAAAGTCGCATTTTGCAAAGACTTCTTTCGAGGCACCTCAATCGTTAGGATCGCGTCCGGCATGGCACACCTCCCGCGGCCCCCGAGCTTCGATCACGGCGTGGTCTCGTTCTTCTGGGGGCTCGGCCTCGGCTTCCTGATCTGGCTCGGCCTCCTTGGCGTAGGCGTCTCCGGCGCGACGTCGTTCATCATCGCGGCCGTCGCCGGCGCCGGGATCTTTCTCTACGTCCGCATCTACGGCGAGGAAGAGCTAAAGCGCTAGATCTAGCCGGCGCGAGTCGAACGCGCCGGAGTAGAGCTCGAGCCGGAACTCCTCGACGGCGCGCTCCGCGTCCGCCTCGAACACGTGCTCGACCACGCCGACCTCGGCGTCGTTGTGAAACGGGAGGTCGATGTGCGCGTGCGAGACGAGGTTGATGGAGCGGGCCTCACAGTGCGGGCACCGGACCGCGACCCCCACGATGCCGCCCGGCGATCCAGGAGCGAGCAACGTGAAGGACGACGGGAACACCGGCTGCGGCCGGTCTTCCGCGTAGCAGAAGAAGCTCCACGGCCACTGTCCGGCGCGGATGCGTCCGGCGGCCACCTCGCCGAGCTCCTCTCCGGCGTCCTGCACGCGGGCGGTCATCAGATCGACGAACGACCCGGCCTCGAGCCCGAGCGGCGCCCAGTCGAGATCGTCGTGCGCAACGAGGCCGGGATGCTCGTCGCCGCACGGGCACGAAAACGTGATCGCGAACACGGCGGGATGCACGGCGCCGGGCAAACGCTCCAGGCGGCGGAAGGCGGAGAGCGTCACCGCGGTCTCCCCGCGCGTAGGACACGAGAGCACGTAGCGCGTCCGCAACGGGTCGTACATGTGGCAATTGTGCGCTATCCGGCGGACACCGAAAGGCAACAATGCGAGGCATGGCGAGCGAGCTCCGCGATGTCGCGCCCGGCCTCTGGATCTGGAGTGTCGAGTACCCGGACTGGCGGCCCAGCGTCGGCTGGGGACCTTCCGTCTGGTCGGCGTGTGTGGAATCGGGCGGCGAGGTCGCCGTCCTGGACGCGATGGAGCCGCAGAGCGACCACGTGTGGGCGCGCCTGGACGCGAAGCCGCCCACGGTCGCGGTCGTCCTCAAGCCCGACCATGTCCGCGACGTGGATCGCATGGTCGAGCGCTACGGCGCCCGCGCTTTCGGCCCATGGCTCTTCTGGCGCCGGAACATCCCGGAGACCGAGCTCGAGGCCGTCCAGCCGGGCAGCGAGCTCCCCGGCGGGCTCGTGGCCCTCCATGACGGCCGTGGACGGATGGAGACGCCGCTGTGGCTCCCGGAACAACGCGCGGTCGTCTTCGCCGACGCCCTCACGGCGCCGGAGGGCGACCTGCTCATCGGCGAGACGCCCTGGCACCAGGAACGAGTCCTCCCGGCACTGCGTGCCCTGCTCGACCTGCCCTTCGAGACGGTCATCGTCTCGCACGGCGACCCCGTGCACGACCGGGCCGCGTTCGAGCGAGCGCTCGAGCGCCCGCCGCACTCGTTCTAGTACTCGACCAGTGAAAAGACGTCGTAGCCGGGGATCCGCTCGCGCCCCTTCAGAAATGCGAGCTCGATCAGGAAGGTGAATCCGACCACCTCGCCGCCCAGGTGCTCGACAAGCTCGGCCAGGGCCCGTGCCGTCCCGCCGGTCGCAAGGACGTCGTCGTGGACGAGGACACGCGTGCGCCCGCCCAGCGCATCCGCCTGCACCTCGAGGACGTTCGACCCGTACTCGAGCTCGTACTCACGACTGATCACCTCGAGTGGCAGCTTCCCGGGACGGCGGGCCGGGACGAACCCACACTCCAGCCGGTAGGCCAGAGCGGCGCCGAGGAAGAACCCACGGGCCTCCCCGCCGAGCACGACCTCCGGAGAACGCGGCTCGGCCCACTCCCCCATGCGCTCGACCGAGTCGCGCAGCGCATCCGCGTCGGCGAGCAGGGGCATGATGTCCTTGAAGCCGATCCCGGGCGTCGGGAAGTCGGGGACCTCGCGGATCTTGGACTTCAGATCCACAGCTAGCGGCGGGCCACGCGGCGCAGGTCGCGCCAGAAGAGCATCTGCGACAACTCCTGCGCGAGCCCCGCCAGAGCCTGGAGGTCCTCCATCCCGGCTTTCCTACGTTCAGGGTTGCGCGAGCGGAGCGAGGGCCCGACGAGCTGCTCGATCACGTTCGCCTCCTGTCCGGCGGACGTCCGGAACCGCCTGAGCATGCGCGGCGCGATTCCGAAGCGGGCGAGCTTCGCACACGCGGAGGCGATCTCGATGTCGCTCTCGCCGTAGCGCTTGTCCTTTCCGCTTCCGCGTGGGTCGAGCAGGCCGAACTCCTCGAGCTCGCGCGCGAGCTCCTCCCCCACGCCGGCGCGCTTGCACACGTCCGCGAGCGTCAGCTGCTCTTCTTCGGACAGGCCGATCGGGCGGCGCCGGCTGCGGGACCGCGTCGGCGAGGCGAGCTCCTGCTGGATTACGCGTAACGGGAGGAATTCGTCGCGCTGGAGCCGCAGGATCGTGCGCAGCCGCTCGACGTCCTCTTCGTCGAAGAGCCGGTAGCCGCCGCGCGTACGCCGTGGCTTCAGGAGGCCCTGGTCCTCGAGATAGCGGATCTTCGAGATCGAGATGTCAGGGAACTCGTTCTGGAGGCGGCTGCACACCGTCCCGATCGTGAGCGGGCGGGCGCTGCGCTGGGCTGCTCCGGTCGCCGTCATCGGTTCAGGAAGGTCAGTCGGTACTTGCCGATCTGGATCTCGTCGCCGTCGTCGACCTGCGCCGACTCGATGCGACTCCGGTTCAGGAAGGTCCCGTTCAGGCTGCCCTCGTCCTGGATGTAGAACTGGCCGTCGCGCTCGACCAGGAGCGCGTGCTGGCGGGAGACGGTGACGTCGTCGAGGAAGATCTCGCAGTCCGGCGAGCGCCCGATCGCCGTGCGCTCACCAGCCGGGTGGAAGGTCTCCCCCGCTCTGCCGCCTCCGGAGCGCACCACGAGCGCCGGTCCCTTCACGCCCACGTCCTCGAGCGTCGACGTCGCATCCTCCTCGTCCTCGGCCGTGAACGCGAGCGTGGTCTCGTCGCGCGCCTCGTCCTTGACGAGCATGGCGCCGCACCTCGCACAGTAATTCGCGGCTTCAGGGTTCTGAAAGCCGCATTCGGGGCAGTAGACGTGGCTCAAAGCGAATCCTTTCCCCAGGGTTAAACCTGAAGTTGAGATTCTAGCTTCGCGCCTCGACCTCCTGTCCCTGCACGAGGACGTCCTCCACGAGCGTGTGCAGGCTCTCTTCGAGCCGTTCCGACTCCTCGATCGTGGGCCCTTCCGCGTAGATATGCAGTGTCGGCTCGTCCGGATCGGGCAGCACCTGCACCCAGCCCTCGTCGGTGAACAGCTTCACCCCGTCCACCAGGTCGAGGTCGCGCCCCTTCAGCTGCTCGGCGAGGACGCGCATGACGAGCCCCTTCATCCCCCACGGACAGGGCAGCTGGCGATGGACGAGGGTCGACTCGGGAAGCTCCGCGACGAGCTCCGAGAGGGGCCGCGACTCCTGCGCGAGCAGCTCGAGGAGCTTGCACAGGCTCGCCATCGCGTCGTAGGCGGGCAGGAAGTCCGGCCAGACGTACCCGCCGCTGAGGGCTCCCGCGAAGACCACGCCGTCCTCTGCCGCCGTCTTGGTCAGCTCGGCGAGCGACGCAGGCGTCCGCACCACTTCCAGGTCGCTGTCCTGCGTCAGGGTTTCCACCTGGCTCGTCACGGTGACGGGGAACGCGAGCTTTCCACGCCGGCCATTCCTGGCCAGCAGGCTGACGAAGAGCAGGAGCGCGCGGTCGACGCCGATCTCGTGCCCGGTCTCGTCGACGAGGTAGAGGCGCTCCGCGGCGCGGTCGAAGACGACGGCCAGATCGGCCCCGATCGCGCTCACGAGCCGCTTCGCCTGGCCGATCGTCTCGCGCAACGACGCGGCGGAGAGCGTGGCGTCGCCCATGCGGACTGCATGGGCGGAGACCGCCTCGACCTGGAGCGGCTCGAGCAGGAGCGGGAGGACGGCGGACGCGGCCGAATACCCGTAGTCGACGACGATGCGAAACTTCCTCCGGCGGATCGAATCCTCGTCCAGGCCCGTGAGAAGGTCCTCGGCGTAGGCCTCTCCCACACGCGGCGGGTAGTCGAGGTCGCCGAGCTCCGCCGCGGGCGCGCGACGGAAGTCCTGGCGGAAGAAGTGCTTCTCGACTTCCCTCTGCTGGGCGGGCGTCAGCTCGATCCCGGGCTGTTCGAAGAAGCGGATCTGGACCGACTCCGGGTCGTTCGGGCTCGTGCCGACGTGGAAGCCGGCGTCGTAGCCGTGCATCTTCAGGAGGTGCCGGCCGACTGCGGCCGGCAGCACGCGCAGGTCGGCGACGTCGACCCCGGTCGAGTTGAGCCCCGTGATGAGCGAGCGCTTGACGATACGCGCCGCCGTCGTCGACTCGCGGCTCGAGACCACGTGCGCGCCGCGCTCGAGCGTCGTTCCGAGGGCCGCGCCGAGGCGAACCGCGATTTCCGGGGTCAGGTCGACCTCGACCAGCCCGGAGACGACGTCCTTCTCGAAGAGGCGGGACGGCGCGCGCGACTCCCAGATCAGGTTCTCGCGCACTTGCGCGCCCGACTCGATCTCCTTGTACGGGAAGATGCGGACGTTCGGAAAGACGGTGGTCTGGTCGCCGATCGTCACCTCGTCCCCGATCGCGACCCCTTCGTGGATGCGCACATGCGAGCGCAGGTCGCACGAACGGCCGATGATGGCGCCCTCGATCAGCGTGCTGCGGCCGACGTGAGTGAGCGTGTCGACGATCGACCGGGTCGTGCGAGCGCGCTCGCGCAATGTCACGTTCGCCGAGAGGACCGAGTACGGCCCGACCGTCGCGCCGGGCAGCACGCGACAGTAGTTTCCGACGAACGCGGGGCCCTCGATCGTGTCCAGGTCGTGGACCTCGGCGCTTTCGCTCAGCCAGACGTTGCCCCGCAGGAGCAGGCCCGGGATCTCGAGCTGAACGAGCCCGTCCAGCGCGTCGAAGTTCGCCTGCGCGTACTGCCCGAGGTCGCCCACGTCCTGCCAATATCCGTCCGCGACGTACCCGTACAGCGGCCGGCCCATCTCCAGCAGGAGCGGGAAGAGCTGCTTCGAGAAATCGTGCGGCTCCCCGGCCGGCACGTGCCGCAGCACCTCCGGCTCGATCACGTAGATCCCGGTGTTGATCGTGTCGGAGAACACCTGGCCCCACGACGGCTTCTCGAGGAAGCGCTCGATCTTCCCATCGTCGTCGGTGACGACGATCCCGAACTCGAGCGGGTTCTCCACGGACTTGAGGCCGATCGTGACGGCGGCCTTCCGGCCGCGGTGGAAGGCGATCAACGAGCTGAGGTCGATGTCGCACAGCGCGTCGCCGGAGATGACGAGGAGAGTCTCGTCCTCCGCGACGGCCTGCTTCACCGAGCCGGCCGTGCCGAGCGGCGACTCCTCCACCGAGTAGGAGACGTTCATGCCGAGCGCCTCGCCGTCGCCGAAGTAGCTGCGGATGGCCTGCGGCATGAAGGCGAGCGTGACCACGACGTCGGTGAGCCCGTGCCGGCGGAGCAGCTCGAGGATGTGCTCCATGCACGGCTTGCCGACGATCGGCACCATCGGCTTGGGCTGGTTCGAGGTCAGCGGGCGCAGCCGCGTCCCCTCTCCCCCGGCCATGACGACGGCCTTCACGCCGTCCTCCTCGTCTGCTGGAAGGCCGTGACGAGGTAGAGCGCGCCCGCGGCCACGGCAAGGCCGAAGCCGATCCAGAAGATGACTAGCGGCCACGTCGTCCCCTCGTGCGTCACCAGGACGAAGCCGATGGACGCGTACAGGATCCAGGTTGCGAGCTTCCCGAGGAAGCTGACCGAGAAGTCGTAGCCGCGCGGCACGACCATCTTGTACCCGGCCATGAGCGCAATATCCCTCGCCAGGATCAGCAGCGCGGCCCAGGGCAGCCTGTCCGCCAGGAAGAGCAGGAGGACGGCCGCGTCGATCATCAGGCGGTCGGCCAGCGGGTCGGCGACCTTTCCGAACTCCGACTCGACGTGCCAGCGCCGCGCCAGCCAGCCGTCCACCTGGTCGGTGATGCCGGCGACGGCGAAGACGATCGCCGCCGGCCAGCTGTGCCCGCCGTCGGAGGTGAGCACGAGAACGACGAAGACGGGGATCAGCGCGAGGCGCAGGATGGTCAGCGCGTTGGGGATCTGGGCCAGCGGAGCCGGCACCGCGCGCGTAGCCATGGGGACAAGGATAGTTTCCTGCCGTGTTCGTCAATGCGCACACCCACACGTTCCAGCGCGCTTTGCGCAGCGAGGGGGGCGATTTCTGGGCCTGGCGCGAGTCGATGCTCCAGCTGGCGGCGGCGCAGACGGCGGTGACGGTGCGATCGGACTACGCCGCGACCTACCGCGAGATGAAGGCTGCCGGCTACTCGGCGGTCGGCGAGTTCCACTACCTCGGGCTCGCGCTCGCACGTGCCGCCGTGCTCGCAGCGCGCGAGGCGGAGCTGGAGATCGTCGTCCTCCTTGCCGCCTATGCGCGCGGCGGGCTCGACTTCATGCGGCAGCCATCGGCGGCCGAGTACTTCGAGCAGGTGGAGATGCTGGAGGCCGAGGGCGTGAGCGTCGGCGTCGCCCCTCACTCGGTCCGCGCGTGTCCCCGTGAGTGGCTGGAGAGCATCGGCAGCTACGCGCGCGAGCGTGAGCTCGTTCTGCACGTCCACGCCGACGAGCAGCCGCGCGAGATCGAGGAGTGCGTCGCCGAGCATGGGATGCGGCCGATCGAGCTGCTGAACGAGACCGGGTGCCTCGGCCCGCGCACCACCGTCGTCCACGCCACACACGCAGACGCGCATGAGCTCGACCTGCTCGCCGAGAGCGGAAGCCGGATCTGCATCTGCCCTACGACCGAGGCCGACCTGGGCGACGGCTTCCCCCCCACTCTCGCCATCCGCGAGCGCGGGATCGGTATCTGCATCGGCTCGGACGCAAACGTCAGTGTCGATCCGCACGAGGAGCTCCGCGAGCTGGAGTGGATCGCGCGGAGGCAAGCCCTACGCCGCGGCATCTTCTCGGCGGAGGAGCTGACCAGCATCGGCGGCGCCGAGGGCGCGGCCTCCCTCGGTCTCCCGCGCTAGCGCTAGCCGGACCCTCCTAGTGGTGTGGCTTGTGCTTCGGCTTCTTCTTCTTGGGAGCCTTGCCCTTGCTCACCGTGATGTTGACCTTGCTGCCCGTGTCTAGGACGAAGGCGGACGACGGATTCTGGGTGAGCACACGGCCCTTCGGCCGGCGGGTCGAGTACTTGCGCGACACCTTGCCGTTGGCACAGCCCGCCGTCACGATCTTCTTCTTCGCATCGGCCACCTTGAGCCCGACCACGTCCGGGACGAGGCAGTACTTCGGGGGCGGAGCCGGCGGTGGTGGCGGCGGAGGCAGGCGGAGGAGGCGGAGGCGGAGGCGGTGGAGCTGGAGGCGGCCCGGTGGTCGGCGGAGGCGGCGGCGGAGGTGGAGGCGGTGGCGGCGGAGGAGGCGGAGGAGGCGGCGGGGTCGTGTTCCGGTTGAAGTTCGCCCCGACCGTCCGATTCGCGTTCATCGTGACCGTGCAGGTGGGGCCCGGACCGGTGCAGTCGCCGCTCCAGCCGAGGAACGTCGAGCCCCCGTCGACCAGCGCGGTCAGCGTCACCTGGGTGCCGGCTGCGTAGGGATACGAGCAGCTACTGCCGCAGGTGATTCCCTGCCTGTCGCTCGTAACCCTGCCAGTCCCGTTCCCCGGTTTGTTCACCGTGAGGACGAACCCGTTCAGGACCGTGAGCGGGGTGGACGCGTAGAAGGGAACGTTCTGCGCATAGCCGCCGTTCTCGACGGAGGAGTGGACCTCGAGCGTCCCCGAGCCGGCCGGTCTGACCCTCACGTCGACCGCGACACTTTGGTCGCGATGGATTGTCGGGAACCGACAGCGGATGTAACTATCGGTCGAATACGTGTTCACGCAAAACGGTGCCTCGGCCGCGGGTCCCGGATCCACCGAGAGAATCGTCAACTCCGGAGGAAGCAGTAGGTTGACCACCACGCCGGCGCCGTTTCGGGGGCTGTACGCATCGTCTGGGCCCGCGTCCGTGACGACCGCCTCGATTGTGAGGTCGCCTCCGGCGAGGCCGGGATTCGGGATGCTGCTTATCCCGACATTGAGATCCTCGTCGCGCGGATTGACCGTCGCCGTGTCGGTGGCGGTGTTGTTGTCCGGATTCGGGTCTGGCGTCGCGGAAGAAAGGCTCGCCGTCAAGACCGCCGACACCGGGGTGAAGTCGTAGAGAGGTGCCCGTACGCGAACGGAAAGATTGATCGGCACCGTAGCTCCCGGCGGGATATCCCCGGTGTTGCAATACGTCGTTTGGTTCGGTGGATTCCCGGCTGGAGGCACACAGCCGCTTATCCACTCGGAGTCAGGGAGGTTGACGGTGACGCTGACACCCTGCGCCAAGAATTCCGACGGATTGGTGACCAGGAGCGTGTAGCCGACGACGTCCCAAGCTTTAACTTGCTGGGGGTCACGATTGACCGCGATGGAAAGGTCCGCCGACGCGTCGATCGACCTCTGGGCGCTGAGCGGCGCGCCCGGCGCGCCCCCGACGACGACGAGCGCGATCGCGACAGCGAGCGTCAGCCCCGCGATCGACCCCAATCGCCTCAAGCGTGTGCTTTTTGCCTTCATTCGGCCCCTCGGAACATGTGGGACGGTACCACCAACGTCGGCCGACCCGTGCCCCGGCGGGCAATCTCAGGTCTCGATGTTCCGCGGCCACTGGAACCGCTGCGGCATCTCGGGCTGGTAGCTCTTGATGAACGCCGCGAGGCCCTGCCGTAGGTCGATCAGAGCGCGGTTGCGCGCGCCGCCGGGGACGTGAGCTTCAGATGGCTCGCGCGGACAAACGTGAACGGAGAGAGCCGCTCCCTTTCGAGCGGCTCTCTCTAGTGGGCCCCCTGGGTCAGCGCGAGAGCTTCGAGAACGCCTGCTCGAGCCTGGTGAGGCGAGCGTCCTGAGCGTCTAGCTCTGCATGGAGTGCTTGGTTCTGCCGCTCGAGCGCCTGGTTCTGCCGGTACAGGCCCTGGATCGCTGCCAGCGCGACTCC
This sequence comes from uncultured Actinomycetes bacterium, assembly GCA_963717765.1. GTDB lineage: Bacteria > Actinomycetota > Thermoleophilia > Gaiellales > Gaiellaceae > JACDER01. The sequence continues at coordinate 411,348 of CAVQWX010000002.1, read as the reverse complement.
CTCGGAGTCGATCGTGTCGATGTGCCGCGAGTCTTCCCCCAGCCCGAACGCGGCGCGGAAGTCCTGCGCCATCGGACCTAGGTGGCGGATAGATGGGCGCTGCGAGCGGTAGCTCCAGCGCGTGATCGGGATCCGATCGAGCTTGGCCAGCAGACGGGCGCGGTCGATCTGGGCGAGGTCTCGCTTCGAGTCTCGGTCGGAGAGCGACGACCACGAGCCTCCACCAGCGGCCACGCTGACGCCCGCACTGGGGTTGCCGCCCGAGAAGGCGGTGACGAACCGTGCCCCGCCAGTCGCTCCGAACGAGACGGTGTTGACGCCGTTCGAGGCGAGCGGGTTGCCCGAGTTGTCTCCCCAGACGAAGGCGCCGGTCTGGGTCGCGTGCGCCATCGTGCCGGCGGCGAAGCTCTCGTTGCCGGAGGCAGAGTTGCCGACGCCGCCGGCGACGACGGAACCGGAGCCACTGGCGGTGTTATTCTCACCACCGAGCACGCTGGCTAACAGGGCGAGGGCGCCGTTCTCGAATCCGCCCGAGACCGTTGAGTAGTCGCCTGCCGCGTTGTTGTGAGCGCCGCCGGAGACGGTGTCGAAATTGCCATCTGCGTAGTTCGCGCCGTCGAACTGGCCTCCGCCGCCCGCGACGATCGCCCCTTGCTGGTCGGACCCCGTCAGCGTGTTCCCCGCCCAGCCGGCGACGATGTTCGTGCTGCCGTTGTTCGGGACGAACTCCATTGCCGGCCGACCGTTCACCCAGAACTGGAGCGGGCCCGTGGTCCCGAGGATGCCTCCTTCGTCCTTCCAGAAACCACTGGAGTCGAGGCCGTCCAGCAAGTCGGCATTCAGCCCCTGCACCTTGGCAGAGGAGTTCACCTTGAGCGGCGGGACCGTATTACCGGTGACGATCGACCGCAGTCCCGGTCCTCCGCCCATGTTGCTGCCGGTCACACCGGACGACGCCGGATCGGTCGAATTCGTCTGCCCGTACACGGCCGAAGCCGAGCCCGCGCCACCCCTGTGCAGGCCGTACAGGCCGACGCCACTCGTGCTCTCCCCGAGCTGGCCGGTACCCGAAGTGGAGGTCCCGTTGACGGCCGTCCCGTTTCCGGCGTCAGCGCGGATCGTCGCCGCCGTGCCCGAGCCCGTCAGCCGCAGCAAGGGGTTTCCGGCCGGATTGCCGGCGAGAGTGCTGGTCGCGTCGACCGTGTTCGTCTGGCCGAGGTTGAAGACGCCGCCCACGCCGGAGCCGGCGAGGGCGGTGGTTTGTGAGGACGAGTGCCGCGGCTGCCGCCGAGAGCAGCGGCGCGCGGAGCCTGGACAGGAGCGAACTGCGCATGGGGGATCCCCTCCGTTTGGTGTCGGTCGCCCAGTCTGGTCCTTCGCGCGACTGGAGTTCAACCCGGCCGCTAACGAGCGAGCTTCGAGAACGCTGCTCGAGCCTGCTCACGCCGGACAACCTCGTGCGCACGCTCCGCGAAGGCGCCCTCAGCGCAATTTATGGCGTGACAGTTATCGGTCTCGCGCTTGTCCTTTCCGTGGCGCGGTTTCGTCCGCTGGCGCGGCTGGGCCACAAGGATCCGGCATCCTCACCAGCAACCCGGGCGCTCGCGTCTTGCCGGGCTCGCTGCATCGACCCCCGGCCAGCGCGGCCTTCACCTCGGCCGACCGCACTACGGCGGCACGCGCTGTTTCGCCCCTCGCTGCAAACTCAGTAGCCGTGCAACTTTCAATCGGGGCGCCGAGATTTGAACTCGGGACCTCTAGTCCCCCAGACTAGCGCGCTAACCAGGCTGCGCCACGCCCCGTGTCGCGAAGGGTACCGGCATACTCCCCGCCATGAAGACGATCGTCGTCGGCTACGACGGGAGCGATCCCGCCAAGCGTGCGCTCGACCGCGCGGCCACGTTCGCCGAGAAGTTCGGGGCGAAGCTCGTGGTCACGAGCGTCGCGGAGCCGGTCGCGGTGGCGGAGGACCCCTACGTCCCGGGCGACGCGATCGGGCTGGCCGCGCCGGCGATCGTTCCCGTCCCCGACCGCGCCGAGGCGAGCCGCGAGCTCATGGAAGCGCGCGACGCGCTCGCCGGAAAGAACATCGATGCCGAATACCAGGCAACCGTCGGGGATGCGGCGCAGGGCATCATCGACGTCGCAGAGAACCGCGAGGCCGACCTCATCGTCGTCGGCACGCGCGAGCCCGGCTTCCTCGACCGGGTGCTCGGCGGGGACGTCAGCGAAACAGTCTCACGCCGCGCGCACCGCGACGTGTTGATCGTCCACTAACCGGGCGCTATCAGCATCCGATGGCGCGGCGAAATCCGCGCAGATCGGACAGGAAGATCCCGCGCACGGGCTTCGAGAGCGTCCGCTCCCGGCCCGTAATGGGCAGCATCGCCTTCAGCGTCGCGCAGGCCTTCGACTTCTTCGCGTCCGCCAGGTACGCCAGGGCACGCTCGAGTGCACGTGCCACGCGCCGGTGGAAGAGTTTTCCCCCCGGTGCAAACTGGCGCAGGCTCGCGGCCTGCTCCGCGACGTCCGGCGTCAGGAGGTACCCGCGCGTGCGGCCGCGATGCAGCCCGGTCCCGGCGATCTGGCCGCGGTCGTTCACCGACGTCGCGTAGGCGAAGGTCCACGCCGCCTCGGCCGGTACGAGCTCGAGGAGAAGGCGCGCCGGCGCCGTCGGGGTCCGCGCGAGCCAAGCCGAGGTCAGGAAGAACGGATCGTCGTATGCCGTGCCCACGACGCGCAGCGAGTTGCTGATCGAGGCAGCCTCGCTGTTCTGGATGTCCGGCACGCGCAGAACGCGCATCGTGCCCGCGGAGCTGCGGTAGAAGGCACGCACGAGGCCGGTCGACGTCGAGGCCGAGCCGACGACGTCGTTGCGCGCGTCAATCGCGGCGCCCTGCCCCTGGTTGAATCCACGGGGGAGGGTGAAGGCCGAGAACGGCGTGCCCGTGGTGCGCCAGCGGCCGGGGACGAGCGGGAGGCCGGCCGAGCCGGCGACGGGCCCGTTCGTGCCGGGAGCGGTCCCTGTGGCCAGGCTGAACGGATCACCGCCGCTCAAGGCGCGCATCCCCGCGGCCGCAGTCCACACAAACCCGTGCGGGTTCGCGGACGCGTCGAACGCGCGCCCGACGACCAGCCCTGCGTTGTTGATGTCCGCCGCGAAGCTCTGGTCGCCGCCGAGCGTCCCGAGATCCTTCATCCCCACGCCCTTGCGCCAGAGGAAAGCGTGTGAGGTGCGGCTGTGCGAGATCTGCGAGAAGCCGACGACCCAGCCGGAGTCGTTGATCGCGGTGGCGTAGCTCGACTCCCCGCCGAGCGTCCCCAGGTCGGTCATCACGCCGCGGTCCCAGACGAAGGCGTGCAGGAACCCCTCACCGGTCATCGAGAACCCGACGACCTGGCCCATCGCGTTGACGTCGGCGGCCGCCGTGACCGTCCCTCCCAGCGTTCCGAGGTCTCGCACGGCGTACTTCGCCTGACGCTCGGGTGCGGCCGTCGCCGAAGGCAGCAGCACGACAGCGAGAGCGAGGGCGGCTGCCAGCCGCGTCCTCATCCCAGCCGCTTGTAGAGGCGATCTACGAGATCGGGCATCTGCTCGAGGCGACTCGTTATGAACCGGACGCGGTACTCGAGGAAGTGCTCCGGCTCCACGCCGAGCGCCTTCGCGAGCTTCTTGACCACGTCGTCGGACGGGACGGGGCGGTTCCCGTGCACGAGATGGTTGAGGTAGCCGGCGGAGAGACCAGTCTGATCGGCGAGGCCGCGGTACGTCACGTGCCGCTCGCCCATGAGCCGCTCGACCGACGGGCCGAAGGCCTGCTCGCTGTATCGCTTCGTGCGTGCTATCGCCGAACCCCTTCCACTACCCGCTCTAGTTCTACACGTTGCTCGTCACCCGTGGCGCGGTCGCGTACGTCTACCGCCCCGTCGTCGAGAGTCTTGCGTCCGACCGTGACGCGCGTGGGCGCGCCGATCAGGTCGGCGTCGGCGAACTTCTCGCCCGGCCGCAGATCCCGATCGTCGAGGAGGACTGAGAGTCCCGCCCCGTCGAGGAGCTCGGCGACGCGCGCTGCCTGTTCCTCGAGCCCGGCGAGTGCGACCACGTGGACGTCGTAGGGCGCGACGCTCCGCGGCCACGCGATCCCGTTCTCGTCGTGGTGCTGCTCGACGATCGCGGCCATGACCCGGGCGGGCCCGATCCCGTAGCTGCCGCCGAGGAGCGGCTTCTCCTGCCCGTCCTCGTCCACGAACGTCGACTCCAGCGGGGCGGAGTAGTAGCTCCCGAAGTTGAAGATGTGCCCGACCTCGATCGCGATCTGGAAGCTCAGGCGGCCGCCGCACTCGGGGCAGCGGTCGCCCTCGCGCGGCTCGCGCAGGTCGGCGAAGCGCGGCTCGTAGTCGCGGCCGGCTTCGACTCCGCGGAGGTGGAAGCCATCCCGGTTCGCCCCCGCCACGTACTGCCCCTCGCGCAGCGCCTCGTCGGCGATCACCTCGCCGTCGAACTCGATCGGCCCCAGCGAGCCGCCACCCGCTCCGAAGGCGGTGCGGATCTCATCGTCCGTCGCGGGCCGCGACGGGCCGGGCAGCGCGTCGTAGAGCTTGGTCTCGCTCAACCGGTCGTCGCCCCTGATCAGGGCGAGCACGAGCGTCCCCTCGTCCTTGACGACCGGCATCGCCTTCGATGTCGCCGACGCGTCGATTCCGAGGAGCTCCGCCAGTCCCTCGATCGTGGTGACACCGGGCGTGTCGACCTCCTCGGGAGCGCTCAGGGGCTCCGGGAGCTGCGCGTCGGAGGGAATCGCCCGCGCGACCTCCAGATCGGCCGCGTAGTCCCCGTTCTCGCACAGCACGAGCGTGTTCTCGCCCGAGCCCGAGGGCGCCAGGAAGTCGAAGCTGAGCTGTCCTCCCATGATCCCGCTCTCGGCCTGGACGTAGTACGTCTGCAGGCCGCAGCGCTCGAAGATCTTCTCGTACGCCTCGCGGTTCGCCTCGAAGCTGCGGACGAACCCCTCCTCGTCACGGTCGAACGAGTAGGCGTCCTTCATGACGAACTCGCGGAGGCGCAGGAGACCGCCTCGGGGCCGCGGCTCGTCGCGGTCCTTCGTCTGAAAGTGGTACCAGAGTTGCGGGAGCTCCTTGTACGACTGGATCTCGCGAGCGTGGAAGGTCGCCGTCTCCTCGTGGGTCACGGGAAGAATGAAGCGGCGGCCCGTGCGGTCCTGGAGGTGGAATATCTCGGGGATCCCGGCCCGGCCGGTCGTCTCCCACAGCTCTTCCGGCGTCAGTACGGGCATGAGCATCTCCTGCCCGCCGATCGCGTCCATCTCCTCGCGGATGATCTGCTCGATCTGCCGGTGGACGCGCCAGCCGAGCGGCATGAACGTCCACAGCCCGCTGCTGACCTGGCGGATGAAGCCGCCGCGGACGAGCAGCTTGTGACTGACGGCTTCCACGTCCGCGGGGTCGTCGCGGAGCGTGGGTAGGAAGAGCTGTGAGGCCCGGACGATCATCGTTGTCGCCCGAGACTACTCGCTGCCCAGAGGGATCAGGGAGGCCTCGGCCATCGCGAGCGCGGCCGGCTTCGCCATCTTCAGCCGCTTCGGCCTATGCATGCCGTCGGCGATCCACTTGTCGATCTCGAAGAAGAGCTCGTCCACGAGGATGTCCGAAGAGACCTTCTTCAGCACGCGGCCGTGCGCGTAGACGAACCCGACGTCACGGCCTCCCGCGATGCCGAAGTCGGCGTCGCCGGCCTCCCCCGGTCCGTTGACCGCGCACCCGAGGACCGCGACCTCGAAGTGCTGGGGATACGCGGCGAGGCGCTCCTCGACCTTCTCCGCCAGCGTCTGGACGCCGACGTTGTCGCGCCCGCACGAAGGGCAGGCAATCATGATCGGACCGCGCTCCCGCAGACCGAGCGACTTGAGGATCTCGAAGCCGACCTTGACCTCCTCGACCGGGTCGGCGGTCAGCGAGACGCGCAGGGTGTCCCCGACGCCGTCCACGAGCAGCGCGCCCATGCCGACGGCGCTCTTGATCGAGCCGGAGAAGGGCGTGCCTGCCTCGGTGACGCCGAGATGAAGTGGGTAGGGCACCTTCGCCGAAAGCATGCGATAGGCGCGGATCATCGTCGTGACGTGGCTCGACTTGACCGAGATCTTGAAGTCGCGGTAGTCGAGCTTCTCCAGCAGCCGGACCTCCTCGAGCGCCGCCTCGACGAGCGCTTCGGCCTGATCCTGCTGCGCGAGGTCGTACAGGTGCTTCGGGAGCGAGCCGGAGTTCGCGCCGATCCGCATGGGGATCCCGGCCGCCTTCGCCTTCTGCACCACCTGCTCGACCTTCTCCGGGCCGCCGATGTTGCCGGGGTTGATCCGGACGGCGGCGACACCCGCGTCGATTGCCTTGAGGGCGAGGCTCGCGTTGAAGTGAATGTCCGCGATGACCGGGATCGGCGAGAAGCGGACGATCTGCTTCAGCGCCTCCGCGTCCTCTTCCTTCGGCACCGCGCAGCGCACGACCTCGCAGCCGGCGGAGGCAAGCGCGGCGATCTGCGCGGTCGTCGCCTCGACGTCGCGCGTCGGCGTCAGCGTCATCGACTGGACGACGATGGGCGCTCCGCCGCCGATCCGGACGCCGCCTACGGAAATCGAGCGCTCACTGGCCATTTCGCCCGATTGTAGTTGGGGGGCTACCCGCCGCCCAAACGGCCTATGTCGTTCGACAGGCCCACGAAGAAGAGCAGCACGACGAGGAAAATCCCGACGGCCGACACCCGCTCGTAGATCTCGCGCTTGACCGCGCGGCCGCGGATCCCCTCGACGATCGAGAAGACGATGTGCCCGCCGTCGAGCGGCAGTAGCGGCAGGAGGTTCAGGAGCGCGAGCGAGAGGCTGATCAGCCCCAGCACCCAGAGGTAGTTCTGCACGCCTTCCTTGAGGGCGCTCGACGAGCCCTGGACGATCCCGACGGGGCTGGAGATGTCCTTTCGGCCCTCGCCGTGGACGAGGTTGCTGAGCGAGACGCCGATCTGCTTCGTGACCTCGCCCGTGAGCTTGATCGACTGCCAGAAGGCGGCCGGCGGCGACAAGCCCCTACCTTCCAGCGTGAAGCCGAGCCGGTAGACGCCTGCCTCCTTTTCCGGCTTCACCTGCTTGAGCGGGACGACCTGGCCGTGCCGCTGCACGATGAGCTCGAGCTTGCTGCCGCCGGAGCCGGAGATCTTCTCGGGAATCTGCTTCGGCGACGTGATCAACACGCCGTTGATGGCGACGATCTTGTCCCCGGAATGCAGGCCGGCGACCATCGCGGGCCTCCCCTGGACGACCGAGCCGACGGTCGCGGTCGCCTTACCACCGCCGGCCATGAAGAGAGCCGCGAACAGGATGATGGCGAAGAGGAGATTCATCCCCGGCCCGGCGAAGATGACGAAGACGCGCTTCCAGGTGCGCTGCCGCCAGTACGCCTCCGAGCTGAGCGCCTCACGCGCCTCACGCACGCCGCGCTCGGCGGCCCGCCGTGCTCCCGGTGCGACGAGGGAGCGGTCGACCTCCGTCCCCAGCTCGTCCACGGCCAGCCGCGCCTCCTCCTCACGGCCCTCCGCGAGGGCGCGCTTGAGCCGCTCGGTCGGGCCGTACAGCTGCGGGGCCTCCTGGAGCGCCGGGGCGAGATGCGCGTCCACGTCGGACGCCGCCATCCGGTGCATCCCCGGGATCTTCACGTAGCCGCCGAGCGGAATAGCGCCGATCCCGTACTCGATGCCTTTCTTGCTCGTTCGCTTGACCAGCGCAGGCGGGAAACCGATGTAGAAGCGGGTCGGCTTCATCCCGACCAGCCGCGCCGCGAAGAAGTGGCCCGCTTCGTGCACGAGGATCAGGAACGCCAGGCCGAGGATCGAGACGACGAGGCTCAAACGGGTACTCCTTGCCCGGCGAGCCGGCGCGCCTGCGCATCGGCCTCCACCAGGTCGTCGCGGTCACGCGGCGGTGCGCCGTCCGCGGCCGCCAGAGTCTCGGCGACCACGTCGGCGATCGCGAGGAAGGGAAGCCGGCCGTCCAGGAAGGCCGCCACGGCGACCTCGTTGGCGGCGTTGTACGCACAGGGATACGTCCCGCCCAGCTCCCCTGAACGGCGCGCGAGCGCGAGCATCGGGAACGTCTCCACGTCGGGTGCCTCGAACTCCAGCGTCAGGCCCGCCGCGAGATCGAGGGACGGAGTCGGCGTTCCCGCGCGCTCGGGATACGTGAGCGCGAACGATATGGGCACGCGCATGTCCGGGTAGCCGAGATGCGCGAGCGCGGCGCCGTCGCGGAAGCGCACGAGCGCGTGCACGATCGACGTCGGATGGACGACCACCTCGATCCGCTCGTACGGCAGGTCGAAGAGGAAGTGCGCCTCGATGAGCTCGAGGCCCTTGTTCGCCAGTGTGGCGGAGTCGATCGTGATCTTCGGGCCCATGTTCCAGGTCGGGTGCGCGAGCGCCTGCGCAGGGGTTACGTCCAGCAGCTCGCCGCGGTTCTTGCCGCGAAACGGGCCGCCTGAAGCGGTCAGGACGAGCGTCTCCACCGACTCCTGCGAACGGCCTTCGAAGCACTGGAAGGCAGCGCTGTGCTCGCTGTCGACCGGAAGGAGGCGGCCGCCCCCCCGCTCGCGGGCCGCGAGCGCGAGCTCGCCTGCGACCACAAGGCTCTCCTTGTTCGCGAGCGCGAGCGCGATCCCGCGCTCGAGCGTCCAGAGGGTCGCGTCGAGGCCGGCGAAGCCGACGACCGCGTTGAGGACGAGGTCCGGCTCCGCGCGCTCGAGCAGCTCCGTGAGATCGCCGCCGACCTGCGTCAGCGGCGCGAGCCCGTCGATCGGCTGGGATCCCGAAGCGGCGGCGACGAGCTCGAGCTCGGGATGCGCGTCGATGATCTCCAGGGATTGCCGCCCGATCGAGCCGGTGGCCCCGAGCAGCGCTATACGTTTCACCGAATTAGTGTAAGGCCACACTTAGGCCACGCCGTAGGCAACGAGCATGTAGAACGAGGCGACGACGGCGAACAGCTGTGCGTCGATCCGGTCGAGCATTCCGCCGTGCCCGGCCAGCAGCGTCCCCGTGTCCTTGACGTGCATGTCGCGCTTGATCGCCGACTCGAACAGGTCGCCGACCGGCGCCGCGACCGCGATCACGATCCCGAGGACTACCGCCTGCCAGTCAGCCAGGAAATGCTGCTTGTACATGGCGAAGAACGGAACGAGGATGGCCACGATCGTTCCGCCGACGAATCCCTCCCAGGTCTTGCCCGGTGAGGTCCTCGGCGCGAGCTTGTGCCGCCCGAACAGCCTTCCCGTGAAATACGCGGCCGTGTCCGCGGCGAAGACGGCGAGGACAACGGTCAGCGTCGCCAGCTGCGCGTGCACAGGAATGTCGCGGAGCAGGATGAGATGGCCCAGGCCGAGCCCGATCCATCCCACGCCCAGGATGGTCGTCCCCACGGAAACTGTCGTCGGCGGGGTCGTGTCGGCGACGCCCTTGAGCAGGAACGCGAACGCGAGCGTGGCCATGAAGCCGGCGAGCATCCACGTGAGGCCGCCGAGCTGAGCCCCCAGGAGCGCGCAGAGCGTTCCCGCGAAGCCGGCGAGCACGACCGGCCGGAGATTGCGCGTCATCGTGTACAGCTCGTGCAGCGCGATGAAGCCGACCACGACGGCGAGCGCGAACAGCCACCACCCGCCGAGCCAGAGCAGTCCGACGACGGCGGGGAGGCCGACCACCGCGACCATGATCCGCGACCAGAAGTTGCTCATCGAGCCGGCGTCATCTTCCGCCGAAGCGGCGCCTGCGGCGGGAGTACTCCTCGAGCGCGGCGTGCAGGTCGCGTTCCTCGAAGTCGGGCCAGAGCCGGTCCACGAAGACGAGCTCCGAGTAGGCGAGCTGCCAGAGGAGGAAGTTCGAGATCCGCTGCTCGCCGGACGTCCGGATGAGCAGGTCCGGCTCGACCAGCTCGGGGTCCGCGAGCGCGGCGGCGAAAGCGTCCTCGTCCACTTCCTCCGGCGGCGTTCCCGCCTCGATCAGACGGCGCGCGGCGTCCACCAGCTCCGCCCGGCCGCCGTAGTCGAACGCGACCCAGAGGTCGATGCGATCGTTCCCCTCGGTCTCGTCCTCCATCGCCACCATCCGCGCCTGCAGCGCCACAGGGGCGCGGTCTCGGCGGCCGATGAAGCGCACCTTGACACCCTGGGCGGCCAGGTCGGGAAGCTCCCGCTCGATCGTCTCCTCGAAGATCCCCATCAGCGCGGAGACCTCATCCGTGGGCCGTGTCCAGTTCTCCGTCGAGAACGCGTAGACGGTCAGGGACTCGACCCCGAGGTCGATGCACGCCTCGACAGTGCGACGGAGCGCGCGCGTGCCGGCCCGGTGGCCCTCGGCAACCGGCAGGCCGCGGGTCTCCGCCCAGCGGCCGTTGCCGTCCATGATGATCGCGATCGAGCGCGGAGTGTCCGGGAGGTCCGGCCGAGCGGCCGGCTCGGCAACAGAAGCGCGCTCGTGCACAATGCCAGCCCCGTTCGGCGGAACGGAGCTCAGACCTCCATGATCTCTTGCTCTTTGTGCTGCAGGAGCTCGTCGATCGACTTCGTGTGCGCATCGGTCAGCTTCTGCACTTGCTCCTCCGCGCGATGTTCCTCGTCCGAGCCGACCTCGCCGTTGTTCGACAGCTCCTTGAGATGGTGGATGGCGTCCCGGCGGATGTTGCGCACCGCGACGCGCCCCTCCTCGGCGATGTGGCGGACGACCTTGACGAGCTCCTTGCGCCGCTCCTCGGTCAGCTGCGGGATCGGCAGGCGGATGATCTTGCCGTCGTTCGAGGGCGTGAGCCCCAGATCCGACTCCATGAGCGCGCGCTCGATCTCCTTGACGGAGTTGGGGTCGAACGGCTGGATCGTCAGCATGCGCGGCTCCGGGACGTTGATCGTCGCGAGCTGTCGGAGCGGTGTCGGCTGACCGTAGTAGTCGACGTTGACGCGGTCGAGGAGCGCGGCGGACGCACGTCCGGTGCGCACCGTGTTCAGCTCGTTGCGTGCGGACTCGACCGACTTGTCCATGCGCTTCGAGGCATCCGAGATCCACTCGTCGATGGCGGCCATCAGCTCTCCTTTCCGGTCGAGATGATCGTTCCGAGCCGCTCGCCGGAGAGGATCCGGCGGATGTTCCCCTCGGCCTGCTCGAACACGTAGATGGGCAGCTTGTTCTCACGGCACAGCGACAGTGCGGTCGCGTCCATCACCTTGAGGTCGCGCTCGATCGCCTCCGCGTGCGTGAGCTCCGGCAGGAACCGGGCGTTCGGATCGAGCCTGGGATCGCCGTCGTAGACCCCCTCCACCCCGTGCTTGGCCATGAGGATCGCTTCCGCGTTGATCTCGAGCGCGCGCAGTGCGCCGGCCGTGTCGCTGGAGAAGAACGGGTTGCCGGTCCCGGCCGCGAAGATGACGACGCGTCCTTTCTCGAGATGGCGGATCGCACGGCGGCGGATGTACGGCTCGGCGACCTCCGAGACCGCCAGCGCGGACAGGACGCGCGTCTGCGCGCCGCGCCGTTCGAGCGCATCCTGGAGGACGAGCGAGTTGAGGACGATCGCCAGCATCCCGGCGTAGTCCGCCGTGGCGCGGTCCATCCCCTCGGCCGCGGCGGCCATCCCGCGCCAGATGTTTCCGCCGCCGGTGACGATCGCGATCTCGAGCCCCTTCGCATGAACCTCGACGATCTCGGCCGCGATGGCGTCGATGCAGTCGGGATCGAGCCCGAACTCACGGTCGCCCATGAGGGCCTCGCCGGAGAGCTTGAGGAGGACGCGGTGAAACGCTGTCGCCGCGGGTTCGCCCGCGGGCGCTTCTTGCTGGTCGACCGCCGTCACCCGGCGAGCGCGAAGCGCTCGAACTCGAGCACCTCGGCGCCCTCCTCCTCGAGCGCCTGGCCGACGGTCTTGTCCGTTTCGTGGATCCAGGGCTGCTCGGCGAGCACATTGGCGGCGAAGAAGCGCTTGTTCAGCATCCCTTCCACGATCCTTTCACGGGCCTGCTCCGGCTTGCTCTGCACCTCGTCGGAGTTGCTGTAGATCTCGCGCTCCGAGGTGACGATCTCGTCGGGCACGTCCTCGCGTCCGACCCACCGCGGGCTGGAGGCTGCGATGTGCATCGCGATCTTGCGACCGAGCCCTCCGGAGCCGCCGCGTACCTGGACCAGCACGCCGAGCTTGTTCGCCGGCGGATGGACGTACGCGTCGATCGTTGCCCCGTCGACGGCTTCGAAGCGTGTCGCGCCGGCGACGACGATGTTCTCGCCGAGCTTGCCCGAGAGAGCGACTCGCTCATCTTCCAGGGCGGATTCCGAGCCAGGCCCCCCGGCCTCGACGATTTCCAGCACCTTCTTGGCGAACGCGAGGAACTCCTCGTTGTTCGAGACCGGCTCGGTCTCGCTCCCGACGGCGACCATCGTGCCCTTCTTGCCGTCGTCGGCGATCCGGTAGCCGACCTTGCCCTCCGGCGTCTCACGGCCGGAGCGCTTTGCCGCGCTCGCGGCGCCCCACTTGCGCAGGAGCTCGACCGCCTTCTCCATGTCGCCGTCGGTCTCGCTCAGCGCGCGCTTGCAGTCCATCATCCCCGCGCCCGTCTGGTCGCGGAGCTCCTTGACGAGCGAGGCCGAGATGACGGCGCTCACTGGGGCGCCTCCACGGTCTCTTCCTTCTGGCCGAGCTTCTCGTACTCGGGCGCTTCCTCGGCCGGCTCGGATGCCTCCGCTGCCGGGTCGGACGCCTCCCCTGCCGGCTCGGACGCCTCGTCGACCGGCTCGGACGCCGTCTCGGCCGGCTCAGGCTCCTCCGCCGTCTGCACCGGCTCGCGCGGCGGAGCGAAGTCCTGCGGCGAGGCCTTGTTCATCCCGTCCTCGATCGCGTCCACGATCGCGCGCGTCACCAGCTCGCACGAGCGGATCGCGTCGTCGTTGCCCGGGATCGGGTAGTCGGCGTCGTCCGGATCGCAGTTCGTGTCGACGAGCGCCACGATCGGGAGCCCAAGCCGCCTCGCCTCGCGCACGGCCAGCTGCTCCTTGCGGAGATCGATGATGAAGACGGCGTCCGGCTGCTTCTTCATGTCGGCCACGCCGCCGAGGTTCGCTTCGAGCTTGTCGAGCTCGGACTCCATCGTGATCCGCTCCTTCGCCGGGAGCAGCTCGAGCTGGCCGTCCTCCTTCAGGCGACGCAGGTCGTGCAGGCGCTCGATCCGCTCCGAGATCGTGCGCCAGTTCGTCAACAGGCCGCCCAGCCAGCGTTGGTTGACGTACGGCATGCCGACGCGAACCGCCTGGGTCGCGACGGCGTCCTGCGCCTGCTTCTTCGTGCCGACGAAGAGCATCGTCCCGCCGCGCTCGGCCAGCGCCTTTGCGAATGCCTGAGACTCGTTCAGGCGCTCCATGGTCTGCTGCAGGTCGATGATGTAGATGCCGGCACGGTCACCGAAGATGAATCGCTTCATCTTGGGGTTCCAGCGCCGAGTCTGGTGCCCGAAGTGGACGCCTGCCTCTAGCAGGTCTCGCATCGAAACGGCGGACACGTGCTACCTCCTTGGTTGATTGTCTGACCGGCGGAGCCCGGACGGAACTCGACGCGCAGCGCGAGGAGCACCCCCGTCCGGCCCGTTCCACCGGGTCGTAGGGACGGCGGAATCCTAGCTAATGAGCCGCTTCTGCCTTCTTCAGCGCCGTTTGCAGCTCGTCCGGAAGCGGAGAGGAGATGTCGACGCGCTCGCCCGTCAGCGGATGCGTGAAGGCGAGCCGCGCGGCGTGGAGAAACTGCCGCTCGAGCCCGAGGTCGCCGCCGATCCCGTACACGGGGTCACCCGAGAGCGGCAGGCCGATCGCCTCGAGGTGCACCCGGATCTGGTGCGTCCTCCCCGTCTCGAGCCGGACACGCAGCAGCGCGCGCTCCCCCACGAGGCACTCGACCTCGAAGAGGGTGACGGCCTCACGCGGCGTGGCGGTGTCGAGCGAGTGCCGTGTGGGGTCGTGACGGTCGCGGCCGATCGGCGCCTCGATGCGGCCGCTCCGCGAGCGCGGGTGACCCTGGACGAGCGCCACGTACTCGCGCTCGAGCTCGCGCCGGCGGACGAGGCCCTGCATCACCTCGTACGCCTCGGCGGAGCGCGTCACCACCAGCAGCCCCGACGTGTCGCGGTCGAGCCGGTGGATGATTCCCGGCCGGTCCTCAGCACCTCCGGCGATGCCCCGCTCGAGCAGCCCGTGTACCAGCGTCCCGCTCGTCTGTCCTGGTGTGGGATGGACGACTACTCCGGCGGGCTTGTCCACCACGAGCAGGTGCGCGTCTTCGTAGAGGACGGTGAGCGCGACGTCCTGCGGTGTCAGCGCCTCCGGCTCGAGCAGTGCTGTGTCGACTTCGAGCGTCTCGTTTCCGGCGAGCCGGAAGCTCTTCGAGCGCGCGTCACCATCCACACGGACGGCGCCCGCGCTCAAGAGTCTCTCGGCGGCCGCGCGCGAGCCGATCTCGGGCGCGAGCGCCAGGAAGCGGTCGAGCCGCGTCCCCGCCGCGTCTTCAGGAACCAGTAGGCGAAGCGTCTGTGATGCGCCTGCGGCGCGGCTCGCGGTCGGAGAAGAGAAGGACGACGAACAGGATGACGACGCCGATCACGATGAAGCTGTCGGCGAGGTTGAACGCCGGCCAGTACTTGAAGTCGAGAAAGTCGGTCACGTGCCCGAGGCGCACTCGATCGATGAGATTGGAGAGGCTGCCGCCGATCACGAGGCCGAGCGCGGCCGGGAGGATTGGATGGCGCGCGCCCGAGCGGGCGAAGAACACGAGCATCCAGGCGACAGCCACCGCGGTCAGGGCGATCACGGCGGCCGTTGCGCTCGAGAAGAGCCCGAACGCGATGCCCGAATTCTGGACGTGGTGGATCGAGAAAGGCCCAACGACGTGAATCCCTTCGCCGAGAGCCAGGTGGCTGGAGACGACCGACTTCGTCAGCTGGTCGGCGCCGAGCGCCGCAAGTGCCACGGCCACGAGCCCGACCCATTGCCAGGCGCCGGCGCCGAGCGATCGCTGGGCGGTCGAAACGGGCGTGAGCGCGTCTGTCGAGGAACCGACACGGACGTCGACCTGCGGTCGCCGCTCCGTCTCGGTCACCGCTCCGCCTCGCGCCGCTTGCAGTCGATGCACAGGGTCGCGTGGGGAAGGGCTTCCAGGCGCTCAGGAGGGATCTTCCGGCCGCAACTCGCGCACGTCCCGTACGTACCGTCGTCGATCCGTTCCAGGGCTGCGTCGATCTCGGCGAGCACGTTGCCGGAGTTCTCCTCCAGCGTGTCGTCCATCTCCTGCTCGAGCGTGAGCGCGGCGTTGTCCATCAGGTGCGTGGAGAGATGGACCTCGTCGCCGGTCTCGGGATGCTCGTCGTGGATGTATTGCATCGCGTCCTGCACGCGCTTGCGCTCCTCGAGCAGCGCGGTGCGAAAGCGCTCGACGTCCACGCTCATCGAGTCGCGCTCCTCCGCAGCCTCGACTCGGCCTCCGCCGCACTGATCCCGTCCGCGGCGACGAGCTTGTCGCGCGCAGTGTGTCCGGCGACGACGCTCAGGTTGCGCCGCGGCAGCGAGAGCGTCTCGGCGAGGAATCGGAGCGCCGCGTCGTTCGCCCGTCCGCGCTCCGGGGCGGACGCGACCCGGATCCGCCAGGCGTCACCGTGCCAACCGATCAGCTCCGTCCTGTCAGCTCCCGGGGTCACCTTCACACGGATTCGCGCGCCGGCCTTCATCGAGGACAGGATATCTGCGAGTTTGCGAGTCTCAGGCCGCCTTGGCGTTGGCGGTGCCCTGCTCGACCGTCTCGAGCGCCGCGCGCAGCATTCCCTTGATGCGATTCGACTCGGCGACGAGCCGCTCGCGTTGGGCGCGCGCGTCACGGACCAGGCTCCGAGCTTCGTTCTGCGCATCTGAGACGATCAGCTCGGCCTCCTTGCGTGCCTGTGCGCGCAGCTCGTGCGAGGCGCGCTCGGCGGAGACGAGCGTCGTCCGCAGGAGGTTCTCGAGCTCGCGGAAGCGGATGATCTCGGCTTCGAGGTGCTCGACCTTGTCCGCCAGGTCGGCACGCTCGCGCCAGACCTGCTCGAAGCTCCTGACGGTCTCGTCGAGTAGGTCGTCCACCGTCGAGCGCTTGTAGCCGAACAGGCCACGATCGAGCTCGGCATGCCGGATTTCCGCAGGCGAAAGCGACATCTCGCTTCCCGTGTTCGACGTGCCGCTAGTGGAACCTTCCCAGGATGTAGATCACGAGCCGCCCGGCCAGGTACAGCGCGACGAGTGCGACGATCGGCGACAGATCGAGCGGCCCGAGCGGCGGTAGGACGCGGCGGAAGAGGTTCAGGTACGGCTCGCACGTGTCGCGCAGGAATTTCTGGATCCGGCTCAGCCACACCGAGTAGGGCATGCGGATCCAGGACATGAGGATGTACGCGAAGATGACAAGCCCGTAGACGAGGACGAAGACCCAGACGAATTTCTGGATCCCGGAGATCACGTCCGCGAGCAGACCGAAGGCGCCCATCCAGGCTGGATTCTGCTAGAAGCCGTTGGTTCCTACGCGTGGCCTAGCGTTTCTGGGACGTCGCTCGCAAAGGAGGCCAGCCGCAGCGCGCAGGACAGTGCAAGCTGGCACGGCCAAGCGCCGGCGCCGCATCCTGCCGCGAGCGGCGTCAGGCGGTTTCCGGAGGGCGGCTCCGCCGGCCGCCGGAAGCCGCCGGCCAGGGACGCTAGGCCTGGTTGAAGAAGCCGCCGCGTTCTAGGAGCTTGGCGCGCTCTTCGGCGGAGACCTCGACGTTTCGCGGCGTGAGCAGGAACACCTTGTCCGCGATCCTCTGCATCCCCCCGTCGAGCGCGTACGTGAGGCCGCTGGAGAAGTCGATCAACCGCTTGGACAGCTCCTGGTCGGAGCTCTGGAGGTTGAGGATGACCGGGATGGCCTCCTTGAACTTGTCGGCGATCTGCTGGGCGTCGTTGAAGCTGCGCGGGAGGACGAGGTGAACACGGACGGATGCTCCCGACTGGGCCGGCGCAGCCGTGGGTGGAACCCGGCGGAGCCGCTCGGGCCGGACGACCTGCGTCTGCGCGGCGGCGTCGTCCGTCCACTCCTCGAACTCGGGCTGTCGCTGGCGGCGCGGCGACAGCCGGCGCACGTTCGGCCGCTCACCGTAGGAGCGCTCGAGCTCCTCGTTGGTGGCATAGCCGTCCTCGTCCCAGTCTTCCTCCTCGGCGATGCCGAAGTAGACAAGCGTTCGGTTCCAGACGTCCGAGAATCCCATTGCGGCGGAATCTTACCGCCCGTAGAGGACTGATAATCACGGGGGAACCCATGGTTCCCCCGTGTTCCCCCTCCTTCGCTCCACTCAGATTCGATCAGGTTCCAGGCTACGCCGGGCAAAGCCCGGCTCCGCCTTCAGCCGCTGACCACACCGGTCAGCCGTATAGGACTGATCCAAGGCGAACGAGGGTCGCTCCCTCGTCCACGGCGACGCGGTAATCCTGGCTCGTCCCCATGGAAAGCTCCCGCAAACCATGGGTTTCGGCCAGCTCGCGCAGCCGGTGGAAGTATGGACGCGAGTCTTCAGGGTCGTGAACGGGCGGCGGCATCGTCATCAGGCCGCGGACGTCCCCATACGCGCCCAGGAGGGCCTCCAGCCCCTCGGGTGCGACCCCGGATTTCGAGTCCTCGCCGGAGAGGTTCACCTCGACGAGCGCGGGGACGGTCAGCCGCCGGGCCGCCGATTCGCTCGACAGCGAATGGACGAGCTCGCAGATCCCGTTCACCGTCTTTGTCTTGCGGCTCTGCAGGTGTCCGATGAAATGCCAGCGGAAAGCGCCGCGGTAGCGCTCGTGCTTGGCCTCGAGGTCCTGTGCGCGGTTCTCGCCGACGACGTCGATCCCCGCGTCGACCAGGACCGCCATGTCCTCGAGGGATACGTACTTCGTCGCAGCGACCACGGTCACATCCGGGCCGACCTCGCCGCGGATGCGCTCGTAGCGCTCGCGGACTTCCTCAGCCCCTAACAAGGCCGAGGACGCCGTGCGTCCCGCGCGGCCTTCCCGTCCGCCGCTCGGAGAAGAAGAGGTCCGGATTGCAGCGCGTGCAGAGATCGAAGCGGTGGACGTCCACACAGCCCGCCTCCCGAAGCGCTCGCTCGGCCGCCGACCACAGGTCGAGCCTGCAGCCGTGCACGAGCCCCGCGCCGAACCGCTCCTCGAACGGCTCCGCAACCTCCGGGCCGACCTCGTAGCAGCAGGGGCCGATCGCCGGCCCGACGGCGGCCGCCAGCTTCGCGTCGCCGAGCGCAGCACACCCCGACTCGACGATCCCTTCGAGGAGGCCGCGCCAGCCCGCATGGAGGACGGCGAGCGCCGGCCGGTCGCCGTTCGAGCGGGCAACGGCGATGGTGAGGCAATCGGCCGAAAGCGCCAGCATGGGCTGGCCCGGCTCGTCGCTCCACAGGCCGTCGCCGGGGACACCGCGGCTTCCCGGCTCGGCGCGGTGGACGGTGGTGGAATGCCGCTGCCGGTTGAGCGTCAGGGCTTCGGGGTCGGCTTCCACCTCGGCGCAGGCGCGGCGCCGGTTCTCGTCCACGCGCTCGGGCTCGTCCCCGACCGCCTTGCCGAGGTTGAGCGACTCGAACGGGCCTTGGCTCACGCCGCCCTGCCGAGTGGTAAAGACGACCGCATAGGGGCCGGGAGCCTCCCAGCGAAGCGTCATTCGAGCAGCTCCCGCGCGGCGGCGAGCTCCGACTCCCGGCCGTCGAGCTCGCCGTTCAGCTTCCGCCGCCGCAGCTCGGCGAGGATCTCCCCCACCCGCGGCGATTCTCCGAGCCCGAGGTCGGCGAGGTCGGCGCCCCCGATGTGCAGCTTCACGTGCTGCAGCCGGTCGAAGTACTCGTGCAGCGCCTGCTGGTCGTCGAGGGCGAGCGCCAGGAGCGGCGCATCGGGGTGGTCGGGCTCCGCGAGTGCCACGATCTCCGACGCCGTCAGGCCGCCGTCGCGCAGCTGTTCCACCAGCTGCGGTCCGTCCTCGATCGCCGCGTTGATGTGGCGCGCGTCGCGCCGCCGAAGCTGCAACCGCTCGAGAAACGGCGCGACCTCTGCGGAGGGCAGACCAAGACCGAGTGCCGCGAGGCCGAGCCGCCAGTCCGGGACGTCGAGCCCGTAGCGGCGATCGAGCTCACGCAGCCGTGTGAAGAGCTTTGCGGTCGCCTCGGTCGCCGGCACCACGCCGAGATCCCCGAGCCGAACGATGGACGGCGGGGCTTGTTCCTCCTCCAAGAGCTCCAGCAACTCCTCGCGCAGGCGCGCGCCCGAGAGGAGCCCGATGCCGGCCACACCTTCGCGCGCCAGCGCCTCGGTGTGCTCGTCCATGCGGAAGCCGAAACGGCTCTCGTAGCGGACGGCGCGGAAGATACGCGTCGGGTCGTCGACGAAGGACCGGTCGTGCAGGATGCGGATCGTTCCCGCCTCGAGATCCTTTTGGCCGCCGAAGGGGTCGACGAGACGGCCGTGGTCGTCCCCTTTGAGGCCGATCGCCATGGCGTTGACCGTGAAGTCGCGCCGGAAGAGGTCTTCCTCGATCCCGGCCGCCTCCACCGTGGGGAGCGCCGCGGGCTGCGCGTATGTCTCACGCCGGGCGGTGACGACGTCGACGTGCTTCCCGTCCCCGTACAGGACGGCCGCGGTGCCGAACTGGCCGTGCGGACGGCAACGGCCGCCCAGCTCCGCGGCGAGCGCACCCGCGAGCTCGATCGCGTCGCCCGCGACCGCGACGTCCACGTCGAAGTTCGGCCGGCCCAGCAGGATGTCGCGGACGGTCCCTCCGACCAGGTACACACCGGCGTACGGCTCCGCCACCCGGCCGAGGGCCCGGTCGAGCTCGGCCCCGAGGTAGCGCTCGATGTCCACGCCTACAGCTCGGCTATCGCTTCGATCTCGACCTTCGCGCCGGCGGGCAGCGCGGAGATCTCGACCGTCGCGCGCGCCGGCGGCCGGTCGCCGACATGGCGCGCGTAGACCTCGTTCATCCCCTGGAACTCGTTGAGGTCGACCAGATACACGGTCGTCTTCACGAGCTTGTCCAGGCCCGACCCGGCCGCCTCGAGGATCGCGCCGAGATTCGCGAACACCTGCTCGGTCTGCTCCTGGATGGTCTCCCCCACGATCTCCGCGTGGTCCGGCCGGAGCGACAGCTGCCCCGAGACGAACACGAAGCCGCCGCTGACGATCGCCTGCGAATAGGGAGCCCCCTGGAACGGGGCTGGCGCGGCTTCGGTCCGGACGATCTCCTTCACGGGCGGGACGCCTCCCCGAGCGCCGCGCCGAGCGCCTTGAAGATCGAGTCGAGCACATGGCGCTCGTCCTCTCCGTGCGCGAGCCGGACGTGCAGGACGATTCCGGCAGCGCCTGCGAGCTCGTCGAGGAACCGTGCGATCACGTCCCCGCCGAGCCCTGCGACGTGGACACTCGAGAGGTCGACGTTCGAGACGACCCGCGGCTGGTCAGCCAGGTCCAGCGCGACCGATGCAAGCGCTTCGCCCGCGGGAACGGCGCCGACCGCATGGCCGCGCGCGCCTCGCTCGCGGAGCGCCACATGAAGTGCCTCGCCGAGTGCGCGGCCCGTCGACTCGATCTGTGCCTGGGGGCTGTCAGGAGCGATCTCGAGTACCAGGTCGAAGCGTCCGTATCGGGCGAGCTCGCCAAGGAGGTGGTCGAGGGTGGGCAGGCCGGTGTCGACGCTGACGTCGCCGGTGCCGTCCACGGTCAGGCGCGCCATGAGCTGCGTGTTCACGCCTCCACCCTCTCGATCTGCGCGCCGAGCGACCGCAGCCGCTCGTCCACCCGCTCGTACCCGCGGTCGATCCAGCGGATGTTCCCGATCCGCGATTGCCCTTCCGCGCACAGCGCGGCTATCAGCATGGCCCAGCCGGCGCGGACGTCGGGACTGTCCATCCTCTGCCCGTACAGGTGCGAGGGCCCGACGACGACAGCGCGGTGCGGGTCGCACAGGATCACGCGCGCGCCCATGTTGCTGAGCTTGTCCACGAAGAACAGCCTGCTCTCGAACATCTTCTCGAAGATGAGGATCTCGCCCTTCGCCTGCGTCGCGACGATGAGCGCGATCGAGGTGAGGTCGGCGGGGAAGGCCGGCCAGGGGCCATCCTCGATCTTGGGGATCATCGAGCCGAGGTCCCTGCGCACCACCAGTTCCTGCCCGGGAGGAACCCGGATGCTCGTCTCGCCTACCTCGACCCTGATCCCCAGCCGTTCGAAGGCGGGCAGGATGGAGACGAGGTCGTCGGGACGGCACTCGTCGATGGTCACGTCTCCGCCGGTCACCGCGGCGCAGCCGATGAAGCTTCCGACCTCGACGTGGTCGGGGCAGATGCGCCAGGTGCCTCCGCCCAGCTCGCGCACGCCTTTGATACGCAGCGTGTTCGACCCGATTCCCTCGATACGCGCGCCCAGCGACACGAGGAAGTGACAGAGATCCTGGACGTGCGGCTCGCTGGCAGCGTTGACGAGGACGGTCTCGCCCTCGGCCGTGACAGAGCCCATGATCGCGTTCTCCGTCCCGGTCACGCTGGGCTCGTCCAGGTAGATGCGCTTGCCCGTCAGCCGCTCTGCGCGAAACTCGAAGGGCTGGGCGTAGCGGACGTCGGCGCCGAGCTCGGCGAGCGCGTGCATGTGGACGTCGAGGCGGCGGCGGCCGATTGGATCCCCGCCCGGAGCGGGGACGACGGCGGACCCGAAGCGGGCCAGGAGCGGCCCTGCGAGCAGGATCGAGGCGCGCATGCGGCTGCACAGCGCCTCCGAGAGCTCGTGGCGACTCGCAGCGATGCTGTTTACGCGTACCTCGTTCGGGCCTGTCCACTCGGCTTCGCCGCCGATGTCGTCGAGGAGCGCCATCATCGTCTCGACGTCGCGGATGCGCGGCACGTTCTCCAGGCGGACTTCCTCCCCCGCGAGCACGCACGCGGCGAGCAGCGGCAGAGCAGCGTTCTTGTTTCCGGCCGCGCGCACACGCCCCTCGAGGCGCCTTCCGCCCTCGATGAGGAATGCTTCGGTAAGCGTGTCCGCGACGGCCGTTCCAGCCATCGAGGTACCCTAGCGCGTCAAGTGGAAGTCACCCGCGAACGAGCCTGGGAGACGCTGACGCGCCACACGCAGAGCGAGGCGCTGCGCCGCCACGCGCTGGCGGTCGAGGCCTCCGTCCGCGCCTACGCCCGGCGCTTCGGCGAGGACGAGGAGCTCTGGGGCGCGGTCGCGTTGCTGCACGACTTCGACTGGGAGATCCACCCCACCCTCGACCAGCATCCGCAGGACGGCGCGCCGATGCTGCGCGAGGAGGGCTATCCCGAGGAGATGGTCGAGGCCATCCTGTCGCACGCCGAGCATCTCGACATGCCCCGCGACACGCCGCTCAAGAAGACGCTCTTCGCGTGCGACGAGCTCTCCGGCTTCGTCCACGCGTGCGGGCTCGTTCGCCCGGACGGCATCGACTCGCTCACGCCGAAATCTGTCCGCAAAAAGCTCAAGCAGCCGTCGTTCGCGGCCGGCGTCCACCGGGACGAGGTCTACCAGGGTGCCGAGGACCTCGGCGTCGACCTGGACGAGCACATCGCGTTTATCATCGACGCGATGCGGCCGATCGCGCCGGAGCTGGGCCTGAGGACGTCAGCGGACGTGGCGGCCGCCTCGTGAGCCTCGACGCCTTCGGCGTGGCGGTCGAGGATCTCGACCGGACACGGGAGTTCTACAAGCACCTCGATCTCGCGATCCCGGAGGATCCGGAGGGACACGGGCACGCCGAGGTCGAGCTCGCAGGCGGGATCCGCCTGATGTTCGACACCCACGAGACGATGAGGAGCTTCGACCCGTCATGGGCGCCGGGCTCGGGATCGCCGACCGTCACGATGGCCTTCTCCTTTGGGAGCCCGGACGAGGTGGACGCGAAGCACGACGAGCTGGTCGAGGCCGGGGCAAAGAGCCATCTCGCCCCCTGGGACGCGTTCTGGGGGATGCGCTATGCCGTCCTCCGCGATCCGGACGGCAACGAGCTTTCGCTGTACGCGTCGCTACCGCAGAGCGGCAACTAGCCGCTCCAGATCCTCGTCGTTCGTCCAATAGCCGCATGAGGCGCGCAGCCACGGCGTGCGCGGGAGGTCGCGGATGACGACTCCCTGCTCGTATGCGGCCGCGGCAGTCTCGGCGGGATCGCCGTGCGGGACGAAGCTGACGAGAGTCGAGTGCCCCGGCTCGGTCACGACCTCCAGCCCCGCCTCGACCAGGACCGCGCGGCACCGTGCCGACATCTCCTCCGCGGCCTCGTAGCGCCAAGCCGGCGCCGCGTCCACCGCGGCCGTCAGCCCCGCCAGCGACGCGGGCGGCAGCCAATCGGAGTCGAAGCGCGCGGCTCCCTCCTTCGGCGTGTAGCGGCCTTCCGGCTCGTACTCGGCCTGCGCGAAGTAGGACGGGGTCGCCACCTCCAGGGCGTCCGGGTCCCGGACGTACAGCGCTCCCGTCGTATCGGGCCCGCACAGCCACTTCTGCCCGGAGACGGTGTAGAAGTCGTATGCGGAAGCATCGACGGGAATGGCGCCGACCGACTGCGCTCCGTCCACGAGCAGCGGGACGTCGAAGTTCTCGCGCAGCTCTTCGAGCGGCAGCCTGTGGCCGGTCAACCAGTTGACGTGCGAAAGCGCGACCAGGCGGGTGCGCGAGCCGATCTCGGCGGCGATGACGTCGTACGTCTCCTCAGCGGCGCGGTCGAGGATCGGAGCGACCCGCACGGTCGCTCCCGAGGTGTGGAGCGGCCCGACGAGCCCGAAGTGCTCGCTGTCCGTGGTCACCACCTCGTCGCCCGGCTGCAGGCGCAGGCCGGCGATCGCAATGTTGCAGCCGCGCGTCGTCGAGGTCGTGAGCGCCACGTTCGCCGGCGGCACCGCGATGAGCGCCGCGAGCCGCTCGCGGATGCCGTCCCGCACTGCGGTCGCCCCGTCCATGAAGCGCCCGCCGCTCCGTCCCTCCTGGAGATCGCGCCGCAGCCTCTCCTGCATCGCGCCCACGGTCGTCCGCGCGAGCGGGCCGAAGCTCCCCGCGTTCAGGTACGCGACCCGCTCGAGGACGGGGAACGCGGCACGCGCTTCCTCGCGGTTCACGTGACGCGCACCTCGAGCGGCGCATGGTCGGAGACGAGAACGCCCCCGATCCGCCGCCGCTCCTCGGGCCAGCGGTAGGAGGACGAAGTCGCACCCCGCACGAGCACATGATCGACGCCTTCCCCCGCATCGGAGAAGCCCTCCGCATGCAGGGCGCCGAGCGCCTTCGAGCCTGGACGGACGTTGAAGTCGCCGCCCACCACGTCGATCTCGCCGGAGTGGGCGAGTGCCGAGAAGAACTCCCAGGCCCGCCCAAGCTCCGCCTCGGCCATTCGCGCGTGTCTCGTCGCATGGAGGTTCGCCATCAGCGCGCGCCTGCCGTCAGGGAGCGCGACACGGACGACCTGGCAGACTCGCCGCTCCTTCGCCCACGTGAAGCGCTCGGAGAGGTCGAGCCCGAGTCGCTCCGCCTGCTCGTGTCGGAACTCGCGTGGGTTGAGCACGAGCGCGTGGTAGTCGAACGGCTCGAGGGCCGAATCGAGCAGGATGGCGTTTCCCTGGCCGGCCACCGCCGATCGGAGCAGGCCGGGATTGAGCCGGGTGACGCTGCCGCCAAGGCTCGCGCCCAGCGGCGTGCGGTGCGCTACCTGGGTGAACGCCGTCATCCCGGACCAGGCGCCGAGCTCGGAGAGCGCCCAGAGCGGCACCTCCTGCAGGAGGAGCACGTCGGGCCGGTCGGCGGTTGCGAGGCGGACCATTTCCTCCAGGTAGGCGGTTCGCCCCGGCGGGACGCTGTTTCCGTGGAACAGATTCCAGGTCCGGACGAGCACCGCACTACATTAGGGGCCAATGCGCCTCCTTCTCATCGACCCAGCGTCGTTCACCCCGCAGTACGACCACGAGCTCGCATCGTCTCTCGTCCGGGCGGGGGTCGACGTGGAGCTCTTGACCTCGCGGTTCCGATTCGGAGACCCGCCGGCCCCGGACGGCTACACGCGCTCCGAGATCTTCTATCCCGCCTCGAACCGGGTCTTCAAACGCTCGCGCGCCCGGCTTCCGCTCAAGGCCGCCGAGCACTCGGTCGGCCTCATCCGTATCCGCTCCCGGCCGGGCCAGATCGTCCACCACCAGTGGCTCGCGGCGCCCCAGATCGACAGCCGTGTGCTGCGCATGCACCGGCCGTCGGTCTTCACGGCCCACGACCTCCTTCCGCGCCGGACGGCGACGAAGCGCGACCTGTGGCGGACGCTGCTGCAGCGGTTCTCACGTGTAATCGTGCACAGCGAGCACGGCCGCGGGACGCTGGCGGACCTGGGGGTCGACCCAGGGCGGCTGTGCGTCATCCCGCATCCTGTCTTCGCCAGCGAGCCGGCCCGCCGGGACGACGGCGCGACCGTGCTCGCGCTGGGCGTCATCCGCCCGTACAAGAGACTCGCCGACACGATCGCCGCGGTTGCACAGGTGCCGGATGCGCGGCTGCTGGTCGTGGGCGACCCGCTCGAGCCGGTGGACGCGTACCGCACGGCCGCCGGACCGTCGGCGGAATGGCGGCTGGGCTACGCCAGCGAGGCCGACATAGACCGCGCGCTCGGCGAAGCAACGGTCGCCGTCTTCCCGTACGAGCCCGAGATCGACCAGAGCGGGGCACTCCTGCGCGCGCTCGGGGCAGGCGTCCCCGTTGTCGCGTACGACGTCTGTGCGATCGCCGAGCCGGTGCGCCGGTTCGAGGCCGGCCGCGTGGTCGAGCCGGGAGACGTCGAGGCGCTGACGGAGGCGATCCGCGAGCTTCTCTCCGAGCCGGAGGCGCTGGAGCGCGCGCGAGCAGGCGCGCGCCGCGCGCGGGACACGCTGACGTGGGACGCCGCGGCGGCGGCGCACGTCTCGCTGTACGAGGAGCTCCTCTGATGTTCCGCCGGCGCTTCGCCGACGTCGTCCTGCGCCAGCTCGACCTGTTCGAGGAGGAGTACTCCGACCTCATCGCCGAGGCGGACGAGGCCGAGGCGGCCTACGACCGGGCGGACCGGGAGGATTCGGAGGAGCTGTTCGGGGACTACATGGACGTGGTGGAGTCAGGCGCCGAAGTGCTCGCCGACCTGCGCGACCACTACGCATCGACCCTCGAGGGCGAGGTGGCGGAGGAATACCGCGAGTTCTTCAACCGCGGCGTGCTGAAGCGGTTCCCGCGTTTCGCGCTCGAGATCGAGGATCTCTGAGCGCCAAGGAGGAGCTAGATCGCCCTGTTCGCCTGGTCGATGGCCATGCCGACAGCTGGCGTCTCTTCTCGGACGGCGGCGTCTTCCGAGCGATCGTCCGTGCACTCGCGGAGCCCTTCGGCGACGCGACCAAGGTCGCCGGCGCAGGCGCGCGGCTTCATCCTGGGAGCAGCGGTGGCAGCCGAGCTGGGCGTCGGTTTCGTCGCGATCCGCAAGGAGAAAGGACTCTTCCCAGGACCGAAGGTGACTCGCCGCACCGAAGCCGACTATCGCGGGCGCACATGCGTGCTCCGCCTGCAACGGGAGGGACGCGGTGACGAGGACCGCATTACTCCTTGTCGACGACTGCGCGGAGCGAGGGAGCCGGGCAGTCGCCGCCAAGGCCCTGATCGAGGAGTGCGGCGCGACGTTCCTCGGCCTGGCCGTTGTCGTCGATCAGCTCCAAGACCAGGTCCGGGACAGGATCGGTCGGATCCACGCACTCGTGGCAGCGGCGGACCTCAGCCCGAGCGTCTGACCGCAACCCGTAACCTTCGAGGCCCTCTCAGGCAACTCATGGGTATGGGAGACGACAAGCTCGTCAGCGCCGCCTTGGCCGGCGATCCGGCCGCGTTCGCGACGCTCGTCGATCAGAATCGTGCTCGCGTCCAGTCCATCGTCGAGTTGATGGTGGGCGAGGATGCGGAAGACATTGTGCAGGAAGCGTTGCTCCGCGCCTATCTCGGTCTCTCGCAACTTCGGGATCCTGCGCGCTTCACGCCTGGCTTTGCGGGATCGCGTGAACGTCGCGAAGATGAGGCTCCGGCGGCGCGCTGGCGAGAGCGGGTCGTGGTGGGACCAGCCTCACGGAGGGGTCGAGGAGCGAGCACAACTCGAGCTCGTCCGGGACGCCCTGAGATCGGGCGCGACTTACGGTCGTAGTGCCGGGCGCGGATCTCCGCGGCCCGCCCAGCGACCTCGGTGTCAAGCGGGACCGCGCGCAGCACGTCCCCGAACAACGGGTCGAGAACCTCCCAGGCGCGTGGGATGGAAACCTCGTAGACACGCTGCGCTACGTCCAGTGCCTCTGCCAGGTTCACGGTCGCAAACGCCGCGGCCTCGCGAACCTCCCGGAGGATCTCCGTCCCGCCCGTTCCGTACGTCTCACCGAAGAGACGCAGCCTGGCCCCTCGATCCGGCGGCCGCTCGAACCCCATCTCCCGGCAGTACGCGTCGTCCGAGAGCGGGACGTACTGCCAGGCCGCATGCCCCAGCTCGAGCAGCGACTCATTCGGCCGGGCACCGTCCCAGTCGATGAACCCGACGGGCCAGCCGTCGCGGCAGACCGTGCTGTGCGGGCCGAGATCCCCGTGGCAGACGATCTCGCCAGGGAGGATCGGGTGGGCGTACTCGCGCCAGACAGGATCCGCCGGCTCGAAGTCCGCCGCCGCATCGTGCAGCGAGCGGATGAGCCGTCCGACCTCGACCAGCGCCTCGTCGGACAGCCCGCCGGCGGGGACGCGATTCGCTGGCCTCGGGTCCAGTCGCTCGAGCTCGCGACGACGCCGTCAATGAAGCTGAGTATCTCGCGTCCCTGGTCGTCGAAGCCGAGCACGCGAGGCGCTCCTTCGAAGCGTCGCTCTTCGAGGTGCCGTAGGTAGTCATGGACGGCGGCGTCCACGTGCCGACCGAGCGGTGGACGGTGTCACCGAGTCGGGCCACGCCGCTCGTGACCCGACCACCTGTGAGCTTGATCTCGGACTCCATCGTCCGAACGATGACAGCGTCAGCGATGCCCGAAATGGTGGGCGCGCGGTAGCGCCTCGTTCACGTCCATCTCCGCCACGCGGCGGGCGAGCGGCGCCAGCGTCTCCAGCTCGCGCACGAGGACGTTCTGGTTGCGGTCGCGGCGCTCGAACTTGCCGCGAGCGAGCAGGAGCGGCTCCCCGCGCACGATCGGCCGGTACCGCTCGTACACCGGCGGTGGGATGATCAGGTTCATCTGGCCGTGCTCGTCCTCGAGCAGCATGAAGACGACCCCGTTTGCCGTTGCCGGCCGCTGGCGCGCGACCGCCATCCCCGCCACGGCGACCTCGGAATCGGAACGCGCCCCGGCAAGCTCCGGGCTCGAGAGCGTCCCCGGCGGCAGGTGCGGTCGCAGGAGCTCGAGCGGATGGACGCCGACTGACAGGCTCGTCTTGCCGTAGTCGGCCAGCATCCGCTCCCACTGCGTCTGTTCCGGCAGATCGGGGATCTCCGCGGTGGGACCGAGCGGCAGCGCCAGCTGCTGCTCCGTGCCACCGGTGCCCGGAACGGTCTCCGAGCGCGGCACGAGCCCGAGCCGCCAGAGGAGCTTGCGGCGCGGCTCGCCGAACGAGTCGCAGGCGCCGGCGGCCACGATGGCCTCCAGCTCGTCCCGCCCCACGGGCGCGCGCTGGACGAGGTCGACGATCCCCCGGTACGGCCCGCCGCGCTCCCGCTCCTCCACCAGCACGTTCGCGTCGTCGGCGCCGACCGACTGCACGTATTCGAGCCCCACGCGCACCGCCTCTCCCTCCAGCACGCACTTCGCCGCGCTCACGTTGACGTCCGGCGGCAGCACCTCCACTCCGCGCCGCTGCGCGTCCCGCACCAGGCTCGCGGGCGGATAGAAGCCCATCGGCTGCGCGTTCAGCAGCGCGGCCAGGAACTCGGCCGGATAGTGGCGCCGCAGCCAGGACGACTGGTACGCGAGCAGGCCGAACGCGGCCGCATGCGACTTGGGAAAGCCGAAGCCCGAGAAGCCGACGAGCTTGTCGTAGATCTCGTCCGCCTTCGCCTCGGCGACGCCCTTCCCCACCGCCCCCTCGATGAATCGCGCCCGGTAGGCCTCGAGTGCCGCGTGGCTGCGCTTGCGGCTCATCGCGCGGCGCAGTCCTTCCGCTTCTCCGACGGTGAAGCCCGCAAGAGCCATCGCGACCTCGAGCACCTGGTCCTGGAAGACGACGACGCCGAGCGTCGAGCGGAGCGGCTCGTCGAGCAGGGGATGGTCGGCCGGGGGGACGAAGTCCGGATCCTCGCGCAGCTTCTGGCGCCGGTCGATGTACGGATGGACGGCCTTGCCCTGGATCGGCCCCGGACGGACGAGCGCGACCTGGACGGTCAGGTCGTCCAGGTGCTCGGGCCGCGTCCGCAAGAGGCTCTGCATCTGCGCGCGGCTCTCGATCTGGAAGGCGCCGACCGTGTCGGCCCGCTGGATGTCCTCGTAGGTCGGCGGGTCGTCGAGAGGGATGCGCGACAGGTCGATCGTCTTCCCGCGCACTCGTGCGATCTGCTCGACGCACTCCTCGACCGCCGACAGCATCCCCAGGCCGAGCAGGTCGATCTTGAGGAAGCCGGCGTCGTCGCACGAGTCCTTGTCCCACTGGCACATCTGCCGGCCGGCCATCGCTGCCGGCTGGACGGGGACGAGCTCGATCAGCGGGCGGCTCGAGATGACCATTCCGCCGGGGTGCTGGGAGATGTGGCGCGGCAAGCCCGCGATCTCGGCGCACAGCTCGCCGAACGCGCGCCAGCGGGGCGACCCGAGCTTCGACTCCGCGTCGGGAAGCGCCGCCAGCTCTTCCTGGACGCGCTTCGGGTTCCCGTCCGTGAGTCGCGCCAGCCGCTCCAGCTCGGCGAACGGCAGGCCGAGTGCCTTCCCCAGGTCACGGATCGCGCCGCGCGAGCGGTAGGTGGCGAAGCTCGCGACGAGCGCGG
Organism: uncultured Actinomycetes bacterium; assembly: GCA_963717765.1. Taxonomy (GTDB): domain Bacteria; phylum Actinomycetota; class Thermoleophilia; order Gaiellales; family Gaiellaceae; genus JACDER01. The sequence continues at coordinate 381,256 of CAVQWX010000002.1, read as the reverse complement.
CGTGCTCGTGGCCGTACTTCTCGGTCACGGCCACGATGAGCTTCTCGCGGATGTCGCGCGGGAAGTCGAGGTCGATGTCGGGGACGGACTCGAGCTCACGGTTGAGGAACCGTCCGAGCGAGAGCTCCGCCTCGACCGGGTCGACGTGCGAGAGCCCGGTCAGGTAGCAGACGATCGAGCCCACCGAGCTTCCGCGGCCGCGGCCGGGCGGGAGGACGTTGCGCGCGACGGAAGCGCCCCGTACCTCGAGCGCGACCTCGCGCGCCAGCTCGAGCACTTCCCAGTGCAGGAGGAAGAACCCGGCCAGCCCGAGCTCGCCGATCAGGGCGAGCTCCTCGTCGAGCCGTGCTCGCGCTCGCTTCTTGTGGCCGTTCGCGCCGCCGTAACGCTCTTCGAATGCCCGGTTGCACACGCGGGTCAGCTGAGCGATCGCGGGCTCGTCGCCGTCGGAGAAGTCCGGGTAGCGGTACCCGAGCTCGCGCGTCAGGTCGAACTCGAGCCGAGCCGCCAGCTCGCCGGAGCGCGCGACCGCGCCGCGATCGTCCGGGAAGCGCTCTGCCATCGCCTCCGGCGGAAGGAGCACGCTCTCGTGGTTTCCGCGCCGTTCCCGCTCGCACCCGTCCAGCGACGTCCGGTGCTTGATCGCCACGAGCGCGTCCTGGAGCGGCGCCCGGCGGGGATGGTGCGAGTGCGCGTCGCCGGTCGCAACCGTCTGGAAGCCGAGCGTGTCCGCCAGGTCGCGCAGAGCCGCGTTCCGGCGGGCGTCTCCGCGCTCGTACGGACGCTGGAGCTCGACGAAGAAGCGCTCCGGCCCAAAGGCTCGCGCCAGCTGGGCCGCCTTGTTCGGAAAACGGACGGCCAGGCCCAGTCGCGCGCAGCCGGAGAGGCAAACGAGCCCCTCGTTCAGTTCCTCCAGCAGCCGCTGGTCGAGCGCCGGCGGGAGCGGCTCGGCCCCCTCCTTCGGCCGAGTGTGCGCGAACGCCGTCGTGATGAGCCGGCAGAGGTTGGAGTAGCCCTGTGGCGTTTCCACGAGCACCGTCACGTGCGAGCCGTCGGTCAGCGATAGCTCGGCGCCCGTGATCGGACGGACGCCGAAGGCCTTCGCCGCGTGCGCGAACTCGAGCGACCCGTAGACCCCGTCGTGGTCGGTGAGAGCGATCGCCTCGTAGCCGAGCTCTGCCGCTTGAACGGCGAGCTCCTCCGGCAGTGAGGCGCCGTCGAGGAAGGAGTACGAGGAGTGGCTGTGGAGCTCGACGCATTTCCGTCGAAAATCCGCCCGCGCTGGCGCGCGGGCATGCGCTTTTCGACGGCGGGAAGCATCTGAACCCGGCACTTCTGAGCGGAGGCGAGCAAAGCCCGCCTCCGCGTCGGCCGTCAACGAACCAGTTTCATTTTGCGTGCGGTGAGCGGCTTCGGCGTCGGTCATACTCGCCCGTGATGGAAGTCCTCGAGCGGCCGGGCAGGCGGGCGACCGTTCTCGTGGCTCGCGAGGAACTCGTCATGTTCGAGTTCGAGATGGAACCGAGGACGGCCGGCGCAAGCCCGCACATCCACCGGCAGCACGTCGACTCGTTCTACGTCCTCGAGGGCGAGCTCGAAGTCATGGTGGACGGGAAGACGATCCACGCACGTCCCGGAGATCTCGTTCATGCGCCACCGAATGTCGTCCATGCGTTCAGGAACTCGAGCGACGGACGCCTCCGCTTCCTCAACACGCACGCACCGGGGATGCGCTTCGACGAATACATCCGGAAGATGGACGCGGGTGAGAACCCCGAGCCGGCGGAGTACGACCAGTTCCCTCCGCCCCACTAAGCCCCGCGCTGGCTGAACCACGCGCCGCGCTCCTCGTCGCGGAAGACGACCGTGTTCTGGCCGCCCTCGAGGACGACCTCGAAGTAGCGCCGCCGTACCGGCTCCTCCGTCCACCAGCGCTCGACGACATGCCACTCCTCGCGGACGAGGGCCACCGCCTGGCGGTTGACGGTCCGCGGCGTGCCGTCGAACCCCGGCTCGACCAGCGCCGACCGCGGCTCGTTTACTCGTCCCGCGGAACGAGCAGGGCGCGGGATTGAACGCGGGGGAACCCAGGGTTCCCCCGCGAGCCCCCTCCTCAATGTCTCATGAAGGACATCCTCATTCGTCACGGGGCACAAGTAGTGCTCGGGATTCCGGTATCCGAGACCAAGGCGAGACTTCTACGACGCTGCAGACGGAGCCGGATCCGGTGCTGGCGCGCACCTGCTTCAGGCCCTCCCGCAGGTGCGAGCGGATTACCGCTCCTTCGGGACGGACGAGCTCCAGCTGCATCCCCCGCGACTCGGTCAGGTCGACGAGCTCGAGCCTGAGCTCCAAGACGGGCGCGGGCAACTCGGCGAGCTTCGGAGCGAGGGCTGCCTTTAGCCGCGCGTGCTCCGCGGTCGGATCGCGGAGCGTCGCCGTCCGCCGCCACGACCCACCGCCGACGAGCCGGGCCGAGAGTGCGATCTTGCGGATGAAGCGTCCTCCTCGCTCCGGCCGGGCCAACACCTGATCGAGGAGCGCGCCGAACGCGCGCCGCAGCGTGAGCTCGTTGCCGACGGCCTCGGGGAAGATGAGCGACTCGACGATTTCCGCGGGCTGCCGGCGACCGCGCACGCGCCGCTTCGATCCGCCGCGGGCGAGACCGTGCGCGCGGCGCCCGTCCGCGCCCAGCCGCTCGGCGACGGAGGCGTCGGGGAGCGCCGCGAGCCCGCCGATGGTGCGTACGCCGAGATCTTGCAGCTCCTGACGGCGGCCGGTCTCAAGGGGAAGGAGGGTGAGTGGATGAGGCGCGAGAAACGCGGGTGACTGCTCGTTGGAGACGACCAGCATCTGGCCGGGGCGCGCGACGGTCGCGGCCGCGAGCGCGGCGAACCGGCGCTCGGCCGCGCCGACGCGCGGATCCCACGAGGAACCGACCGCCTCGAGCGCGCGCTTGAGCGCCTGCTCGAGCCCGCCGTAGAGGCGCTCCACGCCGCGCGTCTCGAAGTACGCGCAGCCGGGCCCAGCCGGCTCGACCGAGAAGCCGGAGTCCTCGAGCCGGCGGACGATCGCCTCCCACTCCCGCTCGGCCGTCTCCGGATCGGGCTCGACGAGCGTGAGCGACGGGCACATCGCAAGCGCCTCCCCGAGCCGCATGCCCGGCTTGACACCGGCCGCCTCGGCGGCGGCGGTGACCGGGCCGAGCAGCGGCTCGGTGCCCTCCAGCGGGGCGAGGGCCGCAGGCTCGAGCGCGAGACGCGGCCGGGCACGGAGGGATGCCCTCAGCTCGAACCCCGGAATGGAGAGACAGGCGATCATGCGAACACATGTTCTACACGAACACGTGTTCCCCTGTCAAGTGCCTATTAGAGTCGAGATCGTGGCCGCGACCGCCGACATCTTGGACGAACACGGGGACCGGGCGGATGTCTGCCTGATCCAGTTCCGCTCGTTCGGCAGTGCGGCGTTCTCGGGCCGCGTCGCGACCATCCGTTGCCACGAGGACAACGTTCTCGTCCGCAAGCAGGCCGGCGAGCCGGGCGACGGACGGGTGCTGGTCGTCGACGCAGGCGGCTCGATGAGGTACGCGCTCGTCGGCGACTCCATCGCCAAGCTCGCACTCGAGAACGGCTGGGCAGGGATCGTCCTCAACGGCTGCGTGCGCGACTCGCGTGCGCTCGACGACGTCGGTCTGGGGATCAAGGCCGTCGGGACGAACCCGCGACCGAGCCGAAAGGAAGGCTCAGGCGCGGTCGATGTTCCCGTGAGTTTCGGCGGCGTGACGTTCGAGCCGGGCGCAGTCCTCCACGCGGACGAGGACGGCGTCGTCGTCTTGCGCGAGAGCTAGATGGCTGATGCCACGATTTCTGCGGCGCCGTCCACCATCCGCGAGAGGCGCGGGACGACGTCGAGGAGGTTGTCCTGCGACACCCAGGCGATGTCTTCCTCGAGGCCCGGTGGGCCGTAGGTGCGCGCGTTGATCCCGTCGATCGAGTGCGGAAAGCGGTCGGCGATCAACTCCGCCGCCACCGTCGCGTCCGTTCGCTCGCCCCCGAGGCCGCGTGTGATTCGCCCGGCGCAGTAGGCGTCGTCGACCGCGAAGCCGCCCTTCCAGCCGGCGCAGACGACTGTCACGTCCTCGCCACGCTCGCGCACCGCGCCCACCACCGCATCGAGGTTCAGCAGGCTGCCGAGAAGGACGGTCTTGCACGAGGCGGCCGCGGTGACGATCGCGCGAGTGCCGTTCGTGGTCGACATGATCAGCGTCGATCCGCGCGGCTCGCGCACCTCGCGCGGCGAGGCGCCGAGATCGAACCCGGGGATCTGGATCGCGTCGCGCTCCCCGCCGAGCAGGCCCTCGCCGAGCGTCTCGCGCAGCGCGCGCGCCTCCTCGATCCCGGGCGCGCAGAACACGCGCTCCCAGCCCGACGCGAGCGCCTGCGCGATGGTCGAGGTCGCCCGCATGAGGTCGACGACGACCGCGACCGGCGAGGGAGCGGCCTCCTCAGGGGTGAAGGCGACGTGTATTCGCACCGGGCTACGCTATCCCGACATGTACTGCTATCGCCATCCGGACCGCGAGACGGGCCTTTCCTGCTCGGAATGCGGACGTCCGATCTGCACCGAGTGCATGACCGTCGCGCCCGTCGGACTGCGCTGCCCGGAGCACGCTACGAATCGCCCCCAGCCCGCGCAGGTGGCGCGCACGACAGCGCGATCGGTCACTGCGTCTGTGCGCAACGCCTACGTGACGCAGGTGCTGATCGCGCTCAACGTGCTCGTCTACATCATCACCGTCGTCCAGGGCGCAGGGATCAACGACCCCGGCGGGAAGGTCTTCGCGAAGGGGCTGCTCTTCGGACCGCTCGTGGCCAACGGAGACTGGTGGCGACTGATCACGTCGGCGTTCCTGCACGCGAACATCCTCCACCTGGCCTTCAACATGCTCGCGCTGTGGTGGTTCGGCGCTCCGGTCGAGATCTTCCTGGGCCGCGCGCGCTTCCTGCTCGTCTACGTCGTCTCGGGCCTCGCGGGAGCGGCCGGCGCGCTGCTCGCGTCGCCGAATGCCGCGACGGTCGGCGCCTCGGGCGCGATCTTCGGGATCCTCGGAGCCGCGGTCATACTCGAGCGGCAGCGCATGTACGTCCTCGGGGGAAGCGCGCTGACGATCATCATCATCAACATCGTCTTCTCGATCGCCGTGCCGGGGATCTCGATCGGCGGCCACATCGGCGGGCTGATCGGCGGCGCGCTGAGCACGCTCGCGCTGACGCACTTCGGCCGGACACATCCCACATACGGGCGAGCGGGCATGTCCGGAATCATCGGAGTGATAGCGGTCGGGGTCATCGCTGTCGTCGTTTCGTACGTGAAAGTGCGGGGCATCTCCTAGGCCTGATCCGCCGAATCCGCGCGGCCGTCGGCCTCTGGGTCGACTGTTTCGACCAGCACGACATCCTCAACAGTGCCAGCGCGACAGCGCTGCGGATGCTCGTCGCGCTCGTCCCGCTGACGCTGCTCGGCCTGGCGCTCCTCGGCGCGTTCGGGCTCGAGGACGTCTGGCGCCAGCAGCTCGCACCGCCGCTGCAGCACCATCTCACCCACTCCACCTACAACGCGATCAACTCCGGCGCCCTGAGGATCTTCCACCAGGAATCCGCCGGTCTGATCGTATTCGCGGGACTGCTCACGATCTGGAACGTCTCGGGCCTCGTCAGGGCCTGTATGCGAGCTCTGGATGCGATCTACGAGCAGAAGGAGACACGCTCGACCCTCCAGCGCTTCGGGACGTCGCTGTGGCTCGGCATCGCGATCACCATCTGCCTTATCGGAGCCGTGCTGGCGGTGACCGCGGGACGAAACATCTGGGGCAGCGAGGGCGTGCTGGACGCACTCCTCCTCATCGTCCGCTGGGCGTTCGCAATCGGCGCGCTTGCACTTGCGATCGGCCTCCTCGTCCACTTCGCCCCGACGGAGCGACGCGCCAAGCGCTGGGTGGGGCTCGGGACGATCTTCGTCGTGGTCGCCTGGATCGCGATGTCGCTCGTCTTCGCGTGGTTCGTCGGCTCGGTGGCGAACTTCAAGACCGCAGCCGGCCAGCTCACCGTGTTCCTCGTCCTCACGACCTACGCGTACGCGTCGTCCATCACCTTCCTCGTCGGAGTGCAGGCGGACGAGCTGATGCGGAAAGGATCGCGCAGGCGCGGCGGCATATTTTCCGGCGTGCGCGCCGTCACCGGCGGGTAGCGTTCCGGTCCTGCAGACCGAGCCGCGCTACAAACCGCTTCCGCTCGACTTCACCCGCCTCTCCCCCGAGGAGGCACGCCGCCGGTCGCGTGAGTTCCTCGAGCTCATGCGGAAGCGCCGGTCGGTGCGCGAGTTCTCGACCGAGCCGGTCGACCGCGAGCTGATCGAAAACGCCATCCGCACCGCCGCGTCGGCGCCCTCAGGCGCGAACCAGCAGCCGTGGACGTTCGTCGTCGTCTCCGATCCCGACATCAAGCGCCAGCTGCGCGAGGCGGCCGAGCACGAGGAACGGCTCCTGTACGAGGAGCGCGCGAGCGACGAGTACCTGTCCGCGCTGGAGCCGATCGGCACCGACTCGGTGAAGACACACATCACCGACGCGCCGTACGTCATCGTCGTCTTCGAGCAGGCCTGGGGCCTCAACCCCGACGGGACGAAGCGCAAGCACTACTACGTGCGCGAGTCGGTCGGGATCGCGACCGGGCTGCTGCTCGCGTCGTTGCACGAGGCCGGGCTGGCGACGCTGACCCACTCCCCTTCGCCCATGGGCTTCCTGAAGAAGCTCCTGGGACGGCCTGAGAACGAGCGGCCGTTCGCGCTCATCCCGGTCGGCTATCCCGCCCCCGGCGCCGAGATCCCGGAGTTCGCCCTCTGGGAGAAGGACTTCGGCGAGATCAGCGCGTGGGTTTAGATGGTTCTAGCCGCCGACGGCGACCGCTTCGACGCCTGACTCCTTGAGCGCCGCCTGCGCCGCGGCCAGACGGGCCAGCGGCACGCGGTACGGCGAGCAGGAAACGTAGTCGAGCCCGAGCTCGTGGCAGAAGGCGATCGACTGCGGGTCGCCGCCGTGCTCGCCGCAGATCCCCAGCTTGATGTCCTCCTTGACCTCTCTCCCCCGATCCACGGCGATCCGCATGAGGTCGCCGACACCCTCGAGGTCGAGCGTCTCGAACGGGTTTCGCTCGAGGATGCCGTCTTCCAGGTAGAAGGTGAGGAACTTGCCCTCCGCGTCGTCGCGCGAGAACCCGAGCGCCGTCTGGGTGAGGTCGTTCGTCCCGAAGGAGAAGAAGTCGGCGTGCTGCGCGATCTCGTCCGCGCGGACGCAGGCGCGCGGGAGCTCGATCATCGTCCCGCACAGGTACTCGCCGGCGCCCTCCTCTTCGGCGACGCTCTCGGTGAGCTCGCGCAGCCGTGAGAGCTCCTTCGAGAAGCCGACGAGCGGGTGCATGATCTCGACGAGCGGCGCGTCGCCGCTTCCTTTCTCCACCGCGAGGGCCGCGCGGACGATCGCACGTACCTGCATCTCGTAGATCTCCGGGTACATGAGCCCGAGCCGGCAGCCGCGCGTCCCCAGCATCGGGTTCGACTCCTGGAGCGCGCGGATGCGCTTCCGCACCGCCTCGTCGGCGGCTTCGTCGAGCGAGGGGAGGAACTCGTGGAGCGGCGGGTCGAGCAGGCGGATCGTGACCGGCAGGCCCGCCATCGCCTCGAAAATGCCCTCGAAGTCGGACTGCTGGAGCGGCAGGAGCTTGTCGAGCGCGGCGCGCCTTGAGCCCTCGTCCGTTGCCATGATCATCTCGCGGACGAGCGGGAGCCGGTCCTCGGCCATGAACATGTGCTCGGTCCGGCAGAGGCCGATCCCCTGCGCGCCGAACTCGCGCGCTTTGGCCGCGTCGTCCGGGGTGTCGGCGTTCGCCCGCACCTTCAGGCGGCGCAGCTCGTCCGCCCACTCGAGCACGGTGCCGAAGTCCTCGTTGATCTGCGGGGGGACGAGGTCGACAGCGCCGATGATCACCCGTCCGGTTCCTCCGTCGATCGTGATCACGTCCCCTTCGGAGACCTCGTGCCCGCCAATCTCGGCCTTCTTCGCGCGCGTGTCGATCGTGAGGTCCTCGCAGCCGGCGACACAGGGCTTGCCCATGCCCCGCGCGACCACTGCCGCGTGCGAGGTCATCCCACCGTGCGCGGTCAGGATCCCGGCCGCCTCGATCAGCCCGTGGATGTCATCGGGCGTCGTCTCCCAGCGAACGAGGATGACCTTCCCACCGGCCTTGGCGCGCTCCGCTGCCGTGTCGGCGTCGAATACAACCCCGCCGGACGCGGCGCCGGGCGAGGCGTTCAGGCCCTTGGCGGCGACCTCGTACTGCGCGTTGGAATCGAGCATCGGGTGGAGCAGCTGGTCGAGCTGGCGCGGATCGATGCGCGCGACGGCTTCCTCACGCGAGATCAGGCTCTCGTCGACCATGTCCACTGCGGCCTTGAGCGCGGCGGCGGCCGTCCGCTTCGCCGAGCGCGTCTGGAGGAGATAGAGCTTGCCGTCCTCGACCGTGAACTCGATGTCCTGCATGTCGCGGTAGTGCTCCTCGAGGCTCTGGATCGTCTCCATCAGCTCGTCGAAGGCCGCGGGCATGCGCTCTTTCATCGCTTCGAGCGGCTCCGGCGTGCGGATGCCGGCGACCACGTCTTCGCCCTGCGCGTTGGCGAGGAACTCGCCGTACAGGCCGCGCTCGCCGGTGGCCGGGTCGCGCGTGAAGAGAACACCGGTGCCCGAGTTCTCGCCGCTGTTTCCGAACACCATCTGGACGACGTTGACCGCGGTGCCGAGATCGTGGGGGATGCCCTGCGCGGCGCGATAGACCTGCGCGCGCGGCGTATCCCACGACTCGAAGACGGCGCGCACGGCGCGGCTCAGCTGCTCACGCGCGTCGGCGGGAAAGCCTTCGCCGGTCTCCGAGCGGTAGAGCTGCGTGAAAGTCTCGACTAGGCCGGCGAGGTCGTCCCCGTCCAGCTCCCCGTCGTGTCTCGCACCCCGCTGCCTCTTGAGGTCGCCCAGCGCCTGCTCGAAGCGGTAGGCGTCGATCCCGTCCACGACCTCGCCGTACATCTGGATCAGCCGACGGTACGAGTCGTAGGCGAAGCGCTTGTTTCCAGTAGCGGACGACACGCCGGCCGCGGCCTCGTCGTTCAGGCCGAGGTTGAGGATCGTGTCCATCATCCCCGGCATCGAGACCGCGGCGCCCGAGCGGACGGAGACCAGGAGCGGATCATGCGGATCGCCGAAGCGCTTCCCGGTCCTTTCCTCGAGCGCACCCAGGTGCTCGGCGATCTCCTCCTCGAGACCGTCCGGGAACCGCCCGCCCTTCGCCCAGTAGGCGCGGCAGGCCTCGGTCGTGATCGTGAAACCGGCGGGTACGGGGACGCCGAACTGCGTCATCTCCGCCAGCCCGACCCCCTTGCCTCCGAGCAGCTCTCGCCCGCCCTCGGCCTGCTGGTCGAAGTCGTAGACGTATCTCACCGGGCGAATCTTGTCATTTGCGGCGCCAATACACTCGCTTTGTGGAGTTGCGGGAGTTCTGGGACGGTCAGGCCGAGGCCTGGGCACGTTTCGCCAGGACGCCGGGACACGATGTCTATCACGAGGCATTCAACTTCCCGGCGTTTCTCTCGCTTGTTCCTCCGCCGGGGCGGAGGACGCTCGATCTCGGGTGCGGGGAGGGCCGCGTCGGAGCCGAGCTCACGAGTCGCGGGCACGCCGTCGTCGGCGTGGACGCTTCGCCGGCGATGGTGGCGATGGCGCGCGAGCGGCACGAGGCGGTTGTGGCCGACGCGGGCGCGTTGCCGTTCGAGGACGGCTCCTTCGACCTGGTCGTCGCCTACATGTCGGTGATGAACTTGGACGATCCGGAGGCGGGCGTTCGGGAGGCCGCGCGGGTGCTCGAGCCGGGCGGACGGTTGTGCGTGGCCGTCACGCATCCGTTCGGACTGGTGGGGCGGTTCGTCTCGGAGGAGCCGGAGGCCGGCTACGCGATCGAGGGCTCGTACTTCGAGCCCGAGGATCGGGTGTGGGAGTCGGATCGGGATGGGATTCGCTTCGTCTTCCACGACAGGCCGCTGCCGCTCGAGCGGCTGTTCGGCGCGTTCGAGCAGGCAGGGCTGTTGGTCGAGACCCTGCGCGAGCCCCGGCCGTCCGAGACGTTCGTCCGCGAGCACGAGCTCTCCGCGCGCAGGCGGCGCGTCCCCCTTTTTCTTCATCTGCGTGCGGTCAACCCATGAGCTGGGAGGAAGAGGCGCGAGGCTGGATCGCCTGGGCGCGGACGCCCGGCCACGACGCCTACTGGGAGTACTCGCCACGCTTCTTCGAGCTCGTGCCGCCTGCCGGACGGGCGACGCTCGAGCTCGGCTGCGGCGAAGGGCGGGTGTCGCGTGACCTGCAGGATCGCGGTCATCGCGTCACCGGCGTCGACTTCTCGCCGACGCTCCTGCACGCCGCCTCGTCGGCAGATCCCGACGGCGAGTACGTCCTGGCGGACGCCGCGTCCCTGCCGTTCTCGGACGCGACCTTCGATCTTGTCGTCGCTTACAACTCGCTGATGGACATCGACGACATGGCTGGCGCGGTGCGCGAGGCCTCCCGTGTGCTGCGACCGGGCGGCCGCTTCTGCGTCTGCATCACGCACCCGTTCGCGGACGCCGGGCGGTTCAGTGCGCGCGAAGCCGATGCGCCGTTCGTGGTCAGCGGTTCGTACTTCGGGCGCCGCCGTTTCGACGAGACGTTCGAGCGCAACGGTCTGAGCATGAGGTTCCGCGGCTGGTGCTATCCGCTCGAGGAGTACTGGCGAGCGTTCGAGGACGCAGGGTTCGCCGTGGAACGCGTGCGGGAGCCGCGTCAACTCGACGAAGCAGTGGCCGCGGATCCGTCTCAGGCTCGCTGGCAGCGCTTGCCCGCGTTCCTCTTCCTGCGGCTTCGCAAGCTGCGAGATCGCCCGCCTACGTAGCTACGCCCCACCCTGGGTGGGGAGTCGAGGAACCACCCGCCGCCCGCGGCGAGCGTATCCCGCCGGAGCGGCGATCGGCGCGCGAGAGAGCGACGATTGTGCGCCGAGTTCCGCATCGCGCTGAGCCGAGCTCTGAAAAGCTCCGGAGGCGGCTGCGCTCCGAAGGAGGGGGACCGGCGCCGCTGCGGCTGCGGCGCCGGTCCAGACCGAGACCCCTAGCTCGGCTCCGCGGTCACGGCAACGTCGTCCACCCACCAGCCCTGGTGAACCGGGTCGGATACCGATCCGTCCGACTGGAAGTGGAAGCGCAGCCGTATCGTCTTCCCGGCGGCGGAATCCGGGAGCGGGATCGTCGACTGGGAGTAGGCCAGCTCCGTTCCCTCGTAGCGGTTGCCGACGCTCGCGAACGAGCCGCCGTTCGTCGACATGAGAACCTGGCCGAAGTCGCACGGACAGCCCGACCCGCCGTTCGTGTCGCTCTCGCTGTCGTGCTTCTGCCAGAACGCGAGCCTGATCGTGTTCGACCCCGCCGGGACGCTGATCGGCGGGCTCGTGAGGTTGACCCCGCAGTTGTCGCCGTAGGGATGCGTGGTCCACGAGTTACTCGGAGAATGTGCGTCGCCGGCCGTTGAGTCCTTCGTCCAGGCGCACGTTGCCGTCCCCCCGGCCGTCGTCCAGGGCTTCGACGTCTCGAAGTCGTCGGAGAAGAGCGTCACCTGGGTGTTCGACACGGTCGGAAGCGGAAGGGCCCACGCGCCGCGCGAGCGCGTGAAGATCGCAAGCGTCGTCGCGCCGCGATCGACGGACATATCCCAGACCATCACGCGCGGCAGGCCGGTGTAGCTCTTCCAGGAGGGCGATGCGGCGGTGATGTTGTCCGTGTAGAAGAGGCCCCAGTCGGTGCCGGCGAAGACCTGCTTCGGAACGTTCGGGTTGACCGAAACCGAGTTGACCGGGATGTTCGGCAGGTTCCCGGTCTTGTTCACCCACGTGAACGAGCTGCAGAACGTCGTGCACGTGACCTGGAAGAGATGGCCGGGCTGGCTCGGCGTGTTTCCGTTGAAGCCGCCGATGCCTGCGTACCCGACAAGCGGGTTCTGGGGACTGATGGCGACGTCCTGGATCGGCCGGTTCGGCAGGACTGCGTTTCCGCCGGTGAGGTTGACCCAGGTCGCAGTGTTCGCCGTGCCCGTGCCGAGGCCGAACCCATACTGCACGTTCCCGTCGTTCGTGCCGACGATCGCGTTGCCGTTCGTCGTGGGCGCGTAGCTGAGCTGGTTGATGAACGACCGGTCGGCCAGAGTCCCCTTCGTCAGGTCCGGACTGTTCGGATACCAGCTGCTCGCCCCGTCGATCGACTCCCAGACGCGGTACGACCCGGCGATCATGTGGTCGCACGTCGGCGTCGGACACGCGAACTTGTCGATCTCGTACGGGAAGATGAACGAGAGACGGTCACCCGCCCAGCCGCCCGCGACCGAGGTATACGGGCCTTGCGGCCCGGTCGTCGACCGCTGCAGCGCCCCGTTCTGACTCTCCATGAAGACACGCTGTCCCTGCTTCGGCTCGATGCGGGCGTAGAACCCGTCGCCGCCGATCCGTTGCGACCACTGGCAACCGAGTGCGGGACAGGTGGAGCCGCCCGCGAACTGGTAGAAGGACGAGCCGTTGTCCTGCGCACCCCCGACGATGAACGGGTTCGTGCTCGTGCCGAAGTTCGCGCTGATGTCGCCGCCGTAGAACTCGATCGTGTTCATCGTCAGGTTGACGTCCTTGAACGTCGGCGGGTTGAGGATCGTCGCCGGTGTGCCTTGCGGCGCATTGATCGCGTTGTTCGAGACATAGATCCCGCCGTCGCTTCCGGCGAGCAGGTTGGTCGAGGATCCAGGCTGGTACGCGAGGACGTGGTTGTCCACGTGCACCGGCGAGGCGATCAGCCCGGTGTGGTAGCCGCAGCTGATATCGGTGAGTGTCTGGCCCCCGTCCGTCGACTTCCAGATGTCGATCGCGTCCATGAACACGGCGTTCGGATTGTTCGGATCGACGGCGAGGCCCATGTCGTACCACATCTGCGGCGTGTCCTCACCGCACGGTCCGGCCGTCGTCGTACCCTCGATGAAGCTGAGGGTCGTGTGGCTAGCGACCTGGGTCCAGGTCGTTCCTCCGTTGGCGGTGCGCCAGAGGCCGAGGAAGCACCCCCGGCTCGTCGTCTCGCCGAGAACCTGCAACGCGCCGCACGCCGGTTGCGGATCGATCGACTGCACCTCGGCGTACATCACGTTCGGGTTGCTCGGCGCGATCGCCATCTCGATCCGGCCGAGCTTGTTCGCGTTCGAAGCGCAGGTCGTCGTCATGTCCCCGATCGGCGGGTTGCACGCCACGCCGCCCGCGGTGCCGGCCGGCCATCCGCTGGTCAGTGCAGTCCAGCTCGACACGGCGGGACATCCGCTCGCGGGCATCGAGTTGAGAACGTAGACGCCGTTCGCCCCGTTCTTGCCCAGGTTCTGCTGGACCGTCGTCGCGAAGCCGCGGGCGCCGACCGCCGCGAAGACCTTGGTCGTCGACCCTGTGTCCCGCAGGATGAGATCGGTGATGTCCTGCCGCTGGCTCGAGAACTTGTTGGTCTTGCAGGCGCTGCTCCAGTGCACGCCTGCGTCGTAGGAGAAGAAGACGCCCGCCTTCGTCCCCGCCACGAGCTTGTTGCTGTCATTCGGGTCGACTCGGATCTTCGTAACCGCCTGATACTGCGGGTACGTGCCCCCGGTGGAGGGCGGGTAGACGGGAGCGAACGTGCCCGTGGCAAGGGCCTGCCACGTCCCACCGGCGTCGGTGCTCTTCAGTATCCCGGCGCTGCCGAAGGCAAACGAGCCGAAGCTGATGTCCCCCGTGGCGGCATAGACCGTGTTGTGATTGTTCGGATCGACGGTGACGTCGTCGACGGCCGTCGTGGCCCCCGTGATCTTGTCGGTCGTCACCTGCCACGTCGTCGCCGGGCTACAGCAGTTGGTCGTCTTCCAGATCCCGCCGCCGTCCTGTGCGATGTAGGCGACGTTCGTCTGAGCCGGATCGAACGCGATCGCGCTCACGCGGCCGGAGACGAGACCGAAGGTGAAGCACGGAGGCTGGCAGCCGGAGCTTGCCTGCGGCTGCGGCCCGAGTGGCCGGGCTGCGGCGAGCACGGCCGCCGCCTGTGTCTTTGCCCGGCCGGCTGCAAAGCCGGGCCGGCCCCGCCAGGGCCGGTAAAACCCTTTCGGGACGCCTGCCTTCATGCGCTTCAGCTGCCGTTCCGCCGCGCCCACCCAGTTCTGGTTGAACCTCCCCGTTGGATAGGTGAGCCGGGTCTGCCAGTACTGCTCGACCGCTGTCAGCGAGGCCTCGCCTGCTTCTCCCGCCTGGCCGGGCGTCGCGAGCGCCTTCTGGAGCGCCGCCTGCGAATGTGCGCTCCCTCCCTCGAACGAGCGTGCCGCGAACCCACCTGCAACGGCGAGCACCGCCACGATTACCAGTGCCGCGACTCGCGCCCGGCGTAGATGCGTCATTTCTGCGTCCTCCCTTCGTGCCGCATTCCCGCGAAGCCGCGGTCGTGTAGCCGGTACATAACGGCACCTTGGAGCAGGTGTCAATTGACTTCGCTAGATTGACCGTTCAGTCAACAGCAGGTTTGGACAAATCCATCGCAAAAAGCGGGCGCAAACTCTCTTTCGGGATTTCTTGAGGATTCAGGCAGCCGCGCCGGTGAGCTCTCCGACCTTGTCGCTCAGGTAGCGGAGGTAGGGGCCGGCGTCAAGTGGTGCACCGGCCACTCGCTGCAGCGTTTCCTGCGGGGTGAACTTGCGCCCGTAGCGGTGAAGGTTGTCGCCGAGCCATTCGCGCAGCGCCCCGAACTCCCCCTGCTCGAACTGCTCGTCGAGGTTCGGGATCGCCTCCCGCACCCTCTCCCAGATCTGGAGCGACATCACGTTGCCGAGCGAGTACGTGGGGAAGTAACCCATTCCGCCGCCCGACCAGTGCACGTCCTGGAGGACCCCGCGCCGGTCGTCGGGGACGTCGATCCCGAGGTACTCCTTCATCTTCGCGTTCCATGCCTCGGGCACGTCCGCCAGCGCGATCGCCTCGGTGACGATCTCCTGCTCGAGCTCGAAACGGAGAATGACGTGCATGTTGTAGGTGACCTGATCCGCATCCACGCGGATGAAGGTCGGCTCGATTTTGTTCACGGCTCGATAGAAGCCCTCCACCTCGACCGACCCGAGCTGCGCCGGGTAGGCCTCCTGCAGCCGCGGGTAGAACCAGCGCAGGAACGGGAGGCTGCGGCCTACGAGGTTCTCCCACATCCGTGACTGCGACTCGTGCAGTCCGAGGGAGACGCCACCGCAGAGCGGCGTACGTTCGAGCGCCGGGTCGACCTGGCGCTCGTACAGGCCGTGCCCGAACTCGTGCATGGTCGAGAAGAGCGACTCGAGTCCGTCGTCGGCGTAGCGCGTCGTGATCCGGATGTCGGTCGTCCCGAACGAGTACGCCGCCGGGTGCACGATCTCGTCGAAGCGCCAGTACTTCTCGTCCCAGCCGAAGTGCTCGAGGATGATCGCGTTCAGCTCGCGCTGCTGGTCGATCTCGAAGGTCGTCTTCAGGAACGAGTCGTCCACCGGGTTGGCCGCGGCCTCTTCGATGAGCGGCGTCAGCTCCTGCTTGAGCTGGTCGAAGACCTCCGCGACCTCGGACGTCTTCATTCCCTCCTCGTAGTCGTCGAGCAGGATGTCGTAGGGCTCTCCGTCGAAGCACGCGATGTAGCGCTGCTTGAGCTCCACGTTGCGCTCGAGGTACGGCAGGAACGCCTTGAAGTCCGAGTTCTCCCGCGCCTGCACCCAGACAGGAAGGGCCTCGGCCGCCGTGTGCGCCATTTCGCCGCGGAGCTCGGTCGGCACCTTCCGGGCCTTCTCCCAGTCGCGGCGCGCGACGCGGATCAGGCTGGCCTCGTCCGAGTCGTGATCGAGGCTGTCCTCGTACGAGCTGAGGTCGTCGAGGAGGTGTCCGATCTCGGGTGAGGTGAACCTCTCGTGGACTAGTCGTTCGAGCGTCGCCGACTCCTCCGCACGCAGAGCGGCCGCTCCGGCCGGCATCAGCGCCTGCTGATCCCAATCCAGGTAGGAGGACACTCGCGCGAGGTCGACGACCTCACCGAGCCGGCGCTTCAGCTCATCGAACTTCTCGTTCACGATTCTCCTTTCAGGCCGCGCGCCCGCAGGTCGGCGAGCCACCCGGCAAGTCGCAATCCAAGCCAGATCGGGGTCAAGAGGACGTAGAAGAGCGTAATACCGATTCCGAGCGCGATGATCCAGGTGCCCCAGCGCCAGAGCGGCACCGGGTCTTTCGGCGCCGTGCTCAGGAGGCCTCGGCCTCCTCGCGCCGCTGGCTCACCAGGCGGATGATGCGGTGTGCGGTCTCCTCGATCGAGAGCTCCGACACCTCGATCACCGGGCAGCCGAGGCGGCGCTGGACCGCCGTCGCCTGCTCGAGCTCGTCGTAGATCTGCGCGAGCTCGGCGTACTGCCGCTTCGAGCCGCCCATATGGCGCAGACGCGCCTGGCGGATCTCCGCCAGCCGCGAGGCCTCCAACGTCAGCCCGACGATCTTCGCCGGGTCGATTTCGTAGAGCTCCGGCGGCGGATCGATTCCCTTGACGATCGGGACGTTCGCGGTCTTGTAGCCCAGGTAGCCGAGGTAGATCGAGAGGGGCGTCTTGGACGTGCGCGAGACGCCGACCAGGACGATGTCGGCTTCCTCGAGGCCCGCCCCCATCCCGTCGTCGTACTTGACTGCGAACTCCATCGCCTCCATCCGCCGGAAGTACGTCTGGTCGAGCGGATGGCGGACGCCCGGGGTCATGCTCGCGGCGTGCCCCGAGACGCGGGCGACGGAGTCGATCGGGTGGCCGAGGAGGTCGCAGTAGTGCAGGCGCGCGCGCCGGCACAGCGTCCGCATCTCCTGTCTGAGGTCGGGGTGGACGAGCGTGTAGACGACCACCGCGGGCCGGCCTTTTGCCCTGTTGACCGCCAGCTGGAGATCGTCGACGGTCTCCACGCGAGGATGCCTCACTTCTTCGAAGAGCTGATCCGGGAACTGCGCCTCGAGCGCCTGGACGAGCCGCGCCGCCGTCTCACCGGTCGAATCGGAGACGACGTGGAGCTCGACAGGGACGACGTCCTGGGCCGGGGCAGCCATGCCCGAGGAGCGTAGCTACCGGGGGATTTGCGCGAAATCGCCCACGAGACCGAGGGCGTCGCGGACGTCGAGTAGGAGCCGCAGCCGGTTCGCGCGGACGGCGCTGTCCTCGGCCATGACAAGGACGTCCTCGAAGAAGCGGTCCACCGGGGCGCCGAGCTCGGCCGCCGCCGCGAGCGCCCCTTCCGTGTCCCCGCGCTGCAGGGCTGCCTGGATCTCGGGGCCGACGCGGCCGACCTCCCCGGCGAGGTCGACCTCGGCCGGCTCGCCGAGCAGGCCCGGATCGAGCTCCGCGGCAGCCTCTGCGGAACGGCCGGCGAGCCGCTCGGCGCGCGAGTACGCCGTGTGCAGCCGGTCGAGGGTAGCGTCGTCCAGCCGGGCGAGCGCCTGGGCGAGCTGCGCAACCTGGCCGAGCTCGACCACGCCCGAACGGCGCGCCGCGCGCACGAACTCGACCGGCACGTCAAGGAGCCCCTCGTAGCGTTCCTCGACGAAGTCGCCGACTTCCCCTCCCAGCAACCTGCGCGGCACGGAGATCGCCCCCTCGCTCGCAAGGCGGCACAGGCCGATCGCCGCGCGGCGCAAGCCAAAGGGGTCGCGGGAGCCCGTCGGCCGGTAGCCCAGCGAGAACGAGACGCTCAGCGTGTCGATCTTGTCCGCGGCGGAGAGGACGCGCCCGCTCTCGGTCGAGGGCAGCGGCCCGCCGGCGGAATCGGGCAGGTACTGCTCGCCGACGGCGGCGCAGACGGCCTCGGGATATCCGGCCAGGCGTGCGTATTCGGCACCGATGCGGCCCTCGAGTTCGGTGAACTCGCGCACGAGCTCCGAGGCCTGGTCCGCCTTCGCCAGGCGCGCCGCTTCGAGCGTCGCCTCTCCCCCACCGAGCCGCTCGACGAGTTTCTGCAGCCGCTCCGCCTTGTCGGCGAACGTTCCTCCGCCCTCGAAGAACGAGATGCCCGCGAGACGAGTCGCCAGGCCGTCGATCCCGATCTTGACGTCGCGCTCGAAGCTGAAAGCGGCGTCGTCCAGGCGGTTCTCCAGGACTTGTGTGTTGCCGGCACGGACGACGTCGGGATCCCCTCCGTTCGCGACGAAGGCGAAGCGGTTGCCCTCGAGCGGGAAGTAACGCTGGTGTGACTGCATGGCGGTGATCACGACATCGCGAGGAACGTCGAGGAAGCGCGGATCGAAGGCGCTTTCAAGGACGGTCGGCCACTCCACCAGGTGGACGACCTCGTCCAGGACGCCGGCAGGGTCGCTCCACCCTTCGGGAAGCGCTTCGACGATCCGGCGACGTCGCTCCGCCGCGACCGGCTCGACGAGCGCCTCGCGGAGCCGCTCCGCGTACGTCTCGGCGGCGGGGACGTCCACCGCCTCATGCGAGAAGCGATGCCCGAAGGTGTGCTCGCCGCGAAGCGTCCCCTCGTCGAGCTTTGCGAGCACCCAGCGCAGCGGACGCGGATAGCGCAGTCCGCTGTCGTCCCAGCGCATCGTCTTCGAGAACGTGAGACCACGGACGACGGCCTCGATCCGCTCGGGAAGGACGTCCCGTATCGCCCGCCCGGGCTGCTCGATCCCGAGGAAGCCGTCACGCACCTCTAGCCCGTCCGGATCGACACCATGCCGGCGCGCGAACCCGGCGGCGGCGCGCTCGCGTATCTCCTCCGGCGGCCCTTTGATCCAGACCGCCTCCGTCTGCTCGGGGAGATCGCGGACGAGCATTCCCAGCCGGCGCGGACCGATGAAGAGCTCTGCGGGCTCCCGGCCGAAGTGCTCGGCGCACAGGCCGGGGAGCTGCCGCTCGGCCTCGTAGCAGGCGGACGCCGGCAACTCCTCGCAGCCGATCTCAAGCAGCAGCGTCGGCATCGGCTCCTTCCTCCAGCTCCAGGTAGACCTGCGCCACCGCGCGTGCGAGATTGCGGACGCGCGCGATCCGTGACGCCCGCTCGGTCACGCCGATCGCCCCCCGCGCCTCGAGCAGATTGAACGTGGCGGAGAGCTTCAGCACCTGGTCGTAGGCCGGCAGCGGGAGGCGGCGTTCGAGCAGGTGGCGGCACTCCGACTCATACTCGTCGAAGCGGCGCAGGAGAGTATCGACAGGAGCCTCCTCGTAGTTGTAGACCGACCACTGGCGCTCGTTCTCCTTGAAGATCTCGCCCCAGGTGACGCCCGGCGCCCACTCGAGCTCGAACGCGCTCTTCTTTCCCTGGACGGCCATGGCGAGCCGGTCGAGCCCGTAGGTGATCTCGGCGGGGACGAGGTCCACGTCCATGGTCGCCAGCTGCTGGAAGTACGTCCACTGTGTGATCTCCGTGCCATCCAGCCACACCTCCCAGCCGAGGCCCCAGGCGCCGATCGTCGGCGCTTCCCAGTCGTCCTCGACCAGGCGAAGGTCGTGCTTGCGCAGATCGATGCCGATCGCCTCGAGCGAGCCCCAGTACTGGTCGAGGACGTCCTCGGGCGCCGGTTTGAGGATCACCTGGTACTGCCAGAACTGCTGGAAGCGGTACGGGTTCTCGCCGTAGCGGCCGTCCTGCGGGCGAATCGAGGGCTCGACGTACGCCGTCCTCCATGGCTTGGGGCCGAGGCAACGTAGAAATGTCGCGGGATTGAGCGTGCCGGCGCCTACCTCCGTGTGGTACGGCTGCCAGAGCACGCAGCCTCGCTCGGCCCAGTACCCCTGGAGCGCGCGGATCATGTCCTGGTAGTTCGGGCCGGTCACGAGGCGGCCAGCGTGCGCAGGCGGAATCCTCCGTGGTACTCGTGCGAAGCGTTCACGACGCCGAGCGCCTCGCGGGCGGCCCGGGGCGTCAGGGACGCGCGGCCGACATCGGCGAGCGGCAGATTGAGCAGCGCTTCGATCCCTCGCAGCCCCTGCGGCGACAGCGGCATGGCACCGTCGGAGCACGCGGCGCAGAGCGCGCCGCCGGCCCGCGGAGAGTAGGCGGTGAGGTTCTGCTCCGCCCCGCACTCGGCGCAGCTCGTCATGTGTGGGAGGTACCCGGACAACCACAGGAGCTTCAGCTGGAAGGACAGCGCGAGCGGGTCCAGCGCCGGGCGCTGTGCGGTGCCCGTGGCAGCGACGTCGAGGAGGTCGAGGAACCTGGTGAGCGCCCGGAAGGCCCGTTGGTTCCGCTCCTGCTCGGGGAAGAGCCGGAGCATCGCCTCGGCACCGACCATCCCGATGCCGAGCCGGTACGGATGCTCTCTCGTCGCATGGTGCGAGCGGATGAGCTCCACGCCCGTCACCGTCTGCAGCTCTCCTCGCCCTTCGTGCAGGACGAGCTCGGCATGGCTGAGCGGCTCGAGCCGCGCGCCGAACCTCGAGCGCGTCTTGCGGACGCCCTTCGCCAGCGCGCCGACTCGGCCGCGGTCGAGCGTGTAGACGTGGAGGACGCGGTCGGCCTCGCCGAACCGGAACGAGCGCAGGACGACGGCCTCGGTCTTGTAGGTGCGCCCCGCCATGCGCCAAGTCTAATTCTGGGTCAGGCCGTTCCTGGCCCCGATCGGAGCCGCTGGCACGAAGGGCAGTACCACGTGCCCCGGCCGCCGGCACGCGTCTTCTCGATCGGGGTTCCGCAGCGTGGACACGGCTCGCCCTCGCGCCCGTAGACGTTGAACTCGTGCTGCATCGAGCCCGACCCACCGTCCGGCGTCCGGTAGTCGCGTAGCGTCGCTCCTTGCCGCGCGATGCCGCGCTGGAGCGCACGACGAACGCCCCGGTGGACGGCCCGCGTCTCGTTTTCCTCGAGGGTGCCCGCAGGTGTGTGCGGATGGAGGCCCGCGAACCAGAGCGCTTCGTCGACGTAGATGTTCCCGAGCCCCGCGACCGTTCGCTGGTCGAGGAGCGCCGCCTTCACGGGGGCCTTTCGCTTGGCGAGCCGCTCACGCAGGAAGCGGGCGGTGAAGCTCTTTCCCAGCGGCTCTGGGCCGTTCTTCACCGCGAGGTACGGCTCGAGCTCCGCCGGCTCGAGAAGCAGCCAGGTTCCGAAGCGCCGGACATCCCGGTAGGCGACGTCCGATCCATTGTCTAGATTGACAACAGCACGTCGGTAGGGGTCTTCGCCGAGGGTCCCTCGCGGCGCGTGTTGGAGAGAGCCCGTCATCCGGAGGTGAATCAGAAGAGCACGATCGGTTTCGAATCGGACAACTAGATACTTGCCGCGGCGCTCGAGTGCCGCGACTTCCTCGCCGTCGAGCTCGGCCGCGACTTCCCTGGGGTCGTGGGGTCGGGTCAGGCGGGAATCGAAGATCTCGACTTGCTCGAAACGGCGCCCCTCGACGAGCGGTGCGAGGTGCGCGCGGATCGTCTCGACTTCGGGAAGCTCGGGCACGGCTGGAGTGGCTGCGGACGCGCCGCGCTAGATGGTTGATGTCATGAGATCGCCTGCTCCGGGGGGCGCGAGCTGGTGCGTCTGGGGCGCCGCGCGGACGCTTGCCGATGCCGGGAGCATCGGTGAGCGGCGGACGCGGCGAAGCGCAGGCACGGTGGAGGCCGGCTCCGCCGGCCGCATCCGGGCCGGAGCGGCCCAGGCGTGCCAGAGCGCGCAGCCGGACGCGCGAGATCGTGGCATCAGCCATCTACTCGGACTCGACGATCGCCTGCCCGGGCGTGCGCTTCGACGGCGATTTCCCGCCGAGCCAGGCGTTTACCGTCGCGCCGACGTCGGCGAACTCCCCCTCGTGGACCTGTCCGGCCGCGTTCTTTCCCTGGACGTAGGCGAGCAGGAGCGCGTACTCCCGGGAGTGGTCGGTCGACGGCGTCGTCGGGTCGCACCCGTGGTCGGACGTGAGGATGAGGAGATCGCCCTCGCGCAGCGCTTCGAGCAGGTCCGGTAGGCGGCGGTCGAAGTCCTGCAGGCAGCGGTGGAAGTTCACCGGGTCGTTCCGGTGTCCCCACAGCTCGTCCGTCTCGATCAGGTTCGTGAACACGAACCCGCTGTCGAGCTCCTGCAGGAGTCGCTCGGTCTGCGAGATCCCCTCGAAGTTCGATCTCGTGTCGTGCTGCTCGTCGATGTCGCAGCCGGAGAAGATCGGGCCGATCTTGCCCACGGCATGCACCTCGGCTCCCCCCTCCCGGATCAGGGTGAGGTAGTTCGGCCGCCGCGGCTCGAGCGAGTAGTCGTGGCGGTCGGGCGTGCGCTCGTAGTTCCCAGGCTCGCCGGTGAACGGCCGCGCGATCACCCGGCCGACGGCGTGGTTGCCGGCCAGGAGCTCGCGGGCGACCTCGCTCGCGTGGTAGAGCTCGGAAGGAGGGATCGTGTCCTCGTGCGCGGCGAGCTGGAAGACAGAGTCGGCGGAGGTGTAGACGATCCATTTCCCCGTGCGCTGGTGCTCCTCGCCGAGCTCCTGGATGATCTCGGTCCCGGAGGCGATCCGGTTGCCGAGGACTCCCCTGCCCGTGCGGTGCATGAACGGGTCGATGACCTCGAAGGGAAACCCGTGCGGATAGGTGGGCATGGCTTGCGGCGTGACGACGCCCATGAGCTCCCAGTGCCCCGTGATCGTGTCCTTGCCGCTCGAGCGCTCGAGCAGGCGGCCGGCGACCGCCGGCGCTCCCGGCTGCGGACGGCAGCCGTCGAGCGGGGCCACGTTCCCGAGCCCGAGCGCCTCCATGTTGGGCAGGTCGAGGCCCCCGACGGCACGGGCCACGTTCCCAAGCGTGTTGGACCCCTCGTCCCCGAACCTGTCGGCATCCGGCAGCGCACCCGCGCCGACACCGTCGAGCACGATGACGCACGCGCGCGACATGAGGCTATTCTATGGAGGCTTTGTCGACCGTCCTCAGCCTCCTCGGAGTCGTGCTGTACATCCTCGTGATCATCGGAATCGCGGCCGGTATCACGTGGACCGTCGTAAAGCTCTTCCCGCCGAAGACGGCGGCGGAGAAGTCCGCGGCGCGGTCCGCCAAGACCTAGACCGGCGACAGCGGGAGAACGTCCTCGAGCGGCGAGTACTCGAGCGCGTGCGCATCCGCGACCGCCTCATACGTGACCTTGCCGTGGAGGACGTTCACGCCGCGCGCGAGCGACGGATCGGAGGCCACCGCCTCGGCCAGACCCTTGTCGGCGATCGCCTCGAGGTACGGGAGCGTTGCGTTGGTCAGCGCCTTCGTCGACGTCACGGGCACCGCGCCCGGCATGTTCGCGACGCAGTAGTGGATGACGCCGTCGACAACGTAGGTCGGCTCGCTGTGCGTCGTCGGGCGTGAGGTCTCCGCGCACCCGCCCTGGTCGATGGCCACGTCGCAGAGGACCGATCCATCCTTCATGTGGCGAATCGCCTCCCGCGTGAGCAGCTTCGGGGCGACCGCTCCCGGAATCAGCACCGCGCCGATGACCACGTCCGCGTCCTCGATCGACTCCTCGATCTGCAGGGACGAGGACATCAGCAGCGTGAACCGGCCGGAGAGTGTCTCCTCCAGGTGCCGCATCCGGTCGATCGAGCGCTCGAGGATCGTCACGTTTGCCCCCAGCCCGAGCGCGATCAGCGCCGAGTTGTAGCCGACCATCCCGCCGCCCAGCACGACCACCTTCCCCGCCCCGACCCCGGGAACGCCGCCGAGCAACAGCCCCCGGCCTCCGAGTGGCTTCTCCAGGAAGTACGCGCCCGCCTGGGCGGCGAGCCGCCCGGCGATCTCGCTCATCGGCGCGAGCAGGGGCAAGGAACGCGAGTCGGTCTCGACCGTCTCGTAGGCGATGCAGGCCGCACCGGACTCCATGAGGGCGCGCGTCAGCGGCTCGTTGGCGGCCAGGTGGAGGTAGGTGAAGAGGATCTGGTCGTCGCTGAGCAGCCCGTATTCCCCGGGAATGGGCTCCTTCACCTTGAGGATCAGCTCGGAGTCGGCCCACACCTCGTCAGCCGAGCCGGCGACGCGTGCCCCGACCGCCTCGTAGGCACTGTCCCGAAACGCGCTCCCCTCCCCCGCCCTCGTCTCGACGAGGACGTCGTGGCCACGCAGGAGCAGCTCACGCGCGCCTGCCGGCGTGAGCGCGACGCGGTACTCGTCGGACTTGATCTCGCGGGGGACGCCGATCTTCACGGCGGCGGAACGATAGCTGCTGCCAGAGAGAACTAGGATTCGCCTCTCTTGTGATCAAACAGTAGGGGGTTGTCGATGCTCAAACGCCTGCGCCCGTCGCCGGCGATGGTCGTCGCGCTGATCGCGCTGTTCGTCGCGCTCGGCGGGACGGCCTACGCGGTGAAACGAATCAACGGCAGCACACTCGTGAACCGCTCTGTCTCGAACGTGAAGATCAAGAAGAACTCGCTCACGAAGACGGAGATCAACCTGAAGGCTCTCGGCACCGTGCCGAGGGCGGCCGTAGCCACCAAGGCCAGCACGGCGTCCACGGCCGACGACGCCAACTTCGCGGAGAACGCCGGCAAGCTGGACGGCCAGGGGCCGGACTTCTGGCAGAAGGCCTGCGCCGACGGCGCGATCAAGGGCTATGCGATCGTCAACGGGGACACGAACTTCCCCGCCGAATACACGAGCGAGGCCGGCCGTGTCCCGCATAAGTTCAACTGCAACGGCGGCGCGGTCGAGGCCAAGCGCGTCGACACCGGCAACTACCGCGTCCGCTTCGGCGCCAACCTCGCCACGATCGCGGTCTCCAACTCCTATGGGCCGGGCTCGTTCGACGAGTTCGTCTCGGTCAACCAGGAGGCGACCGGCGAGTGGGAGGTCGTGGTCCACAACTCGAATGGCCAGCCCACCGACCACCACTTCACCATCATCGTCGGCTAGTTCGAGGAAGGATCGGGGGCGGGACTACCCGCCCTCGATCCGGCTCCGCGCAAGCTTTCCGGCCGCGTAGGCCGCGGCGAAGAAGGACGGATCGTCGTCGGGACCGCGACCCATGTGCTCGAGCGGTAAGCCGCTCGTCGACTCGCGCCAGCCGCTGACGTCGATGACCTCGTGCGGCTCCAGGCCCTCGGGAGAGCCCGAACCTGCGGGCCAGGCGCACACCACCTCGCCCAGGCAGAGGCCGAGGACCGAACGCGTGTGATGGGAGACGCCCTGATGCCGAGCGCGGACATCGGCCCCCGAGATGCGAACGGCGAGGATCGGGCGGCCGCCAAGGGCGGACGCCGCGTTCGCCGCGTCCGCGGCGGCCAGCCCGCCGTGACCGAGAGCGCTGCCCGTTCCGACGATCCCGGGACCGATCCCGCACACGACGACGGAAAAGCCCCGCGCGGCGGCCCACACGAGCCCGGAAGCGGCAGAGACGCAGGCGACGTCCCCGTCCACGCAAGCGCCCACAGCGACCGCGACCTCGACGAGCCCGCGCTCCTTCAGCGCCCGCACCGTGTCGGAGAGGGAGACCGGCAGCGCGCCGCCGGGGAGCTGCAGGTAAGCGACACGCACGCCCTCGCCGATCCCCGCGCACACCGGCGCGACCTGGCTGTGCAGGGAGCAGCAGACGACAGGCGTCTCGCCGAGGGAGGCCGCGAGCCCGCCCTCCTCCTCCGCATGCAGCGCGGCGACCTGTAGCGGCGTGTACGGAAGCTTCATCACGTGTGCTCCCGGCTCACGCGGAAGCTCGACCCCGCGCGTCAGGTTCGCGTAGAGGACGTCGAAGCCACCCGACCCCAGCCCGAGCTCTCGCGCGGCAACGTTGACCAGCACCTCGTCACCGAGGGCGACCGGCCCGGTCAGGCGCGGGTAGGCGACGCACAGCGCACCGTCGACCTCGATCCGGTCCAGACCTTCGAGCTGTTCGACGATCGCGGTGACCGAGCCGCGCCGCAGCCTAAGTGGCATTCCGCGCGGCATCGACGAGCGCGAGGGTGACGTCGATCATCCCCTCCAGGTCGTCGACCGAGATCTGCTCGTCGGGCGTATGGATGTTCGCCATCCCGTTCGCGAGGTTGATGCACTGCAGGCCGCGCTCGTTGAACACGTTCGCGTCCGCGGCGCCCCCCGAGAGCGCGAATGTCGGCTCGCGCCCGCTCTGCCTCAGAGCGTCGACGGCGAGCCGCACCGCGAGGTCGTCCTGCTTGAAGCGGTATCCGCGGTACGACTTCTTCATCTCGGTCTCGACCTCGCACTCGCCCAGCTCGGCCGCGAACGTGACCGCCTCGAGCATTTCCTGCACCAGGTCGGCCAGCTTCCCCTCGTCCTGCGAACGAGCCTCCGCGAGGAACGTGCACCACTCCGGGACGATGTTTCCGGCGGTGCCGCCGTGGATGACGCCGACGTTCGCCGTCGTGTCCTCGTCTACAAGGCCGAGGCGGAAGTCCGAGATGGCCTTCGCCGCGGCGGCGATCGCGGAGCGGCCCTCCTCGGGATACATGCCCGAATGCGATGCACGCCCGTGGAAGCGGATCTGCATCGCGTGCGCGTGTGGCGCGCCGAGGATGACTTCGCCGATCGGCGCTGCCTGGTCGTAGACATAGCCCACGCGGGCGGCCAGCCGGTCGGAGTCGAAAGCTGCCGCCCCGAGCAGCCCGACCTCCTCCTTCGGCGTGAAGAGGAGCTCGATGCCCGCGTGCAGCCTCCCCTCCGCCAGAACGCGGCGCGTGGCCACGAGCATCACGGCGACCGCCGCCTTGTTGTCGGCGCCGAGGATCGTGCCGCCGGCGTTACGCACGATGCCGTCCTCGACAACCGGCTCGAGCGGCCCGTCGGGCGGGACGGTGTCGAGATGCGCGCACAGGAACAGCGGGACGCCCTCGGAGGTCGGCGCAATCCGCGCATACAGGTTCCCCGCATTCGAGCCGACTCGTTCCCCGGCGTCGTCCTCGTCCACGTCAAGCGCCAGATCGCGCATGTACGCCGCGACGCGGTCGGCGACCTCGCGCTCCTCCCCCGGGGGGCTGCGGAGCGCGGCCAGCTCGGTGAAGAGCGGAACGACTTCGGACATGCCGGGAAGACTAAGCCTGGATCCACCGATCTGCGCGGGCGCCCCGCGATCACGCATCTCGGTGGATCCAGGCTAAGCGGTGACGGCGGCGGGGCGGCTTCGCTCCCGCGCGCGCTCGAGGGCGGCGCCGACAAACTCACGGAAGAGCGGGGCCGGGCGCGTCGGGCGCGACTTGAACTCCGGATGGAACTGGCTGGCGACGAACCAGGGATGGTCGCGGAGCTCGACGATCTCGACCAGGCGTCCCTCCTGAAACGTCCCCGACACGACGAGGCCGGCGTCGACCAGCCGCGGCCGGTACTGGTTGTTCACCTCGTAGCGGTGGCGGTGCCGCTCGTGAATGACCGCGTCGCCGTAGGTCTCCTGCGCGCGGGTCCCCTCAGCGAGCTCGACCGCCTGGGCGCCGAGCCGCATGGTGCCGCCGAGGTCCTCGATCTCCTTCTGCTCGGGGAGCAGATCGATCACGGGGTGCGGCGTCTCGGGATCCATCTCGGTCGAGTTGGCTCCCTCGAGCCCGACCACGTGGCGGGCGAACTCCGAGACCGCGACGTGCATCCCGAGGCAGATGCCGAGGTAAGGAATCTGCCGCTCGCGAGCGACGCGACACGCGAGGATCTTCCCCTCCCACCCGCGCGAGCCGAACCCGCCGGGGACGAGGATTCCGTCCACGTGCTCGAGCTCCTCCTCCGCCTCCTCGAGCGTCATCCCTTCGGCATCCACCCAGCGCACGCGCACGGAGCAGCCCTGGTGCAGCCCGGAATGCTTCAACGCCTCGTGCACCGACAGATACGCGTCGTGCAGCTTCACGTATTTGCCGACGAGCCCGATCTCGACCTCCTCCTTCGGCTGCCGGATGCGCGCGGTCAGGTCGAGCCACTCGCCCAGGTCGACGCCGTCGGCCGGCAGCCCGAGCTTCTCGCACACCATCCGGTCGAGGCCCTCGGCCTGCAGCTCGGTGGGAACGAGATAGACGTCGGGGGCGTCCTGGCAGGCGATCACCGACTCGCGCTCGACGTCGGCGAACAGGGCGATCTTCTCGCGGATGTCGGGCGAGATCGCCTCGTGCGAGCGGCAGACGACGATGTCCGGGTGGATACCGATGCGCCGCAACTCGTTGACCGAATGCTGCGTCGGCTTGGTCTTCAGCTCTCCGGCCGCGTCCACGAACGGGATGAGCGTCACGTGTAGGTAGATCACGTTCTCGGGCCCGGCCTCGCGCCGGAACTGGCGGATGGCTTCGAGGAACGGGAGCGACTCGATGTCGCCGACCGTCCCGCCGATCTCCGAAATGACGACGTCCGTGTCGGTCGCCTCGGACGCGCGCCGGATCCGGTCCTTGATCTCGTTCGTGATGTGCGGGATGACCTGGACTGTCGAGCCCAGATACTCGCCCTTCCGCTCCTTGCGCAGCACCGCGTACCAGATCCCACCGCTCGTGTGGTTCGAGTTGCGCGACAGGTTCTCGTCCACGAAACGCTCGTAGTGCCCGATGTCGAGGTCGGTCTCAGCGCCGTCCTCGGTTACGAATACCTCGCCGTGCTGGAACGGGCTCATCGTGCCGGGGTCGACATTGATGTACGGGTCGAACTTTTGGCACTGCACCTTCAGGCCACGGGCCTTGAGCAGCCGGCCGAGGGAGGCCGCGACGATTCCCTTCCCCAGGGACGAGACGACGCCTCCGGTTATGAAGACGTACTTCGTCGGCTGCTTCACGCCTGCCGCCCCGCCCGGTCCAGTTCCCGGAGGACGGGCGTGCGCTCGATCAGGTCGCCAAGTGAGACGAGCTCGCCGAGGAGGGTCAGTCCGGCCAGCGCTCCGATCGCCGCTGCGCGGCCTCGTCCTGTGAGCCGACCCACGGACTTCAACCCTAGCAGCGCGCCCAGACTGTTCGAGCCCGCGTCCCCGAGCATCCCCATCTCGCAGAGATCGTAAGGAAGCAGCAGGACGGCCAGGCCCTTCGGCGCGTCGACGAAAACGGCGGCCGCGAGGTACGCCTTGAGCGCGCGGCCGGGCGCCGTGTCGAGCTGGTTCAGCGCGTTGGCGGCGAGGCCTGTGAGAACCGCTCCGGAAAGCCGCCTGGTCGCCAGAAAGCCAATCAGCGGGATGGCCACGAGCTTGAGGACGCCGGTGGTGGTGCCCGTG
This sequence comes from uncultured Actinomycetes bacterium, assembly GCA_963717765.1. GTDB lineage: Bacteria > Actinomycetota > Thermoleophilia > Gaiellales > Gaiellaceae > JACDER01. The sequence continues at coordinate 351,999 of CAVQWX010000002.1, read as the reverse complement.
CCGAGATGGCGGCGGAAGCCTCGCTCCGGGCCGCTCCACAGGTCATCGGCGAGCCCGACCGCGGCGACAGCGGCCGCGGGAGCCCCCTCGACGCCGGCCACCCATCCGACGATCGGGAGGCGGAGGCCACGGCGGTTGACCGCCTGCGGCCCGCAGGCGAGGAGCGCGTCGAGGAGCTGGCGGCCACGGTGGACGAAGCCGCCGAGATCACGCCCGGTTGCGCGATGACGAAGTGGGAGATCGACCTCGCGGACGTCCAGTCCCGCCCGCACCGCGTCGATCGTCATCCGCGTCTCGCAGCCGAACCCGGCCGCGACCGGGAAGCACGTCTCGCGCGCGGCCGCCGAGAGGAAACGCTGGCCCGAGAGCGGCTCGGAGGCGTCGAAGCCGCTCCGCAGCCGGATCAGGGCGCGCGCGACTCCCTTCGCGACCCCGAAACCGCCGCCCTCGCGCCACTCGAAGCGCGCCACGGCGAGATCGGCGTCCGCCTCGGCGAGCGGCGCGAGCTCTCCCACGAGGTCGGCGTCGCACAGCAGGAGCGGCCCCGGGCCGAGCTCACGCTCTGCGAGCGTCAGTGCCTGTCCCTTTCCCCGCCTCGGGAGCCGCACGACGCGCGCGCCGGCCCGCTCCGCGGCACCGGCCGTCCCGTCCCGCGACCCGTCGTCGGCGACCACGATCTCCGTGCGGGGGAACGAGCGTGCGAGCGCGCGCACGGTCTCCCCGATTCGCTCCTCCTCGTCGCGCGCGGCGACGAGGATCGTGAGGTCAGCCACCGGTCGTCGTCTGCGCCGGGACGAGAGGGAGGACGCCGTCGCTAGCGGTACCTTCGACCCCGTAGTTCCCCTTCTCGCCGCCGGCGAGCACGAGCGCGAGTGCGAGCTGGCCCGGCGCATTGTCGATCGAGTCGACGGTGGAAAGCGACGAGCGCTCGAAGGCGGGAATCGCCGAGGACGCCGCGCCGGAGATCTCGACCCCGACGGCGGGCACCCCCGCTCCGGCGAGACCCGAGTAGAACCCCTGCAGGAACCGTGCCGTGCCGTCCTTCTGCGCCTTCACCGAGCGCGCGACCACCACGCCGTCGGCCGCCGCCCGGCTTCCACCGAGCTGCTCCTGGACGAGCTCGGGCGCAAGCAGGTCCCACAACGGTGTCTTGTCGCCGGCGACGAGCTCGTCGGCCAGCGCGCGGCCGAGATCGGGCAGCCTGTCGCTGCCGCGGTACTGCGCGAGCGCGGGATGCCCGACCAGCACTGCGTCCAGCGTCGGATCGTCGATCGGCACCTTGAGTGAGCGGATCCGCACCGGATACGGGGCACCGGCATCGCGCAGCGCCTGGATCACGTTTGTGCGCACCGAGGGATCCATGCTGCCCACCGAGACGAGGACGATCTTCTTGTCCCGCAGCCGGTCGGCCATCAGCGCCGGATACGTGGCCTGGACATAGTCCTGATTCGCCTGCTCTTCTTGCTCCAGCTGCGTGATGCGCTGGGCGGCCGTGTCCCGCTGGTCCTGGAGAGCCGAGATCTGCGAGTTGAGGACACCGCGCTCGGCGGAGGAGACGAAGCCGCCGCGCGTGATCCCGACGCCGACGAGGATCCCGATGATCAGCGCGAGGAAGACGGCCGCGAGCGACGCGGCGTGGTAACGGAGATCGAACACTTAGTGATCGGCAGAAGTCTGGCAGAGGTCGTAGATCCGGCCGAGCGCATGACGAGCCAGCAGCCGGCGTGTCCCCCAGAGGATAGGGCCGCTCACCACCACTTCCGCGAGGGTCCGGTCGTGCGCGTGCGGCTCGAGCGTCACGGCGACCTCGAGCCGGTCCTCGGGCAGCTCGAACGCGAATAGCGACTCTTCCCGCGAATCGACGACCACGAGGCCCTCATCGCTGCCGGCTTTGTGGAAGAGGGACGGCAGCCCGCTCCGCGTCAGCTCCCAGCGCCCGCCTCGCGCGGAGCCGCGGCGGTCGGGGTGGACGCCGACGATGCCCGGCCACCAGTCCGCGAGGTTGTGCGGCTCGCTCACGAAGGCCCAGACGTCCGCGGGACGAGCGAGCAGCTCCCTCTTGGCCCGGACTTTCACCCGCCGAAGAGGTCGGCGATCCGCTGGCCGAGCAGGCTGATCAGGCGGCGCAACTCCGGCGACGCGGCGATTGCGACCACCACGGCTCCGAGGCCGCACACCGCGAGCGCGACGAACGGGAGCATCCCCACCTTGCGGCTGACGAGCCGCGAGACACCCTTCGCATCGACGAGGATCTCCCCGACGCGCAGCCGGGCCAGGAAGGTCGAAGACATGCCCGCGCGGTCCCTCTCCAGGAACTCGATCAGGTTGAAGTGCGTCCCCACGGCGACGATCAGCTCGGCGCCCTTTTCGTAGGCGAGCAGGAGCGCGAGGTCCTCGCTGACGCCGGTGGCGGGGACGACCTCGTACGGGACGCCGAGCGCGTCGAGCCGCTTGGCCGCCGGAACCGTGCCGTCCGGGTAGGCGTGGACGAGAATCTCCGCGCCGCTGCGAAGGGCCTCGTCCGAGACGGAGTCCATGTCGCCGACGATCACGTCCGGGTCGAGCCCGGCCTCGTGCAGCGCGTCCGCGCCGCCGTCCACGCCGATCAGGACAGGCTTGAACTCGCGCACGTACGGGCGGACGATGCGCAGGTCGCGCTTGTGGCCAGGCCCCCGCGCGACGACGAGCGCCTGCCGGTCGCGGAACCGCGTCTCCAGGGGCGGGAACTCGATGCCCTCCGCGAGCAGGCGCCCCTCGTCTCGGAGGTAGCGCATCGTGTTGTCGGCGAACTCCTCGAGCGCCTCCGTCACGCGGCCGCGCTGCTCCGCCAGGGCGCTGGAGAGCTCGTCGGCTCCGAGCGCGCGCCCGGCCGCGAGCTGCGTCCCGTTCGAGAAGAGCATCGAGCCGCGGACGGTCAGCCAGTCGCCGTCGTGGACGCGGTCGAAGAGGTCGGCGCCGAGTGCGTCGATCAGGCGTACGCCGCCGCGCACGAGCGTCAGGGGCCCCGGGTTCGGAAAGCGGCCGGTCTGGGACGGCGACACGTTGATCACGACGCGCACGCCCGACTCGAGCAGCTCCTCGGCCGAGACACGGTCGAGGTCGGTGTGGTCGATGATCGCGATGTCGTCTGGCCCGAGGCGACGGACGAGATGCTTCGTGCGGCGGTCGAGCCGCGCGGTCCCCGTGAACTCGACGAAGCTGTTCATCGCAGGGTGGAGAGGAACTCCTCGCCGCCGAGCATACGTTCCAGCTCGACCCGGCGCTCCTCGGAGTCCAGATGGTCGATGGTCGTGTGCGTCGGGTCGCCGGGCACCTTCTCCACGCGGAAATGGCCATCCGCGAGACTCGCGATCTGCGGGAGGTGGGTGATGGTGATCACCTGTGCGCGCTGGGCCAGGCGCTGCAGCGTGCGGCCGACCGCATGCGCGGTCTGACCGCCGATGCCGGCGTCGATCTCGTCGAAGATCAACGTGTGGCCACCCCCGACGGCGGCGATCGCGAGCGCGACGCGGGACAGCTCGCCGCCGGACGCCGTCTCGGCTGCCGGGCCGAACGGGAGGCCCCGGTTCGGACGGACGAGGAAGGAGATCCGGTCGGCTCCGGACACGCCGAGATCGGCCTCGGCGAGCTCCGCCCGGAACTCGCCTTCTCCGAGGCCGATTCCCTGCAGCTCGGCCGCGACGGCGTCCGCGAACGGCCGCGCCGCCGCCTCGCGCGCGGCGCGGAGCTCTGCGGCGACGCCGTTCATCCGCTCCTCCGCGCCGGCGAGCTCACGGGCCGCCGCCGTTGCGGGATCGACGCCTTCCTCGAGCGCGGTGAGCTCGGACCGCGCCGCGTGAGCGCGCTCGAGCAGGTCGTCGTAGGAGTCGCAGCGGAACCGGCGACGCAGGTCGGAGAGGCGCTCCAATTCGCCTTCGACCTGCTCGAGCCGGTCCGGCTCGGCTTCGAGCGAAAGCAGGAACCCACGCAGCTCGCTGGCCGTCTCGCGAAGTCGCAGCTCGACGTCGCGGAGCTCGCCTCCCGCGCGCGCCAGCTCCGGAGCGAGATGCTCGAGCGGCGCCAGAGCGCGTTCCGCAGCCGCCGCCAGCCCGGCCGCGCCCTCACCCTCCTCGGGAGCGAGCGCTTCTGCCGCCGCGGCCGCGCCCTGCGCGAGCTCGGTCACATGCCGAAGCCGCTCGCGTTCCTCGAGCAACGACTCCTCGGTCCGGGGCTCGAGGCCGTCCGTGTCCTCCGCGAGCGCGCGCAACTCCGCGAGGCGGGCTTCCGCCGCGCCCGCGTCGCGGGTGAGCTCGTCGTGCCGGCGGCGGGCTGACTGCAGCGCGCGCCAGGCTGCGCGAGCGGCTTCACGCCGCGCGATCTGCTCGGTGCCGATGAACGAGTCGAGCACCTCCAGCTGATATGCGGGACGCGCGAGCCGACGCTGCTCGAACTGGCCGGACATCGCGATCAACCGCTCGCCGAGGGCTGCCAGCTCCTCACGCGGAACGGACCGTCCCCACGCGTAAGCGCGGGTCCGCCCCTCGGACGAGACACGCCGGGCAAGGACCAGCCCGTCCTCGCCTTCCGGTCGCAGCTCCGCGACCGCCTCGAAGCCGTCCTCGTCCAGCAGCCCGCCCGGCAGATCGAGCTCGGCCTCGACGTAGGCTTCCGCAGCGCCCGGCCCGACGTAGGCGGCGTCACCCTTCGCTCCGAGCAGGAGACCCACTGCCTGGGCGAGGATCGTCTTGCCCGCCCCCGTCTCGCCGGTGATCGCGTTCAGACCTGGCGCGAAGGCGAGCTCCGCCTCTCGGATGAGGACGAGGTTCTCGATGCGCAGCCGTCGGAGCACGCGCCTGTTTTACACTCGATCAGCCTGCGAATGTGTGCCGGTAGCGGGAGAAGAACGTTGCCTCGGGCAGCGTCGCGAGCAGCGTCCGCTGGGGTCCGAGCCGGATCGTCATCGACCCGCCGGGCGCGACCTCCGAGAAGACGTGGCCGTCCGCAAGCGAGGTCACCCAGACATCCGGCGTCAGGTTCGTGACGACCACATCGCTTCCACGCGGAATGACGAGCGGGCGAGCCTGGAGGGAATGTGGTGCGACAAACGTGACCGCCAGCGCGTCCAGGCCCCAGACCAGCACCGGCCCGCCGTTCGAGAGGTTGTAGGCGGTCGAACCCGACGGGGTCGCGACGATCAGGCCGTCGCAGCGCAGCGTGCCCAGGTCCTCCCCGCCGACGGTCCACGAGAGCTCGATCATCCGGCCGAGCGTCGAGCTGGTGGCGACGATGTCGTTGACGGCGTCGCGCCGGTCCTCTCCCGCGCGCGCCTCGAGCGTCGGGAGGTCGACCAGCTCGTAGTCGCCGGCGAAGACGCGCTTCACGCCGGACTCCAGCTCTTCCTCGGGAATGGTGGTGAGGAAGCCGACGCTCCCGTAGTTGACGCCGACGGCCGGGACCGTGGTGCCGAGCAGCCGCCGGAGTGCGCGCAGCATCGTCCCGTCTCCGCCGAGCACGACGACGATGTCGGCCTCGGCCGGCTCTGCTTCGGTGAGCCGGATCTCATGCTTCTCCAGCTCGTCAGCCGGCATGACGAGCTCGACACCGGACTCCCGCGCAACGGCTTCGAGCCGCGCGAGTGCCTCGTCGGCGATCTCGCGGCGACCATGCGTGATGACCGCTGCGCGCTTGACGGGATCAGCCATCGACCGCCTCAGCGATCCAGCGCTCGAGCCCGTCCGGCAGCTCCGGGCGCTCGCTCTGGACGACGTAGAGGAAGAACTCGCGGTTTCCCTTCGGCCCAGGCAGCCCCGAGTCGACGACGGCCCGGGTCTCGGCGCTCCACGCGAGCGCGGCCTCCGCCACTTCGCGCAGCACGCGCCGGTGCACTTCCGGGTCGCGCACGACGCCGCCGCGCGGAACGTCGGCTTTCCCGGCCTCGAACTGCGGCTTGACGAGGACGAGTGCCTGCCAACCCGGCTGCGCGAGCACGAGCACCGGCGGAAGCACGGTGCGGACGCTGATGAACGAGACGTCGCAGACGACGAGGTCGGGCGCGAGCGGGAGCTCCTGGAGGTACCGCGCGTTGGTGCGCTCGAGCACGGTCACGCGACCGTCTGAGCGCAGCCGCAGATCGAGCTGTCCGTAGCCCACATCGAGTGCGACCACCCGCGCCGCCCCGCGCTGAAGCAGGACGTCCGTGAAACCGCCGGTCGACGCCCCCACGTCGAGACAGTCGAGCCCGGCAACGTCGACGTCGAGGACGGACAGCGCGTGCTCGAGCTTCTCGCCGCCCCGCGACACGAAGCGCGCCTGCTGCCGGACCGAGACGTCGGTCGACTCCTCCACTTGCATGCCGGGTTTCTCGAACCCGGGGACCCGCCCCGCGAGGACGAGCGCCTGTGCCTGCGAGCGGCTGTCGGCGAGGCCGCGCTCGACCAGGAGAACGTCCAGCCGCTTCTTCATTCCGTCTCGGCTTCGGCGTCGCGCCGCGCCCGTGCGAGCTCGGCCTCGACCTGCTTGGCGATCTCGGCCAGCTCGGTCAGGACGGCGATCGCCTCCTCGCTGTCCTCGTTTCCCGAGACGCGCTCGAGCTCCGCCCGCGCCTTCTCCAGCCGGTCGAGCAGCTCCTCGGCGCGCTTGAGTGAGTCCTCCCCGTTCATGCCACCTTCTCTCTGGCGATCTTTCCGAGGATTCCGTTCACGAGCCGCGCCGCCTCGTCCGAGGCGTAGCGCTTGGCCAGCTCGACGGCCTCGTTGATGGCCACCTCGTCAGGCACGTCGTCTCCCTCCAGCTCGACCAGCGCGACGCGCAGAATGTTGCGCTCGACCGATCCGAGCCGCTCGGCCGGCCAGCCCTCGGCGGCCTCGCTGATCCGCTGGTCGAGCTCGCCCGCACGCGCGACCACCGCGTCGGCCAGGTCGCCGGCGTACGGGTCGACCTCGCCCTCGTACAGAGATGCGAGCGGCTGACCGGTCACGTCCCACTGGTACAGGAGGAAGACCGCGGTGCGCCGCGCCTTGCGCCGGCCGGTGCTCATGCGGCCACCGGCGCCATCTCGTCGAGGAAGCTCGTGGAGTAGCGACCCGTCCCGAAGGCCTCGCCGCGCAGGATGCCGATCGCGAGCTCGCGCGTGGTCGGGATTCCCGTGACCTCGAGCTCGGTGAGGGCGCGTACCGCGCGCGCGATCGCGGAGGGCCGGTCCTCGTCCCACGCGATCACCTTCCCCACCAGAGAGTCGTAGTACGGCGAGACGACCGTGCCAGGCTCGACGTGGGTGTCCATCCGCACGCCCGGGCCGAGCGGAGCGCGGAAGTGCTCGATCCGGCCGGGCGCGGGCGCGAAGTCGCGCGCGACGTCTTCGGCGTTGATCCGCGCCTCGATCGCATGCCCGCGGCGCTCGGCGCGGCCGGTCCGCTCGAGCTTGCCCCCGGCGGCCACCTCGAGCTGCTCGCGGACCAGGTCGACCCCGGTCACGAGCTCGGTCACCGGATGCTCGACCTGCAGGCGCGCGTTCAGCTCCATGAAGTAGAAGCCTCCCTCCAGCCCGAGCAGAAATTCGAACGTACCGGCGTTCCGGTAGCCGAGCTGCAGGCACGCCCGCTCGACCGACGACTCCATCTCTTCGCGCAGCGCGGGCGAAACCGCCGGCGAGGGCGACTCCTCGATCAACTTCTGATGCCGGCGCTGGATGGAGCACTCGCGCTCGCCGAGCGTGAGCACGCCCCCCTGACCGTCGGCCAGGACCTGGATCTCCACATGGCGCGCCGGAACGAGCGCCTTCTCCACGTAGAGGCTGCCATCCCCGAATGCGGAGCTCGCCTCGGCCGAGGCTCCCTGGAAGACGTCCTCCAGCTGTTCCGGCGACTCGACGAGCCGCATCCCCCGGCCCCCACCCCCCGCCGATGCCTTGAGGAGGACGGGATAGCCGAGCTCGTCCGCCGCCGAGCGCGCGCCGCCGACGTCCACGGCGTGCGCCGTCCCCGGGATGAGCGGCATTCCCGCTCCAGCCATGGCAGCCTTGGCCTCTACCTTGTCGCCCATCTGCTCCATCGTCTCCGCCGAGGGACCGATGAAGACCAGCTCGTTGTCCTCGCATGCCCGCACGAACGCCGCGTTCTCGGCCAGGAAGCCCCAGCCGGGGTGGACTGCGTCGCAGCGGGTCGTCTCGCCGGCGGCGACCACGGAGGCGATGTTCAGGTAGCTCTGGCTCGCGGGTGGCGGCCCGACGCAGACGGCGCGGTCGGCCATGCGGACATGAAGCGAGTCGGCGTCGGCGGTCGAGTAGATGGTGACCGCCTCGATGCCCAGATCGTGGAGCGTGCGGATGACCCGGACGGCGACCTCGCCGCGGTTCGCGATCAGGACTCTGGAAAACATGACTAAAGGGCGTCGAGGGGACGCCCGAGGACCGGCTCCAGCTCGAAGAGCAGCTGACCGAACTCGACCGGCTCCGCGTTCCGCACGTGGATGGCGCGCACGATCGCGTCCACGTCGGACTTGATCTCGTTCATCAGCTTCATCGCCTCGAGGATGCACAGAGTCTGGCCCGACTGGACGGTCTCCCCCTCCGCCACGAACGGGGCCGCTCCCGGCTCCGGCGCGCGGTAGAACATCCCCACCATCGGCGCCTCGACGCGGACGAGGCCGTCCTGCTCGGGCACGGGAAGACGCGCCTCCTCGGGCTCGGCGGCGTCGGCGTCCGTCGGCGCAGCTGCCGGCGCGGACTCCTCGCTCCGCCGGACAGAGACGCGCATCCCGTCCTCCTCGATCGTCACCTCGGCGACGCCTGATTCCTGGACGACGCGCACGAGCTCGCGGATCCGCTCTGCCTGGGCGCGCTCGATTCCGCCGCCCGCGAGGGCGTCCTCGCCGGTCGCGCGGCCGCGGATCGTGCGCAGAAGAGGCTCCGCGTCCTCGCCGAAGAGCGCGAGCAGGACGAGCTCCTCCTCGCTGGAGGCGAGCCCTTCGGCCTCGTCCCGCAGCTCCTCCAGCTTGGCCAGGGGCTCTTCCGCCGTGGCGTCGCCTGAGATCAGTTCGATTGCGCGCCTGACGCCCTCGTCGATAGGAGCGGGCGGCGTCCCGTACCGCCCGGTGACGAGGGCCCGCAGCTCGTCGACGACCACCTGGTAGCGCGACGCAGAGAGCACGTGGACGAGGGCCTGCGAGGCGAGGATCTGGCCGATCGGTGCGGCCAGCGGCGGCCAGCCGGTCTCGGAACGGATGCGCGCGAGCTCGTCCAGCACCTCGTCGATCCGGTCGCCGGCCGCCTGCGCGCGGAGCTGCCCGTCGAGCGAAGCGACGAGCCCCGCGGGAACGTTGTGCTCGGCGGCTCGGACGGCGATGCGCGGCGCGAGCGGCGTCACAGGCTCGTCCCCGATGTGCTCGTCCACCACGTCGGAGGCGCGCCAGAGCGCATCGACGTCGACGCCGGAGTCGAGGCCGAGCCCGGCGAGCGCCTCGGTCAGGCCCTCTCCGGAGGCACGGTGCAGTGTCAGCGCGACCGGGTAGACGGCGCATGCGATCCGGTCGGCACCGGCGCGCACCGCCTCGAGCGCGGATGCCAGTGCGGTCCCACCCGCGCCCTGGCAGTACAGCCCGACCGGCAGCCCGGTTTGCTCGCGAATCGCCTTGACGAGCTCGTGCGCCCGGTGCGGCTGCAGTGAGCCGGAAGGATCGTGAAGAAGGACGCGGGCCGCACCGAGGTCTGGAAGCTTGCGTGCCTGCTCGACGAGCACCTCCGTCTCCCCCGTGTGGCCGGAGCCGTAGACGAGCCCCGCGTCGAACTCACCGCCGGCCGCGGCGATCGCCTCGGCTGCCTCGCGCAGGTTCGAGACGTCGTTCAGCGGGTCGTGCAGACGGAAGACCTGGATGCCGTTCTCGGCCGCCGACGCGACGAAACGGCGCACGAAATCAGGCCCGACGGGCCTCGAGCCGACGAGAAAGCGACCGCGCAGCGCCAGTCCCAGCGGCGTCTTCGTCCGGGCCTCGAGCGCACGGATCCGCTCCCACGGGCTCTCCACTCCGCGCCGCACGGCGCTGTCGAACACGCCGCCCCCCGAGACCTCCAGGCATGCGAAGCCCGCGCCGTCCAGGATCTCGGCGATCTCGAAGATCGCTCCGGCGGGAATCCGCCCGGCCAGCGGCTCCTGGCTGAGCAGGCGGATCGTGGTATCGACCAGTACCGGCACGCCGGAAGCTTAGAGTGCTTCCACCCGACCGAAGGAGAACGCACGATGAAACGGACCGCCTTGCTGCTGGGGACGCTGGTCGCCGCGGCGCTCGTGATGGGCCCCACCGTGACCGCGGGCACCGCGGTGCGCGTGCGGCCGGCACCGAAGCTCGCGAATCCGACAGCGACGGCGACGAAGCTGTCGAACCAGTTCTTCACGCTGCTCGTGGACAAGGACATCCGCGGCCTCACCAAGTTCCTCTCCCCCGCGTTCCAGGTGCAGCGCGCCGACGGCAGCGGCAGCGGCAAGAAGGCGTGGCTCGCGAAGCTCGCCGACATCCAGGAGTTCACGCTCACGGACTTCCACGCGACGCAGGCGGGCGGCTCGCTCGTCGTGCGCTACCTGGCGACGGTCAAGGGAACGACGAACGGCCGGCCGTACACGCCCGGGCCCGCACCGAGACTCGCGAGCTACACGTGGAACGGGACGCGCTGGCAGATCACGTCGAACGCGAACTTCAACCCGTTGACCGGCTGAGCAGCCCGGTCGAGGCGGCCGTCTCGGTCGCGCGTGAGCTCGGGCTCAGGGTCGAGGAGCCCGTCGTCCTTCGCGATCTGACGAACGTCCTCGTCCGCCTGGACCCCTCGCCGGTGGTAGCGCGCGTCCCGCGAACGCTGACGCGGCTGCGCGGGCGAGACTGGTTCGCGCTCGAGCTACGGGTCGTCGCGTGGCTGGCACGCATCGGCGCCCCGGTGACTCCGCCGACGACGCTCATCGATCCAGGCCCGCACGAACAGGGCGGGTTCCTCATCTCGTTCATGGAGGCCGTCGACCACGACGACGGCCGTGCCGACGCGGCTTCTGCCGGCGGGGCGCTCCGCGAGCTGCACCGCGCACTCGTCGATTGCCCGGAGGAGCTGCCGGACTTTCGCCGTCTCGACGAGACCCGTGCGCTCCTCGACGTGCTCCATCCCTCCGATCTCGTGTCGCAGTACGAGATCGACGGAATGCGCGAGGTCGTGGCGCTGCTGGGCGAGAGCCCACCGCCCCCGCTGCGTCCCATTCACGGCGACTCGCACCTGGGAAACGTCCTTTGGTCCCCGCGCGGCCCGCTCTGGACGGACTTCGAGAATGTCTGCGCCGGCCCGGTCGAGTACGACCTCGCCTGCATCAGCTGGCGCGACCGGCCGCAGGACAAGGGAGCGCTCGAGGCGTACGGGCCGCACGACGAGCGTCTACGCGAGTCGATGGAGCCCTATGTGGCGCTGTTCTTGGCGCCGTGGACGGTGACGGTCGTGGAGCGCCACCCGAGCCCCGGCGGCATCGAGGAGGCGCGCCGCCGCATCAGCCGCGCACTCGAGGCCCTCGTCCGGTAACCGCGAACGACCTCGTAAGCGCGTCAAGCGCGCGAGATGTAGCGGCGCTCGCGCGGGTCGACGCGGATCTTGTCGCCCTCGTTCACGAACAGCGGAACCTGGACCACGGCACCCGTCTCGAGCGTCGCCGGCTTGGTCACGTTCGAGACCGTGTCCCCCTTCACGCCGGGCTGTGTCTCCTTGACGGTCAACTCGACGGCCGACGGGAGCTGCACGCCCGACGGACGCCCGTCCACCGTCAGCATCTGCACCGAGCTGGACGGCTGGAGGAACTCGAGCACCTCCGCCACCTCCGTGCGCGGCAGGTTGATCTGCTCGTAGCTCTCCTCGTCCATGAAGACGACCTCGTCGCCGGAGTCGTACAGGTACTGCATGTTCTTCGTCTCGGTGTGCACGCGTTGAAACTTCTCCCCGGCGCGGAAGGTCTTGTCGACGACCGCGCCCGAGTCGAGCGCCTTCAGCTTGGTGCGGACGAACGCGCCGCCTTTGCCCGGCTTGACGTGCTGGAACTCGACGATGCGCCATACGCCACCCTCGAGCTCGATGTGCATCCCGTTCTTGAACTGGTTGGTGTTGACGGTCTCGGCCATGCGCGGCTCAAGTCTAGGTGTAGTCACCGCGAACCTGGATCGGGGCGTCCGGGCCGCTTGCGCTCCTCGTAGGCGACCAGGAGGCGAAGGCACTCGAGCTTGGCACGCCCTCCGCCGTGTGCCACCGCTCGATCACGTGTCGGAGCTCGGGGTCGGCATCCACGCCGCTCCGTCGGGCGACGATCGCGAGGCCGTGCAGTACGGGCAGGAGCGTATCGCCCCCGTGAACATCGACCGCACCACGCCGTGTCTTGAGCTCCTGCTCGAGCGAACCGAGGTAGGCGTTGTTGGCCGCGAGGACGAGCTGCGGGCTCTCGAGGACGGTGGCGGGGCGGCCGTTCGGCGCCGAAGGCCGGTCCCCGTGAGCGCTCCGCTACACCTTCGCGAGCCATGGTAGGCTCGGCAGCCGATGGAGTCGGTACGCGCGACTGCGTGGTCGACGAGGATGGCTCGTCTCGCGATGGCGCTGCTCGTGGCCGGAGCTATCGCCTGCGCCTCCGCCACATCCGCAGGGGCCGGCTACACGCAGCTCTTCAAGCCGGTCTTCGGGCCGGCGGCGGCCGACCCGTGCGAGCAAATGGGCATCGGCACGGACGGCGGAATCGCCGTGCGCACGCAGCCCGATACAGTAGTGCCATCGATCAAGCGCTTCGTCGCGATGGTCTGCGGCCCCAGGCGCTCGATCCCGCTGAGCACCTTGCTCGTCGACGACCAGATCTGGCAGTTCACCTTGGGGAACGGCGGCCACACGGCCACGCACATGCTCGCCGGAGGTCTCGACCCCGCCCCGTGGAACGCCTCCGTGAGCACGAAGAACTATCCGTACGTCAAAGGCCCGGCCGGCCACGCACCCGGTCTCGATCCCGCCCAGCTACAAGCCGACCCGGTCCTCATCGACTCGATGCTCGACCTGATCAAGGAGCAGCTCACCGAGCCCGGCCTCGGCGTCGCCGCAGTCTTCTGCATACTCGGCGCGCTCGAGAGCGCGGGCGCGACGTGCGAGGATTTTCTGATCAGCGCGGGCATCGTCGTCCTCGTCGCCGCGGGGTTCTTCATCGCCGAGCTCGCCGACCTCGTCGCCCGATTCATCGAGCGCGGCCTGGACATGGAGCAGTCCGACTGGTTCTACTGGAGCGACGGGACGGGGTTCTGGAACGGCTTGGGCGACGTCAACCCGAACTTCATCAATCCTTCGATCTACCTCGCGGACCCGTTCTCCTCCCACGACGCGCGGATCGGCGTCGTATTCAGCAACGTCGCGCTCGACCAGGGCCCGGATTTCGGGAGCAGCGGCGGGACTCGTGTGCGCGGGAGGCACCTCTACGGCTCCAAGCGCAACCAGACGCTGATCGGAACCAAGCTCGAAGACTTCATCGAGGGAGGCGCCGGGAACGATGCCATCCACGGTCGAGGAGGCAACGACATCCTGCTTCAGGGTGGCACCGGAAACGACCACGTCTACGGCGGCAAAGGGGCGGACAACATCGACGGCTATCGGGGGCGCGACCTGCTCGTCGGCGGTCCCGGCAACGACGACATCATCGACGTCTACGGGCCGACGACCGTCCACGCGGGCTCCGGGGAGAACCTGGTGAACGTGCGCGACGGTCGCGCAGACGACCGGGTGGACTGCATCGGCTCGACCCGCAACATCATCCAGGCCGACCGCGGCGACCGCATCGACCGCAGCTGCCGCGTGGGGAAGTCGCGCATCATCCGCAACGGCCGGCGCATGAAGATCGGCGTCGGGTATTGACTTCCTGCCGCCTGAAGGTTCCCGCGCGCTTTGGCGGGGTGAAGGCAAACTAGACTCCGCTGAGGGTCGTCGAATGGGTCGCGGGCCGGCCGTCGAGATGGTGTCGACATCACGCTCACCCGACCGTGACGAGCTCCTTCGTGTAGGTAGTCAGGATCTCCGGCCCATCGTCGCGGACGATGACGAGGTCCTCGATGCGGATCCCGCCGAGGCCCGGCAGGTAGATCCCCGGCTCGACGGTCACGACGTTGCCCGCCTCGAGCGTGTCCTCGGATTCCTGAGACAGCCGCGGCGACTCGTGCACGAGCATCCCCAGCCCGTGGCCGAGCCCGTGGCCGAACTCCCCGCCCCAGCCCGCTTCCTCCACCACGTCGCGGGCCGCCGTATCAGCCTCGCGGCCGGTCACTCCCGGACGCACCGCGTCCAGCCCTGCCTGCTGCGCCCGGTGCGTCACGTCGTACGCCCGCGCCAGCTCGTCCGGCAGCTCGCCCGTGGCGAAGGTGCGCGTGCAGTCGGACACGTAGCCGCCGAGCGCGGCGGCCGAGTCGATCACGACGGTCGTCCCCTCGGGGATCGCGTTGTCGCCCGCGTGTGCGTGCGGCGTCGCGCCGTTGGCGCCGGCGGCGACGATCGTCGGGAACGCCGGCTCGTCGGCGCCGAGCTCGTGGTAGAGCGAGTCGAGCCGCCAGGCGACGTCCTTTTCGGTCCGGCCGACGAAGGGCTCCTCGGCCAGGCGGGCGAACGCCTCGCTCGTAATCTCGCCCGCTCGACGGATCAGCGCGAGCTCGTCCTCGTCCTTCACCGCGCGCAGCGCTTCGACCACGCCGCGCCGTGGGACGAGCTCGAGCCCGCCGGCCTCGAGCGCCTGGTACGCGGCATACGTGACGGCGTCGGCTTCGAAGGCGACGGGGCCGGACAGCTCCTCGGCGAGCCAGCCGAACAGGTTCCGCTGCGTGATGCTGAACTCGACGTCCGGCAGGCGCTTGCCCGCCTCCGCGTAGCGGAAGTCGCTGAAGAGCCGTGCGCGATCGTCATCGACGAGCAGGGCCGCATTGGTGCTGTCGAATCCGGTGAGGTAGCGGACATTGGCCGGAGTCGTGACGAGGAAGGGCTCCTCGATCCGCTCCTGCAGTCGTTGCAGCCGCGTCATCCCGCCTCCTTCAGGTATTCGAGCGCCTCGCGGTAGCCGTCGGGCCCCTTGCCGATGATTCGGGTGGCGGCCACGTCGGCCACGACGGAGTGGCGCCGCCATTCCTCGCGCGCGTCGATGTTGGACAGGTGCACCTCCACGACCGGCACCTTGAACATCTCGAGCGCGTCGTGGATGGCATAGCTGTAGTGCGACCACGCGCCCGGGTTGACGATCACGCCGTCGGCCCAGTCGAGCGCCTCGTGGCACCAGTTGACGTATTCGCCCTCGTGGTTCGTCTGCTTGCACTCGACCGTGAGCCCGAGGTCCTTCGCCCACCGGTAGATTCGCGTCTCGAGCTCGTTCCCGGTCAGTCCGCCGTAGACGGCCGGGTCGCGCCGGCCGACCTCGTCGAGGTTCACGCCGTTGAGGACGACGATGCGCATGCCCGCCAGCCTAGATGGTTGATGCCACGATCTCGCGCGTCCGGCTGCGCGATCTGGCACGCCTGGGCCGCTCCGGCCCGGCTACGGCCGGCGGAGCCGGACTCCACCGTGCCTGCGCTTCGCCGCGTCGGCCGCTCACCGATGCTCCCGGCATCGGCAAGCGTCCGCCGCGGCGCCCCAGACGCACCAGCTCGCGCCCCGGAGCAGGCGATCTCATGGCATCACCCATCTAGTCCGCAATCAGCCGGTTGAGCTCGGCTCGCACCTGCTCCGGAGACAGCTCGACGTCGATGCGCGGCTCGCCCGGCCGTTCGAGGAGGACGAGACGGCCGCCCTTCTTGTCACGTTGGAGCGCTTCCCAGGCCAGGTCGCGGTCCACGTGCGCAGGTTGCGGAGAGAGCACCTCCTCCACCGCGGCCGTCTCCAGGCCGGAGAGCCGCAGCGCCGCCAGCAGGCCGAGCGCAACCGCCTCGCCGTGCGGGATGCCGTAGCGCGCTCCGGCCTCGAGCGCGTGCGCGAACGTGTGCCCGAGATTCAGCATCTTCCGCTCCCCGTGGTCGTGCGGATCGCGGATGCACACCGCGGCCTTGAAGGCGGCAGAACGCCGGACCATCTCCGGCTCGGGAAGCTCCCAGAGCGGGTCGCCCGCCAGCAGCCCGGTCTTGACGACCTCGGCGAGGCCGTTCTTGCGCTCACGCTCGGGCAACGTGGCCAGGAGTGCCGGGTCGATGATGGTACGAAGCGGCCAGTGGAAGGCCCCGACCAGGTTCTTGCCCTCGGGCAGGTCGATCGCGGTCTTGCCGCCGATCGATGCGTCCACCTGGGCCGTGAGCGTGGTCGGGACGGGGATCCACGGAACTCCGCGCAGGTAGGCGGAAGCGGCGTAGCCTGCGGCGTCGGTCAGGGCTCCGCCGCCGAGGGCGACGATCGTCCCGTCCCGCCCGAGCCGCAGGGAGCGCCACAGGCGCTCGACCGCGGCGAGATGCTTGGCCGTCTCGCCGGTCGGCAGCTCGTGCGTTTCCTCGAACGGGAAGGCGATCTGCGCGTCCGCTCCGTGGATACCGGCGACCACGGGCTCGGTGACGAGAGCCGCCGGGTCGTCGACGAACCGGTCGAGCTGCTGCAGGGCACCCGGCTCGACGTGGATGCCGGCCGCCGCCAGGACGACACCGTCCGCGTCGCGCGCCTTCGCGTCGGCCAGCTCCGCGTACAGAGGTGCGCGCAGCTCGTACCGTCGCCGGAACTCGGACTCGTCCTGCGCCAGGGGCCGGCCGCTTCCCCGCGCCCGCTCCCAGGCAGAGTCGACGTCGACCTGGAGCTGGACGACCAGCTGGAGCCATCCGCCCAGAAAGAGCTCCGGCCGCTCGACCGCGCCGCCGCCGACCGCGATCACGCTCGGCGGGCCGTGCCGCGCCTCGTTCAGGTGCCGCGCCTCGAGCTCGCGGAAGGCGGCTTCCCCGCGCGAGGCGAAGATCTCGGCGATCGGCCCCTCCGCGCGCTCGATCTCCGCGTCCACGTCCACGAACGGCCGCCCGAGCCGGCGCGCGACCTCCGCGCCGACCGTCGACTTGCCGGCTCCCATGAAGCCGACGAGGACGATGTGCTGCTTCAGCGCGTTGGTTCCCACGGGATGCGCTCGAGGTAGGCGGCCCAGGCGCTCACGAAGTCGCCGAGGGCGTCGCCGCCGAACTTCTCGCGCGCGGCGCGGGCGAGCTCGAATGCGACGGCGGCCTCCGCGACGACCGCGAGCGCCTCGACCGCGGCCACGTCGCTTCGTTCCACGAGCGCCTCAGCCGGCTCGCCGGTGTCGAGGTCGACCGTCTGCAGCGGGCGCATGAGCGTGGGCAGCGGCTTCATCGCGGCGCGGACGACGACGTCTTCGCCGTTGGAGACGCCGGCCTCGATCCCACCGGCGCGGTTCGACGTCCGGCGCAGCCCCTCGGCGATCTCGTCGTGAGCCTGCGAGCCTCGCAGCTCGGCGAGTGCAAAGCCGTCGCCGATCTCGACGCCCTTTACCGCCTGGATGCCCATCAGCGAGGCGGCGAGCCTGGCGTCCAGCCGGTCCTCCTTGGTCGCGTACGAGCCGAGCCCGGGCGGCACTCTTCTCGCACGCACCTCGACCACGCCGCCGACTGTGTCGCGCGCGGCGCGCGCCTCGTCGATCCGGCGTTCGAGCTCCTCCGTCGCCACCTTTCCCTCCACCTGGACCGAGATCGTCGCCAGGAGCGCCTTGCACACGGCGCCCGCGGCCACGACGACCGCCGTGTGCCGCGCGCTGGCGCGCTCGAGGGCGTCGCGGGTGTCGGAGAGGCCGTACTTGAGCGTTCCCGCCAGGTCGGCGTGCCCAGGGCGCGGGACGGTCACCGCCTTCGTCCCCTTCCCCGACGGCTCGCCCTCCGGCGGCCAGGCGCTCATCCCCCACGCCCAGTTCTCGTGGTCGCGGTTCTGGACAACGAGCGCGAGCGGCGTCCCGAGCGTGCGCCCGTGCCGCAGGCCGGCGAGCACCTCGACGCGATCCTGCTCGATGCGCTGGCGCGGGCTGCGGCCGTAGCCCTCCTGGCGGCGGCGCAGGTCCGCGTCGATCGCGTCCCGCTCGAGGACGAGCCCCGCCGGCAGGCCCGTCATGATCGCCACGAGCGCCGGGCCGTGCGACTCACCGGCTGTTGTCAGACGAAGCGTCACGCGGGAAGCATCGCACTCAGCAGCGCGCGAGCCGAGCCTCCAGGCCCTCGACGAGGATGTCGAGCGCGACGTCGAACATGACCGGCCACGTGAGCTCGGCGGCCCTGGGAGCGATTTCGGCGAAGCGGGGATAGATCGACGCGTCCACCGCAGCCGCTCCGCGCCGCCAGGCAGCCTGCAGCTCCGCATCCGTCCATGAGCTTCGTCCGATGAGCGCGGAGTCGAGCAGGACTACGAACGCCTGGTACGCCTCGGCGGTTCCGCGCTCGTCGAATCCGGCGGTCCGCAGCCCGTCGAGCATCTCCTCGGTGAGCACCCGGACGCGGTCGGTCTGCAGCCCGCTCCGAAAGATCAAGGGGAACGCGCGGGGATAGCGCTCCTGGAGGGCGCCCCAGGAGCGGGCCGCGTGACGGAGCCGCTCCTGCCAGGAAGCAGCCACGTCGAATGAGACGTCCAGCTCCTCGAGCACCAGGTCCGCGACCGCGTCGAGCAGGTCGTCTTTGTTGCGGACGTGCGTGTACAGCGCCATCCCCTCCACGCCGAGATCGCCTCCGAGTGCCCGCATCGTCAGCCGCTCCAGCCCCTCGCGCTCGATGAGCGTGAGCGCGGCGGCGGCGACCCGCCCGCGCGTGAGCGTTCGCTTTCTCCCGACGGTCTGCATCTTTACAGTGTAAAGTTACGCCCTCGTGTTTCCGTTCCTCCTCGCCCTCCTCGCCGTCGCACCGCCTCCCGCCGTCCACGCGGCGCAGATCCAGTCCTCCCCGGTCCTGGTGAGGATCGCTCCGCACAAGGGGACTCGCCGCCTGTCGTGCTCCCTGGACGGCGCGAGAGCGCGCTCCTGCAAGAAGCGGTCGAGGTTCCGGTTCGGCCCCGGCAGGCACACGATCGCCGTCCGCGCCGTGTACGCAGATGGCCGCACGAGCCGCCCTCGCGTCGTTGCGGTCGTCGTCCCCGCTCCGGCGCCGCCGGCCGTGCACGTCGGCGGTGCGCCGGTCGGAATCGCTGCGGTCGGGAACGCCGTCTGGGTCTCGGGCGGGACGAGCGGGGATGTCTCTCGTATCGACGCCGCCTCCCGAACGGTCACGGAGGTCGTACACGTCGGTGGAGACCTCGGGGGAATCGGGGCCGCGCCGGGCGCCGTCTGGGTGTCGGACTTCGGCGGCGGATCGGTCGCGCGCATCGATCCGGCGAGTGGCTCCGTGACCGCTCGCATCCCGCTCGGCGGACAGCCGACCGGCGTCGCAGTGGCGGACGACGGCTCCGCCTGGGTCGGCAACCTCGCGGGCTTCGTCTCCCGCATCGACACGAAGACGAACTCGATCGACGCGACCATCGAGCTACCGAGTGGCGCGTCGATGCCGCTCGTCGCGCGCGGCCTGGTGTGGGTCGGGCTGCAGGACGGCTCTGTCGTTTCCGTCGACCCGGCCACCAACAAGCTCACCGGCGGCGCGATCGCCGTCGATCAGGACGTGGACGCGCTCGCGGATTCGCCGGGAGGCATCTGGGTCTCGACCTTCGTCGGCTCGGTCGCGCTGCTCGACCCCACCGCCCGCCGGGTCGCGGTCAAGCGGAAGCTCCCCGGGCGAGGGTCAGGGATCGCGGTCGCAGGGGGATCGGTGTGGGCGAGCGACTACGACGGCGCGCTCGTCATCCGGCTCGACCCGGCGACCGGTGCACTTCTCGGCGCGGTCAAGAGCGGACGGCAGCCTCGCGAGAGCGCCGTCGCCGGCGGCTACCTCTGGGTGCTCGATCAGGCGGACGCGGCGGTCACGCCGATTCCACTGCCCGCCGCATCACTTCGATAGGCGCCGGAAGCCCCGTCCAGAGCCCGAAGGACGCCGCGCCCTGCGCCACCAGCACCTCGAGCCCGGTGATCACGTCTGCTCCGGCCTCCCGGGCCGCGCGCCCGGTGGCCGTTTCCGGATAGGGGAGATCGACGAGCGTCTGTCCCGGCCCGAGCTCGACCAGCACGTCGTTCCGCTCCGAGGTCGCGTTGACGACGAGATCGGCCTCCGCGACCTCGGGCGGCCAGCCGCCGCTCCGGCAGTACCGCTCCGCGCGTGGAAGCTCCTGCAGGAACGCGGTCGCCGCGCCCCCGCCGCCGAGCACGACCGGCCGCTCCGGCTTCAGCCCACGGAGAACCGACGCGTCCGTCGAGTACGCCTCCAGCTCGCCGTCCCGGATGACCAGAGTGTTCACGGAGGGCTCATCGGCGGCGACGATCCGAGCAACCTCCAGCTTGTACGGCGCGGTGACGTTCGCGCCCGCGAGGCCGAGAGCCACCAGCCCGCGGATCGCGTCCTCCAGCTCGTCCCGTTCGACCGGGAGCGGAACGTACGCCCAGTCGAGGCCACGGGCGGCGAAGGCCGCGTTCTGCATGCGCGGGGACAGCGACCTCGCGACCGGGTTCCCGATCAGACCGACGAGCCTCGTCCCTCCGGCGATCAAGCGCCCTTGACCGGATGCGCGGCGATGTACGCGTTGAACGTGTCGAGGTTGGACGTGAAGAAGTGGTGGATCTTGTCCGGCTTGCGCACGAAATACAGGTAGTCGACCTTGGCCGGATGGGCGGCGGCCTGCATCGAGGCCAGCCCGGGGTTCGCGATCGGCGTCGGGGGCAGCCCGTAGTTCAGCGTCGTGTTGTACGGGTTCTTCGTGTTCAGTTGCGCCTGCGTGATCGTCTCTCCGGGCGCGATCCCCAGCCCGTAGCGGAGCGTCGCGTCGATCTGGAGCCGCATGCGGTTGTGCAGCCGGTTGTAGATGACGGCCGCCACGAGGGGCCGCTCCGACGGGACAATCACCTCCTTCTCGATCATCGAGGCGATGATCAGGACGTCGTACGGCGTCAGGTTGCGCGCCTTGGCGTAGGCGAGCCGGACCTGGCCGAATCTGCGCCGGAAGGCCGAGAGCTGATCCTTGACGAGCTGCTTCGAGGTCGTGACAGCGGTGAAGTCGTACAGGGCCGGGAAGAGGAAGCCCTCCGCCGCTCCGTTCTCGACGTTGGGGAGAAATTCCTTCGACACTCGAATCCGCCTCGTCGCCCGGAGGTACGAAGATGCGGATAGCACCGGGTCGATGTGCCGCTTCGTCCGCGCGATTTTGTCCACCGCGGTGATCCGCCGGGCCATCTGCGCCCGGGTGAATCCCTCGGGGAAGACGATCCGGAGCGGCCGGTTGTCGACGGTCGTGGTCGCCTTCTTCTCGTTGCCGCCGATCGCCCCGGTTGCCAGCCAGACGCCGATGCCGACGGCGGCGACGAGCAGGGCGAGCGCGCCCAGCCGGCGCGCGAGGAGCTGCCCCCGCGTCGGCCGTGGCCGGCGCTCCCTTACCGGCGGCCGCGCGACCATTCGAGGTAGCCGTCGAGGAGATGGGCGGCGGCGCGAGCGTCGGACCCCGGTCCGGGACCTGCGAGCGTCGAGGTGAAGCGCTCGTCGAAGCGCTCGACCGGAACGTCGACGGCGGTTTCGAGCGCTTGCACGAACCGGTCGGTCTCCTCGGCCTGCGCGCCGTGCTCGCCGCGCAGCGTCAGCGGGAGGCCCACGACGATCCGCTCCGCCTCCTGCTCACGCACGATCGCGGCCAGTCGCGCGAGCCCCGCGTCGGTCGCTGCCTGCTCCACCACTTCGAGCGGCCGAGCGATCGTCCCGGTCGGGTCCGATACGGCCACGCCCGTCCTGGCCGAGCCGTAGTCGAGCGCGAGCACCTTCACTTCAGGGCATCGGCGATCGCCTGCTTGCCGGCCTCGAGCGCCTCGCGCAGCCCTTCCGGATTCCGGCCTCCGGCCTCCGCCAGCGTCGGCTTCCCTCCGCCGCCCCCGCCGATATGGCTGCCGAGGTCGCGGACGAGCTGAGAGGCGTCGAGCCCGCGCCCGACGAGCTCCTCGCCGAGGTTCACGACCAGATACGCGCGCCCGTCGTCGACGGAGCCGACGATCACGCCCTGCGCCTTCTCCTGCTTGCGCAGCCGGTCGGAGAGGGCGCGCAGCTCACCGCCTTTCAGCGCCTTCGCCTCGACCAGGAGCACATCCCTCTCGCGGTCGAGGATGGAGAAGTCCGCGGCGCCATCCGCCTGCGGCTTGCGCGCCTCCTTCCGCACGCGTTCGAGCTCTCCGCGCAGCTCGTCCAGCTCGCGCGAGCGCGCCTCGAGCAGCGCAAAGGCCTCGCCCGAGGTGACCGCCTCGATCCGCCGCGTCCCCGCCCCGACCGAGGACTCGGAGAGGATCGCGAACGGCCCGATCTCGGCCGTCCAGCGCACGTGCGTCCCGCCGCACAGCTCGGTGGAGAAGCCGGGAATCTCGATTACGCGCACCTCGTCGCCGTACTTCTCACCGAAGAGCATCATCGCCCCGAGCTTGCGCGCCTCCGCGATCGGCGTGACGAACGCGTGCACCGGGAGGTTCTCGAAGACCGTCTTGTTGACGATCTTCTCCACCGCCTCGCGCTCGTCCGCGGTCAGCGGCTGCGGGTGAGTGAAATCGAAGCGCAGCTTGTCCGGGCGGACGGCCGAGCCTGCCTGGCGGACGTGGTCGCCGAGAACTTCCCGTAGTGCCTTGTGCAGGAGATGCGTCGCCGTGTGGTTCGCCATCGTCGGGAAGCGATGCTTCCAGGGAACGACGGCCTTCACGCGCTGGCCGGCAGCGAACCCCTCGCCGCGGAAGGTCAGCACCTGGTCGTCTCCGACGAGCCGCGTCGCGCGGACGAGCTCGGCTCGCGCGCCCGTCTCCTCGTTCTCGATCCAGCCTGGGTCGCTCACCTGGCCGCCGCCCTCGGGGTAGAACGGCGACTCCTCCAGGCGGGCCTGGAACTCGCCGTCGCCGACGTCCGCGTAGTCGATGATCGCCGTCAGGACCTCGGTCTTCTCGTAGCCTACGAAGCGGGAAGGGCGCGTGCCGGTCAGGCGCACGCCACCGTCAGCGCCGAGCCCGGCGCGCGAGATCTCGCGGTGCTCCTCCATCAGCTCGCGGGCACGGTCCTCGTCCACGGGGATTCCTCGCTCGCGCCCGAGCTCGGTCGTCAGCTCGAGCGGGAATCCGTATGTCGCCTGAAGCGTGAAGGCGTCGTCGCCGCTGATCGAGCCGCCCTCGGCCGCGTCCTCGAACAGCTTCATCCCGCGCTCGAGCGTCTCGGAGAAGCGCTCCTCCTCGGCAGTGAGGACGCGGTGGATCTCCTCGCGATGCTGCTGGACCTCGGGATACATCCCGCCCATCTGCTCGATCACGGTGTCGGAGAGGCCCGCGAGGAACGGCGACCGCATGCCGATTCGCAGCCCGTGCTGGACGGCCCGGCGAATGATCCTGCGCAGGACGTAGCCGCGTCCCTCGTTCGAGGGGGCGACGCCCTCGGCGACGATGAAGGCCATCGCGCGCCCGTGGTCTGCGAGCACGCGGTGTGCCTTCGTCGCGTCGGATGAGTCGCCGTAGGCGACGCCCGACTCCGCCTCGACCCAGGACATGATCTTCTGAAAGCCGTCCGTGTCGTACACGGAAGGCACCTGCTGGGCGATGCGCGCGGCCCGCTCGAGCCCCAGCCCGGTGTCGATGTTCTGTTCCGGAAGCGGCGTCAGCGTGCCGTCCGCGTGCAGCTCGTAGGACATGAACACGAGGTTCCAGAACTCGAGGAAGCGGTCGCACTCGCAGCCGGGTGCGCAGTCCGGACGACCGCATCCCGCTTCCTCGCCCCAGTCGTAGAAGAGCTCGGAGTCGGGCCCGCACGGCCCGGGACCGCCGACCGACCAGAAGTTTTCGGAGGACGGCAGTGGAGTGATCCGCTCGGCGGGGAGCCCGATCTTCTCCCAGAGCGCGACCGCCTCCTCGTCCGGCCCGAGACCGAGCTCCGGGTCACCGGCGTGCACGGTCGCCCAGATCCGGCTCCAGTCGAACTTCAGCCGCTCCTGGACGAACTCGGTCGCGTAGGCGATCGCCTCTTTTTTGAAGTAGCGGCCGAACGACCAGCTGCCCATCATCTCGAAGAACGTCAGGGTCCGGGCATTCAGGCCGACGTCGTCGATGTCTACTGTCCGGAAGACCTTCTGGGTGTTCACGACGAGTGGGGCCGGCGGCTCCTCGCGCTTCAGGAAGTACGGCATCAGCGGCTGCATCCCGGCGTTGATGAAGAGCGTCGTGTGGTCGTCGGCGCGCGGGATCAGCGACGCGGACGGCTGGCGCACGTGGCCCTTCTCCTCGAAGAAGGCGAGGAAGCCCTCGCGTAACTCTGCGGTCGTTCGCATGGAAGGAAGTCTACGGCGGGCTAAACGCGGTGCTCTTCGAGCCAGAGCGCGATGAAGGTCTCCGGCCGCGGGCCCGACGTCGGAGGCGCCGAGCAGCTCGGGAATGCGTCAGGCGCTTCTCACGTCGCGGAGCTCGGACTCGAACGCGGCGCGGCTCGCGCGCGTGCTCGAAAGTCTCGCCTCCTGCACTACGACGTGGTCGAGCTCTCCTCGACCTGAATCTCCTCGCGGATCTTCTCGAGCGCGCGGCGGATCAGCCGCGAGACGTGCATCTGCGAGATCCCGACCTGCTGTGCGATCTGGGACTGCGTGAGCCCGTCGAAGAAGCGGAGGTGGAGGATCATGCGCTCGCGGTCGTCGAGCACCCGCAGGCCGGGCTCGAGCACGGCCCACTCTTCGGAGATCTGGTAGCCGGGCTCCTCGGTGCCGATCATCTCCAGGGGGTCGAGCTCGTCCTCGTCGTCGCCGCCGCCGAGGCCCGTGGAGAGCGACACCGAGCTGTACGCGCGGCCGCTCTCGAGCGCTTCGAGCACGAGCTCCTCCTCCGCGCCCGAGGCCTTGGCCAGCTCGGGGATCGTCGGCGAGCGGCTCAGCTGCACGGTCAGCTCTTCGACCAGGCGCGAGAGCTTCACGTTCAGCTCCTGCAGCCCGCGCGGCACGCGCACCGACCAGCCCTTGTCGCGGAAGTGCCGCTTGATCTCGCCGATGATGTTCGGCGTGGCGTAGGTGGTCAGCTCGACCCCGCGCTCGATGTCGAAGCGGTCGATCGCCTTGATCAGGCCGATGCTGCCGATCTGGACGAGATCCTCGAGCTGCTCGCCGCGGTAGGCGTAGCGGCGCGCGAGCGAGCGCACCAGCGAGAGGTACCGCTCGATCAGTTGCTCGCGCGCGGACAGGTCGCCGTCGACGTGGTACCGGCGGAGCAGCTCTTTGTCGCTCAGCTCGGGGCTCATGCGCCGGAGCCGTTCACCTGCTTGGTCAGCGTGACCCAGGACGCGCCGTCCCGTTCGCCGAGACGGACTTCGTCGGAGACGGTGTCCAGGATCCGCCGCAGGCCGACGCCGGGGCTGCCGCCCTCCTCCAGCGCCTGCGAGAAGGCCGGCGGGAACGGGCCGATCTCGGTCTCGATCGCGCCGTCCAGGACACGGATGCGCAGGGTGACGTCCTCCTGCCCATCCTGCTGTGCGAGCAGGCTGTCGAGCCCGAGCTGGAGATCCTCGAGATGCTCGAGCGTCAGGTTCAGGCGACTGCCCAGGCCCCCGAGCACGAGGTGGGCGACGCCGTAGAACTGGCGCTCGCGCGGAATGGTCAGGACGATCTCGTCCACGGCAGGCATCGTAGTTGCGGGCCTTACCTCTCGATGGTTCCCGCGCCGACGACCGCGTCGTCCTCGTACAGAACGGCCGCCTGGCCGGGGGCGACGCCGTACGCCGGCTCGTGGAGGTCGAGCCGGAAGCCGTCCTTCTCGGCTCGCACGTCGGCCTGAACAGCAGGTGAGCGGTAGCGCAGCTTCGCCTCCGCCCGCTCGACCGGGCAGAAGATCCTGCCGCGGGCGCGGACGTCCGAGCGGGCGAGAGCGTCGCGTGCGCCCACGACGACGCGATTGTGCACGGGATCTGTGCGGAGGACGTGCAGCGGCTTTTCGGCGGCGACGCCGAGGCCGCGGCGCTGGCCGGGGGTGAAGGCCCAGTGGCCGCGGTGCGTGCCGAGCTGCGTGCCCTCAGCGTCCACGATCTCGCCCTCGTCCGCGGTGAGCCCGGCGCGCATGAGGAAGTCGCGGTAGTCGCCTCCCGCCAGGAAGCACGCCTCCTGGCTCTCTGCCCGGCCGGCCGCCGCAAGCCCGGCGCACGCGGCCTCCTCCCTCGTCTCCTCCTTCGTCTGGTCGCCCAGCGGGAACCAGACGCGGTCGAGATCGGCGGGATCGAGCCCCGCCAGCATGTACGACTGGTCCTTCCGCTGGTCGCGTGCCCGGCCGAGGAGCAACCGCCCGCGATGGGTGACGGTGCGCGCGTAGTGGCCGGTCGCGAGTCGTGCGGCGCCCGCGCGGCGGGCGAACGCGAGCAGTTCCGCGAAGCGGAAGCTGCCGTTACAGCGGATGCAGGGATTCGGGGTATCGCCGCCGGCGTAGCCCGCGACGAACGCATCCACCACGGAGTTGCGGAACTCCTGGCGGAGATCGAGCGTCACATGCGGCAGGCCGCGCCGGTGACAGGTCTCGCGCGCCGCCACCACCGCGGCGGGCGAGCAGCAGGCACGCTCGGCGTCGGGGCCGGCCGGGTCGAGCCAGAGCCGCAGCGTGACGCCAACCGCGTCCTTCCCCGCCCGCAGGAGCGTGACGGCACTGTCGACCCCGCCGCTCATCGCCACGGCCACGCGCTCCGGCGAGTGCGGCGCGGTGAAGACAGGCCCCAGCGCGTTCGCGAGGGCGTCCACGGGGAGGGTCTGACCGCCGACCGCGGCCGCCTCGAGCAGCGTCAGCCCCTGGAGCGGCGCGTCCAACCCGTCCGCGTCGGCCTCGACGATCCGGTCGCCGTCCAGACGCAGGCGAACACAGGCCCAGTCGCCGTTTCGCGACGAGTCTCCGAAGACCTCGACCATGCGGCGAGAATAGCCACCGTGGATCCGAGCGAATGGGACTGGACCCGGATCGTGGTCGACCACCTCGACGTCCACGCCTCGGACTACGCCGAGAGCGTGCGGTTCTACGAGACGGTGCTCGAGCCCCTCGGGATCCCGCGCATCGCCGAAGCCGACGAGTGGACGTGCTTCGCCAACGTCAACGTCTCGAAGCGCAAGCCGCGGACCACAGGCCTGCACCTCTGCTTCCACGCGCGCTCTCGCGAGCAGGTGGACGCGTTTCACCAGGCCGGAGTGGATGCCGGCTTCCGTTCGAACGGCAAGCCCGCCTACCGCGGCTACGGACCGGGCTACTACGCGGCCTACTTGCTGGATCCCGACGGAAACAACATCGAAGCCCTGTACCGAGACGAGGGCAACATCGGCCACGGAGCCGGAAACTGATTCGTGGCGGAGCCGGGCTTGTCCCGGCGCAGCCAAGCGAGCGTCCCGAACGCGCGACGTTTAAGAAGGGGGCCCACGGGGGAAACCTGGTTTCCCCCGTGCTCCACCCTGCCGTGACCTGCGCCTGATGTGAACCTGGTAATCCAGGTGGGTGCCCTGCCGGTTTCGGCCTCTGGCCTAGCCGGACGCAGGCTCCCTGCACATGAGCGTTGGTTCTACATGTACGGCGCAGGCCACGCACAGGGTCGAGCAACACAAGCTTACCGCGCGTACCTCCACCCGATGACCTCACTGCCCTTCAGGCCGAGCTTCCGCGCGAGCCCGGGCGCGACCTCGAAATCGGCTTGCGAGGAGGACGGCACCCGGGCGATCACCTGGGTCAACGCGAGCTTGTCGCCGAACTCGATGTAGATCCGGCTCCCGCACGGGAGCACGGGATTGGCAACGCCCTCGGCGCTGCCGGGGCCGACCGCGTAGCCGCAGGCCTGGTCGACATGGCTGTCCTTGAACGTCGGCCCGCTCGAGGTGGCGACCGCCTGGTACCAGCCCCCGCCCGGCGCGGGGATCGAGTCAGGGAGCTTCGATCCGCCCGAGCTCTTCTGCGAGCTGAAGGCGAGTGCGAGGACTCCGGCGAGGAGAGCGAGGCCGGCGAGCGCGATCTCCCGCTGCGCCAGCTCGACGTTCACGAACCTGACGCCGGCTCCAGGATTTCGCCGAACGACTCACGCACGAGCTCGTCGAAGTCCGGCGGAAGCGTTCCCTCCGGGCTCGCGTACTGACGGAGGTTGAGCAGGAGCATGTTCCACTCCTCGACCCGGTCGGGGTTCGAAGGCCCCTCCGCCCGCACCGACCGCTCGATGTCCCAGATGTTCCACTCCTTCGTCGAGGCGGCGATCCGGGGAACCGCGGGAGGCGGTGGTGGTGGCGGCGGCGGCGGTGGTGGTGGTGGAGGAGGAGGAGGAGGAGGAGGAGGAGGAGGAGCGGACGGACGCGTGGGTTGCGCGCGCGGGGTCGGCGGGGGCGGCGGCGGGATCACCGGCCGCTCAGGCTCGTCCGGCGGCTCTTCGACCGCTTCCGGCTCTGGTTCAGGCTCGGGCTCCGGTTCGGGTTCTTGGGCGACCGGCTCGGGCTCCGGCTCCGGCTCGGGCTCCGGTTCTGGTTCCGACTCGGGTACCGCTCGGCTCGGGCCGGCTGTTTCCGACTCGGCTCGGGCTCCGGTTCTGCTTCCGCTTCGGGTACCGGCTCGGGCTCCGGCTCGGGCTCCGGTTCTGCTTCCGCTTCGGGTACCGGCTCGGGCTCCACCGCGGAAACCGGAACGGGCTCAGGCTCGGGCGCAGGCTCGGGCGCAGGTTCGGGAGTCGGCTCGGGCTCCGGTTGGGGCGGAGCGTCGGTGACGGCAGCGGGCTCGGCCTTCTTCTTGAGCGCGCGCTGCCAGAAGAAACGGGTCTTCTTCGCTCGCGGCTCGAGCGGCGTGAGCGCGTACTTGGCCCGGTGCTCATCGTCCGCGCCGGTCGCGGCCCCGGCCGCGGCCCCGGCCGCCGCCGCTGCGGCGGCCCCAGGCTCGATCCCGGTCTCCGCCTCGGGCTCCGCCGGCGCTTCGGCGGCAGGCTCCTCGACCGCGTGAGGCTGCGCCGTTTCTTCGACTGCCGGCGGCGGTGCCTCCTCCTTCTCCTCGACCGGCGGCGGAGGAGGCGGCGCGGGCGGGGTCGGCGCGAGCATGTCCTCGGGAAGCGGTTCGGGCTCGGAGACGACGACCGGGGCTGCCGGTACGGCCGTCTCTTCCCAGCTGTCCACCGGAACCGGAACCGCCGCGACGGGCTCCGGAGCCTGCTGTCCGGGCCAGGCCATGCGCGGCCGCGGGACCGACCAGCGGTCGCGCGTCGACGCGGCCCACTCGACGGCGGCCGTGAGCAGCCACGCGCCGGCCATGACGACGACTATCCCCTCGGCGCTCAGATCCGCGACTCCGACCGCGACCGCCACCGCGACGAGGAACAAGGCCTCGATCGCGAATCTTGGTCCGAGTCGCGAGGGCACCGCCCTACCTCAGGACTAGCCGGCCGAGCTGCTGCCGGATGGCGGGGTCGTCGACTCTCCGGAAGACCGGATCGAGTGCCCGGAAGCCTGGGTCGACGGCCCGGAGGTCGGGGTCGACGGCCCAGAAGACTGGCTTGGCCGGGTGGACTCCGATTCCCCGACGATCGACGACACGACTCGCTCGAGTGCCGGGCCGCCGAGGCCGGCTGCTCCGAGGAGCTGCTCGGCGCTCGCCTGCGCCCTGCGCACGATGTCGGTCGCCTGCACGCGGGCCCATTCGAGCTGCTGGTCGGCCTCCGCGCGAACCGAGTTGGTCATCTCGGTCGCCTGGTGGCGCGCCTGCTCGAGGAGCCGGTCGGCCTTGGCCTGAGCGTCCTTCACGTGCGCTTTTGCCTCGCGGTCGGCCTTGGCGGCCGTGTCGCCGGCCTCCTTGCGAGCGTCGTTCAGCAGTTCGTCACGCCGCTTCTCGGACTCCTGGCGCCTCTGCTCGATCTGCACCTCGGTCTTGTGGAACTCGCGCTGCTTGTCTGAGATATCGGTCTCGGCCCGGCGGATCTGCCTCGCCGCGGCTTCTCCGGCGTCCTTCTCGAGCGCGTCGGCGAACTCGGCCGCCGCGCGAACGAGGTGGAGGGCGTCCATACGGACGGCATGACCCGTCGCCTGGACATCTCCCCCGCGGCCCGCGGCCTGTAGCACGCGGAGCTGTGTCTGAAGCTGGGTGATGTGCTTACGAAACGAATCGAATGCCTGGCTGACCTGTGCTTCGTCGAAGCCGCCGTCGGACCGCCGCAGCTCCTCCACGCGCGGGAGAGCCGTCAGGCTGCCTGATTCCTCACGTGCTCCGGGTTCCTGTGTCGCCATCTGTCACGCTCCTTTCGCGGCCAAGTATGCCGTTTCCTTCGACAACGCGAATGTCGAGCTCAACCGTTCTCTTCGACAACACGAATACCGAGCTCCCGAAGTTGTGTCTCCGGCAGCGACGTAGGTGCACCTGTCATCGGTTCCGAACCGCTGGCCGCCTTGGGGAAGGCAACCACCTCGCGGATGTTCGGCTCGCCTGCGAGCAGGGCCAGGAAGCGGTCGACGCCGAACCCGAACCCGCCGTGGGGCGGCGCCCCCATGCGCATCACCTCGAGCAGGAAGCCGAACCGCTGCTGCGCCTCCTCCTCCTCGATCCCGAGGACGCGGAATACCCGCTCCTGCACGTCCTGGCGGTGGATCCGAATCGAGCCCGAGCCGAGCTCCCAGCCGTTCCAGACCAGGTCGTAGGACTGGCTGACGACGTTGCCCGGATCCGTCTCGAGGAGCTCTTCGTCGCCCGGGCGCACGCCGGTGAACGGGTGGTGCTCGGAATTCCACCGCTGCTCGTCCTCGACCCACTCGAAGAGCGGGAAGTCGGTGACCCACAGGAACTCGTCGCGCGACTCGTCGATCAGGCCGAGCTCGCGCCCGAGGTGGAGGCGCAGGGCGCCCAGGACGCGCGCGACCATGTCCGGGTCGTCGGCGCCGAAGAGGACCGTCGAAGCGGGATCGCCGCGGAAGCGGGCGAGCTCCTCTTCCGAGAGGAACTTCGCGATCGGTGAGCGAACCTCCCCCTCCTCGTCGAACACGAGGTAGGCGAGGCCCTTCGCCCCCCACTCCTGTGCGAACGTCTCCAGCCGGTCGAGCTCGGAGCGCGAGAGCTCCTGCGGCACGCGGAGGAAGCGCACGGACGGCGCGTTCGCGAAGACGCCGAAGTTCGACCCGCGCGTGAGCCCGGTCGCGTCCTCGATCTGGAGGCCAAAGCGGAGGTCCGGCTTGTCCGAGCCATACCGGTCGTGCGCCTCGTGCCACGTTATGCGACGGAACGGGCGCGGCGGCGGTTCGCGTTCCAGCGCCTCGAACGACGCGCAGACCGCGCCCTCGATCACGTCCCAGACGTCCTCGCGCACCGGGAAGGCCATCTCCACGTCCAGCTGCCGGTGCTCGAACTGACGGTCGGCGCGTAGATCCTCGTCCCGGAGGCAGGTCGCGATCTGGTAGTAGCGCTCGAAGCCCGCCACCATCAGGATCTGCTTGAAGAGCTGCGGCGACTGCGGAAGCGCGAAGAAGCGCCCGGGCTGGAGACGAACGGGGACCACGAAGTCCCGCGCGCCTTCCGGGGTGGCCTTGGTCAGCAGCGGCGTCCAGACATCGACAAAGCCTTGCGACTCCATGTACCGCCGCATCGCCGAGACGACCGCTCCGCCCAGGCGCAGATTCCGCTGCATGCGGTCGCGGCGAAGGTCCAGGTAGCGGTAGCGCAGGCGCATGAGCTCGTCCACTCCCTCCTCGTCGAGCTGGAAGGGCAGCGGCTCGCTGCGCGAGACGATCTCCAGCAAATCGACCTGGAGCTCGACCTCTCCGGTCGGCAGCTCGGGGTTGACCGCGTCGGGAGCACGGCGG
Organism: uncultured Actinomycetes bacterium; assembly: GCA_963717765.1. Classification (GTDB taxonomy): domain Bacteria; phylum Actinomycetota; class Thermoleophilia; order Gaiellales; family Gaiellaceae; genus JACDER01. The sequence continues at coordinate 320,165 of CAVQWX010000002.1, read as the reverse complement.
ACGAGCTCGCCCTCCGCCCGGAGCACGAACTCGTTGCGGACCTGGTGAGCGATCCCGGCCGCCTCGGGCGAGCGCTCGGGGTTGATCACGAGCTGGCAGATGCCCGTGTGGTCGCGGAGGTCGATGAAGACGAGGCCGCCGTGGTCGCGCCTGCGCGCGACCCAGCCGGCGAGGGTCAACCGCTCGCCCACACGGTCCGCGCGCGGCTCGCCGCACATGACGTCGCGCCACTGGTTCACAGCTTTCCCTGCAGCGCGTCGAGCGGCACCACTTCGTCCTCGGCACCCGAGCGGCGTAGCACGGCTTCGCCGTCACGGACGATCACAGTTGTCTCGGCGCCGAGCCGTCCCGCCTGGGTGAGCTGGCCCTTGAGCGAGCGTCCCGCGTAATCGGTGTCCACCGAGCGGCCTTGCCGGCGCAGCTCGGCGATGAGCCCGACGATCTCCTCGCGCCGCGCGCCGTCCTCGAAGGCGAAGAAGACGTCGGTGCGTGGCTCCTCCACACCGCCGGTCGCACCCTCCTCCTGGACCTGCATCAGCAGCCGCTCGAGCCCGGCCGCCCATCCCACGCCGGGTGTGGGCGGTCCGCCGATCTGCTCGATCAGATAGTCGTAGCGGCCGCCGCCGAGGATCGAGTCCTTGGCCCCGAGCGCCTCGCCGAGGAACTCGAAGGTCGTGCGCGTGTAGTAGTCCAGCCCGCGGACGAGAGCCGGAGCCAACCGGTACTCGACGCCTGCGGCTTCGAGGTAGCGGCGCACGGCCTCGAAGTGCTCTCGGCAGCTGTCGCACAGGGACTCCCCGATCTTCGGGGCGTCCTCGAGCGCGGCGCGGACTTCCGCGTCCTTCACGTCGAAGACGCGGAGCGGGCTGGTGGCGCGCTTCTGCTCCACCTCGGGGGTCAGCACGTCCGGGTGGGCGTCCAGCCACTCGTTCAGCCGCTCGATGTACGCGGGACGGCACTCGCGGTCGCCGATCGAGTTGAGCTCCAGCCAGTAGCAGCGGATGCCAAGGGTGCGCAGGAGCTCGTCGTACAACTGGATCACCTCGGCGTCGAGCGCGGGATCGTCCGAGCCCATCGCCTCCACGTTCAGCTGCCAGAACTCGCGGTAGCGGCCGCGCTGCGGGCGGTCGTAGCGGAACATCTGCCCGATCAGATAGGTCTTGACGGGCTGGGGCTCGCGGTGCAGTCCGTGCTCGAGGTACGCGCGGGCCACGGCGGCGGTCGCTTCGGGACGAAGCGCGAGGGTACGCCCGGAGCGGTCTTCGAGCGTGTAGATCTCCTTCTGGATGATGTCGGAACCCTCGCCGGACGTCCGTTCGATCAGCTCGACGTGCTCGATCGTCGGAGTGGTGATCTGCCGGTATCCGTAGCGCTCGGCGAGATCGACGAAAGCGTCCGTCACGTGCCGAAGGAGCGGCTGCTCGGCGGGCAGGATGTCGTGCGTTCCGCGCGGGGCCTTGATCATGCGATGCGCAGCTCGGTCAGGAACGGGTTCGTCTGCTGCTCGGCGCTCAGCGTGGTTTCGGGGCCGTGGCCGGGATAGACGACGGTTTCCGGCGGGAAGCGCCCGAAGAGCGTGCGGATCGACTCCAGCAAGGTTTCCCAGTCGGAGAACGGGAGATCCGTGCGGCCGACCGACCCGGCGAAGAGCAGGTCGCCCGAAAACAGGCAGCCGTCCGCGTAATACGCGACGTGGCCGGGCGAGTGGCCGGGGATGGAGACAACCTCGAACGAGATGCCGGCGACGTCGACCGTGTCGCCGCCGTTGACGCCCTTCGCTCCTTCGTAGGACCGGAGCGGAATGTCGGGAAAGAACTCGCGGGGTTGCTCGAGCACCGGCCGCTCGAGCTCTGGCACGTGGACAGGCGCCCCCGTCCCCTCGGCGAGGTCCGCGACGCCCATCAGGTGATCCCAGTGACAGTGTGTGATCAGGATGGCGGCGCAGCGCGCGCCCGTGCCTGCCAGCTCCAGCCGGAGCTGCGCCGCCCCGTCACCGGGGTCGATCACGGCCGCCTCCGCGGCTCCACGGTCCACCCGGACGGCGTAGCAGTTCTCCTGCGCGGCTCCGAGCACGTAACGATCGACGACGAGGGCCATCGTTAGGATCATGCCCGATGCGGAGCTGGGCGCTTTCCGAGATCGAGACGCCCGACGGCAACCGGTCTCCGGTCGTCCTCTACTCCGGCGACGAGGGCCGCGCCGTCCTCGTCGGCTTCGAGCCGGGACAGGAGCTCGGCGAGCATCAGGTGAAGGAGAGCCTTTTCCTCGTCGTACTCGAGGGCCGTCTCAGGATCACGTCGGGCAGCGAGTCGCTCGATGCTGCGCCGGGGACGCTCGTGACCTTCGAGCCGGGCGAGCGCCACTCGGTGTCGAGCGGAGACGACGCGCGCATTCTCCTACTGTTCGCGCCCTGGCCCGGCGAGGGCCACTACCGCGCGGAAGAGCAGGCTCAGGCGCGCCGCTGACGCGCCGGCGGTTCCTCGCCGATCTGGCGCAGGTACCGGCGGTACATCATGCGGTCGATCATGTAGCTGAAAGGCACGAACAGGAGGAGCAGCCACAGCGTCTCCAGGATCCGCGCCGGCCAGCTGAGGCCGCGGCCGAGCAGCACGATCGCCAGGAGCATGAACGGCGCGAAGATGACACCGCGCTTCAGCACGCGCCTCCAGCTCGGTGGGGGTACTGGCCGGATGTTCGCCTTGGCCGCGGCCGCAGCCTTGGCGGAGCCCTTCTTGGCGCCCGTCGCCTTCGGTTTCGGTTTGGTCGCGGACGCGGTCCCTCCGCGCGCGGACTTGGCCGGAGTGGGCTTCTCCTCGTCGACCTCTTCGACCTCCGAAGCGTCGAGCTCGTGGCCCTCTTCGTCGACGTAGACGTATTCGTACTCGTGCCGCCGGTCCTTCTCGCGGCGGCGGCGCTGCTTGCGTGAAGGCATCCTGCGTCTAGCGTAACTCCAGCTCCATGAATGCCGTGCCGCGCACCGGATTGAACCGGTACGGCTCGATCACCTGGAAGCCGAGCTCCGCGTACAGCTTGCGCGCCGCCTGCATCTGCGGGAGCGTGTCGATACGCATGCGGTCGTAGCCGAGCAGGCGCGCCGTTTCGATGACCGCGAGCGCGAGGCGCCTGCCGAGCCCGGTGCCGCGAAAGGCCGGGCGCACATACAGGCGCTTCATCTCGCAGGCTCCGGGCTCGAGAGCGCGGAGGGCGACACACCCCGCCGCCTCACCCGAGACGTGGGCGAGCAGGATCCGCCCGCGCGGCGGCCCGTACATCGCGCCGAGGTCGGCAAGCTCCGTGTCGATCTCCTGGAAGGAGAGGTCGACACCGAGACCGCGGACGTACTCCTCGATCAGCCGCCGGACCGCCGGGAGGTCGTCGGACGCGGCTTCCCTAAGCTCGACGTCCACCGACGAATGTCTCCGCGACCACGTCTCCGCCCAGGTGATAGGCGAGGTAGCGCCAGTCGGGAGCGTCGAGCAAGACGATGTCCGCGTCGAAGCCGGGCGCGATCCGCCCCTTGCGATCGGCGCGGCCGAGAACGTGCGCGGCATTGACCGTGCACCCGGCCAGTGCCTCCTCCACGCTCATGCGCAGCTGGGTCGCCGCCAGCGAGCAGACGAGGGGCAGGCTCTCGCAGAAGGAGCTACCGGGGTTGAAGTCGGTTGCGAGGGCAACGATCGCCCCGGAGTCGATCAGCGCCCGCGCCGGAGGCATCGTCCGTCCGAGGAACAGCGCGCAGGCCGGCAGCAGCACGCCGGTCACGTCGCTACCGGCCAGGACGCGGACTCCAGCGTCTCCCGTGGCTTCCAGATGGTCGACCGAGCGGGCGCCGAGCTCGACCGCGAGCGGAATCGCGCCGCACTCGGTGAACTGGTCGCCGTGTAGGCGCAGCTCGAGGCCGGACGCCCGGCAGGCCTCGAGGTAGCGCCTTGCCTGACCCACGTCGAACGCTCCGCGCTCGAGGAAGACGTCGGCCGCCTCAGCGAGCCGCGCTGCTTCCGGGAGCACCTCCGCGAGCAGGAACTCGAGGTAGGAGTCCCCGTCGTCGAACTCGGGCGGCACGGCGTGGGCGCCGAGCCACGTCGGAACTGCTCCCTGAGCCCGGATCGCGCGCAGCGACGCAAGCTCGGTCTCGCGATCCAGGCCGTACCCCGACTTCGCCTCCGCGGTCGTCGTGCCCGTGTGGCGCATCCATCGCAGGTGCTTCCGTACGGCGGCGCGCAGGCCGTCCTCGCCTGCAGCGCGCGTTGCGCGGACGGTCGAGAGGATGCCGCCTCCCCCAGCATGAAGCTCCTCGTAGGTCACCCCGGAGGCGCGCGCGGCGAACTCCTCCACGCGGTCGCCGGCGAAGCAGGCGTGCGTGTGGCAGTCGACCAGGCCGGGGATCGCGCACTTTCCGCGTCCGTCGACCTCGAGCAGGTCGCCGTCCAGCGGTGGCAGGTCACGCATCCGCCCCACGGACGCGACCCGCCCGTCCTCGCAGAGGACGTATGCCTGATCGACGACCTCGACGCGGCCGAGCTCGGGGCCACGCAACGGCGCCCTCGTTCCCGCCGGCGAGGCCAGCTGGGCGAGATCGCGGACGAGCAGCCGGTCCGTGGCCGGCCCGGCGGTCATTCCTCGCCGTCGGCGGCCGAGTGGCCCGGCAGGGGCACGGTCAGCCCCTGCTCGGCTGCGACTTCGCGAGCCTCGTCGTAGCCGGCATCGAGGTGCCGGAGAACGCCCGTCGCCGGATCCGTGGTCAGCACGCGCTCGAGGCGCTCCGCCATCTCGTCGGTGCCGTCCGCGAGGACGACCATGCCGGCGTGGATCGAGTTGCCGATCCCCACGCCGCCGCCGTGGTGGACGCTGACCCATGTAGCGCCGGCGGCGACGTTGACGAGCGCATTCAGGATCGGCCAGTCGGCGATCGCGTCGGAGCCGTCGCGCATGGCCTCCGTCTCGCGGAACGGCGAGGCGACCGAGCCGGAATCGAGGTGGTCTCGCCCGATCACGACCGGGGCCTTCACGCGTCCCGAACGGACGAGCTCGTTGATGGCAAGGCCGGCCCGGGCGCGCTCGCCGAGGCCGAGCCAGCAGATCCGCGCGGGAAGCCCCTGGAATGCCACCCGCTCGGGCGCCAGCTCGAGCCACCGCTGCAGGGTCTCGTCCTCCGGAAAGAGCTCCCGCAGCGTCTCGTCAATGGCCTCGATGTCGGCGGGATCGCCCGACAGCACTGCCCACCGGAACGGCCCGACACCACGGCAGAAGAGCGGCCGGATATAGGCCGGGACGAATCCCGGGTATGTGAACGCTTCCTGGACGCCTGCCTCTAGGGCCTCCCCTCTGAGGTTGTTGCCATAATCGAAAACATAGCTCCCGGCTCGGACGTACTCGAGCAGGCCTTCGACATGACTGGCGATCGAGGCGCGGGCGAGGCGCAGGTACTCGTCAGGATCGGCCGAGCGCAGGGCAGCCGCCTCGGCGACCGACAAGGAAACGGGGACGTACCCGTTCAAAGGATCGTGCGCCGCGGTCTGGTCCGTGACGAGGTCGAAGTGCTCGCCGCGACGGGCGAGCTCCGGCACGACCTCGGCTGCGTTTCCGAGGAGACCGACCGAGAGCGGACGTCCCTGAGCGGCCGCATCCCGGATGCGCGCAACCGCATCCTCGACCGAGTTCGAAGCCTCATCGAGGTAGCGGGACTGCAGACGCCGCTCGATCCGTGAGGGATCGACCTCGACGCACAGGACGGCGGCTCCGGCCATCGTCCCCGCGAGCGGCTGGGCGCCTCCCATCCCACCGAGCCCGGCGGTGAGGATCGTCCGTCCGCGGAGATCTGCGGAACCGAAGTGCTTCTCGCCCGCGGAGGCGAACGTCTGGAACGTCCCCTGGAGAATCCCCTGTGTGCCGATGTAGATCCAGCTCCCGGCGGTCATCTGGCCGAACATCGTCAGTCCGAGCGCTTCGAGCCGCCGGAATTCGTCCCACGTCGCCCAGCGCGGTACCAGAAGTGAGTTCGCGATCAGCACCCGCGGTGCGCCAGGGTGCGTGCGCAAGACGCCCACGGGCTTGCCGCTCTGAACGAGCATCGTCTCGTCCTCTCCCAGCTCGAGGAGCGTGCGCACCAGCGCGCGGAGGGCGTCGTGGTTCCGCGCGGCCTTGCCGGAGCCCCCGTACACGATCAACTCCTCCGGGTGCTCGGCGACCTCCGGATCGAGGTTGTTCAGAAGCATCCGCAACGGGGCCTCTGTCGACCAGGAGCGCGCGTTCAGCTCCGTCCCGCGCGGTGCGTGTACGCGCGAGAGATCGCCGCACAGCGCCTCGACCGTCGCGTCCACCGAGCGTGCGACGGTCAGCGCGACCCCTCCTCGTCGCGCTCGGCGATCTTGGTGCGGAAGCGAAGCCACGTGAACGCGGTCGCGATGACGAAGAAGCCGACCGCGACGAGCACGGCCCGTAGGATCCCGCCGCCTGTCCAATAGGTCACTCCGACCAGGAGAGCAGCGAGCACTCCGTAGAAGAGCGCGCTGTCACGGTAGGGATGGGAAGGCAGCGGCAGGGCGTCCGTGGCGCGCTGAATCTGCTTCTTGGACTCGCGCCGGCGGTCGAAGCGGGTCATCGCAGCTCCCCCACCGCAGCCTCGATCTCGTGCACGGCCGACCCGTCGCGGATCGCTTCCGCAACGCGCTCGATCTCGGCGGAGAGCGACCGGTCGTCCTCGAGCCTGGGAGAGAGCGTCCGCACGAACGCCCGTGTCGCGCGCCCGCCGACGCCGGGCTGCAGCGGAGCAAGGAACTCGATCCCCTGCGAGCCGGCGAGCAGCTCGATCGCCAGCGTCCGCTCGACGTTCCCCAGCACCGTCCATGCCTTCAGAGCCGCTGCGTTTCCCATCGACACATGATCCTCCTGCCCGGCGCTCGTCGGGATCGTGTCCACGGACGCGGGATGGGCCAGCACCTTGTTCTCGCTCACGAGCGACGCGGCGACGTACTGCGGAATCATGAAACCGGAGTTGAGCCCACCGTTCGTGGTCAGGAATGCGGGTAGTCCGTCGGACAGGTTCGGGTTGACGAGCCGCTCCGTCCGCCGTTCGGAGATGCTCCCCAGCTCGGCGACGGCCAGCGTGAGCGCGTCGAGCGCAAACGCGACCGGCTGCCCGTGGAAGTTTCCGTTCGAGACGAGGAGCTCGTCCTCGACCAGCACGAGCGGATTGTCGGTCGCGGCATTCAGCTCGACGGACACGGTGTAGTCGACGTAGTCGAGTAGGTCGCGTGCTGCCCCGTGTACCTGGGGCGCGCAGCGGAGCGAGTACGCGTCCTGCACCTTGTCGCACCAGCGGTGCGCCTCGATGACGGCCGAGTCCTCCAGGAGCCCGTGGAGATTCTGTGCGGAATCGATCTGTCCGCGGAGCGGACGCAACCGGTGGATCTGGGGCATGAAGCTCTCGCGCGATCCCTGCAGCGCCTCGACCGAGAGCGCGCACGCAAGGTCGGCCACCTTCGCGAGCCGGCGTGCACGGACGAGCCCGAGCGCACCGTAGGCAGCCATGAACTGCGTCCCGTTGATGAGCGAGAGCCCTTCCTTGGCCTGCAGGCGGATCGGCTCGAGGCCGACCCGTGCGAGAGCGTCACCGCCACCCAGCAGCTCTCCCTCGACCCAAGCCTCCCCCTCGCCGATCAGGGGCAGCGCCAGGTGCGCCAGAGGCGCGAGGTCACCGCTCGCCCCGACCGATCCCCGGCTGGGGACGTGCGGGACGAGGCCGCGGTTCAGCGCCTCGACCAGCAGCTCGACCGTCTCCTCACGCGCGCCGGAGTGGCCCTCGGCAAGCGCGTTCGCGCGCAGCAGCATGGCTGCGCGGACGATCTCGTCCGGGTAGCGCTCGCCCACACCCGCGGCGTGGCTGCGCAGCAGCCGAATCTGCAGCTCCTCGGTGTGCGCGGCCGGGATTGAAACCGTGTGAAACCGGCCGAAGCCGGTGTTGACCCCGTAGGTGTGCTCCTCCGCCCCGTACGCCGTGCGCTCCACCAGCTCGCGCGCGGCACGGATCTTGTTCCGGGCTTCTTCACCGAGCCCGACCGGAGCCTGATCGACGGCGACGCGCCAGACGCCCTCGACGGTGAGATCGGAACCTGTGAGGACGAGCGGCACGGTCACGCGCTCGTCGCGAACGGCGCGGATGTCCCGAGCACGCGTCCACGCTCGTCGAGGGCCTGCACGGTGAAGGTCGCGGACTCCGGAACGGAGATCGGGGTCTCGAACCCGGAGCGGCGGCTGGTTGCCAGCGGCTTGAGGCGATCGGCGTCGGGCCCGCCCAGCACGCGCCAGGCCGCCACGCGGGTCGCGCCGTTCCAGCTCGCGTACACGGTCGTCTTCCCCGCCTCGCTGCGTGCCGCCCCCGCCGGCTCCGAAGTCGGCAGACCGACCCACGCCGCCCGGTTCACGCGGTAGGCGATGTCGGGAGCCGGGAAGGCCGCGTCCAACAGCGGCCGGCCCGACGAGTCGTACTCCGAGAAATACGGTTGCGAGCCCCAGCCGATCAGCACGTTGCCGTTGGAGAGAGGCTGCGTGTTGCCCATGTACGCGGCCGCGATCCCGCGGTCCTGCCCGTACTGGGAGACGAGCTTCGCCGTACGTGCGCGCTGGTCGAGCTTGAGCACGAGCCCACGCGAGGGCGCGGTCGCGTTCACCCAGGTATCCGCGCCACGCGCCTGGCAGCAGTGGTCGTCGAACAGCGTGACCTCCGAGTTGGATCGCAGCGTCACGTCGTGCTGCCACTGGAACTCGGCTTTCGGGCCGAAGTCGAAGCTCGAGTGCTTCCCCCCCAGCGTCCACTCGATATGGCCCGTGTCGGCGTCCACCATGTACGCGGCCCAGGTGTCGCGCATGGAGACGAGGAACCTGTTCTTGCCGGCGACGTGGATCCAGTTCACGTGGTACGCGTCCCAGGGAAACCCGTTCGTCGGGGGAATCGAATGCGAGTCGCCGAGCGGGATGTGGTCGAGCGCGTTCCACGTTCGCACCAGGCGCCCGGTGCGCAGGTCGTACTCCTGCACGGCGGAGTCGACGAGCGTCCCGTTGTATGTGCCGCCGTAGGCCGAAAGGTCGCGCGCGAGGTTGCGGTTCGCGGTCACCCACGCATGGTCGCCGTCGATGACGAGCGAATGCAGCGTGAGGACCCAGCCTTTGCGTCCGCGCAGCGTCGTCACGGTCTTGTAGTGCTGGTCGACGACGACGTACTCGCCGCTCTCGGTCGTACCGGCATTCGTCACGACGCCCTGCCACCAGGCGAGCACAAGCTTCCCGTGATACCTCTGCGCGCTCAGATTCGACGCGATGACGTCCTCCGGGACGGGCTTGAACCAGACCGGCTGCAGGTGGTTGTCGAGGATCAGAGGGCCGCTCTGTCCGACGATCGGCGGGCGGGTGACGTGGTAGAAGTTCGCGGTCAGCAGGTAGCCGGGCGCGAGCTTGTCGGTCGCCGCCTCGGTGACGGCGATGTCTGGCGGATGGAGAGCCGGGGCCGAGACGTAGCTCTGCGCGCCCTTCGTCGTGTATGCACCGATCGGCTGCCCGCCACCGGGGACGCTGAGGTCGACCGCGACGAAGAGCGCGAGGATGCCGACCACGGCCCCGGTGATCCAGAGACGTTGCCGCGCCGGCACCTTCTCACCCCCGGGCGAGCGAAGGAGCACGAACGTGACGACCGCCGCCGCGGCGACGAGTCCGGCCCCGATCAGGTAGGCGAGCCGGAAGCCCTCGGTCAGGGAATCCGTGACCGACTTGTTCTCGCCGATCAGGTGCGTCGTGTACTGCGTCGCGAGCGTGATGAGCAGCGCGAGCCCGAGGCCGCCGCCGACCTGCCGTGACGTGTTCACGAGGCCGGACGCGAGTCCCGCCTGCCCCTCCTTCGCGCCCTGGACCGCTCCGATCGTCGAGGCCACGACCGCGAGCCCGATTCCCGCGGCCGTCAACAGCCCCGGAATGACGACGTAGACCGTTGCGCTCCCATTCGAGACGATCCTGGCGAAGAGGAGCATCCCGCCCGTCATCAGGACTAGACCGATACCCAGGACGATGCGTACGCCGAAGCGGTTCACGAGGGCACCGGCCCGCCGCGCCGCGACCATGATCGTCAGCGCCATCGGGAGGAACGTCAGCCCGGCGTCGAGCGGCGACAGGCCAAGCACCTGCTGGAGGTAGAGCGAGGTCACGTACCACATGGGGAAGAGCGCTGCGCTGAAGAGCACGACGACGCCGTTCGTGACCTGCAGGTGCTTCGTGAGCGCCCGGAACGGCACGAGCGGATCGGCGGCGAAGCGATCCTCGACGACGAAGAACAGGCCGAGCATCCCGAGCCCGATACCGACCGGAGCGAGCGCGCCGGGAGTGGTCCATCCTTGCAGCCCGGCCGTGACGATCCCGTAGACGAGGACGATCTGGCCGGCGGTGAGGAGGAAGGCGCCGGGGAGGTCGAAGCCGCTCGAGCCTTGCTCCCGGCGCCGGTTCCGGACGACGCGGAACGCCACGATGGCGGCGGCGAGGGCGATCGGCGGGTTGATGAGCAGGATCCAGCGCCAGCTGAAGACTTCGGTGAGGACGCCGCCGAGCAGGACGCCGGCAGCGCCGCCGACGCCGTTCATCGCGCCCCACAGACCGATTGCGCGGTGGCGCGCAGGTCCCGCGGCAAACGAGGAAGTGATGATCGCGAGCGAGCTCGCGGCCATGAGCGCGGCGCCGAAGCCCTGGAACCCTCGAGCGACGATCAGCGTGTTCTTGTCCGGCGCCAGCCCGCCGGCCAGGGACGCGACCGCAAAGACGGCGAGGGCGGCGACGAACACCGTGCGCTGCCCGAAGTGGTCGGCGGCGCGCCCGCCGAGCATCAGGAAGCCGGCGAACGTGATCGCGTACGCGTTGACGATCCACTGAAGGTCACTCGCGGAAAAGCCGAGGCTGGACTGGATGGACGGAAGCGCGACATTGACGATGCTCAGATCGAGGATGACCATGAACTGCGCAACGCAGCAGACGACCAGGATCCACCCCGTGCGCGAGCGCAGGCCGCTTTTCGCGGGCTCCGCCGTCGAGCGGGCCGGTGCCGCGGGGCGCGCTTTCGTCTCAGTCAAGGATCCCCTTCAAACCGCTGGAAAACGGTACAGAACGCGGACGGCGTTATTCCCAGTGGTTAGGCTCCCGCCATGAAAGTCATCGGAGCGGGGCTCCCGCGCACCGGCACGCTGTCCCAGAAAATCGCGCTCGAGACGCTCGGCTTCGGGCCCTGCTACCACATGGTGAACGTCCTCGCCGACCTCGACCTGGCGCCGCACTGGCGAAAGGCGATGGCCGGAGAGGCCAGCTGGGACAAGACGTTCGCGGGCTTCGAGGCCACGGTCGACTGGCCGGGGTCCTTTTTCTACCGCGAGCTCATCGACATCTACCCGGACGCGAAGGTCGTGCTCGGCACGCGCGACGGCGATTCCTGGGCCCGCAGCATGCACGAGACGATCTGGGGCGTCTTCTACGGCGACGGACTGGTCCGAAATCTTTCCGCCGCCCGCGGCCACGTCGACCCGAAGTGGCGCGGGTACATCGAGATGATGGTGGACATGTGGGAGCGAAGCGGGCTCATGGACGGCGAGAACACGTCGGAAGCTCAGATGAGCGGCGCGATGGAGCGGTATCAGGACGAGGTCGAGCAGACGGTGCCGGCGGACCGGCTGCTGGTGTGGTCGGTGCAGGAAGGATGGGAGCCGCTGTGCGAGTTCCTCGAGGTCCCCGTACCGGACGCGCCGTTTCCCAAGACGAATGACAGCTCGGAGTTCGCGGGGCGACTCATCGACATGTCGCTGGCGACGCTTCAGACCTGGCGCGACAGGAACGGCGAAGCCGCGGCTCAGTAGCCGCAGTTCGGCTCGCACGACACGCCGGTCGTGGTCTTGCGCTCGAACGGATTTTCGGGACGCGCGGCGCGCCAGACGCCTCCGAAGGACTTCATGCCGTTTCCCTCCGTCTCCCCCGCCGCTTCCTGCTCGTACAGGTAGAGCGGATTGTCGTCGTAGGTGACCTGGAGGGAGCCGTCTCCGCGCTTCGTCGTCCCGAGCAGGCTCTCGTCGAGCGTCGATCCCTTCTTGGCCTCCACCACGTCTCCCTTGGCGACGAACGGACGCCACACGTCGGCGCAGCTCCCGGCACAGCTCTCGCCGGTGAAGACGTACAGCGTGTGGTTGGCGCCGTCGACGAGCACGAGGCTGTTGTCGCCCTGACGCGTCCCGACCACGGTGGCATTCGACGTGCCTTTCGACGTGTCTTTCGAGCCGCCGGATCCACAGGCGGCGAGTAGCGCAGGAAGCAGGATCAGAAGCAGCGCGACCGATCGTCTCATCCGCTTCGAGCCTACCAACAGGGCCGGTGCGTAAAACTCGGCCAATGGAGCCGCAAGGCCTCACGGGACTCTTTCGACGCCCCGACTTTCGCCGCGTCTACCTCGCGATCGCCGCGAGCGAGCTGGGCGACGCCTTCCAGTACCTCGCCCTCATGTGGTACGCGCTCGTCGCGGGCGGCCCGCTCGGCGTGCTGGCCGTGCGCCTGGCGGACAGCGTCCCCGCACTCGCCTTCGGGTTCCACGGCGGCCTCGTCGCCGACCGGCTCGACCGGAGGCGGACGATGATCGCCGCGGACCTGTTCCGCGGCGTCCTGCTCGTCCCGGTGGCCGCGCTGGGATTGGAGGGCGACCTGCCCCTCTGGCTGCTGGTCGTCGCCGCCTTCGCGCTCACCGCCGCGGCCAGCTATTTCGATCCGGCCTACGGCGCCCTCCTGCCCGCACTGGTCGACCGCGACAACGTCCAGCGCGCGAACGGCCTGGTGCGCGCGACGGCGGACGCGCTGTCGGTCGGGGGATGGGCTGCGGCGGCCGGCCTCCTGACCTTCATGCCGATCAGCGCCTTCTTCGGGCTCAACGCAGCGTCGTTCTTCGTCTCTGCCGCGCTGCTCCTCCGGGTTGCACATCGCGGAGGCAGCGCCGTGCACGCAGCGGCGCCGCGCATCCGCGCAGGCTTCGCGGCACTCAGGCCGCTGCCGGTGCTCGCTACGGCGGTCGTCGTCCTCGGCGTCGCGGTGACGATCTCTTCCGGGACGTGGATCGTCGGCGTCCCCACCTTCGTCCGCGACACGCTCGGCCGCGGTGCCGGGAGCTTCTCGCTCATGGCCGCCGCCTACGCAATCGGCTCGGTCGCCGCCGGGCTCGTGCTCGTGCGCGTCCAGGTGAGGAGGAAGGCGCTCGCGAGCATGCTCGCCTGGTGCTTCTACCTTCCGGCATACGGGCTCTTCGCCTTCGCGGGCTCGTTCGGCCCCGCCCTCGTGGGCGCGGCACTGTGCGGCGTCGGACAGGGCTCGGCGTACGTACTCCTCACCTCGGCGGCGCAGGCGGACGTCCCCGACCGCTATTTGGGCCGGGTCATGGGCCTGATCTCGCTGACGCACCGCGGCGCGCACGCGACCGGCCTGCTCTTCGTGTCGCCGCTGTTCGCCATCCTCGCGCCGGGCACCGTCTTCGCAGCAGCCGCGATCGCGCTGCCGCTCGTCGGGATCGCCGGGGCTGCCGTCAGCCTTCGAGCAGCCGAAGCTCGAGGACTCGCGACGGCCCGAACCCCTCGATCCTGAGCATGGCGCCCGCCGCCGCGGCGGCGGCACCTGCGGGCATCAGTCCTACGAGCTCCGATCCGGTGACCTCCGCATCGCGCGCCCGGGCTTCTTGTTCGATCCGCTCGACGATCTCGTGCAGCGCCGCCGCCTCCCAGTCCTCGACGTTCATGCTCACCTGGACCAGGCCGGCGCTGGAAAGATCGAGGCCGAGTGCGCGGACGCCTGGAAAACCGCCGCCGCTCTCACGGACGGTTGAGGCAATCTCGCGTGCGACCTCGAGCGTCCCGTGGAGATTGACGTTGAAGGCGATCAGCGGCCTGCGCGCGCCGACGAGGACGGCGCCCGTTCCGGGATCGAGCCGCGCAGGCCCGAAATCGGACGCGAGCTCCCCTGCGTCGATGCGGCGCTGCAGCTCCTCCGGGCCGCCGCGACGGAAGAAGGCCGGGCCGCGACCCCGCGCCGACTCGCCGTAGAGGAAGACGGGAAGCCCGAGCTCGCCGATCCGCTGCGCTACCGTGCGCGCGGCCGCCTTCGTCCGCTCCATCCCCTCCGGGACGAGCGGGACGAGCGGAACGACGTCGGCCGCGCCGATGCGCGGATGCGCACCGTCGTGCCGCCGCAGGTCGATTCGCTCTCGCGCGCACTCGACGCCGGCGACAAGGGAATCCGCGAGCTCGTCCTCCTCCCCGACCAGCGTGAACACGGACCGGTTGTGGTCGGCGTCAGCGTGGACGTCGAGCACGCGCGCCCGCGCGGACAGCGCCTCGGCCAGCGCGTCGATCGTCCCCTGGTCGCGTCCCTCCGAGAAGTTGGGGACTGATTCGAGCATCGGAATACTCTAGGAGCGTGAAGGCCTACTATCACGCGCGCGCCCGCGAGTACGACGACTGGTGGCTCGGCCGCGGGCCGTTCGCCGACCGCGACCGGCCGGGCTGGGACGAGGAGCGGACACAGCTCGAAGCCGTGGTCGCCTCGCTCCCCGCTCTGCACACGCTCGACGTCGCCTGCGGCACCGGCTTCCTCACGCGGCACCTGCGCGGCGACATCACCGGGCTCGACCAGAGCGTTGCGATGCTCGCGATCGCCGGGGAGCAGGCGCCGGATGCGACCTTCGTCCAGGGCGACGCGCTCGACCTGCCGTTCGAGGATGACGCGTTCGACCGCGTGTTCACCAGCTACTTCTACTGCCACCTCGAGGAGGACGATCGCATCCGCTTTCTCTCCGAGGCCCGCCGTGTCGCGGCCGAGCTCGTTGTGGTTGCGAGCACCTGGAGGGAGGGTGCCGAGCCCGCGCGCCACGAGGAGCGCGTCCTTCAGGACGGCTCGCGCTGGCACGTGTTCAAGCGGGTCTTCCGGCCAGAGGAGCTCGTGGGCGAGTTGGGCGGCGGCGAGATCCTCCACCTCGGCCACTACTTTCTGGTCGTCCGCTCCCCGTGACACGCAGGCGCTCGAGCTACCGCTCGCTCGCCTCACTCCAGCGCGACAACCGGGTCTGCCGAGCTTGCGTGGAGGCCGGCTACCCGCTGGAGTCGCTGCCGGTCGCTCTCCCCTACTCCGGCCAGCGCGCGTACATGTTCGGGCAGGCCCCCGGCGTGCAGGAAGGGCAGGAACGGCGCCCGTGGCGGGGCCGCGCTGGCCGCACGCTCCGCGGCTGGCTCGAGCTGGACGAGGACGAGTTCTACGCGACCTTCTACTGCGCCTCCGTAACCCGCTGCTATCCCGGAAGGGCCCCGTCCGGGCGCGGCGACCGCACACCGGCGCCGCGCGAGCAGGAACTGTGCGCCTTCTGGCGCGACTGGGAATTCGAGCTCATCAAACCGCACGTGATCGTCACGGTAGGTGGGCTCGCCCTCAAGCGCCTGCTCGGGCTGACGGGCCTGGCCGAGCACGTCGGCAGGCGCTATGCCCACGGCGAGGCGACTGTCGTCCCTCTCCCCACCCTTCGGGAGCGAGCAGCTGGCTGAACGACCCCGGGAACCGGCGGCTGGTCACCGGCGCGGTGGAGACGATCCGCGAGGAACTAGACCGACTCGACCGCGAATAGGCGCCACTCGCCGGGAACGCCCTTGAGCTCCGACACGCTTCGCTCGGAGAACTCGATCTCCGATCCGGCAACGAGGTCCTTGACGGTCTGCGATACGAGCACCTCGCCGGGGCCGGCCTGTGCGGCGACGCGCGCCCCGATGGCGACGGCGATCCCCGCAACCTTGCCCTCGATCAGCTCGCACTCGCCCGTATGGAGCCCTGCCCGCACGTCGAGGTCGAGCTCACGGATGGATTGCGTGATCGCCGCGGCGCACCTGATCCCGCGCGCAGGGCCGTCGAAGCGAGCGAAGAAGCCGTCTCCGGCCGTATCGATCTCCGTTCCGCGGAATCGGGCAAGCTGCTCGCGCACGCGGGCGTGATGCTGTTCGAGGACCTCGCGCCAGCCCCGGTCACCGAGCTCCGCGGCCTTCGCGGTCGAGCCGACAAGGTCGGTGAAGAGCACGGTTGCAAGGACGGCTCGCTCTCCGTCTCGGGCTCGCTCCAGCCGCCGCGCACGTCGACCTCGAGCAGGAAGCGCTCCAGCTCGACTGCAAACGCCTCGAACTCCGCTCCAACCGGCAGGTGCTTCACTCCGGGGAGCTCGACAAGACGGGCATTTGGAATCCGGTCGGCCATGTAGCGCGCACCGTCGACGGGGATGTAGTCGTGTTCGCCGTGCAGGAGGAGCGTCGGAACCCGGATCGTCGGGAGGACGGCGCGGACGTCGATCTCGGCGTTCATTCGACTGATTGCCTTCACCATTCCGGGGCTGCCGCTCTGACGGTAGTAGTCCACTAGGCTCGCGGGCCCCTCGCCGTACAGCTCGGTGAAGGCGCGAACGGCTTCGTCACGCGCGCCGAACACGCTCAGGTCCGCCTCGTGGTCGCGCCGGTAGCGCTCTTGCGTCCAGCCCCACGGGTAGTCGGGCGCCCACATCGTCCGCGAATACCCACCGATCAGGACGAGCGCAGCGGTCCGCTCGGGGTACGTGGCCGCGAACAGCAAGCTCATCGGAACCCCCTCCTCGAGCCCGACGATGGCCGCGCGGCTGGAGTCCGCGGCGTCCATGACCGCCCGTACGTCGTCCATACGCGTCTCGAGCGCAGGCACGCCCGAGACGGGATCGGAGAGCCCCGTGCCACGCTTGTCGAAAACGATCAACCGCGCGAACGACGCCAGCCGCTGCCGGAGCTCTCGGTGAAACTGGACATGCCAGCCAAGCTCGACGTGCGACACCCAGCCCGGTACGAAGACGACATCGGTTCCTTCACCAACCGCCTGGTATGCGATCGACACATCCCCGCTGCTCGCGTAGCGCGTTTCGGGTCGAGCCATGCGTCTAAACCGCCTCGACGGCGAATAGGCGCCACTCGCCCGGAACGCCCTTCAACTCGGCGACTCCGCGCTCGGCGAATTCGATGCCCGAGCCGGCCACGAGATCCCTGACCGTTTGTGACACCAGCACCTCACCCGGCTCGGCACGGGTGCCACCCGCGCGCCGATTGACACGGCAAGCCCGGCCACCTTTCCGTCGAGAACCTCGCATTCTCCCGTGTGTAGGCCCGCCCGGATGTCCAGGCCCAGGTCGGCGAGTGCGGCTCGGATCGCGCATGCGCAGCGAACCGCGCGGGCAGGCCTACCCGCCTCCAGCTCGGACAGGAAACCCCGGATCTCGTCGTAGGCCGCGAAGAACCAGTCGCCGGCGGTGTCCAGCTCCTCGCCGCGAAAGCGGGCAAGCTCGGCGCGCACGCGCCGGTGGTAGGCGCTGTTGACCGCGCCGCTCTTTGCGTATCGCGTCTCCGGGGTCGGCATGATCGTTAACTACATTTAAGAGTCAGTGGACGCCGCTCCTGCTCCCTATCGTCGCACCTTCGCCCGCCTCCTCGGGTTCCTGCGCCCCTACAAGCTCTCGCTGGTCGTCTCGATGATTCTTTCGGCGGTCTCGCAGGGGGCCTCGATCGCACTCGTCCTGCTCACTGCCCCGATCATCAATGACGCGATCAAGCCGCACGACCGGGGCAGGCTCGAGCTGTACATCGTCCTCGTCCTGGCCATCGGCCTCTTGAAGGCCCTGGCCATGGTGGGCCGGCGCATCATTTCCGGCCGGCAGGCGCTCGGGGTCGAGTACGACATGCGCAACCAGCTGTACGCCCACCTCCAGCGCCTCTCCTTCGGCTTCTACGACCGGCACCAGACCGGGCAGCTGATGTCGCGGGCCACCATCGACCTGCAGACCGTCCGCTTCTTCCTCGGGTACGGGCTCATCTTCTTCTTCCAGCACGTGATCACCCTCGCAGGCGTGACGGTGGTGATGTTCGTGTTCGACTGGCGGCTCGCGCTGATCGGGCTCGCGATCACCCCGATCCTGGTCGGGCTCGCGTATCGCTACAGCCACATATCCCACCCGGTGCTGCGCGAAGTCCAGCAGAAGATGGCCGACGTTGCGACCGTCGCGGAGGAGAACATCGTCGGGGTCCACGTCGTGAAGTCCTTCGCGCAGGAGGACGCCGAGCAGGCGAAGTTCGAGGTGCGCTCGCAGTCGGTCTTCCGCCAGAGCGTGCTCGCGAACCGCCAGCGCGCCTTCTACGTCCCGCTCATCTCGTTCATCCCGCTGCTCGCCCAGTCCGCTGTGCTGCTGTACGGCGGCTACCAGGTCATCCACGGCCAGATGGCGATCGGCGACTTCGTCGCGTTCAACCTGTTGCTGGCCCTCCTGGTCATGCCGCTGCGGATGCTCGGCATGTGGATCGGCCAGGCGCAACGGGCAACCGCGTCGGGCGAGCGCATATTCCAGGTGATGGACGAACCCGAGGAGGTCAAGGACGCCGAGGACGCCGTCGAGCTCCCGCCGGGCGACGGCCTCGTCCACTTCCAGAACGTGTCCTTCGCCTACGTCGAGGGACGGCCCGTGCTGGAGGGGATCGAGCTGCCGATCGAGGCGGGATTGACGATCGCGCTCATCGGTCATACCGGCTCGGGCAAGACGACGCTGGCCTCGCTCGTCCCTCGCTTCTACGACGCGACCGAGGGCCGCGTGACGATCGACGGCGCCGATGTGCGCGACGTGCAGCTCGCCTCGCTCCGCAGCCAGATAGGCGTCATCTCCCAGGATCCGTTCCTCTTCTCGGACACGGTGCGGGAGAACATCGCGTTCGGCGTGACCGGCGCCACCGACGAAGAGGTCGAGCAGGCCGCCCGGCTCGCGCAGGCCCATGAGTTCATCGCCAAGCTCCCGGACGGCTACGACACGGTGATCGGGGAGCGCGGGATCACGCTTTCGGGCGGTCAGCGCCAGCGGATCGCGATCGCGCGCGCGCTCATCGTCGACCCTCGCATCCTCATCCTCGACGACGCGACCGCGTCGGTGGATGCCACGACCGAGGCACACATCCGGCTCGGCCTGCGCGAGGTCATGAAGGGGCGGACGACCCTGATCATCGCGCACCGGCTGTCGACGATCGCGCTGGCCGACGAGCTCGTCGTGCTCGAGCGCGGCCGCATCGCTGCCCGAGGCGTCCATGACGAGCTGATCGGGACGAGCCCGGTGTACCGGGAGATCTACGAGCACGGCCTGCTCGAGCACGAGCTGATCGAGCAGGTCGAGGCGGCGGCTTCATGAGGGTCTGGCAGCCGGGCTCGTACATGACCCGCCAGCGCGGCGCGGAGGTGGACGACTGGTCGTGGAAGACGACCGTCCGCCGCGTCACGACGCTCGCCAGGCTGACGAAGCCGTACAAGCTGCGCACCGCCCTCGCGCTCCTGTCGCTGCTGGCGGCCACGGCAACCGGCCTCGCGCCGCCGTTCCTCGCCGGCTTGGCGGTCAACCAGGGCATCGAGAAGGGCGACATGCGCACGCTCGTGATCGTCGTGATCGCGTTCCTCGTGGCCGGGATCCTCAACTGGCTCGCCGGCTACGCGCAGACCTACTTCACCGGCTGGACGGGAGAGCGGATCCTGGCGGACCTGCGCAACCTCCTCTTCCGCCACCTGCAGCGGCTCTCGCTCGGCTTTTACGAGCGGAACCGCGCCGGCGTGATCATCAGCCGCCTGACGAACGACGTGGAAGCGATCGACCAGCTCGTCACCGACGGCGTGACGACACTCGTGCAGAGCACGCTGACACTGTTCGGCACTGCGGTGATCCTTTTCATCCTCGACTGGCGGCTCGCGCTCGCGACGCTGGTCGTCCTCCCGTTCATGTTCGTCGCGACGGCGATCTTCCGAATCCGCGCGACGCGCGCTTACAACGCGGTGCGCGTGAAGCTGGCAACGGTGACGGCGACCCTCGCCGAGGACATCGCGGGGATGCGCGTCGTGCAGTCCTTCAACCGCGAGCTCCAGCAGGAGCGCCAGTTCCACCGCGTGAACCGGGAGTACCGGGAGTCGAACCAGCAGACGGTCGTTCTGAACGGCCTGTACTTCCCCTTCGTCGACTTCCTCTCTTCGGTGGCGATTGCGATCGTCCTCGGGTTCGGCGGCTACCTCTTCTTCCACGACGAGATCCTGATCGGGACGCTGTTCGCCTTCATGCTCTACCTGTCGAACTTCTTCGACCCGGTGCAGCAGCTCTCGCAGCTGTACAACACGTTCCTCTCCGCCGTCGCCGCGCTGGACAAGATCATGGACGTGATGGACGAGGAGCCCGAGGTGCAGGACCGCGGGGGCGCTCGCGAGTTGCCGCGCATCGAGGGCCACGTCCGCTTCGAGGACGTCCGGTTCGGCTACGGGAGCGACGGTCCGGAGGTGCTGCACGGGATCGAGCTCGACGTCCCTCCCGGCACCACCGTCGCGCTCGTCGGCCACACGGGCGCGGGCAAGTCGACGATCGCGAAGCTCCTGGCCCGCTTCTACGACCCGCGCGGCGGCGCGATCACGATCGACGGGATCGACCTGCGCGACGTCACCCAGGAGTCCTTGCGGCGCCAGCTCGGGATCGTGCCGCAGGAGGGCTTCCTCTTCGCCGGCACCGTCCGCGAGAACATCTCGTTCGGCAAGCTCGACGCGACGCCCGCCGAAGTCGTTGCCGCCGCGCGGACGGTCGGCGCCCACGACTTCATCATGCGCCTCGAGAACGGCTACGAGACCGAGGTGCAGGAGCGCGGCTCGCGGCTCTCGCTCGGCCAGCGCCAGCTCGTCGCGTTCGCGCGCGCGCTGCTCGCCGATCCGCGCATCCTGATCCTGGACGAGGCCACGTCCTCGGTGGACATCGGCACCGAGCGCAAGATCGAGCACGCGCTCAACCTGCTGCTCTCCGACCGCACCGCCTTCGTGATCGCCCACCGGCTCTCGACCATCCGCAACGCCGACGTCATCGTCGTGCTCGAGGACGGCCGCATCGTGGAGACGGGAACGCACGACGAGCTGATGGCGCGCCGGGGGCTGTACCTGTCGCTGTACGGCGACTGGGCCGCCGAAGTCGCCTAATCGCCGCGGGCCTCTTGAGGTTCCGCGACGTGGCGGCGGTGTCGGAAACTCAGCCGGCTTTGGCGCCAAGGTCGGCACCGGAAACGGCACCTTCGTCTGGGCCGACAGCATGAGCGCCGACTTCTCCTCCACCGCCGACGTCATCGCCTTCCTGCAAGATGGACGCAGCGTGGAAACGGAAAGGCACGACGAGTCATGAGGAAGCTGCTGATCGTGGCGGCCGTGCTTCCGCTCGTGCTCGCCGCTGCGGCCCTCGGCTCCGGCCAGGCCAAGCTGCAGCGCTGCACCGCGAGCATCCTGAACATGACCGGGAAGACGCTCACGCTCAAGCGGGCCGCCTCCACGCCCGTCTGGGAGCCCGGATTCATTCCGCAGCCCAGGCCGACGTTCGAGACCAACGCAGCGGTCTACTGGTGGACGGTCGCCGGCTCCCACGGCTGCTGGAACCACGTCGTCTATCGCAGCGGCCGCCGCGCGGTCGCGCTGACGCTGGAGGGCCGCGCCGGTCACAAGCGGTCGGCCCGCTGCAGCCAGAAGGGCTTCCACCGCTGCGCGATCCTCAGGCGCTCGCTCCGAGGCTCCCAGGTCTTCCTCTCGGTTCGCCTGAGCTGACTCGCGTTCGCTAGTCTCGCGGCCCCGTGGTCGGCGACATCCTCAATGCGGCCTTCGATCTGTACAAGCAGCACTGGCAGCACCTGATCGGGGTAGCCCTCGCCTTCTACCTCGTCGCGAGCTCGATCACGCTCGTCCTCACTATCTTCCTCGGCCAGTACGGCGCGCTCGTCGGCGCGATCATCCTGCTGATCGGAATCTTCTGGCTGACCGGCGCACTGGTCGAGGCGGTTGCGGACATCCGCGACGGCCACTCGGACCTGGGCGTCAGCGACACTTTCGCCAAGGTCTGGCCGCGCGTGTGGCCGCTCCTCGGCGCGTCCATCCTGGCCGGGCTCGGAGTCGCCCTCGGGCTCGTGTTCCTCATCGTCCCGGGCCTGATCCTGCTGACCTGGTGGGCGCTCATCCCACCTGCGATCGTGCTCGAGAACAAGGGCGTCTTCGAATCGTTCGGCCGCAGCCGCGAGCTCGTGCGCGGCAACGGATGGAACGTCTTCGGCGTCCTGATCATCACCTACCTGCTGTCCGCGGTGATCTCGGGAGTGATCCGCGCGATCTTCACGGCGCTCCCGGATTACGTCGGCACGTACATCGGCGACGTGATCGGCGGCTCGATCGTCGCCCCCTTCTCGGCCCTGGCCATTACGCTCATGTACTTCAGGCTGTCGGGAAACGAGACGCCCGCGACGCCGCCAGCCGAGCCCATCGCGAGCTAGAATCGACCTCCGTTGCGGGGTCGTCTAATGGTAGGACGCTCGGCTCTGGACCGAGTAGTCTAGGTTCGAATCCTAGCCCCGCAGCCTCGCTTCTCACCCGGGCGGCTACCGGACTCGAACGACTTTCGAACGCCCGAGGGTCGCGCCCGACGCCGAGATTGCACGCGCCGCGACGAACTTGGCCGGGCCCGGAAGGGGAATACCGGTCTCGAAGCCGCGCCGCGTCGCGTGGGCGACGGCCGACACGTTGTCCGGGGAATTCCCCGCAAGGACCTCCCATTGGGCGACATCGGTCGCACCGTTCCAGCTCGCGTAGACGGTCCTCATGCCCTTCTTCTTCACGACGGCGACGTCGGGCGGACGGTTCGGCTCGGCGGACCAGGGAAGGCTGTAGGCCCGGTAGCTCTGTACCTTCGTCAGTAGGCGCGCATCGAAGACGAGCTTGCCGCCCGCGGTGAACTCTGAGAGGCCGGGGATAGCGTCGCCCCAGCCGACGACGTAGTGGCCGTTCGCAAGCTGCTGCACGCTCCCCTGCGTCGTCGACCCGCGTCCCTGGGGCTGGCGGAATGCGTGCAGGAGCCGTGCCTTGTGCGCTTTCTCGTCGATGGAGTAGTCGAGCGCGCGCGAGATCCACTTGGGCGGCGTGAACATGTTCGCGTTGTCGAACACGGTGTAGCTCCCGTCACCCTCGCGCGTGAAGTCGTGCTGGGCGGTGATGCGCGCGTAGCTCGGAAGCTTGAAGGTCGAGCGCTTCCCTCCGAGCCGCCAGATGATCTTTCCCGTGCGGCGGTCGACCTTGTAGACGGTCCACGTGTTGCGGGCGGAAAGGAGGAAGTTTCCGTCGTCGTCGATCGCGACCGAGTTCAGATGCGTGAAGTCGAGCGGGCTCCGGGCCTTGTAGACCGAGTAGGAGTCCCGCACCGGGATGTGGCCGAGGGAGTGCCACTCGAACAGCACGTGCCCCGTCTTGATGTCGATCTCCATCGCGATGGAGTCGAGCAGCGCTCCGCTCCTCGGTCCGAGCGGCTTGAGATTCGCGCGGACGGCGCGGTACGCCACCACGAGTGCCGTTCCCTGCGGCGTTACTAGAAACTCGTGCAGGTCGGGCGGATAGCCGTTTGCCCCCTTGACCGTGGCGATCACGCGATAGGACGAATCGGCGATGATGCCGGTACCTCCTCCGTACTCGCCGGCGGAGTGCCCCTGCCACCACGTCACGACGGGCTTGCCGCCATATGTGGCGGTGCGGAAGTCGTACGACTTGAAGCCCGCCCGGAGCGCGTGGAACCAGACGATCTGCCCTCTGTTGTCGAAGATCAGTGGACCGTCCTGGCCCGGCCCGCTCTTCGGGGCCATGAAGAAGTAGCGCGACAGCGTTCCCGCCATTCGCTTCGTGACCTTCACGATCGGAGGATGGAGGTCGGGGCGCGAGTGGAACGTCGTCGAGCCCTTGACGACCGGCTTCGACCCGTCGGCAAACGTCTGGTACTTGAACGCCCCCGGCGAACGCGCGATCGTGAACGAAACCGCCCCGTTCCGCTGCCCCACGAGCGGCACGTCTGCGCTTACGCTGACCCTCTCACCGGCGGCGAACGGCTTGGCCGGTACGAAGCTTGCGCCCTCCCCGTCCGAGTGCGCCTTGATCGCTCCAGCGTGGACCTTGGTCTTCGAGCCGACCACCTTCACCCCCGTCAGCTGGTCGGGAGCGACTCCCCGGAAGCTGATCTCGCTCTGGGTTGAGGCGTCAGGGGTGCCGGCAAGCGGATAGACCGCTGCTTCCTGCACGCGCGCGGCCTCCACACCGCTCCTGGGACCATGCGAGCCGGCGCATCCGACGGCCAAGTCCACCGCCAAGAGGGCGAGAACGGACGCAGCCATGAACGAGCGACCCCGCGCAGTCACGCACGGGATTCTACGGACGAGGCCGGGCTTTCCGTAAAGATCCGCGCATGACGCTCGCCTCGCTTTCGGACGCCCAGCTCGTCGCACGCTGTCGCGCGGGCGAGGAGGCGGCGTGGAACGAGCTCGTCGGCCGCTTCTCGCGCTACGTGTACGGCATCGCGGTCCAGGCTTTCCGGCTCTCGGAGCCGGACGCCGAGGACATCTTCCAGGAGTGCTTCGCGCGCATCTACGAGCACCTGGACAAGCTCCGCGACGACGACGCCCTCCGCCCCTGGATCGGCCAGCTGACGCGGCGGCTCTGCATCGACCGCCTGCGCAGCGGCGGACGGGAGCAGCCGGCAGAGGAGGAGCAGCTTGTCGCCGTTGCCGACGACGAGATGTCGACGCTGGACGAGGCGATGACCGTCCACGAGGCGCTTGCGACGCTGTCCGGCGACTGCCGCGAGATCCTCGACCGCTTCTTTGCGCAGGACCAGAGCTACAAGACAATCGGCGACGCGCTCGATCTGCCCTCCGGCACGATCGCGAGCAGGATATCCCGCTGCCTGGCCAGGCTGCGCGACGCACTGGAAGGGAAGAATCCGGACGTGGAGCCCGTCTAGAGGACATGGCACACGAGGAAGAGAGAATCGCACGGCTTCTGAAGGCCCTTCCGCCGGCTCCCGAGGGCTGGGTCCGCGCCGCCCAGGAGCTTCCGCGCTCCCGCCGCGAGCTGGACGAGATCGTCGCGCGAGCCGAGGCCGACGCCAAGTTCCGCGAGGCGCTCATCGCCGACCTCGAGAGCGCGCTGGCCACCGAGGGTTTCGAGCCGGACGAGCGGACGCTTGATCGGCTCCGCGAACGGTTCGCCTCGTAAGATCGGGGGCCTGACCGACGAAATTCTCGATCTGCGGGTCGGCGAGCTGCTCGACCTCCTCGCCGCCGACGCCCCTGTGCCGGCGGGAGGGTCGGTTTCCGCCCTTGTCGTGGCGATGTCGGCGGGACTGGTGGGCATGGCCGCGCGGGTCTCGGGTGACCTCGGCGCCGTCGCGCAGGCGGAGTCGATCCGCGAGCTGGTCGCGCCCCTGGCCGCGGAGGACGCCCGGGCCTACCGCGAGGCTCTCGAGACCATGCGCGCGCCGGCCGGCGACGGGCCGGAGCAGCGGGACGAGGCGATCCGTCGCGCACTCGTGCGCGCGGCACAGGTTCCGCTGCGGATCGCGGAGGCAGCGGGGAGCGCAGCGTCCCTCGCAGCGTCGGTTGCCGAGCGCGGCAGCGAAGCCGTGCGCGGGGACGCTGCCGCAGCCGCGCTCCTCTCGGCCGGGGCAGCGCGCGCCGCGGCGAACCTGGTCGCGATCAACCTGGCCACCGGCGCCGAGAACGAACTGGTCGCCCGGGCGCGCAGCGTCGCCGACGACGCGGTCGATTCCGCCCGCTTCGTCCTCGATCTCTAGCTTCGCGCCCGCGTCGTGAAGGCCGTGGCGCCCTAGGCGAGTCGAAGCCGAAACTGACATGCTTCACCCAGGTCGGGTGACGATTTCTGCCCGGTCAGCTTGGACAATCCGACGAGGCTAAACCCCGCGATCTCTTAGGAGGCCCTGTGCTGCTTGCGTACGACTTCGGCGACCTGATGTGGTCGTTTCTCGTCTTTTTCTCCTGGATCATCTTCTTCTGGCTTCTCTTCGTGGTCTTCGGCGACCTGTTTTCCCGTCACGACGTCAGCGGCTGGGGGAAAGCGGGCTGGACGATCCTCGTGATCTTCCTGCCGTTCCTCGGAATCTTCGTGTACCTGATCGCCAACGGGAAGGGCATGGGCGAGCGCAGCCAGGCGCGGGCGCAGGCCGCACAGACCGACGCCAACGCGTACATCCGTGACGTCGCCGGCGCGAATCCCGCGGAGACGATCGCCAGCGCGAAAGCGTTACTGGACAGCGGAACGATCACCCAGGCGGAGTTCGACCAGCTCAAGGCGAAGGCACTCGCCGCCGGGTAGAGAAGGCGCATACGAGATTCGAACCGCCCTGTAAACGGGCGGTTCCCTCGTGTCCCAGCGAGGAGCGCGGCAGGACAGATGCCCGACGCCGCATGGCATGGCTGGCGTCTTAGATGCCCCGCCGCGCCACTCAAGGTACGACGCACCTGTATAGAAGTCCTGCGCCGCGGCGGGGTACGGGTTCGTTCGGTTCGGAGAGTTAGGACAGTTTTGAGGAGAGATTCTCTCCTTAAACGGTCCTAACGATCTGATGGACTGGACGTGAGGGCGCGGTTTAGACGCCGATGAGAACGGTTCCGGGTGGCTCTTGTCCGAGCTCCCCGTTCTCGATCTGCGTGGCAATCCGTTCCTCGGTTCGGCTCAGCCCATAGCGATGCGTCGTCCGCCAGGTCAACGTTTGCGCCGGCGGGCCGTCCGTGTGCGCCTTCAGGTTCGGCCTTGCGCTGTTGAACCCACGCTCGAACAGCCAGATCACAAACAAGATCACGGTGATCGTGAAGATGATCCCGACGCCGAACTCGATGGTGATCCAGACCACGAACCCGACCATCAGCACCGTCAGGATGACGCTGCCCCAGAAGACGGGCTCTTTCTTGGCGGCGGCGAGTGCGGACTCCGGGCGCGCGCGCTCGAGTGTCCAGCTACGGCCGTCCGGGGAGCGAACAGTGCGGCTCATCCCGGCGATCATATGCCGCTGCGCCCCTCGAGCAACCCGGAGTGGCCGAGGTCGGCGCGATGCTCACCGGTCGGCGCACGTTCGAGCGCACGGACGGCTGGCCACCTGCCTCTCGACAGGCGCGTCTACCCCCACGGCGCTAGAAACTCTCGAAACGCTGATGGCAGACATCCTCACCGTGCTCGACGACGGAGGGTCGGAACGGCCGGTCCTGCAGGCTCATCTGCTGGGGCGCTGAACGAGGGATCGCTCTCGGGTGGCTTGCTTTCGCCGAGGTATGCACCCGGGTCTTCCCGCGCGATCTTCCGGGCCTGCCTGCCCTGAACCGTAGCACGATTCGTGCTACGGTTGAGATGTGCCACGCTCGCTGCACGTTCGACTCGACGACGCATCTGCAGCAGCACTCGAAATCGTCCGCGGTGACGGTTTGACCGACTCCGAGGCAGTGCGCACCGCGCTTCGGGAGGCGGCCGGCCGGCGACGAGTACGGTCGGCGATACGCGAGGAAGTCCGTCGCCTGGCGGCCGACGAGCGCGACCGCGAAGAGATGCGGATCATCCGGGAGCAACTCGCCGAGCTCGCTCCGCCGCTATCCGACTGAGGTGGTCCGCGGCGAGATCTTCCGTCTGCCCGCGCCTCGAGGCGCACGCGGCCACGAGCAGCGTGGAGCTCGCTACGCGGTCATCGTCCAGGCCGACGAGTTCCTCGACCTCAGCACCGTCCTTGTCTCGCCTACGTCGACGAGCGCCCGGCCGGCCAGCTTTCGGCCCACGATCGCCCTCGAGCGCCGGGAGACGCGCGTCCTCGTCGAGCAGACGACGGTCGTCGATCCGCAGCGTCTTGGTCGCTCCGCGGGGCGTCTCGACGCCGACGAGCTCCGCTCCGTCGACGAGGCGTTGATGCTCGTCCTCGGGCTCTGAGGCGCATGCGTGTACGTACGGGGGGTCGTCACCAAGTCCGGCTCGACGTGGCGCCGCTCTTCCCGTGGCAGCCTACGACGAGTCCCGCGACGATCTGGGTGTGGACTTCCGCAACCGATGAGTTCCCGAGCCAGTCAACCAAGCCGAAACGGCCTGACCTTGTGACACCGAAAGGCGCATACGGGATTCGAACCCGTGCCGCCGCCGTGAGAGGGCGGTGTCCTAGGCCACTAGACGAATGCGCCGTGCGGCCGAAGTCTAGCGACCACCGGTCAGCTCTTCGACGAGCGGCCTGGTGTCGAGGGGCTCGAATCCGATGCGCGCGGCGATCTCCTCGCTGGAGGGCTTGGTCCCCTCGCGGAAGAGTTCGCGCAGAAGCTCGCCCGTCTCCTGGGAGTGCCACCAGCCCTCGCCGGACAGCCCGATCAGGTGCCTCCGGAGCTGAGCGGCGCGGATCCAGGCGCGGAGGTAATCGGCCGAGTAGAAGCCGGCGTCCATGTCCGCGAGGTAGTTGTCCTGGCGGTACTGGACGCCGGTGGCTTCGGTAAGCCGCTCGGCATAGCCCGCCGGCGTGCCTCTGTCCTCGGCGAAGCGCGACCAGAAGTCCAGCTCGAAGTGCAGCTTCGCGGCGTAGCGCCGAAAGAGCACCGCTTCGAGGAAGACCGTGGCTTCCGCGTTCTCGGCCGCCTGCTCCGCGGAGAGCCCGAAATAGCGTTCGTGCCAGCCCGGTTCCTTCGAGATGGCCTCGATGATGTACGAGTAGATCTCGGTCAGCGCGTGATCGCGCGAGAGCTTGCGGAACGTATAGGGCAGCGACGGGTCGCAGCCCGCGTAGTGAAGCGCGTGGCCCGCCTCGTGGAGGAAGGCCTGGTAGTCGTGCAGGCCGCCCTGCGCGCGGGTGATGAGGTGGACGATCTCCGGCGGGTCGGAGGCGATCACGCAGGCGCGCGGCGATTTCTGCGGGCGATCCTCGAGGTCGAGCTTGATCGGCTCCTTCTCGAGATCGAAGCCCAGCTGCGCCAGCGTGTCCAGGCAGATCTCGACGGCCCGCTCCTTCGTGTACGTGGACTCCAGCGGTGAGAGCCTCCGAACGTACGCCATGTGGAAAGACGTGGGTACCGCGTCGCGCTCGGGACCGAGCAACCTGTCGAACCAGCGCTTCCGCATGGCGGAATACGCCTCGTCGACCTCGGCGCTCGCCTGGCCAAGCACGTCCGCGAGCTCGCGCAGCGAGATGCCCTTCTCCCCCTCGCTGCGGCGGACCGGGTCCGCCTCGCCGCTGACGTCCGCCTCGAGCCGTTCGCCCGCGCGGACGAGGTCGAGGCGTCGGTCGTTGAAGGAGCCGGAAACCTCCGCCTGGAGCGCCCCCAGCTCGTCCCGCTGGCCGTAATCGGCGAGCACGGCCAGCCGGGCCTGCGCAGCGCGCAGCGGGAGCTCCTCCCCCATGAACGACACCTTGGCGGCCAGGATCGCGTTCTCGAGCTCGTCCGACTGCTCGGCGAGCTCGGCTGCCACCATGCCGCCCTCGCAGGTCAGGAGCAGGCGGGCGAGCCGCTCGCGTTCCTCCGACGCGGCGCCCGCCTCCGCCTCGCGCAGCGCGTCGAGCTGGGCACGCGAGAAGAGGTCGGTATAGCGCGCGACGATCTTCGCCTGCTCGGACGTTTCCTTCTCCCCCACACGCACTGCGCGCGACTCCTCCGAGCGCTCGAGGATGTACCGGCGGAGACGTGATTCGAACTCCGCGCGGGGTGCGGACTGTCGCGACGGCCATCGTCGCGAATCTAACCGGTCGTGGCCGCCTGCGAGAGCCGGGCGACGAGCATCGCCAGATCCTCGGGCTCGAACGGCTTGGAAAGAACGGCGTCGACGCACTCTCGGTCGGCCTGCGTGACCTCGGCTGTTCCGGACATGAGCACGATCGGGATCGTGCCGCGATCGCGAATAGGATCGATCAGGTCGTAGCCGCTCTGCGGACCGACGTGGACGTCGAGGATCACGACGTCGATCGCCTCCCGCTCAATGTGGTCGCGCGCGGCGGCGACCGTCGGCGCCTCGAGGACGCGGTGCCCCTCGAGCTCGAGGTTGACGGTGCACAACAACCGCAGGGCCGGGTCGTCCTCCACCACGAGAACGGTCGCCGCCCTGCCGCCTCTCCCCTGGCCCATGGCTACCGGGAGCGTATACGAGCGAGTGAACGCTCCTTGCCCAGCAGCTCGAGGCTCTCGAACAAACCGGGTGAAATCTTGGATCCGGTGACCGCCACGCGAATGGGCTGGAAGGCTTTGCGGGGCGACAGTTCGAGCTCCTCCGCGAGGCCGCGGAGCGCCTGCTCGATGCGGTCGGCCGTGAAGGGCTCGACCCCTTCCAGCACGTCCGCGGCGCGAACGAGCACGTCGCCGTCGAGCAGAGCCGGATCGGGCTCGACCTCGTGGAAGAGGAAGCCGGCGAACTCGGGGTAGGCGCCGAGCGTCGAGATCTTCTCCTGGACCATCGGGCCCGAGCGGTGGATGAGCTGCTCGTCCCAGTCGTAGCCGCGCTCGCGCAGGTAGATGACGAGGCGCTCGGAGAATTCGTCAGGCGATAGTTCGCGGATGTAGACGCCGTTCATCCACTCGAGCTTCTTGTAGTCGAACGTCGCGGGGCTGGGCTGAACGCGCTCGAGGGAGAAGCGCTCCGTCAGCTCGTCCCTCGACATGATCGTCGTCTTGTCGTCGTAGCTCCACCCGAGGAGCGCGAGGAAGTTCATCAGCGCCTCGTGCAGGTAGCCGGCCTCTCGGAACTCGTCGATCGACTGCGAGCCGTGCCGTTTCGAGAGCTTGCGCCCGTCCTCGCCGACGAGGTTCGGCGCGTGCGCGTAGACGGGGATCTCGGCGCCGAGCGCCGACAGGACGTTGATCTGCGACGGCGTGTTCGAGACGTGATCCTCGCCGCGAATGACGTGCGTGATCCCGTCCAGCCAATCCTCGACCGGCGAGGCGAAGTTGTAGGTGGGGCGGCCGTCGGAGCGGAGGATGACGAGGTCGGCGAGCTCCTCGTTCTGGAACTCGATCCGGCCCTTGACCGCATCGTCCCACGCACTCACGCCCTCGTCGGGCATGCGGAAGCGGATCGCGCCCTCGTCCTCGTACGCCTTGCCCTTTTCGACCAGGCGCCGCGCCTCCGCCTGGCAGCGCTCCATCCGGTCGAGCTGGAAGGTCAGGGGCCCGTCCCAGTCGAGGCCGAGCCAGGAAAGCGACCGCTGGATCTGTTCGACCGACTCCGCGACCTCACGGCTCGTGTCCGTGTTCTCGATCCTGAGGAGGCACTCACCGCCGTGCTGGCGCGCGAAGAGCCAGTTGAAGAGGAAGGTACGAACGCCGCCGATGTGGAGGAAACCGGTCGGGCTCGGCGCCATGCGGACGCGAACGCTCATCGCCGGGATGGTAGTGGCGCCCCTTCAATCCCCACCCTGGGTGGGGATTGAAGTCCACCCTCCGCCCGCTGCGAGCGTATCGGCCGAAGCGATACGGGTCTGCGCCGGATTCGGACCGAGAGCCGGCACGTGGGTACCGGAGCACCGGGTTAAGCTCGCCGCATGTATCTCGGGGCCCACGTCTCGTCTTCGGGCGGGATTCACACGGCGATCGACCGCATCCAGGAGATGGGAGGCGAGTCCGTGCAGGTCTTCACGCAGAGCCCACGCGCGTGGCGGCCGACGAACCACGACCCCGCCAACTTCGAGCGCTTCCGCGAGCGGCGCACAGAAGCCGGAATCAAGGGCGTGGTCTGCCACGCGCTGTACCTGATCAACCTCGCGAGCCCCAAGAAGGACTTCTACGAGAGGTCCGTCGCGGCCTTGCAGAACACGGTCGACGTCGGGTGCGGGATCGGCGCCGAGGGCGTGATCTTCCACGTCGGGTCGCACCAGGGCGCCGGCTTCGACAAGGCCCTCGACCGGGTCGTCCCGGCCCTGCGGAAATGCCTCGACGGCTGCACGGACGAGACCTGGCTGCTCATCGAGAACACCGCCGGAACGGGCGACACCATCGGCCGTTCGCTCGATGAGCTCGCGACCATGGTCGACCGGCTCGACCGGCACCCGCACCTCGGCATCTGCCTCGACTCGTGCCATCTGTACGCCTCCGGCTACGACGTCACCGACCAATCGGCACTGGACGCCGTCATAGAAGAAGTGGACGCGAAGATCGGACTCGACCGGCTCAGGGCGCTGCACGTGAACGACTCGAAGACTCCGCTGGGCTCCAACCGCGACCGGCACGACAACATCGGCGAGGGGCTGATGGGCGACAAGCTCGGTGTCTTCCTCTCCCACCCCGCGCTCCAGGGCCTCCCTGCCGTGCTCGAGGTACCGGGCACCGACGGACACGGCCCGGACAAGAAGCAGGTGCAGAAGCTGAAGCGGCTGCACACGAAATGGATGAAGAAATGAGCGCGTTGGTCGCCCTCATCGCCGCCGCGCTGCTGGCCGTGCCCGCGAAGAAGGTCCCGCATTTCGTCAAGAAGGTGGACGTCGGGGGCTACAAGCTCGCGATCGAGTGCTACGGCACGGGATCGCCGGTGGTCGTGCTGGACAGCGGCTTTTCGACGCCGCGGAGCGCCTGGTACTGGGTCGTTCCGAGGCTGCGGACGACGACGCGAGTGTGCTCGTACGACCGCGCCGGGCTCGGGCAAAGCGAACGCCGGCCGGCGGCGATCACGCCGACGACCGACGAGATCATGGGCGAGCTCCACACACTCCTGCAGCGGGCAAAGCTGGCGCCGCCGTACGTCCTCGGCGGCTGGTCGATCGGCGGCTTCGACATCCGCTACTACCAGCACAGCTACCCGGCCGAGGTCGCGGGTCTCGTGCTGGTCGACGGAACGATTCCCTCCTTTCTGCTCGGCTCCCCCGACCCGCTCGATTCCGGCATCGAGACGATGTACACGCATGATGCCGCCGAGGAGCTGCTGCACCCGCCGCCGCTGGCCGGCCTCCCCGTCGTGGACATCACGCACAGCCGTGCGCTGGGCGACGCGGCCCAGGAGACGGAATGGCTGCAGGGCCAGCACCAGATCACGAGCTCGACGACGAGCTCGATCCTGGTCAAGGCGCGAGGATCGGGACACGCCATCGCCGAAGAGCGGCCCGCGCTCGTCGCCTACGGGCTCAAGCTGGTCGTGAAGTCGGTGCGAAAAGGCGCGCGGCTACCCACGTGCCGCGCGACCAGCGTGCCCAAGCTCCGCGGGACCTGCCTCTGACTAGCGCCGGACCTGCGCGAAGACCCGAAAGCTCGGCCGCCCCGGAACCTCATAGAACTCCGGGTTGATGCACCCGATCTCGTCCTCGCGCCCCTGGTAGCAAGGGTCGACCTCGACGTGGCACATCGGCAGCGGACCGCGGCGGGCGCGGACTGCCCCGAAGCCGCCGAGCTCCTCCTGCGCCGCACGCAGCAGCCCGAGGTCGATCTCGACGTCGAACACCTTCTGCATGCACCCGACGAAGGTCGTCCCGTGGTCCTCGTACGCGTACAGGAAGGGACAGTTGCGCTCGACGCAGGCTCCGGGATAGACGACCTTGTCGCAGTGAACCCCGCACCTCCGGCACTCGACCTCGTCCTGCGGACGAAGTGGGAGCTTGGCCGGCGCCGCCGCGCGATCTGCCTGCATAGGCCGATTCTGAGGGTCGAAGCAGCCCTGCGCAAGACTTGACAAACGCAGGGGCACGGGGTAAAGGCACCCCGTGGCGCGGAAGCTCTTGTGGGCCTCGCTCGCGCTCGCGCCCGTCGTCTTCCTCCTCAAGTGGGTCGTCGGAGCGGGAGACGTCGTGCTCTTCGGGATGGCCGCCCTGGCCCTGATTCCTCTGGCGTGGCTGATCGGCGAGGCGACCGAGCACGCCGGCGAGCACACCGGTCCGGGTATCGGCGGCTTCCTCAATGCGACGTTCGGGAACGCGCCCGAGCTCATCATCGCCGTGCTCGCGATCCAGCAAGGCCTGCCCAATGTCGTGCGCGGCTCGCTGGCGGGGAGCGTCGCCTCGAACATCCTGCTCGTCCTCGGCGCTGCGCTCGTCTTCGGGCGCGACGCGCGTATCGACCGGCGCTCGCTCACCCTGCAGCTCGGCCTGGTCATCTTCGCAACGCTCGCCTTCCTCATCCCGTCGATTCCGGGCTTCCATGGCGACGCCGACCGCCACTCACTTGCCATCCTCAGCATCCCGGTCTCCGTCGTCCTGCTCGTCGTCTACGCTGTTGTCATATGGGACAACCTTCGGCGCCACCGCCAGGCGCATCTCGAAAGCGAGCAGGATCCGAGCCCTGGCTGGAGCTTCACCGTCTCGCTTCTCACACTGGGAGCGGCCACCCTCGTCACTGCCTTCGTGGCCGAGATCCTCGTCCATTCCCTCGACCACTTCGCCAGCGCAGCCCACCTTTCGGAGTTCTTCACCTCGGCCGTCGTCGTTGCGATCGTCGGAAACGCGGCGGAGCACGGCGGCGCGATCGTCATCGCGCGCCGCGGGAAGATGCGGCTGGCCACCGAGATCGCCGTCTCGTCGAGCGCGCAAGTCTCGATGCTGGTGGTACCGGCGGTCTGCCTGCTCTCCTTCGTGGTCAAACCGGCGCTCCCACTGGCCTTCCGGCCGATCGAGCTGATCGCGATGGGGGCCTCCGCCCTCTTCGTCGCGATCGTCATCCGCGACGGCTGGGTGCGCCGTTGGGAGGGGGCTATGCTGATCGCCGTCTACGCCGCCCTCGTCGTCGCGTTCGGGCTGGCCGGGGATCGCTAGTGTGAGGCCCGATCAGATGACCGAAAACGGACAGGTCGTAAAGGCGAAGGAAGTGACCCGGCGTTACGGCTCCGGGGAGACGGCCGTGGAAGCGCTTCGCGGCGTAACGCTCGGCGTCGACGCC
The DNA here is from genome assembly GCA_963717765.1 of uncultured Actinomycetes bacterium. Taxonomy (GTDB): domain Bacteria; phylum Actinomycetota; class Thermoleophilia; order Gaiellales; family Gaiellaceae; genus JACDER01. The sequence continues at coordinate 285,411 of CAVQWX010000002.1, read as the reverse complement.
GGCAAGCTCACCGCTGTCATGGGCCCGTCGGGGTCGGGCAAGTCGACCCTCATGCATATCCTCGCCGGCCTCGACCACCCCACCTCGGGGACCGTCGTCCTGGACGGGACCGAGATCACGAACCTCGACGACAACGACCTCACGAAGCTGCGCCGCCGCTCGATCGGCTTCGTGTTCCAGTTCTTCAACCTGCTGCCGATGCTGACGGCGGAGGAGAATGTCCTCCTTCCGCTCTCGATCTCCGGCGAGAAGCCCGATCCCGACTGGATCAAGGAGCTGCTCGAGAACGTCGGCCTCGCCAAGCGCGCGAGCCACCGGCCGGCGGAGCTCTCGGGCGGCGAGCAGCAGCGCGTCGCGATCGCGCGCGCGCTCGTGTCGAGGCCGACGGTGATGTTCGCCGACGAGCCGACCGGGAACCTCGACTCGCGCACTTCAGGCGAGATCCTCGAGCTGCTGCGCAACTCCGTGGAGTCGTACGGCCAGACGACCGTGATGGTCACGCACGACTCCCGCGCAGCTGCGATCGCAGACCGGATCCTCTTCCTCGGCGACGGGCTGATCGTGCGGGAGTTGGGCCGGACAGACCCGGACCAGGTGCTGGCCGCCATGGCCGAAATCGGAGGCTAGCGGTGATACGAGTCGCACTCCGCGGCCTGTGGGGCCGGAAGCTGCGCGCGATCCTGACCGCGTTCGCGATCATTCTCGGCGTCGCGACGGTCAGCGGGACGTACGTCCTCACCGATTCCATCGGCGACGCCTTCGACAACATCTTCACCGGCGTCTACCGCGGCACCGACGCCGTCATCTCCGGAAAGTCCGCCTTCGATCTCGGCAGCGACAGCAACGTCCAGGTTCCCGCGTTCGACCAGTCGCTCCTCCAGAAGGTGCGGGCGCTGCCGGAGGTCGGAGCGGCGATCGGCGGCGTCGCGGGTGAGGCACAGCTGATCGGCTCGAACGGAAAGGTGATCCAGTTCGGCGGTGCGCCGAACCTCGGCTTCTCGGTCGACCCGTCCCAGCCGCAGTTCAACTCGCTCACGCTCGTGGACGGAAAGTGGCCCGGCCCGGGGCAGTTCGTGGTCGACACCTCGACCGCCGGCAAGAAGGACATCAAGATCGGCGACACCATCCGAGTGCAGGCGCAGGGGCGGGCGATACCGCTGCGCGTCTCCGGCCTCGTCAACTTCGGCGCAGTGGATTCGATCGGCGGCGCGACGCTCGCCGGGTTCGGCATCGGGACGGCCCAGAAGCTCTTCCACAAGGAGGGGAAGCTCGACCAGATCAGGACCTCGCGCGCCGAGGGCGTCTCCGAGCAGCAGCTGCTCGAGTCCATCCGCGGCATCCTCCCGCCCGACACCCAGGTGCGCACCGGCGAGAACCAGGCGACGAAGGACGCAAGCGACACGAAGAGCTTCACGAGCTTCCTGCAGAGCTTCTTGCTCGCCTTCGGAGGCATCGCCCTGTTCGTCGGAGCGTTCGTGATCGCGAACTCGCTCTCGATCACCATCGCGCAGCGGACGCGAGAGTTCGCCACGCTGCGCACCCTTGGAGCATCCAGGCGCCAGGTACTGCGGAGCGTGCTGGTGGAGTCGACTGTCATCGGCGCCGTCGCCTCGGTCGTCGGGCTCTTCCTCGGGCTGGCGCTCGCGAAGGGGCTGTTCGCACTCTTCTCTGCGGTCGGGTTCACGCTGCCGAACAGCGGGCTGCTCCTGAAGCCGCGGACGATCGTGGTCGCATTGCTCGTCGGGATCGTCGTCACCGTCCTGGCCAGCTTGCGCCCGGCGCTGCGCGCGACGCGCGTCCCACCGATCGCCGCCGTCCGGGAGGGTTCCGTCCTGCCGCCAGGACGCTTCGCCAAGTACCGCGCGCTCGGCTCGGCACTGCTGGCCGTCGTCGGGTTCGCCGCGCTCGCTTACGGCCTCTTCGGGCCGAACCTGTCCACGTCGCAGATCCTCCTGTTCATGGGGTTCGGCACGCTGTGCATCTTCTTCGGTGTCGCCCTCTTCTCCGCGCAGCTCGTCACGCCACTCGCCACCGTGATCGGCGCGCCGGGCGCACGCTTCGGCGGCGCGCCCGGAGTGCTCGCGCGCGAGAACGCGCAGCGCAACCCGCAGCGAACCGGCTCGACGGCGGCTGCGCTCATGATCGGGCTCGCGCTCGTCACTCTCGTCGCGATGTTGGCCGCCGGCATCCGCGCGTCCTTCTTCAACGCGGTCGACCATCTCTGGGCGACCGACTATGCGGTCACGGCCGAAAACAACTACTCGCCGATCCCGATCTCGGTGGAGAAGCCGATCCACAGCGTCCCGGGTGTCCAGCAGGTCGTGGGCGTGCGCACCGGCGAGGCCAAGTATCTCGGCAAGAAGCACGGGTTCACCGGCGTCGGCCCCGGCGCGAGCGACGTCTTCCGGCTCGACTGGACCGAAGGCTCGCAGGCGGTGATGGACAACCTGGGCGCCGACGGCGCCTTCGTGGACAAGGACTTCGCCAAGGACCACTCGCTCCACATCGGGTCGCCGATAAGCGTCCTGACGCCACAGGGCGAGCAACCGACCTTCACCGTCAAGGGCATCTTCGACCCGCCGACGGGTGGCTCGCCGTTCGCCCCGGTGACCGTCTCGGCCGAGCGCTTCGACGAGCTCTTCGCGCAGCCCGACGATCTCTTCGTCTTCATCACCATGCAAGGCGGCGTCACACCGCAGAACACGGCCGCGCTCGACAAGACACTAGCGAGCTACCCGAACGCCAAAGTCCAGGACCAGCAGGAGTTCAAGGACAACCAGGCGAGTGGGCTGAACGCCACGCTCAACATCCTGTACGTCCTACTCGCGCTCTCTGTGCTCGTCAGTCTGTTCGGGATCGTGAACACGCTCGTCCTTACCGTGTTCGAGCGGACGCGCGAGCTGGGGATGCTGCGCGCGGTCGGGATGACCCGCAGCCAGGTGCGCTGGCTGATCCGCTACGAGAGCATCATCACGGCGCTGATCGGCGCGGCGATCGGCATCGCGCTCGGGATCGTCCTCGCCGTCCTGCTGATCGCGCGCGTCGACTTCATCATCCTCTCGTGGCCGGTCGTGTCGTTGATCGTCTTCGTTCTCGCCGCCATCGCTGTGGGGCTGATCGCGGCGATCTTCCCGGCGCGCCGCGCCTCGCGGCTCAACGTCCTAGAGGCGCTGCAGTACGAGTAAAGGGATAGGTCGCCCAGTAGAGCTTCACGGGCCGGCCGTCCGCAGCGCGCACGATCTTCAGCAGTTCGCCGTGCTCGCGCCCAGAGACGGTGCGGTAGACGTCCTCCCCCTCGCGCTCGAAGAGCGTGCGGGTGGGGACGTTGCGGCTGGGCCGGCGCGCCTCGAGGGTCCCGTCGCGCCACTCGAACCACCAGTCGACGCCTTCGCCCCACCAGATGCCAAGCACGCCGTCGAGCTCCGCGGGCACTGGTGCGCCCGGCCGCCACGGCTCGTCCTCGACCGGCAGCGCCTCCGCCGCCTTCTCGGTGAGTGAGATGGGATCGAAGCTCATGGACGGGTTCTCGGTGTTCGTGAGGAGTACGGTGCCGACCCTTTCCCGGCGTGAGTAGAAGAGCCACGACGCGTGTCCGACAGCGCCGCCCGAGTGACCCGCAAACAGCCGGTCGCCGCGGCGGTTGATCTCGAGCCCGAGGGCCCATCCGAGCAGCCAGCGGTCTGGATCGGCCATGACTTGCACCGCATGCATCTCGTCCTGCTCCATGAGGACGGCGCCCCACTTCGCCAGGTCGCCGACCGTGCTGAAGAGCGCCCCCGCGGGCGCGACCGCCTTCTTGTCGGGCACCGGCTCGGGGACGGCGACGTCGGCGAAGCGTTCGACGAAGTAGCCCGTGGCGGCGTTCTCGCCGGGCCCCCACGTCGTGCGCTCCAGGCCGAGCGGACCAAGGATCCGCTCGTTGACGAACTCCTCGGGGGGAACGCCGGCGGCGCGCTCGATCACCTGGCCGAGCAGCGCGTAGACGAGGTTCGAGTAGTGCCACTGCCTGCCCGGCTCGAGCACCTGCTCCGCATCGTTCATCTCGGCGAGGAGCCGCTCGCGGTCGGGGAAGTCCAGCGACTCCCACACCTCGCCCGGAGTCTCGCGCTGCACGCCTGAGGAGTGCGCGAGCGCGCGGCGGATGGTCACGCCCTCGCGGTCCGCCTCGGGGACGTAGGCGCCCAGCGGGTCGTCGAGCTTCAGCTTGCCCTCGTCGCGCAGCAGCAGGATCGCGCGCGCGACGAACGTCTTCGTGATCGACGCGATCGCATACTGGCTATCGGGTGTCGCCTCACGCCCGGTCTCCACGTCCGCCAGCCCGACGGACTCGGTCCATAGCAGCTCGTCGCGGCGGAAGAGCGCGGCGGTCGCGCTCGGCGCCGGGCTCTCGCGCTGGAACCGGATCAGCTCGCGCCGCAGGTCGGCGAGAAGTGACTCAGGCGCCGACAAGAGCTCCCAGCGCGCGGGGAATCGCGTCGAGGGCGTGGTCGATGTGCTCGTCCTCGATCCCGAGATAGGTCGCCGCACGCAGGACGTCAGGGCGCATCCCCGAGACGAGGACGCCCTCGGCGCGGATGCGCGCGCGGGCCTCGGGGACGTCCATCCCGGCCGGGACCGGGATGCCGACGAAATTCGTCTCGACCGCGTCCAGATCGACCGAGATGCCCGCCGCGGCCAGGCCTTCGGCCAATCGCCGGGCGCGAGCATGGTCGTCGGCGAGGCGGTCCAAGTTGTGGTCGAGCGCGTACAGCGCGGCCGCGGCGACCACGCCTGCCTGCCGCATGGCGCCGCCGAACAGGAACTTCTGCCGCCAGGCCCGCTCGATCCGCGCCTCCGACGAGGCCAGGACGGCACCGAGTGGACAGCCGAGCCCCTTGGAGAAGCAGATGGTGACGCTGTCTGCGAGCCGCCCATACTCGGCGGCGCGGATGCCGCTTGCCGCGGACGCGTTCATGATCCGCGCGCCGTCGAGGTGCACGGCGAGCCCCAGGTCGCGCGCGGCCCCGGCCGACTCGGCAAGCTCGTCGAAGGGCCAGACGCGTCCGCCGGCGCTGCGGTGAGTCTGCTCGAGGACGACGATGCTCGCCGGCTCGACGTCCTCGCTCCGCGAGACCACTTCGTGGATCTGCTCGGGTGTTATGCGCCCGTTCGCGCCCGGAAGGCCAACCATGACGAGGCCCGAGTGAACTGCGGGGCCGCCGGCTTCGAAGACCATGATGTGCGTTCGCTCCTGCGCGATCAGGAGACATCCCGGCCGCGTGTGGATCTTCAGCGCGATCTGGTTCGCCATCGTCGCGGTCGGCAGGAAGAGCGCAGCCTCCTGGCCGAGGAGCTCGGCCGCTCGCCGCTGGAGCTCGTTGACGGTCGGGTCCTCGCGTAGCTGCTCGTCCCCGAGCTCGGCCGTGGTCATGGCCTCGAGCATCTCCGGGGTGGGTCTCGTCGCCGTGTCGGAGCGGAGGTCGATCATCCGTGCGCCGTCCGGTGAGTACGGTGCTGCTCCGGCGAGCGAAAACCGCCGCAGCGCAAGCTCTCCGGGCGCGTTCGTATCGGGAATGCGGGCGCGACCGGAGGCCGCCGCCCTGCGCGGATTTGCAGCCGTCGTAGTAGTGCCGTATTCGCCGGGCGGCGCACAATCGCAGGCTACCGTCTGACCCATGGATCTGGATCGGCTCGAAGAGACGCTGGCCGCGGCCGGCGAGCCGGCCTTCCGCGCGCGCCAGGTCTGGTCTGCCGTGACGCGCGGCGCGGCCGGATACGGCGAGATCACGACGCTGCCGAAGGCGCTCCGGGCGCGGCTCGTCGACGAAGTCCCCTACTCAACCCTCGCGGTCGAGCACGAGGCGACCAGCCGCGACGGGACCCTCAAGGCGCTCTTTCGCACCGCCGAGGGCCATCCCGTCGAGGCTGTGCTCATGCGCTTCCGCGACGGACGGAGGTCGGTGTGCGTATCCGCCCAGTCCGGTTGTCCGCTCACCTGCACCTTCTGCGCCACCGGGCAGATGCGCTTCGCGCGCAACCTCAGCGCGTCCGAGATCCTCGACCAGGTTCTGCATTTCCGCCGCATCGAGCCGGTCGACCACTGCGTGTTCATGGGAATGGGCGAGCCGATGATGAACCTGGACGCCGTCCTGGACGCCGCCCGGCGGCTTCCGGACGTCGGCATAACGCACCGTCGTACGACGGTCTCCACGGTCGGCTGGATGCCCGGACTGCAGCGGTTCGTGGACGACGTCGATGAGCCGATCCGACTCGCCCTCTCCCTGCACGCGCCGGAGCCGGCGCTGCGCTCGGCGCTCATGCCGATCAACGACCGCTATCCGCTGGACGACGTGCTCGAGGTCTGCCGCGAGTACGTGCGTCGCCGCCGCCGGCGCGTCTTCGTCGAGTACGTGATGCTCGCGGGCGTCAACGACCGTGTCGAGCAGGCTTCCGCGCTCGCCGACCTCCTGCAGGGCAACGAGTTCAAGGTCAACCTCATCCCGTACAACCCCACGGGGATGTATGACGGCTCCTCGCGCAAGGCGATCGCCGCGTTCCACCGCGTGCTCGCCGACGCCGGGATTCCCGCCACGGTCCGGCTCACGCGCGGGCGGGACATCGCGGCCGCCTGCGGCCAGCTCGCTGCGGTGGGCTCCTAGGTCTCCTCGTCGGGCGGAGGCCTGCGAGGGAGGCGGAGAATCGCCGGGCGGCGCTTCCTGAGCAGGACATCCTGGAAGAGCCGTCGGTCCTCGTCGGTCAACGTCTCGGCGAACTCGACGATCGCCGAGACGAGGTCCCCGCCGGTGTGCTTCACCTCCAGCGCCTCGAGCCGCGCCTCGAGCGCGGTGCGCGTCCAACGGAGCGGCTCGCTCACGCGCCGGTGGGCGTCTCGGCGGGAGCTCCCACCGCGGCGGGCTCAGGATCGCCCGCCAGGTCCGGGTGCTCGTCGAAGCCGTACTTGACGACCGCGCGCTTCGCCGCCTTGACCTCGTCCAAGCGCCTGACCGGACGGTGGTGCGGCGCCTCCTTGAGGACGTCCGGATCGTCCTCCGCCTCGCCGGCGATCTCGAGCATCGCCTCCGCGAACGCGTCCAGCATCTCCTTCGTCTCGGTCTCGGTCGGCTCGATCATCAGTGCCTCGGCAACGATCAGCGGGAAGTAGACCGTCGGCGGGTGGAAGCCGTAGTCCATCAGCCGCTTGGCAACGTCGAGCGCCGTGATTCCGTGCTCGCGCTTGAGGTTGCGTGCGGAGAGGACGAACTCATGCATGCACAGGCGGTCGAAGGGCAGGCCGTATGCGCCGCGCAGGCGCGCGAGGAGGTAGTTCGCGTTGAGCACCGCCACCTCGGACATCTCGCGCAGCGCCGGCCCGTACGCGCGCATGAACGCATAGGAGCGGACGAAGACCCCGAACGGCCCGTAGTAACCGCGCACCTTTCCGATCGACTTGGGCCGGTCGTAGTCGAACCCGAGCCCGTCTTCGCTGCGGGTGAGGACGGGGACTGGCAGGAAAGGCTCGAGGATGTCCCTGACCGCCAACGGCCCGCCGCCGGGACCGCCGCCGCCGTGCGGCTGCGAAAAGGTCTTGTGCAGGTTGAAGTGGACGATGTCGAAGCCCATGTCGCCCGGCCGAGAGATCCCACAGACCGCGTTCAGGTTTGCCCCGTCGTAGTAGAGGAGCGCCCCGGCGTCGTGGAAGACCTTCGCGACCTCCTCGATGCTCTCGTCGAAGAGCCCGAGGGTCGAGGGGTTTGTCAACATCAGCCCTGCCGTGCGCTCGTCCACCAGCGTGCGCAGGTGCTCGACGTCCACGTTGCCACGCGCGTCCGTCTGGACTTTGGCGAGCTTGTATCCGGCCATCGTCACGCTCGCGGGGTTCGTCCCGTGTGCCGTGTCCGCGGTGACGATCGTGTCCCGGTCCTCGCCCCTGTCGGCGAAATACGCGCGCATGAGCATGAGGCCGGTCAGCTCGCCCTGCGACCCGGCCGCCGGCTGGAGGGTGATCGCGGGGAGGCCGGCCACCTCCGCCAGGATGCGCTCCAGCTCCCACATCAGCTCGAGCGCGCCCTCGACGCCGTCCTCCTCCTGTAATGGATGGAGGTCGCGGAAGCCGGGGAGCATCGCGACTCTCTCGTTGACGCGCGGGTTGTGCTTCATCGTGCACGAGCCGAGCGGGTAGAAGCCGGTGTCGATTCCGAACGTGCGGTCGGCGAGCGCGGTGAAGTGTCGGACGAGCTCAGGCTCGGAGATCTCGGGGAGCCTGGGGGCGGTCTCGCGGCGCAGCTCCGAGGGCAGCGCGGGGACGGGGAGGCCGGGCTGCGGCGGATGGCCGGCTCTTCGCCCGGCACGCGACTTCTCGAAGATCAGCTCCACGCCGCCACCACCTCGGCCAGGCGGTCGATGTCCTCCCGCGTCTTCTTCTCCGTCACGCACACGAGCAGCGCCTCGTCGAAACCGTCGTAGTCGCGGCCGAGCGCGTAGCCGGGATGGACGCCCTGCTCTCGGGCCGCGTTGACGGCCTCCCGTGCGGGCCGTCCGACGTGGACGGCAAACTCTTTGAATGTTGTCCGTTCAGGAAACACGAGCTTGGCACCGGCCTGAGTCAGCGCCTGCTTCGCGTACTCCGCGAGCGCGAGGCAGGTCTCCCCCAACTCGCGCAATCCCTGTGGGCCAAGCCACGACAGATAGACGAGGCCCGCCAGGGCGAGCAGCGTCTGGTTCGTGGTGATGTTCGAGGTCGCCTTCTCCCGGCGAATGTGCTGCTCACGCGTCTGCAGGGTGAGGACATAGCCGCGTTCACCCGCGGCGTCTACCGTCTCGCCGACGATGCGGCCCGGCATCCGCCGGATCAGGTCGGAGCGAGCGGCCAGGAACCCATAGTGCGGGCCGCCGTAAGACATGTAGTTGCCGGCGGGCTGGCCTTCGCCGACCGCGATGGCGCAGCCGTAGTTGCCGGGCGCCTCGAGCAGGCCGAGCGACGCCGGGTCGACGTGCGCCACAGCGAGCGCGCCGGCGTCCGTCGCAGCGGCGGCCAGGTCGGGAGCCGGCTCCAGGCAACCGAAGAAGTTCGGCTGCTGGAAGAGCGCGCAGGCCGCGTCCTCGGCTGCCGCGCCGAACTCGGTCGCGTCGGTCACGCCACCACGGTGGGAGACCTCGACGACCTCGAGCCCGAAGCCGGGGGCGTAGGTCTTGACCACCTGGCGCACCTGCGGGTTGACAGTCTCGGCAAGCACGACGCGCGAACGTCCGGTTGCGTGCTTGGCGATGTAGCAGGCGTCGGCAGCGACCGTCGTGCCGTCGTAGCCTGACGCGTTCGAGACGTCCAGCCCGGTCAGCTCGCAGATCGCGGTCTGGTACTCGAAGATCGCCTGCAACACGCCCTGGCTCATCTCGGGCTGGTACGGCGTGTAAGCGGTCAGCAGCTCGCCACGCGAGAGCACGGCGTCGACCACCGCGGGGACGTAGTGGTCGTAGATACCCGCCCCGAGAAACGAGAGCTCGATGCCCGTGTGGACGTTCCTGGACGCCAGCTCGGCGAGGTGCTCCACGAGCTCCTGCTCCGACAGCGCTGGAGGCACGTCGAGCGTCCGGCCGAAGCGGAGGCCATCCGGGATGTCCACGAAGAGCTCGTCGATCGACGAGACGCCGATCGTCTTGAGCATCTCCTGACGGTCCGAGTCTGTGAGAGCGAGGTAGCCCACTAGATGGGTGATGTCATGAGATCGCCTACTCCGGGGCGCGACCTGGTGCGTCTGGGGCGCCGCGGCGGACGCTTGCCGATGCCGGGAGCATCGGTGAGCGGCCGACGCGGCGAAGCGCAGGCACGGTGGAGGCCGGCTCGGCCGGCCGCAACCGGGCCGAAGCGGCCCAGAGGTGCCAGATCGCGCAGCCGGACGCGCGAGATCGTGGCATCAACCATCTAGGGCGTCACTGCTCGGCGATCAGCTTCCGGTACGCCTCGGCGTCGAGGAGCTCGTCGACCTCGGCGGAATCGGTCAGCTCGATGCGGATGAGCCAGCCCTCGCCGTAGGGGTCTTCGTTCACCGTCTCCGGCGCGTCGACCACCTTCTGGTTGACCTCTACCACGCGGCCGGAGAGCGGCGAGATCAGATCCGAGACCGCCTTGACGGACTCCACCTCGCCGTACGTGTGGTCCTTCTCGATCCGCGCGTCCTCCTGCGGCGGCTCGTAGTGGACGAGCTCGCCCAGCGAGTCCTGTGCGTACCAGGTGACCCCGAGGGTCGCGTGGTCGCCCTCGATCCTCGCCCAGTCGTGTTCGGGGTGATACTTCAGCTCGTCCGGATAGCTCTCCGCCACTACGACTCTCCTCGCTGGTAGATCGGCTTCTTGACCACGCGCGCCTTCCTCGGCTTGCCGCGCACGTCAATCGTAATCTCGGTCTCAGGCGCGGAGTGGTCCGCCTGGACGTACCCGAGGCCGATCCCCTGCTCGAGCACCGGCGAGTGAGTCCCGGAGGTGACCTCGCCGCCTTCCTCGATCGGCATTCCCGCCCGCGGCACCGCGCGCTCCTCCATGACGAAGGCGACCAGCCGGCGGCTCGGCCCCGCTTCTTTGATGCGGCGGAGCTCCTCGACGCCCGTGAACTCCTTCTCGAGCGCGCATACCCAGCCGAGAGCCGCGGAGATCGCGTCCGTCTCGGGGGTGATGTCGTTGCCGTGCAGCGGGTAGCAGACCTCGAGCCGGAGCGTGTCCCGCGCGCCGAGCCCACATGGCACTGCGCCGCGAGCCAGAATCGCGTCCCATAGCTCCACCGCGTTCTCGGCCATGACCAGGAGCTCGACGCCCTCCTCGCCGGTGTAGCCGGTCCGCGCAATCGCACACTCGACGCCGTCCATGTCCCCCATCGCGAACGTGAACGCCGGCTCGTGCTCGAGGCCGAGCCGCTCGATGGCCTTCGGCCCCTGCACGGCGATCAGGGCGTACTGGTCGGACACGTCGCGCACGTCCGATCCCGTGATCTCGCGGTCCTTGATCCAGCGGAACGCCTCATCCTTGTTTGCCGCGTTCACGATCAGGAGGAACCGGAATGGATCGAGCTCGTAGACGATGAGGTCGTCGATGATCCCGCCGCGCTCGTTTGTAAGCAGCGTGTACTGCGCGCGGCCCGGCCCGATCCGCTCGAGGTCGTTGGCGAGCAGGCTCTGCAGGAGCTCGCGGGCACGCGGCCCCTCGACCTCGATCTCGCCCATGTGGGAAACGTCGAAGGCGCCGCAGTCCTGTCGCACAGCCAGGTGCTCGGGGATGACGCCGTCGTACTGCACCGGCATCTCCCACCCCGCGAACGGGACCATGCGCGCGCCGAGCGCGACGTGGCGATCGTGCAACGGGGTCTTCTGGAGGACGGCCTGCACTCCGAGGAGTGAGGCTATCGAACGGGCTTAGCCGTCTCGAAGGAAGGGAGGAACGTCCAGAAGCTCGTCCGGGACATCGAAGCGCTCGGTCCCTCCGGCGGCGGGAGTCTGCGTCCGGCGCCCGCTTTCCACGGCCGGCACGGCGCGGCGTCGACGCCCGCCGCCACCGAAGCCGGTGGCGATCACGGTCACCCGCACCTCTTCCGTCATCGCGTCGTCGATGACGGCGCCGAAGATGACGTTCGCATTCGTGTCGGCGGCGGCCGTCACGACCTCCGCGGCTTCGTTCACCTCGAACAGGCCGAGATCACGGCCGCCGGTGACGTTGAGAAGGATGCCCGTGGCCCCGTCGATCGATGCCTCGAGGAGCGGTGAGGCGACCGCCGCTCGCGCTGCCTCGGCGGCCCGGTTGTCGCCCGATGCGCGTCCGATTCCCATCAGGGCCGAGCCGGCCTCGTTCATGATCGTCCGCACGTCGGCGAAGTCGAGGTTGACCAGGCCGGGAACGGTGATCAGGTCGGTGATTCCCTGGACGCCCTGGCGGAGGACCTCGTCGGCAACCCTGAACGCGTCGAGCAGCGGAGTCGTCCGCTCGACCACCTGCAGGAGGCGGTCATTCTCGATCACGATCAGCGTGTCCACGCGGTCCTGCAGCTCGCGGATGCCAACCTCCGCCTGCTCGGCCCGGCGACGCCCTTCGAAGGAGAACGGACGTGTCACGACACCGACGGTCAGGGCGCCGAGACTTCGTGCGATCTCGGCGACGATCGGCGCGGCCCCCGTCCCCGTGCCGCCCCCCTCACCGGCCGTGACGAAGACCATGTCGGCGCCCTTGAGCGCTTCCTTGATCTCGTCCCTGCTCTCCTCGGCGGCGTCGCGTCCGACGGTCGGATCGGCGCCCGCGCCGAGGCCGTGCGTCCGGTCCTTGCCGATCGCGAGCTTCACGTCGGCGTCCGTTTCCATGAGCACCTGTGCGTCCGTGTTGAGAGCGATGAAGTCGACGCCACGCAGGCCCGCGTCGACCATGCGCGTCACGGCGTTCGTCCCTCCGCCGCCGACCCCGACGACCTTTATTACCGCCAGATAATTCGATTCCATTGTCACTCTCGACTAGACTCGACCTCAACGTATACCGGAGAGTTGATGGTTATCGAGCCTCCTCCGCACACCAGCGTATGCGGAGTATCCCGGTTTGTCAACAGAATACCAGAGCTTAAACCCTCAACCTAAATGTTCGGGTTTAGGGTTGAGCTTGCTCACCGGGCGGTCCGGAACCGTCAGGTCGATATAGCCGGTGACGCGGGTAGCGCTGGCCGCGATCCTCGCTCCGACAGCGAGCTTGAGCGGAAGATTCGTCGCGTCCCCAAGGTGGAGCTCGAGGCCCGAACGGAGCACGAGCGTCAGCTCGTCGGTCGCTGCGCGGACGGTTTCGACGCGGCGGCTGAGGAGGCTATGCCAGAGCGGCGCCGCGGCCGTCACGGCCCGCGCCGGATCCCCGGAAAGCGTTCCTCCCGGGGAGACGGAGACAGTGCCCTGCAGCCAGATGCGAGGGAGGTCGGTCCGCTCTCCCTTCGGAAGGCTCGAGATCACGCGCGCGCGCGCCGAGACGAGCCAGGAATCAGCTCCCCTGCGGAGGACTGCGACTGCCCGCTCGGGGGTGACGAAGACGCGGAGCGTGTGCGGAAAATCACGGTCGTAGCGCGCCCCGGCCACCACCGGAAGCGCAGCCAGCCGCCGCTCGACGCCGGCTCCGTCCAGCGTGACCAGACTCGACCCGTGGAACGGCGCGAGCGCTGCCCGTACCTGGCCTGCGACCGAGGCCGGAGCTCCGCGTACGTCGATGCGATCGACCGCGAAGAGGGAGCTCTCGCGGGCAAGGAGGTAGACGCCGGCGGCAAGGGCGACCACGATGAGCGTGATCGCCGTGACGCGGCCACTCGGCGCGATGCGGCGGAGATCGACGCGCCGTCTGGGCGCAGGCTGCGGGAGGACGACCACGCCGGCGTCCACCCGCGTGGATATCCGGGCCTCTCCCGACACGTGTATCTCTTCGCCGCCGGCGAAGAGGGTCCTACCTGGGAAACGCCACGCCCAGCAGCTGGACTTCGTGCTCGAGCTCGACACCGAACTGCTCGTCGCGCCCGCCGGCGAGCCTCGACCATGAGCGCGAGTGCATCGGCGGTGAGCGCCGCGTCCGCGTTCTCGATGAAATTCGCGTGGCGCGGCGAGATCTGCGCGCCGCCGATCCGGTGCCCGCGCAACCCACACGCCTCGAGCATCCGGCCGGCGGACAGGTCGTGCTCCGGGTTCTTGAACACGCTGCCGAACGTGCGCTTGTTCGTCGGCTGGGCGTCTTTCCTCTGCCCCTGCATCCCCGCGACGATCTGCTTGATCTCGTCGAGCGGCCGCGGCGTCAACTGGAACTCGACCGTCGCCACGATTTGGCCCGGACGGAGGTTCGAGCGGCGGTAGTCCATCCCCAGTTGCGAGGGAACCAGCCAGCGGGCGCTCTTTGCATCCACCACGAGTGCGCTTGCCATCACTCCGGCAATTTCTCCACCGTAGGCTCCGGCGTTCATCCATACCCCGCCCCCGGCCGTCCCGGGAATGGCACACGCGAATTCGAGGCCGCCGAGCTCTGCTTCCCGTGCGCGGTGAAGGCACACGGCGAGGGGCGCCCCTCCGCCCGCGAACAACCGCCGGGAATCAGCGCTCTCGACCTTCGCCAAGTCGCCTGCGAGCTTCAGCACGAGCCCTTCGAAGCCGTCATCGGCCGCCAGAAGATTCGATCCGAGCCCGACCGGCGCGACGGGTAGGTCGTGCTCGTCTGCCCAGCGAAGCAGTTGCTGGAGCTCCTCGATCGTCTCGGGCCGGGCGAAGGCGCGCGCGGGGCCGCCCGTCCCAATCGTCGTCAGCCTGCGGAGCTCTACACCCTCCTCGATCTTCATGCCAGCACCTCGACGAGCCGACGCGCTGCGGAGTCGATGTCCCCCGCGCCGATGGTCAGGGCGACGTCTCCCGGCTCTGCGCGAGCGGCCACGAACGAGACAGCGTCGTCGAGGCTCGGCGTCCAGCCCAGGGTCGCGCCCGGGCGCACCTCGGCCAGCGCCTGCACCACCAGCTTGCCGCTCACGCCCTCGACCGGCTCCTCGCGCGCAGCGTAGATCTCGGTGACGCAAACGGCGTCGGCACGGGACAGCGCGACTGCGAACTCATGCGCAAGGTGGCGCGTCCGCGAGTAGAGGTGCGGCTGGAACGCGGCGATTACACGCCCGGACGCGGTCTCGAGGGCTGCCGCGATCGCCGCGTCCACCTCGCTCGGATGGTGCGCGTAGTCGTCGTAGACCGCGATACCGCGCGGCTCCCCGACGAGCTCGAAGCGCCGTCCCGCGCCGCGGAACTCCGCGAGCACCGGCGCGGCGTCGGAGGGATCGACCTCGCACAGCTCGAGGGCGGCGAGCGCACAGGCAGCGTTCCTCCGGTTGTGCTCCCCCCGCAGGGCCAGCGGGATGTCGGCGGGCTCGAGCTCCCAGCCGCGCACCGCGTGTGGAACGTTCGCGAGCCAGCGCTCGAACATGGCGTCGACCTCGGCCTGGGACGAGAACGTCGTGTGATGGTCGAGCTCGACGTTGGTCACGACGCCGATCTCGGACCGCAGCCGCTCGACCGTCCGGTCCGATTCGTCGCCCTCGGCGACCAGCCACCCCTCCCCCGCGCCGGCGTTCCCGCCGAGCTGCGGAATCTCGCCTCCGATCAGGAAGGCGGGATCGCGGCCGAGCCGCGAAAGGCAGTACGCGATCATCGCGGCCGTCGTCGTCTTGCCGTGCGTCCCCGAGACGACGACCGACCGCCGGAGCGAGACCAGCTCGGCCAGAAGCTCGGCGCGGGCGCGGCCGGGAAAGTCGTACGCGCTCGAGACGAAGACCTCCCAGCCCGCCGGAGTCTCCGGCTCGGCCGAGATCACGACGGGGATGCCGGCGGCACGGACGCGCTCCGCATAGGAAGTGTCGTTGCGGTCCCACCCGGCCACCTCGGCGCCCCAGGCGTGCGCGAGCAGCGCGTACGCGCTCATGCCGGCGCCGCCGACTCCGACGATGAAGATTTTCCTACCAGCCAGAGCGGGCAAGCGCGATCAGCTCCTCGGCGATGACGTCGGCAGCGTCCGGACGGGCGAGCGCGAGCATGGCCTCCCCCATCCTCACCCGGCGCCCCTCGTCCTCGAGCAGCGCGTGGATGGCGTGCTCGGCGCGGCCGACCTCTGGCTCGGGGACCACGACCGCGCCGCCGCCCCGCTCGAAGTAGCGCGCGTTCTTCGTCTGGTGGTCGGCGGTCACGTTCGGCGAAGGGACGAGGACGGCGGGCTTTCCGGCAGCCGCGACCTCCCAGATCGAGCCTCCGGCGCGTGCGAAAACGAGATCGCAGGCGGCGAGCGCGCCGGCGAAGTCCTCTGTCCAGGGAAGTAGGACGTAGTCAGAGCGGGCAACGCACGGCCGAAGCTCTTCTACGTACCTCTCTCCGCAGAGGTGGAGGACGACTGGACCGGAGCCCTCCGGTCGAGAACCGAAGAAGTCGAGGGCGGCCTCGTTGAGGGCTTGCGCCCCCTGCGAGCCGCCGAAGACGAGCAGGACCGGCCCCTCGACGGGGAGCCCGAAACGGCGGCGGGCATCCTCACGGGACGGTCGTTCCACGTGCGGAACCGGACGGCCGACGACTCGGTACTTCGGCCCTGGCCGCCCTTCGATCGGATAAGCGAGGAAGACGCGCTTCGCGAATGGTGCGGCCAGCCGGTTGGCCAGGCCGAGATGCGCATCGGCCTCGGTCAGCGCGGCAGGGACGTGGCGGCGCCAGGCGGCGTAGACCATCGGGCCGGCGACGTAGCCTCCTCCACCGAGCACCACGTCGGGCCGGCGACGCTCGATGATCCGCCCGCATGCGACAGGTGCGCGGGCGGCGACGAGCAGCGAACGCGCCATGGCCGCGCCGGGCTTGCGCGCGATGCCCGAGACCCTGAACGTGTCGAGCTCGTAACCGGCCGCCGGGACGAGGCGGGCCTCAGCCCGATCGGGCGACCCGGCGAAGGTCACGAGCACGCTGCGCCTCCGCAGGGCGTCCGCGATCGCCAGTGCCGGTGTCGTATGCCCAGCCGTCCCCCCGGCTGCGATCAGACAGGCGAGCTGCTCGTTCTGCTTCACGATCGCGACCGATGTTAAGGAGGATGCCGACGGCTATGAGCGCGACGACCAGGCTCGAGCCGCCGTAGGAGACGAACGGAAGCGGGATCCCGGTGAGCGGAGCGAGCCCGAGGACAGCGGCGAGATTGACGGCGGCCTGGGCGCAGACGAGCGTCACGAGCCCGGCCGCAAGCGTCTTGCCGAAGGGATCGGTGCAGCGGAGCGCGATTCTCAGCCCCGCATAGGCGAAGGCGACGTACGCGGCGATCAGCCCCATCGAGCCGACCAGACCGAGCTCCTCGCCGATGACGGCAAAGATCATGTCCGTGTGCGCTTCGGGGAGGTAGAAGATCTTCTCGACGCTGTGCCCGAGCCCGGTGCCGAAGATCCCACCGGAGCCGAGGCCGATCATCGCCTGCACCGTCTGATAGCCCGCGCCCTGCGAGTCGCCCCACGGGTTGATGAAGCTGAAGATGCGGGCGCGGCGGTACGGCTCGAACCAGGCGGCGGCGACGCCGAGCACCGTCACGATCGTCCCGGCGGTGAGCAGCGTCCTGCCGGGGGTGCCCGCCACGGCGAGCATCCCGATGAGCATGAGGACAAGCGCGATCGCGGTCCCCAGGTCGGGCTCGGCCAGGAGGAGAACACAGAAGATCCCCACGAGCAGCCCGATCGGCCGCGCCAGCTGTTTCAGCGTCTGCGGAGCCCCCCGGCGGCTGAGGAACCAGGCCGCCCAGACGGCGAGCGCGAGCTTGGAGAGCTCCGAGGGCTGGAACACGATCGGCCCGAACGAGATCCAGCGGCGCGCGCCGTTGACCGCCGTCCCCAGCACGAGCACCGCGACGCACAGCACGAGGCTCCCGACCACGAGCATCGGCGCGAGCTTCCTCAGCGACCGGAAGCTGATACGCGAGAAGACGAACAGGAGGACGAGGCCGATTGCGGCGTAGATCCCCTGTCGCTTCAGATACGAGTTCGGGTCGCCGTTCGAGATGGTCGCCGACGCCGAGGTGGCGCTGTACACCATGACGAGGCCGAACGCGACGAGCGCGAGCGTGACGAGGACGAGGATCTGGACGTCGAGCTGCGCGCGCTTCACGGAAGCGCCTCCACGATCCGGCGGAACGCGTCGCCGCGCTCCTCGAAGTTGCGGAACTGGTCGTAGCTGGCACACGCAGGCGAGAGCAGGACGACATCCCCCGCAGCGGCGAGGGATGCGGCATGTGCGACGGCACGGTCGAGCGTTTCGTCGACGTCACTTTCGATAAGCGCGCCCAGACGGCCGGCCTCGTCTCCGATCAAATGGACGGAGCGGACGTTCGGCCCGACCGCGGCCGCGAGCGGGGAGAAGTCCTCGCTCTTCGACGAGCCTCCGAGGATGACGTGCACCGGGTCGTTCGCGTATGTCTCGAGCGCGCGGACGGCGGCGGCGACGTTCGTCGCCTTGGAGTCGTTGACGAATCGGACGCCGCGCAAGACCCGCACTGCCTCCAGCCGGTGTGGGACGCCCGCGAACGAGCGCAGGGCGTCGGCGATCGCACCGTCGTCGATACCGGCGGAGCGCGCAGCCGCGGTGGCGGCCGCAGCGTTCTCGCGGTTGTGTCGGCCCGGCAGGAGCGGTTCGGCGGGAAGGATGTCGTCGGCGCCGAACTCCATCCCTTCGAGCCCCGAGCCGCGCGGCACGATCTTCGTGTTCGCGCGCTCGAGGATGCGCAGCTTGGCGGCACGATACGCCTCGAAATCGGCGTGCCGGTCGAGGTGGTCGGGCTCGACGTTCAGCAGGACGGCGACCTCACAGCTGAAGTCGTGGACGTCCTCGAGCGCGAAGCTCGACACTTCGCACACGATCCACGTGCCCGCCTCGACCGAGAGCGCGACCTCGCTCAGCGGCGTGTGCTCGTTGCCCGCGAGCACCGCCTCCCGTCCCGCCGCGTCGAACATCGCGCCCAGCAGCCGCACGGTCGTCGTCTTCCCCTTCGTGCCCGTGACGCCGACGATCGGGTTCCCGGGGAGCAACCGCCAGCCGAGCTCGAGCTCGCTCCAGACCGGGACGCCGCACGCTCGCGCGGCCGCCACCGGCGGCGCCTCGCCCGGCACTCCTGGGCTCTTCACGACAACGTCGACGTCCTGCAGCAAATCCTCCTCCTCGTTCCCGAGCAGGACTTCGACACCCGCCTCGGCAAGCCTCCCGGCATCCGCGCCGGGCCGCCGGTCGGCCGCGCGCACCGTCCATCCGCGCGCCGCGAGGGCAAGCGCGGCGGCGCGGCCGGTGACTCCCAGACCGACGACCAGAGCGCGCTCGCCGTCCACTACTTCTTGTGGAAGAGTTCGGGGTGGAAATCGAAGAAGTACTGGTAGTACACGGCGAAGGCCCCGGCGGCGAGGATGGCCGCGACGATCCAGAAGCGCACCATGATCTTCGTCTCGGACCACGCCTTCATCTCGAAGTGGTGGTGGATGGGCGCCATCAGGAAGACGCGCTTCCCCCAGAACTTGAAGGTCGCCACCTGCAGGATCACCGACAGCGCCTCGATCAGGAAGATCCCGCCGATGACGAGCAGCAGCACCTCGACCTTGGCGAAGACGGCGAACCCGGCGAGCGCACCGCCGATTCCCATCGCGCCGGTGTCGCCCATGAACACCTCCGCCGGAAAGGCGTTGAACCATAAGAACCCGATCGAGGCGCCCGCGAGCGCGCCGCCGAGGATGGCGAGGTCGACCGCGTTCAGGTCGCCGCTGCCCGTGCGGATGTAGGTCAGCACGTTGATCGCGGTGAAGCAGACGACGGCGATGATCCCCGTGCCGGCGGCGAGCCCGTCGATGCCGTCGGTGAGATTCACGCCGTTGGCCGCGCCGGCCAGGATGAGGAAGACGAGGACGTACCAGAACCACGACAGCTCGGCGTTGACGTTGATGATCGGGATGTAGATCGACGTCTTGTAGTCGAGGTCGTGCGCCGCGAAGCCGAGCCCGACCGTTACCGCTCCGAGGAGGAGGAGCTTCCACCGGCCGGAGAGACCGAGCGAGCGCCGGTGGGTCAGCTTGATGAAGTCGTCCGCGAAGCCGATCGCAGCGCAGGCGAGCGTCACGCCGAAGACGGTGAGCGCCGGGAGCGTGTACTTGCTCATCGCGAGGAACCCGACGGACATCGCGATCATGATCAGAACGCCGCCCATCACCGGCGTCCCCTGCTTGACGACGTGATGTTGCGGCCCTTCCTCGCGGATGTGCTGGCCGTACTCCTTGCGGCGGAGGAACGCAATGAAGCGCGGCCCCACGACGATCGCGATCACCATCGCAATGACGGCGGCGGCGAGAACTCGGACCACTAGGAGGCCTCGACCGGCACGAGTTCCTCGGCCAGCCGGTCGAGCTCCAGCACGCGCGCGCCCTTGAGGAGGACGCAGTCGCCAGGCCGGAGCTCCTCGCGCAGCAGCTCGAGCGCCGCCTCCCGGTCGGCGACCCAGCGGCCGCCATAGGCACGAGCGAGCGGACCGACCGCGATTACGATGTCCGGCGCGATCTCGGCGATCGCAGCCGCGACCTCGCGGTGCCCCTCCGCTGCGTAATCGCCGAGCTCGGCCATCTCGCCCAGCACCGCCACGGTGCGCCGGTCGCCAGCGCGCTCGCGCAGGTGCTCGAGCGCCGCGCGCATGGAGATCGGATTCGCGTTCCACGCGTCGTTGATGAGCAGGCCGCCGCCGGCGAGCTGCTGCTCCTGGTTGCGCCAGCCGGCGAACTCGACCTCCAGGCGGGACGGGAGCTCCAGGCCGAGCGCGCGCGCGGCGGCCAGTGCGCACAGCCCGTTCACGGCGAGGTGACGCGCAGCAAAGCTGACCTCGACCTCGCCGAGCGTCGTGCGCAGGTGCGGCGGGTCGAAGGACTCGACGCGGACGTCATCCCCGATCCGCACGACGTCGAGATCGTCCCGCTCGACGGGGAAGTCCGCCGGCACGATTGCCGTGCCTCCCGCCGGCAGCGCCTCGACGAGCTCGCTCTTGGCGCGCACGACGCCCTCCAGCGTTCCCACTTTCTCCAGATGGACGGGCCCGATGGTGACGACGACCCCGATCTCGGGCCGCGTCAGCTCGGCCAGCTCGGCGATCTGCCCGAACCCGCGCATCGCCAGCTCGGTGATGCAGATCTCGGTCCGGGGCTCGAGCCGGCAGAGCGTCAGGGGGACGCCGATCTCGTTGTTGAAGCTCCGCTCCGCGGCGACCGTCGGCCGTTGCGGGATCGCGATGGAGGCGAGGATGTCCTTGGTCGTCGTCTTGCCGTACGACCCGGTGATGGCCACGACTCGCGCCTGCGAGCGTGCGCGGACGGCGCGGCCGAGCGCGGCCATCGCGGCGAACACGTCGCGGGGGACGAGCGTGGCGGCGGCGCCACGCTCGAGCGCGTCCTCCACGAACCGGTCGCCCTGGCCGACCGCGACGAAGAGGTCGCCGTTCGAGACGCGCCGGGAGTCGACCTGAACGCCCGTGATCTCGGCTGCGCCCTCCCGGAGAACGAGCTCCCCGAGGTCGAGCCCGGCCACCTCGTCGAGCGAGAGCGGGATCACGTCCCCACGCGCAGGCGGCGCAGCGCCTCGCGCGCGACCTCACGGTCGTCGAAAGGCACCTTGCGTCCCTCCTTGAATTCCTGGCCCTGCTCGTGGCCCTTGCCGGCGATCACGACGACGTCCCCTGGCTCGGCCAGCTCGACGGCGCGCGCGATCGCGCTCCTGCGGTCTGCGTCGACCTCCGCGCCGGGCCCCATCCCGGCGACGATCTCCGCGATGATCGCCTCCGGCTCCTCGCTGCGGGGATTGTCGGAGGTGACGATCGGAACGTCCGCGAGCCGCGACGCGATCCCGCCCATGACGGGACGCTTGCCGCGGTCGCGGTCGCCGCCGCACCCGAACACGCAGATGACGCGTCCTTCGGTCAGCTCGCGCGCCGCGCGCAGGACGTTCTCGAGCGAGTCGGGCGTGTGCGAGTAGTCGACCACGACCTCGAAGGGCTGCCCCCCGTCCACCGACTCGAACCGACCCGGCACTCCGGAAACGGCCTCGAGCCCGCGCGCGATCACCGCATCGGCGACCCCGAGCAGCCGCGCGGCGGCCATGGCGCCGAGCGCGTTCTCGACATTGAACCGGCCGCGCAGCCTGAGGCCGATTCCGTCCAGCGCGTTGGGGCCGACCTTCGCGTCGGGCGCGAAGCCGTACGTCAGCGCGTCCGGCCGGTCGGCCAGCAGCTTCCGTCCCCACTCGTCCGCCGAGTTGACCGCCGCCGGGGGACGTCCTTCCAGGAAGAGCCGCCGCTTCGCCTCGAAGTACCGCTCCATCGTCCCGTGGAAGTCGAGGTGGTCCTGGGTCAGGTTGGTGAAGACGAGCACGTCGAACCGGATCCGGTCGAGGCGACGCTGCTCCGAGCCGTGCGAGGTCGCCTCCATGACGCAGCTGCGGTTGCCGGCGTCGAGCATCTCCCTGAGCATCCGCTGGATGTCGATCGCCTCGGGCGTCGTCCTTGCCGCCGGACGCAGCTCACCGCCGACACGGCTTTCGACCGTCCCGAGCAGCCCGGGACGCAGTCCAGCCGCCTCGAGGATCGAACAGAGGAGGAACGTCGTGGTCGTCTTCCCGTTCGTCCCCGTGACCCCGGCGACGACGAGCTCCTCGCTCGGCCGGCCGAAGAAGTCGTCCGCGGCGACAGCCATAGCGGCACGCGCGTCCGGCACCACGAGCTGAGGTACCGGGAGGTCGAGCTCGCGCTCCACCACGAGGCCGATCGCACCCCGCTCGACCGCCTCGGCGGCGAAGTCGTGGCCGTCGGCGCGCGCGCCCGGAACGCAGAAGAAAAGGGCGCCGGGCACGACCGAACGCGTGTCGTAGGCCAGGTCTCGCGGGCGCAGATCGGCGATGAAACCCTCGAGGGTCATCGCAACGCGAGTCTACTGATGGGGAAGGATCCCGAGATACTGCAGGTCGAACTTGGCGATGTTCTGGAAGACGGGCGCCGCCACCATCCCCCCGAAGATCGCGCCCTGCGGCTGGTCGACAGTCACCATCACGAGCAGTTGCGGATTGGACGCCGGGACGTAGCCCACGAACGAGGAAACGTATTTCTCGTCGGAGTAGCCGCCGGTAGGCAGCGGAATTGCCGCCGTCCCCGTCTTGCCCGCCACCTGGTACCCGGGGATCTTGGCCTCCGTCCCGGTGCCTTCGATGACGACGTCGCGCAACATGTTGGTCAACTCCGTCGCGACGCCCTTCGAGACGATCCGCCGCCGCTTCCACGCGGGCCGTGGCGACCCGCCGACGTGGTCCACGAGGTGTGGCTGCACCCAGACGCCTCGGTTTGCGATCGCAGCGTACGCCGCCGCCATCTGCACCGGCGTGACGGCGATTCCGTGGCCGATGGGGACGTTCCCGATCGTCGCGCCCGTCCACTGGGACGGCGGGAGGACGATGCCGGCGGTCTCGCCCGGGTAGTCGATGCCGGTCTTGTGCCCGAAGCCGAAGCGCGAGATCCAGTAGGAGACGTCCCGCTTCGGCTGCCTGGTCAGCATCTCGGCGAGAGTGATCGCGCCGACGTTCGAGGAGTGGGCGAGAATCTGATCGACCGTGTAGGTGACGGTGTCCCGCTCCTCGGCGTCGTGGATCGTCCGGTCGGCGACCTGGATCTCCGGCGCGAGCGTGAACTCGCTCGACGGGGTGACCAGATGGTCCGAGAGGACGCCCCCGACGGTGACGAGCTTGAAGGTGGAGCCGGGCTCGTACGTATCCGTTATCGCGCGGTTCCGCTGCAGGTCCTGCGAGACGTTGGGATAGTCGTTCGCGTCGTAGCCGGGAGCGCCGGCCATCGCGAGGACGGCGCCGGTCCGCGGGTTCATCACGATCGCCGTCGCCGCCTGCGCGTGCCACTCGTGAACCGCCCTCCAGAGCTCCAGTTGCGCGTTCGCCTGGATCGCGTGGTCGAGGGTGAGGTAGACGTCGCGGCCGTCGCGCTCGGGGACGGTCTTGACGACGTCGACGGCGCGTCCGTACGGATCCTTGACCACCGTCTGCTTCCCGCTGCGGCCGGCAAGCAGCCCGTCCAGCGACAACTCGAGCCCCGCGAGGCCGCGGTTGTCCACTCCCGCATAGCCGAGCAGCGAGGCGCCTACGCGACCCTGCGGGTAGACCCGGCGCTCCTCCGGATAGAAGTACAGGCCGGCGAGATGCAAGCGCTGGAGCCGCGCGGCCGCCTTCGGATCAGCCTGGCGCTGGACGTAGGCGAAGCCCTTCGTCCGGTCGCTGACTTCCCGGTAGACGTCGTTCGGATCGAGGCCGAGCTCGCGGCCCGCGGCGCGCGCGACCGTCTCGGGCTGGGTCACCTCGCGCGGGTTGACGTAGACGGTCGTCGCCTGCTCGCCGATCGCGAGCTGAAAGCCGCGGCGGTCGAAGATCGTCCCGCGATGGGCTGGGAGGTCGACCGTCTGCTGCTGTTGTCCCGACGCAAGCTTCTCCAGCGACTGCGCGCGCACGCTCTGCAGCCAGACGGCGCGCGCGAGGACGAGCGCGAAAACGAGGGTGAAGGTGAAGAGGAGGATCCTGACCCGCCGGTTCGCTCCGCGCGCCATTGCCGGGATCCTAGGGATTGAGCTTGATGTACTTCGTCGTGTCGGGGTTGGCGGCGACTAGCCCGAGCTGGGAGCGCGCCTGCTGCTGGATCTTCTGCGTCGCGGCGCCACTCGACAGCCGCGACTGAAGATCGGCGTTCTGCGCCGAGAGCTCTACCTTCGTGCGCCCGAGCTTGTCGTAGCGCATGTTCAGCCGCAGAACGGCGACGTTGAGAGCGACGACGCCGGCGAGGAGAACGGCGAGGACTGCGATCCAGATGACGCCGCCGGTCGTGCGCGAACGCTTCTTGCGCAGCCTCATACCTTCGCCGCCGCCCGCAGCCGCGCCGACGAGGCCCGCGGGTTCGCCGCCAGCTCGGCCGCGCCGGGCCGGACAGCCCTCCGCGTCAGCTCGCGGAGGACCGGCTCATGACCGCAGACGCAGATGGGGAAGTCCGGCGGACAGACGCAGCCGCGCGCCTGGTCGCGGAGGAAGCGCTTCACGATCCGGTCCTCGAGCGAGTGGAAGGCGATGACGGCGAGCCGACCGCCCGGTCGGAGCATCCGCACCGCATCCGGAAGCACCGACTCGAGCGCCCCGAGCTCGTCGTTCACGGCGATCCGCAGAGCCTGGAAGACGCGCTTGGCGGGATGGCCGTCTCCGAAGCGCGCCGGGGTGGGAATGGCGCCCTTGATCACGTCCACGAGCTCGCCCGTGCGCGTGATCGCCTGCTTCTTGCGCGTGCGCCCGATCGCACGCGCGATCTGGGTCGCGTAGCGCTCTTCGCCGAAGCGCCGGAAGATGGTCGCCAGCTCGCGCTCGTCCGCCTCGTTCACGAGCTCCCTGGCGGAGAGCTGCGCGGAGGGATCCATGCGCATGTCGAGCGGCGCGTCGGTCGCATAGGAGAAGCCGCGCTCGGGCCGGTCGAGCTGCATGCTGGAGACGCCGAGGTCGATGAGGATCGCGTCCGCCTGGACGCCGTTGCCGGAGAGCTGGCAGAGGACGGCGGAGAAGTTTCCTCGCAGCAGTCGCGTCTGCACGCCCGCGTGCCTGCGGAAGCGGTCGAACGACGCGCGGACGGTCGGGTCGACGTCCACTGCGATCAGCTTGCCCTGGCCGTGGAGGTCTTCCGCGAGCAGCTCCGCGTGGCCGCCGGCGCCGAACGTGGCGTCGACGACCGTCTCGCCCGGGCTGACCGCCAGGAGCTCCCGAACCTCGGTAGCGAGGACGGGAACGTGGTCAGTCGCGCTTGGCTGAGACGCGTTCGGCAGCATCCTCAGCGTTCTCCTCGATCTCCTTCATCTGGGTCTGCCAGGCGGAGCGGTCCCAGATTTCCAGGTGGTCGTACACGCCCGCGATGACGACGTCGCGCACGAGCTGCGCGCGCTGCGCGGGCGCGGGCGGCAGCATCACCCGTCCCTGGTTGTCGGGCTTCGTCTCCGCGGCTCCGGAAAAGAAGAACCGTTGCAAGTTCCGGCTGTCGGGGCTGAATGGGTTCAGCGACGCGAGCTGGTTCTCGACGAGCTTCCGCCACTCGGCGGGGGTATAGGCGTACAAGCACTTGTCCATCCCCCTCGTGATGACGATGCCGTTCCTGAAGGCTGCGCGGAACTTGGCCGGGAGCGTGATGCGTCCCTTCTCGTCGACCGTGTGCTCGTATTCGCCCAGAAGCATCGTTTGCGCTCAATCCTTCGCCCTCCACTTTGCGCCACTTTACCCCATTTTCCTCCACTACGCAACACTTACACACCACCTTGTGGGACGAGCGGGCCCCCATAGGCACCGCGCCGGGTGAGGGCGAGTGCGGCGCAGCGCGCGGCGAGCTCGAGCGTCTCCTGGAGAGAGCGGCCGGCACCGAGGCCGTATGTGAGGCCGGCGGCGAAGGAGTCGCCTGCCCCGTACATGTCGAGGACCGGGCCGGGCAGCTGCGCGGCGGCATAGCGGCGCACCTCGCCCCCTTCACTGACGAGGCCGCCCTCCGACCCTTCCGTCGCGACGGCGATGCGCGGCGCCGGGTCGAGCCAGCCCTCCTCGTATGTCTCGCCGGGGTCGCGGCCGCTGCGGACGAGCGCGTCCAGCTGCACGTCCGCCTCGACGAGCGTCGGAAGCTCGCGCGCGGTGGCGACGAGACTTCGCCCCGCGCGGGCGGCGCGGAGGGCGCCCGGGTCGCCGCCGGTGAAGTAGACCGCGTCGTACCCCGCCAGCTCCGCCCAGGGGAGCGGGTCGTCCTTCCGCGGTATGAGCTTGTGGCTGAGCAGCGTGATCGTCCGCTCGCCCGTGTCGTCGACGTGGGTGACGGCCCGGCGTTGGGGCTCAGGGCGGATCGCGGCCTCGACGCGCACGCCGTGTCCGCTCAGCTCGGCGGCGCTGCGGCGGCCGAGCTCGTCGTCGCCGAGCGCGGTCAGGAGGAGGCACTCGCCCGCGAGGGCGGCCAGGACGACGGCGGCCACGCCTCCCCCACCCGCGGGCTCGGCCCAGGCTTCCATGGCATGGACGATCTCGCCGGGGGCCGGAAGCCTCTCGACGCGGACGAAGTCGACCCACTCGACATGACCTACGACGGCGACTTTCATGGCGGCAGTCTCACAATTCCGCCGCCATTGTCCGTTAGACACGATGATGGAAGCCGTGCGGATTCCGCCTTTCGAGACGCTCTACCTCGAGCATCGGACCGAGGTGTTCGGCTTCCTCGTCCGCCGCGTCGGGCACGACCGGGCGGAGGACGCATTCCAGGAAACCTTCCTGCGCGCTCTCCGCGGCTATCCCGGCCTGCGGCACGGCGAGCACCTCCGGGCGTGGCTCTACACAATCGCCGCGCGCGTCGCCGCCGATGAACATCGGCGCAAGCCCGCGCCGGCCGTCCCGCGCGACGAAGGCGTGCGCGACGCGCGCCCGGAATACGCGGAGCTCGAGCACCTGGCCGGGGACCTTCCCGCGAAGGAGCGCGCCGCCGTCGTGCTCCGTTACGGCTACGACCTGTCCTACGCCGACATCGGCATGGCGCTCGGATCGAGCGAGGAGGCGGCCCGCCAGGCCGCTTCGTCCGGCGTCCGGCGCCTGCGCAGAAGGAGGATCGAGATCGCATGACCGTTTCCCCGCAGCTCGACGAGCGCTTCCGTGCCGCCGCGGCGGCCGAGGGGCTGCTCGACGTCGCCTACGACATCGCCGACTCGCCGGTCGGGCCACTGCTCGTCGCGGTCTCCGAGCGGGGCCTTTGCCGCATCTCCTATGACGCCGAGCCCGAGCCCGAGCGCGAGCTCGAGTCGCTGGCCCGCTCGTTCGGGGCGCGCGTCCTGCGCTCGCCACGGCCGGTCGACCAGGTCAAGCGCGAGCTCGACGAGTACTTCGCCGGTGAGCGGACGGCGTTCGACCTCGCCGTGGACATCGAGCGGCTCTCCACGTTCAACCGCAGCGTGCTGGAGGAGCTGGCGCGGGTGCCCTACGGTTCGCTGACGACCTACGGGACGCTGGCGGGACGCGCCGGCCGCCCGCGCGCCGCGCGCGCCGTCGGGACGATCATGAACCGCAACCCGATTCCGATCGTTCTCCCGTGCCACCGTGTCGTCGGGTCGACGGGCAGCCTCGTCGGCTACGCCGGCGGGCTGGAGCGCAAGGAGACCCTGCTCCGGCTAGAAGGGTCGCTACGTACGGTTGAGTAGCGTGTCGAGCTCCGCGCCCTTCATGAACCAGGAGGCGCCGAACGCCCACACGGCCAGCCACTCTCCGACCAGCAACGCTTTCGGCGGCCAGCCCACCGCCATCGTGACCACGATCCACACGATTGCCAGCACCATGGCGGACGTGCAGACCCAGTGGTACCACTGCCAGAACTTCGGCGATCGCCTCCCAGGTCTCCGGGGCCGCTTACCCTCGCGCACACCGAAGAAGTACGTCAGCAAGGCCAGTGATCCGATGAAGACCCCGGCGGCAACGAAGTGGATCACCTTGACCGTCGTCTCGCCCCACCACTCCTGAAGGGGCGTGAGCGTGGAGACCGATCCGGGCGGCCCGGTAGGGCAGAGCGCAACGAACGCCGCGGAGAGGCCGGCGAGAAAGCTCGCGACGTTGTCGAGATTCCTCTCGGAGATCTTGTAGGTGAAGAGGAAGACGCCGATCGCACAGATGGTGCCGACGAAGACGTCGCGCATTCCCGAGTAGTAGTAGCCGCTGAGGGAATCGCGGGGAAAGGGGTCCCCGTCGAAGGCGAGCTTGTCCTCGAACACCAGCCAGAGCGGCATCACGACCCCGAGGATGCCGATCCAGATGCGCATCCAGAGGAAGGACCGCACGTACCACGAGACTTCTTTCTGCGCGTCCGAACCGGGCCGCGGCCCGGTGTCGCGAACGGGAGTCAGGAACTCGCGGACCACCGGCCAGTCAGCTTATAACCCACCCCCCAGACGTTCACGACGTAGTCGTCGCCGCCGTCCGCGGCGTTCAGTTTGCGGCGCAGGCGAGAGGCGTGCGAGTCGATCGTTCGCGTGCGTCCGATCGAGCGGAAGCCCCAGACGTCGCGGAGCAGTTCCTCCTTGGTGAACACGCGCTCCGGCTCCGTCGCGAGCTTCACGAGCAGCTCGTACTCGCGGCCCGCCAGCGACACCGGCTCGCCCCCGACGCTGACGCAGCGCGTCCGCCGGTCGACCACCAGCTTGCCGGCCTCGAGCCGTTCGGGAACGGACGGCAGCGCCCGCCGCAGGACGGCGCGAATCCGTGCCCGCAGCTCCGCGTAGAAGAAGGGCCGCGGGACGAAGTCGTCGCACCCGCGCTCGAGCGCACGCACGCGGTCGACGAAATCGGCACAGTCGTCCCCGAGCATGATCAACGGCACTTCCCGGTTCCAGGAGCGTCCCGGCTCGCCCTCGCGCAGCCGCCGGCACACCTCCAGCCCAGAGCCGTCCGGAAGCGCCGATTCGACCAACACGAGATCGGGCCCCGCGCGCTCGGCGAGCTCCAGGACCTCCCGCCCGCTGGCCGCCGCGTAGACCTCGAACCCGTCGCTGGAGAGCTGACGGGAGAGGTACTCGCGGGCGTCGGTCTCGTTCTCGGCGAGAGCCAGTGCGGGCAGCGTGGTCATGCTCCGACACTAGCTCGGCGTCGACGCACTGCCAAGATGTCCATTCAGGCGGGAGCGTGCCGCGGTGTCGACAGCGTGTGGGCCGCTCTAGAGGCGTCCGCGGCGCATAACCGCCCAGAGCAGCCAGATGCCCAGAATGCCGGAAAGCACGAAGCCGATGAACGAGAGCACATTCACGCCGAGGAACTGCGGGCCGCCGGTCGTGAACGTCCCGATGAGCGCCGACCCGATCAGCCCGCCCACCACGACCAGCGCGACGACGAGGCGGTTGACCCCGATGTCCACCTTGTGCATGAACTCGTCCAGGCCCTTGTGTACGAATCCGACCTCGAGCTGGCCGTCGCGCACTTCCTCCAGGAAGTCGTGCACCTGGTACGGAAGCTCGTAGGCGATCTGTGCCAGCTGCCAGCCCTCCTTGCGCGCCCGTGAGAGCACGCGCTGCGGCGTGAAGCGCCCGAGCATGAGCCCGCGCGCGTACGGCTTCGCCACCTCGAAGACGTTGAAGTCGGGATAGAGCTCGATTCCGACCGACGCGAGCGTCGCCATCGACTTGTCCAGCAGCACGAAGCGGGTCGGGAGCCGCAGGTTGAGCGAGTAGATGAGCTGGAAGGCCTCGCGGATGACCTGCACCGGGTCGATCTCCGACAGGCTCGCGCCGTAGTAGCGGTAGAAGAGCTCGCGCAGCTCCGCGCGGAACTCGTCCTCGCGGGAACGGTCGTAGCGCACGCCGAGCTCCGCAAGCCGGCGCGGCAGGACGTCGACGTTCTCGTTTGCGGCGTCGATGAAGAGCCGGGTCAGCTTCGACATGTCCTCGTCGGTCAGCGTCCCGGAGAGCCCGAAGTCGACCAGCCCGATGCAGTCGCGCTGCTCGAGGACGAGGATGTTCGCCGGATGCGGGTCGGCGTGGAAGAACCCGTGCCGGAAGATCATCGTCATCCACGCCTCGGTCATCAGATAGGTGAGGCGGCGCCGCTCCTCGAGCGAGTAGTCGGTCGCGTCGATGTCGACGAACTGCGTCCCCTCCAGGAACTCGAGCGTCAGCACCTGGGTGCGCGAGTACGTCCAGTAGACCTTCGGGATCCGGACATGGGGATGCCCGGCGAAGTTTCGGCGGAAAGCCTCCGCGTTCCGCCCCTCGTGCCGGTAGTCGAGCTCCTGGCGGATGGAGCGCGCGAACTCGTCGACGATTCCTCTCGTGTCGATGAAGTCGAGCGCGCGGACGCGTTCCTTCGCGATCCGCGCGGCCTGGTACAGCAGGGCGAGGTCGGCCTCGATCTGGCGCGGGGCATCCGGGCGCTGCACCTTGACGGCGACCTGATGCCCGTTGGGGAGCACCGCTCGGTGTACCTGGCCGATCGACGCGGCCGCGAGCGGCAGCTCCGAGAACTCGAGGAACAGGCGCTCGATCGGCTGCCCGAGCTGCGTCTCGATGGCCTGCCGGACCTGAGCGAACGGGAACGGCCTGACGTCGTCCTGGAGGCTGCGGAGCTCCGCGACGATGTCCGGCGGGACGACGTCGGGCCGCGTGGACAGCAGCTGGCCGAACTTGACGAACGTTGGTCCGAGCTCGTCCAGCATCTCCCTGAGGTGCTGCCCGCGCTGGGACGGCGTGCCCTCCGGGAACGGCTTCTTCGACCTCCAGGGAAGGAGGTCTGTGAGTCGGTGGGTCTCGAGGAAGTAGCCGAAGCCGTGCTTGGCCGCGACCTGGGCGATCTCCGAGATCCGCCCGATGTTGCGGGTCGTCGAAGGCTGGGCTTCAGCCATCGCGCTCCAGCAGGCTCAGCCGATGCTCCAGCTGCGCGATCCGGAGCTCGAGCTCGTCGTACTCGCGACGCGTTACGAGGCCGAGATCCTTGGCGATCTTCTCGATGCTGACGCCGGCGCGCTCACGCACCCGTACAGCATCGCCGTGCCACCGGCTGGTGAGCTCGTCGAGCCACGCCCGCACCTCGTCCCGGAGTATCGAGGAGTCAGCGGGCTCGTCCATGCGGACGCGTCCGGCGACGCTGCTGCCGGCGCTGGCGGCGCTCCTCCGCCTTCTCGCGATCGGCGACCGGCGCGGTCGGGACGAGCTCCGGCTCGGCCTGGGGCGTGGGCTCGGCCTCGGGCTCCACGGCCTCCTCCTCGGGCGCCTCGGCAACGGTTCCCGTCTCCTGGATCTCCTCCATCTCCGCCCGCTGCTCCTCGATGGAGATCGCGCGGCGCCGCGAGTACTCGGGCTCGCGCTCCTTCCACATCGTGAGAAGCGGGGCGGCGATGAAGATCGAGGAGTAAGCACCCGACACGATCCCGATGATCAGCGCGAACGCGAAGTCCTGCAGCGTCGCGCCGCCGAAGATGAACAGACAGACGACCGGGAGCAGCGTGATGAAGCTCGTGGCCAGGGAGCGGCGGATCGTCTCCCAGAGCGACACGTTCGCGATCGCGGCGAACGGCGCGCGCCGCATCAGCGGGATGTTTTCGCGGACTCTGTCGAAGATGATGATCGTGTCGTAGATCGAATAGCCCAGAACGGTGAGCACAGCGGCCACGGTCGCCGTCGTCACCTCCCGCCCCGTCAGCGAATAGACACCTATCGTGAGGATGATGTCGTGGATCAACGCGACGATCACCGGCCCGGCGAACTTGAACTGGAACCGAATCGTGATGTACAGGACGATCAGCAGCAGCGAGACGATGACCGCGAGGATCGCGTCCCTGGCGATCTGTCTACCAAAGCTCGAAGAGACGCTGGTCGACCCGCGGATATTCGCGTTCAGCTGCGTCCGCAGGTCGTTGAGGAAGGTCCTCTCCTGGCCCTGGCTGAGCGACTTCGTCCGGACCTGGAACTCCTTGTAGGAATCGGAGCCGAACAGCTTTCCCTGTCCCTGAACGACTGCGCCCTTCTGCCCGACGGCCGCGGCCTGGTCGCGCACCTGACCCAGCGACGTGGGCTGCGCTGTGGTCAGCGTGGTCTGCGTCCCCCCCTTGAAGTCGATCCCCAGGTTCAGCCCGGAGACGGCAAGCGAGATGACGCTGATGAGGACGGCGGCGCCGGAGATCCCGAGCCACCACCACCTCTTCCCCATGAAGTCGATCTCGAGCCACTTCGCGCGCTGCGCCCCTTGTGCGCCCATGAACCGCGGGTTGTCGAACCACTTGAAGCCCGCGAGCAGGCCGAGGAAGGCGCGCGTGGCCAGGACGGCGGTCAGCAGCGAGACCACCGTGCCGATCAGAAGCATGAGCGCGAATCCCTTGACCTGGGCGGTCGCGACCGCGAAGAGGACGAGCGCGGTGATCGCCGTCACAACGTTCGCGTCGATGATCGTGTGGAATCCCTTCGAGTATCCGGTCGCGATCGCGTGCCGGACGCTCTTCCCGGACCGTACTTCTTCCTTGATCCGTTCGAAGATGACCACGTTCGCGTCGGCTGCGACTCCGATCGTGAGGATCAGGCCGGCGAACCCGGGGAGGGTGAGGGTGACGTGGAACGCGAGGATCGCGGCGTACATGAAGGCCGCGTAGATCGCGAGCCCGACGACCGCGACGAGGCCGAGGAAGCGGTAGAAGAGGAGCAGGAAGAGCGCGACCACGAGCAGGCCGATGCCGGCTGCGATCTTGGCCTCGCTGAGGGAGTCCTTCCCGAGCGTCGCCGAGACCTCGGTCTGCGCCTTGGTGTCGAACTGGACGGGCAGAGCGCCGGTCTGCAGGACGAGCGCGAGGTTCTTCGCCTCATCGAGCGTGACGCCGGTGATCTCGGCCCCGTTGTCGCCGGAGATCCCGGTTGGGTACTGGGTGAAGTCGATCGTCGGGAACGACTTGATCTCGTTGTCGAGGACGATGGCGAAGCTCTGGAAGAAGTTGCGCGGGTCGGCGCCCTGGCCGGCAATCTGGTACTGCCGCTGGCCGCGCTGCGCTTCCTGGGCGGTGATCTCCTGGAAGATCCTCCTGCCGTCGCCCGTGAACTGCATGAGCACGACGGGCTGGTTCGTCTGCGGATCGAAGTCCTGCCTCGTGCCCGACAGCTTGAGGTCGTTGCCCGTCATCTCCGGGACCGGCTTGCTGCCCGTCGGGTCGAAGTTGAAGAGGTAGAAGGACGTGCTGGTCGGCGTGCCGACCCCCGGGCAGACCGTGGCGGGCGGGCCGCAGGTGATCACGATCCGGTCGGAGGGGACGCCGAAGACCTTGTAGCCCTTCGGGAGCTCCTTCTTCCCTCCGAGCAGCTTCTTCACATCGGGCGCGTTGAGCAGCTCCTTCTTCGAGGTTGCCGGGCCCGCGACCCTCCGCTTGTTCTTGAACAGGTACCAGTGCGAGGACTTGTCGTTCACCTGCGACTGAACCGGCGCGAGGAGCGCGTAGAGCGAGCTGAGTGGCTGAACCTGCCCGTTGGCGCCCTTCGACGGCGCCGCGATGTCCGCCTCCAGGTCGTAGAACTGCAGCTGTGCGGTCTTCCCGATGAGTTTCGCGGCCTCCTCGGGATCGTGGACGCCGGCGAGCTGGATGACGATCTGGTCGGAGCCCTGCTTGCGGATCTCGGGCTCGGACACGCCGAGCCGGTCGATGCGGTCGCGCATGATCGAGACCGAGCGGTCGAGGTCGGAGCTCGTGATCTTGTAGTTCGGCTTGTTCTCGGGCGGTTTTGCCTTTAGCACGACCTCCAGCCCGCCCTGCAGGTCGAGGCCGAGCGTGGGTTTATGCTGGAGCGGCGAGCCGGGGACGGCGAACAGTGCGACCACCACGACGGCGACGGCCAGCACGGCGGTGATGAATAGGTAGCGACGTCGCTCAGACATTCAGAGTCGATCCAGGTTAGCCACGCTGCTCGGCTGCTGAGCGGTCGAGCTCGGGCTCCTTACCTTCCTCTTCCTCCTCAGGCTCCTCGTGCTCGCTGTGCCCCTCGGCCTCGGGCTCGTCGCCCTCCTCGTCGTCCTCGTCTTCCTCTTCTTCTTCGTCGTTGAGAATCCCGGCGATTGCGCGCTTCGCCATGCGCACGTGCGTGCCGGGCGCGATCTCGACTGTCACATCGCTGTCGTCGACGTCGGTGACCGTCCCGTAGATGCCGCCCGCGGTGACGATCTCGTCTCCGATCTGGACGTTCGAGAGCAGATCCTGTTGCTCCTGCTGCTTGCGGCGTTGCGGCCGGATGAGCAGCAGCCACATGAGGACGAGAAGCACGACGATGATGATCAGGGCGCCCAGGAGACTTCCTCCTTCAGTGCAGACAGTTGGCCGCGCGCGATCGCGTCGCGCGCGCGTGCGGTGAGATCGAGCAAGAAGTGCAAATTATGCAGGGTGAGCAGGCGGAGGCCGAGGACTTCCTCCTGGTTGACGAGATGGCGGATGTACGCGCGGGAGAATCGCGAGCACGCCGGGCAGGCGCAATTCTCCTCGAGCGGCCTCGGATCGCGGGCGAAGCGGGCGTTGCGCAGGTTCAGCCGTCCCTCGCCGGTGAGCGCCGATCCGGTGCGCGCCGTGCGGGTCGGCAGGACGCAGTCGAACATGTCCACCCCACGCTCGATCGACTCCAGGATGCCCTGCGGATCGCCGATGCCCATGAAGTAGCGTGGCTTCTCCGGCGGGAGCAGCTCGCAGGTGAAAGCGGTCAGCTCGAACATCTGCTCGCGGCTCTCGCCGATCGAGAGCCCGCCGATCGCGTTGCCATCGAGCTCGAGCTCGGAGGTCTCATCCGCCGAGCGGCGCCGAAGCTCGCGGTCGAGCCCTCCCTGCGCGATGCCGAAGAGGAGCTGGCCGGGCGCGCGTGGGGCGTGCTTCTGGCGCATGGCCCAGAGCGTCGTCCGCCGCACCGCGTCCTCGTGCGCGGCGCGCGGCAGGTCGGGCGGCAGCACTTGGTCGAAGCACATGGCTATGTCCGAGCCGAGCGCCGCCTGGATCTCCGCGGCCAGCTCGGGCGTGAAGCGCGCCGGAGCGCCGTCGTAGACGGAGCGGAACGTCACGCCGTCGTCGTCCGACGCGGCGATCGTGTCGCGTAGCGAGAACACCTGGTACCCGCCCGAGTCGGTCAGGATCGGTCCGTCCCAGCCCATGAAGCGGTGCAGGCCGCCCAGCTCGGCGATCAGCTCGTGGCCGGGCCGGAAGTACAGGTGGTAGGTGTTGCCGAGGAGGATGCGCGCACCGATCGCGCGCACCTCGTCCGGATCGAGCGTCTTGACGGTCGCCTTCGTCCCGACCGGCATGAACGCCGGGGTCGGGACGTCGCCGTGCGCCGTGCGGAGGACGCCGGCGCGCGCAGCTCCGTCGGTCGCAGTGACCGTGAAGCTCACAGGATCAGCATTGCATCGCCGAACGAGTAGAAGCGGTAGCGCTCCTCGACCGCGAGACGGTAGATCCGACGCGTCTCCTCCACGCCCGCGAGGGCCATCACGAGCGCGAGCAGCGTCGAGCGGGGCAGGTGGAAGTTCGTCAGGAGCGCGTTCACGCGCCGGAATTCGAAGCCGGGCTGGATGAACAGCTCCGTGCGGCCCGTGAGCGGCGCGCCGCGCGCGACCGACTCGAGGACGCGCACCGTGGTCGTCCCGACGGCGAGCACCTGGTCGGCGCCTTCGATCCGCTTCCACGCCTCGGGCCGCACTTCGTACCGCTCGCCGTGGAGCTCGTGGTCCCCGAGCGTGTCGGCCGACAGCGGTCGGAAGGTGTCGAGGCCGACGTGGAGGGTGACGCGCTCGACGTCGAGCCGCCCGAGCAGCTCGGGCGTGAAGTGGAGCCCGGCGGTCGGCGCGGCCGCCGAGCCCGGGTCGCGTGAGTAGACGGTCTGGTAGCGCTCGGGCTCGTCGAGGCGCTCGGTGATGTAGGGCGGAAGCGGCATCTCGCCGTCCGGCT
Source organism: uncultured Actinomycetes bacterium (assembly GCA_963717765.1). Classification (GTDB taxonomy): domain Bacteria; phylum Actinomycetota; class Thermoleophilia; order Gaiellales; family Gaiellaceae; genus JACDER01. Next base: position 249,417 of record CAVQWX010000002.1, on the reverse strand, counting down.
CGCCGTGCAGGCGCAGCCGCCAGCGCCCTTGGCCGAGCGGCTCGAGCAGCTCCACAGGCCCGAGACGCTCGCCGGACTTGAGCCGCCGCGAGGGGCGCGCGAGACCCTCCCAGACGTCCAGCTCGAGACGCTCGACCAGGAGTACCTCTGCCTCTCCCCCGGTCTTCCGCCGCAGCCGCAGCCTGGCCGGGACGACGCGCGTGTCGTTCACGACGACGAGCTCGCCGGACAGCTCCTCCGGAAGCTCGAAGAAGCGGCGATGCCGGACGTCGCCGGCGGCGCGGTCATACACCAACAGCCGCGACTCGTCGCGCTTCTGCGCGGGATGCTGTGCAATCAGCTCTGCCGGTAGCTCGTAGCTAAGGTCGTCGGTCTTCATCAAAGCGCTCCGATCGCTCTCACGCCGACATGCGCGGCGTGAGAGCGTGAATTTTAAGAAGGGGGCTCACGGGGGAAACCTGGTTTCCCCCGTGCTGATCATCCGATGCGAACGCTAATGTCGGCGCCATGGTGGGCATGTTCAGGAAGGCGGTGCGCGAAGAGGCGGCCCCCGTGGCGCGGCAGCTCGCCCAGGTGCGCGGGCTCGCCAACCAGACGAATCGCCGGCTCGAGCAACTGCAGGCCGATCTCGACGCCGAGCGAAACGCGCGCGTCGACGATCTCGCCGTCCTCGTCAGCCTGATTTCGAGCGGCTGGAAATCGATCGAAGAACGGCTCGACGCGATCGAAAGACGGCTCGACGCCGAGCCGCAGCTGCGCGAAGTCGCTTAGTTCGACGGCAGTAAGAGCTCGAAACGGCTGCCCGCCCCGGGCGTGCTCTCGAGGTCGAGCTCGCCCCCCAGCGCGAGAGCGAGCTCCCGCGAGATGGCCAGGCCGAGCCCGGTGCCGCGCCCGTCGCGCGACCAGAACGGACGGAAGATCCGCTCGCGCGAAGCCCGGTCGATGCCGGGCCCCGAGTCGGAGACGGCCACGGCAACCTTCCCGTTCTCGCTGGAGAGCTCGAGCTGGATGCGGCCGCCGTCCGGAGTCCAGCGGAACGCGTTCGCGAGCAGGTTGGAGATGATCTGCAGCAGGCGGTCGCCGTCGGAGACCAGCACCGGCTCGCCGTTCATCTTCTGCGTGTACTCGATTTCCCGCCGGCGCGCCTCCTCGGAGAACGCCGTGTAGGCCTGGTCGAGCAGCCGACGCATGTCCACCTCCTCCCGCAGCACGGTGAAGCGGCGCGCGTTCAGCTTGGCGAGGTCGAGCACGTCGCCGACCAGCCGCTCCAGGCGCGCGGTCTCGGCCTCGATCACCTCGAGGGACGCAGCCTGCGACTCGGGGTCGGAGGCGATGCCCTCGCGCAGCGCCTCCACATGGCCACGGATGGCGGTGAGCGGCGTGCGCAGCTCGTGCGAGACGGTGAGGAGGAAGTTCCGCTCCAGCTCGTCAGCCTCCTGGAGGCGGGCGGCCATCTCGCGGAAGCTCACGGCCAGGTCGGCAATCTCGTCCTGCCCGCGGACAGGCGGGATGTCCACGTCGTAGCGGCCCTTCGACAGCCGGTCGGCCGCCTTGGAAAGCGCCAGCACGGGCACCGTGATCCTCCGGCTCAGCCACCAGCCCAGCGCCCCGGCGACGATCAGGCCGCCGATCAACGCGAGCGAGAGCCGCTCGATGAGCGTCAGCCAGCTGGCGCGCAGCTTCGACACGGGCGAAGCGACGACGATCGCGCCGAAGGTCGAGTGGCCGAGCTGCACCGGCGCCGCGGCCGCGTAGTAGTCGTGCTTCTGGCCGGGAGGGACGAAGGTGAACCTGATCACCCGTCCTCGGTCGATCTGCCCGAAGTCGACATACCGGTGCGGGAGGTGGCGCAGCTTCGCCTCCGGCCCGAACACCGGCAGGCCCGAATAGAAGAGCGTGTCGCCCGTCGCCTTGGTCAGCCCTCTCGAGGAGAACACCTGATGGCCGGCGCGGTCTGCGTACAGCTGGGCGAGCCCGGTCGCCTCCCGCTCGAGCTCGCTGAGCTTCCGGCCGCGCGCGTAATCCTGGAAGAGCTTGACGGCGATGAGCGTCGAGATCAGACCGGCGAGCACGATCCCAACCAGGAACAGCGCCGGCAGGCGGAATCGCAACGAACGGAACATGCCTTAAAGGCTACGCAGTAACCGGAGCGTTCCGCTCGGGCGCGACCTTGTAGCCGACTCCCCAGACGGTCACGATGGGCGACGCGTCGCCGAGCTTCCGCCGGATCTGGCGCACGTGGACGTCGACGGTGCGCGTGTCACCGGCGAACGTGTAGCCCCAGACGCGCTCGAGGAGCTGGTCGCGCGTCAGCACGAGCCCGCGGTGGTCGAGCAGCTCCCAGAGCAGGTCGAACTCCTTCGGGGCGAGCTGGATCTCCTCCTCGCCGACGTGGACCTCACGGCTCCCGGAATTGACGACGAGGTCGCCCTGCTTGATCTCGCGGCTCTCCGGCCGCTTCCGCTCCGGCGCGGCCCGGCGGAGGATCGACTTCACGCGCGCGACGAGCTCGCGCGGGTTGAACGGCTTGGTGAGGTAGTCGTCGGCGCCGACCTCGAGGCCGATGATCTTGTCCACGTCCTCGTCCCGCGCGGTCAGCATGAGCACGGGTAGATCCGAGCGCTGGCGGATCCGCCGGCAGATCTCCACGCCGTCGATGTCCGGCAGCATCAGGTCGAGGACGACGAGATCGGGAGGCTCGGCTGCGACCTGCGTGAGCGCGTCGCCCCCCGTCGCCGACGTGCGCACCGTGTATCCGGCGTTCTTGAGATACATCGCCACGAACGAGGCGATCGAGGTCTCGTCCTCGACCACGAGGATGCTCTGGCCCTTGCTGTCCTTCACGGCTGACTGATCCTACGCGGCTCGGGAGCGGACTTCTCGGGCACGACCTGCAGCTTGATCCGATCGGTCGGATCGAGCGGAATCGGCTCGAAGGGCGCACCGTTGAGCGAGTAGGCGCCGTCCTTCTCGAACCGGTCGTCGCCGTCGAAGGTGACCCAGCCGTGCCCGACCGTGCTCAGACGGATGCCCGACCCTTCGAACTTGAGGCGGTACGAGCCCTCGACCATCCGGTAGCGGATTTTCTGGCCCTTGTACACGGTGATCGAGTCGCTCAGCTCCATCGGCCGCGCGCGGAGGCGGCCATGCACGACCGGCGAGTTCTCGTCGTACGGGTCGTTGTCGGTCAGCGTCAGCTTCCCGTTGTTCATCCGTCCGATCACCGCGCCCTTGACCTGGAGCACGATCGTGCCGCGGCCGCCCTTGACCACGAGACTCCCGTCGCCGGGCGGCATGGACCGCGCCAGGGAGATCGCGGGGACCGCGAGCAAAAGGGAAAGCACGACGAGGCCGAGCCGGCGCATGAAGCAAGTATCGCCTCGCGACTTGTGGGCCCTTTCAGGGGGCTGTAAGGAATCTGTAAGGCCATTTACGCTCAGTGAATGGACGAGATCATCTCGTTCGGGACGATCGTGCTCGTCGTCGCGAGTGGATTCCTGCTCGCGCTCGCCGTCATCAAGATCACCGAGCGGTTCCCCATCCCGAGCCCGGCTCTCTTCCTGCTGATCGGCGCGGTCATCTCCGTGCCGGCCATCTACCACCATCTCAGCCTGAAGACGGCCGAGCGGATCGGCGTCGTCGCGCTGGTGCTGATCCTGTTCGACGGCGGCATCCACGTCGGCTGGAACCGGTTCAGACGCGCCGCGCTGCCGATTACCGTGCTGGGAGTCGTCGGGACGTTCGCCACCGCTGCCGTGGTCGCCGTCGCAGCGCACTACCTGTTCGACTTCGGCTGGACGACGGCGTGGATCGTCGGCGCCGCGTTGGCTCCCACCGACCCGGCGGTCATGTTCTCCGTCCTCGGCAACCGCGAGGTCGGCGGGCGGTCGGCCACGATTCTCGAGGGCGAGTCCGGCGCAAACGACCCCGTCGGGATCGCGCTGATGATCGCGATCCTCGACTACTCGACGTCCGGCCATGGGTCACTGTGGAGTGGGGTCGGCGACTTCGCCGTCTCGATGGCGGTGGGGCTTGCGATCGGCGCCGTTGGCGCGCTCGTGCTCATGAAGCTGATGCGCAGCGTCTCGCTGCCCGGGGAGGGCCTCTATCCGATCCGCACGCTCGTCTTCGCTTTCGTCATCTACGGCCTTGCCACGATCGCGCACGGTTCCGGCTTCCTCGCCGTCTTCGTAGCCGGTCTGCTGATCTCCGAGGTGCGCGCGCCGTTCAAGGGCGAGATCGAGAACTTCCACAAGTCACTCGCGAGCCTGAGCGAGATCGCCGTCTTCGCCGTGCTCGGGCTCACGATCCACCTGTCCGACCTCGGCCCTACCTCGGTCTGGCTGGACGGCCTGCTGATCGCGATCCTGCTCGCGTTCGTCATCCGGCCCCTCGTCGTCGCCCCGCTGCTCGCACCCGTGCGGCTGCGGATGGGCGAGCGGATCTTCGTCGCCTGGGGCGGCCTCAAAGGAGCAGTCCCGATCCTGCTCGGGATCATCGTCCTGCTCGACGACGTTAGCGGTGCATCCCGCGTATACGGGATCATCCTCGTCGTAGTGGCGTTCTCGGTCGTCGTCCAGGGGTCAACGATGCCGTACCTGGCGCGCCGCCTCGGCGTCCCTATGCGCGCGGTCGTGCCGACGCCGTGGGACGTCTCGATCCGGCTGAGGACCGAGCCGCGCACGATCCGGCGCTACAACGTCACGGCGGGGTCGCGCGCGCTGGGCAAGCCGATCAGCGAGCTGCCGCTCGGTGAGCGCTCCTGGATCAGCATGGTGATCCGAGGTGGGGAGCCCGCGCAGCCGCGCGGATCGACGCTCCTCCAGCCGGGCGACGAGCTGCTCGTGCTGTCCGAGGCGGACGACGAGCCGAAGCTCGTGCACCTGTTCGAGGGCCGCCGGTGAAGGCGCTCTTCCTGGCGCTCGCGCTCCTTCACCCCGGTCCGTCGCTCCACGGCCTGCACGTGACGAACGGAAGCTCGCCCTTCCAGGGTGACCGCCGCCTGCTCACGACCGTCAGCCCGAACGGTGACCGCTTCCGCGCCGCGGCCATCGTCTCGTTCCGGCTCGACCGTCCCGCGACGGTACGAATGGACGCGGTGAGGACGGACACCATCCGCAGCGACCGTCCGTCCACGCAGATCGTGTGGTCGACCGTGAAGCGTCTCCACGCAGGCGCGAACCGGCTGGTGTGGCGGCCGGCCCGGTCGACCCCGCCGCGCACGTACATCCTGCGTCTGACCGTGAGCGGGCGGGGCGGCGTGACCCGGTACGGCTTCTACCAGCCCTCCGCACACACGCGCGTCGACGCCCCGGTCGTGCGCGTTCAGGGGATCGACGCCGGGTTCACGCGCCGCAGCTATGCACCGGGCCAGCTCGCCGAGGTCTCGCTCGCGAGCGACGCGCGGCTCCTTCACCTCGTCGTCTACTCCTTCCAGACGCAGCGCCCGGGCAAGCTCGATCCGACGACGAGCGGAAACGCGATGACGCCGTCGCTGGCGCTTCCCTGGAGAAACCGGCGGAGCACTCCCCGGCTCGTCCGCTTTGTCCGCGCCGGCGATTGGCCGAGCGGCCTCTACTTCCTGAACGCGAACGCGCCCGACGGACGCACCTCGTACGCCCCGTTCATCGTCCGCCCGCGCGTCTACGGCAAGCAGTCGCGCGTTGCCGTCGTCCTCTCGACCAACACCTGGCAGGCCTACAACTTCCGGGACGAGAACGGAGACGGCTGGGGCGACTCGTGGTACGTCTCGAACGCGATCCACTCCGTCGACCTCCAGCGCCCGTTCCTCGACTTTGGCGTCCCCTTCCGCTTCCGCGACTGGGACCTCAACTTCATCTCGTGGCTCAACAGGACGGGAAAGCAGGTCGAGTACCTGTCCGATGACGATCTCGCGTCGTTCAAGAGCGGGGACGACCTGGCGCGCGCATACGACCTCGTCGTCTTCCCCGGGCACGCGGAATACATGACAAAGCACGCGTACGACATCGTCCAGCGCTACCGCGACCTCGGCGGGAACCTGATGTTCCTGTCGGCGAACAACTTCTTCTGGAAAGTGGAGCGGAAGGGACAGCGGCTCACGCGGGTGAAGCAGTGGCGGGCGCTCGGCCGCCCTGAGTCGGCGCTCGTGGGCGTGCAGTACGCGGGCTCGAACCACGGGGCACACCAGGCGGGCTTCGTGGTGGAGGGTGCCCTGACGGCACCGTGGGTATTCGCCGGGACCGGGTTGCGCGACGGAGACACCTTCGGCCGCTACGGGATCGAGATAGACGAGCGCACGGCCGAGTCGCCGCCCGGAATCCAGGTACTGGCGCAGATCCCGGACATCCTTCCGAATGCGGGCCGCTCCGCGGAGATGACCTACTACGAGACGCCTGCGGGCGCGAAGGTCTTCGCGGCGGGCGCGCTGAACTTCGCCGCCTCGGTCGATCAGCCGGTCGTCTCGCAGCTGCTGGAGAACCTCTGGGGACGTCTGAGCCTGCCGTGAGTGGGCTGCTCGACGTCGGCGAGGGGAACCTCGTCCACTGGGAGGCGCACGGAAAGGGAACTCCGGCGGTCGTCGTCCACGGCGGGCCTGGATCGGGCAGCGGCCTCTACTACCTCGAGTTCTTCGACATGTCGCGGTACCGCGTCGTCCTGGTCGACCAGCGGAACTGCGGGAAGAGCCTCCCGTACGCGGGCGACCCGGATACGGATCTGAGCGCGAACATGACGGCACACCTCGTCGAGGACTTCGAGCGCGTCCGCGAGCATCTGGGAATCGACCGCTGGGTCGTGGTCGGCGGCTCCTGGGGCTCGACCCTCGCGCTTGCGTACGCAGAGTCCCATCCCGAGCACGTCAGCGCACTCGTTCTCTTCGGGGTGACGACGGGGCGCCATTCGGAGTTCGACTGGCTCTTCCGCGGCGGCGTCGGGACCTTCTTCCCGGCGCAGTGGGAACGGCTTGCCGCTCACGTCGGCTACGCCTCCGACGTGCCCACCGCGTACTCCGCGCTCCTGAACGATCCCGATTCCGAGGTTCGCCGGCAGGCCACCGAGGAGTGGATCCGCTGGGAGTCGGCAACGCCGCACTGGCCTCCCCGGGAAGGCCTGAGCGACCGGTACACGGACCCCGCCTTCGCGTACGCCTTCGCCCGGCTCGTGACGCACTACGTGCAGGCGAACGCGTGGCTCGAGGACTGCGAGCTGATGCGTCCCGACGTGCTCGAGGCGTTCCCGGGCGCGATCGTCAACGGCCGCTTCGATTTCCAGTCTCCGCTCGGCAACGCATGGGCACTCCATCGGATCTGGCCCCGCGCGGAACTGACCGTGGTCGAGGGCGCGGGCCACTCGATGACGCCGGGGACGATCGCCGCGGTGCGGGCGGCGACCGACCGCTTCAGTAGCTGAAGAAGCCTTCGCCCGACTTCCGGCCGAGCTTGCCCTCGTCCAGCATCTGCAGCAGCCGCGGCGGCGGGGCCATCCGCTCCTCCCCCAGCGCTGCGGCCAGCGCTTCCGAAGCGTGCACGTGGATGTCCACGCCGATGAGGTCGATCAGGGCGCAGGGCCCGATCGGCCAATTGGCACCGAAGGTCATGGCGCGGTCGACGTCGTCGGGCGAGACGCGGGCCTCGTCGATCACGCGGACGCAGTCGTTGAGGAGCGGAATGAGGATGCGGTTCACGACGAAGCCCGGCGTGTCGTTGCAGGCGATCGGCTCCTTGCCGAGCTTCTCCGCGAACGCGTACGCCGCAGCGAAGACCTGGTCGGAGGTGTGCGCCGTGCGGACGACCTCGACGAGCTTGAGGACCGGCGCCGGGTTGAAGAAATGCATGCCGACGACGCGCTCGGGCCGCTCGGTCACGTCGGCGATCTCGGTCACGGAGAGCGCCGAGGTGTTCGTCGCCAGGATCGCTTCCGCGGCGAGCAGCTCGTCGAGCTCCTTGAAGACGGCCGCCTTGGTGGCAATGTCCTCGATCACGGCCTCGATCACCAGGTCGCAGGAGGCGAGCGCGCCGAGGTCGGTAGCGAGCGTCAGTCTCCCGAGCGTCTCGTCCTTCTGCTCGGCCGTCATCCGCCCCTTCTCGACGCCGCGGGTCAGGTAGTGGTCGATCGTCGCCCGGCCGCGTTCGGCCAGCTCGTCGTTCACCTCGCGGCCGACCGTCTCGACGCCCGCCTGGAGGCAGACCTGCGCAATCCCCGCCCCCATCGTCCCCAGGCCGACGACGCCTACGCGTTCGATGCTCATCTGCTGGCCGGCGCGTAGTAGCGCTCGGCGTACTCCTTGACCATGCGATGGCTGGAGAACCGAGGAGTGACGCGTTCGATCGAGGTCTCCATCATCCTTTTCCAGCGCGGCCGGTCCTCGTAGAAGGCCGGGACGACCTCCTCCTCCAGCAACCGGTAGAGCTCTGCGCGGTCGGCCTCGTCCGACTCGCCTGCAATCGCCCAGCCGATCTCCGGCGAGTACGCCTCCGGCCACCAGCCGTCCAGAACGGAAAGGTTGAGGACGCCGTTCATCGCCGCCTTCATCCCGCTCGTCCCCGAGGCCTCCATCGGCCGGCGCGGGTTGTTCAGCCAGACGTCGGAGCCGGAGGTGACGTAGGAGGCGACCTCCATGTTGTAGTTCGGGACGAAGGCGATCCGCCCCTCGAAGCGCGGGTCGCTCGCGAGCCGGTTGAGCTCGTAGATCAGCTCCTTGCCGCCGTCGTCCGCCGGGTGCGCCTTGCCACTCACGACGACCTGAATCGGAAGTGCGGCGAGCCGGTCCGGCTCCTGGAACAGGAGGGTCGCTCGTTTGTACGTGGCGAAGCGGCGCGTGAAGCCGATGGTGAGCCGCTCCCGGTCGAGCTCGACGCCGGTGCGCCCGCGGACATACTCGACCAGAGCACGCTTGTTCTGCGCGTGCAGCGTGTCCTTCTTCCAGGTCGGGACGTGGGCACCGTTCGTGATCGAGCCGATCTCGCACCCGGGCCACATCTCGCGCGACACTTCGCCGTGCAGCTCCGAGACGCCGTTCGCGTAGGCGGACGTCTTCAGCGCGAGCGGAGTGAGCCCAACCTGACCTTCGTGGAGCACGAAGTCCCAGTCGAGCCCGGCCTCCTCGACCAGCCCGCCGATATAGCGGCGGGCGAGCTCCGGGTCGAAGACCTCGTTCCCCTCCGGGACCGGCGTGTGGGTCGTGAAGACGGTCGAGGAACGGACGCGGTCGAGTCCCTCTTCGCGTATCCGTTCCAGGGAGGCGAACGCGGCATGGCCTTCGTTCAGGTGGTAGACGGTCGGCTCGTGGCCGAGCGCGCGAAGCGCTCGCACCCCCCCGACGCCGAGAACGACCTCCTGCCGGATGCGCTCCTCGCGGTCGATCGTGTACAGCCGCGGGACGAGCGCGTCGGACTCGAGCAGGTAGAGCGGGACGCTGCCGACGTCGAGCCGCCAGACGTCCACCGGGATGGTCTCGCCGGCGAGATCGACTTCGACGGTGACGTCTTCCTTGACCAGCCCCACCCCGGAGAGGTCGGCCTCCGGGTATTCCTCCCGCTGCCGCCCTTCCTCATCGATCACCTGAGTGAAGTAGCCCTGCCGGTAGAGCAGACCGACCGCGACGAGTGGCAGCCCGAGATCGGAGGAGGACTTCAGGTGGTCGCCCGCGAGCACGCCGAGGCCTCCCGCGTAGATCGGGAGGCGGTCGTCGATCGCGAACTCCATCGAGAAGTAGGCGACCTTCACAGCGTTTCCACGACCGCGGCGATCGCTTGCCCGAAGCCGATGCACATCGTCGCGATCCCGTAGCGGGCGTCGCGTCGCTCCAACTCGTTGATCAGCGTCGCGGTCATTCGCGCGCCCGTCGCGCCCAGTGGATGGCCGAGCGAGATCCCACCGCCGTTCGGGTTGACGTCCTCCATCCGCTCCTCCAGCCCCGCGTCGCGCGCGAACTGGAGGACGACGGATGCAAAGGCCTCGTTGACCTCGATCACGGCGATGTCGTCCCAGGTCAGTCCCGCCTTCTCGAGCGCACGGTCACACGCCTGCGGATTTCCGTGCAGCATCCGGTACGGGTCGACGCCGGCGAGGCCGAACGAGACGAATCGCGCGCGCGGCTCGAGATTCAAGCGGGAGGCCGAGGCCTCGCTCGCGATGAGGACCGCCGCGGCGCCGTCACAGATCTGGCTGGAGTTTCCGGCCGTCACCCTCCCATCCGGGAGGAAGGCCGGCTTCAGCGCCGCCAGCGCCTCAGCGGAGGTTTCCCGGCGAGGCGTCTCGTCGACGCCGACCAGCGCGCCCACGTGCGGGTTCGTCACCTCGACCGGGACGATCTCGTTTTCGAAGCGCCCCTCGTCGATCGCCGCGACCGCACGACGGTGCGACTCGAGGGAGAACGCATCCAGCTCTTCGCGAGTCAGCCCCCATTCGTTCGCGATCACCTCGGCCGAGATGCCCTGAGGGACGATCTGCCAGCGGTCGAGGAGCTTGTCGGAGAGGTCGCCGCCGTTCGACCCCATCGGGACGCGCGACATCATCTCCACCCCGGCGGAGACAACCACGTCGAGCTGTCCGGACGCGACCGCCGTGGCTGCGTTGAAGCTTCCCTGCATCGACGACCCGCACTGTCGGTCGACGGTCGTCCCGCACACCGTTTCCGGCCAGCCTGCGACCAGCGGAACCATCCGGCCGATGTTCCATCCCTGCTCTCCGATCTGCGTGACGCAGCCCATCTGCACGTCCTCGATCTCGGCTGGATCGAGGTGGTTCCGCGCGACGAGCCCGTTCAGCACCTGACCGCACAGCTCGTCGCCGCGCGTCTTCGACAGGGCGCCGTTCCGCCGGCCGATCGGGCTGCGGACCGCGTCGACAATGAGCGCGCCTGTCATACCGGTTCAACCGTATCGCCCACGCGGACGACGCCCGGCTCGACGATCTCTGCGTACACGCCGAAGTCGATGGTCCGGCGGTCGCTCAGACCCCGGTAGCCCTCGATGAGGCCGAGCGCGTCGAGATCACGCTCACCCGTGTCCGGATCGCGCGTCGTCATGGCGCAGCGGTCGACCGGCCCGCCCACCCGGACGACGGCCTCCCCGATCCGAAACAACCGGCCGTGCCACTCGTCCTCCTCGTGCGCGCGACAGCCGGCGAGCGTAAAGAGCATCCGGAATCGCCTCCCATCCACCGCGCGGCCCGCCTCCTGCTCGAGCCTCTCGAGTGAGCCGTCGGAGATCAGCGTGACGGGAGCGTTCAGAACAGTGCCGTGGACTTCGGGCCGGACGATCCGCACCGGATGTCCAGCCATTCCCGCAAGCCGCTCCTCCCACTTCCCGGGCACGACGCGGGCAGCGACGGAGCGCTCGCCAAACACGAGCGAGACCGGCTCCCCGTTGCCAATGGCGCTCTCTTCGATGAACGAGCCGTCCGGAAAGACGACGCGCAGCCGTTCCTCCGCAGGGTCGTAGCGGGCATGCAGCACGATCGGCCACGAGGTCAGCGAACTGCGCAGCCGGTTGCCGTCGCCGTCGACGAGAGCGAACCGGCGATTCTCGACCACGCCGGCCTCGGCCAGTTCGATCGACCGCGGGTGCTCGAGCGCGAAGCACTTCACCGCAGTCACGGAGATGAGCTCAACGGACGGCATAGATGCGCCATTCTCCCGGTACGCCCTTCAGCTCGCGCGCGCCGCGGTCTTCGAATTCGAGCCCCGAGCCGGTGACCAGGTCCTTGACGGTGGACGTCGCCAGGACCTCGCCCGGGCCGGCCAGGGCCGCGACGCGGGCACCTGTGTGCACAGCGATTCCCCGGACCTTGTCTCCGTCCAACTCGCACTCTCCGGTGTGGACGCCGGCGCGGGTCTCGAGCCCGAGCGACCGGACGACGTCACGAACGCCAAGCGCGCACCCGACGGCGCGAGCGGGGCCGTCGAAGGTCGCGAAGAAGCCGTCGCCGGCGGTGTCGACCTCGCGTCCGCGGTAGCGCTCGAGCTCGCGGCGGACAGCGGCATCGTGCGCCGAGAGCAGCTCACGCCAACGGCGGTCGCCCAGCTCCGCCGCCCGCTCGGTCGAACCGACGACATCGGTGAACATGACAGTCGCGAGGACGCGGTCGAGCTCCGGTGCGGGGCGCACACCGGTCAGGAACTCCTCGACCTCGTCGACGATCGAGTCCGTATCGCCTCCCCACAACGTGTGTGCGTCGCCGGACAATTCGACGTATTTGGCCCCTGGAATCTGCGCCGCGATCCAGCGACCTTCCTCGACTCGCACGTCGATGTCGTCGCGGCGGTGCAGGACGAGAGTCGGAACCCGAATCGAGGGCAGCACCTCCCGGATGTCGTGCTGCGTGTTCATGCGCATCAACGCCACGCCCGCGCCCGGGCTCGCACTCCGGCGGAAGTACGCGGCCATGCGCGTCTTGAAAGCCTGGCTTTCGCTCGGCGCGAGCTGGTCGAGGTCCATGCGGGTCGCCCAGTTCCGCTCGAGCGCGGCTAGCTCTTCCTCGCGTGCGTCTGGCCTCGGCGCCCATGGGTAGTCGGGGCTCCAGATGCGCTTCGCGAACGTGCCATACAACGCGAGAGCCTCAGTACGCTCCGGATAGGTGGCGGCGAAGAGCGCGCTCATCTGGCCCCCCTCGGAGAAGCCGAAGACCGCGGCCCGCTCCGACTCGGCAGCGTCCATCACCGCGCGCACGTCGTCCATCCGCTGCTCCAGCGTCGGCAAGCGGTCGAGCGGCACGGGATCGGAGAGCCCGGTGCCACGTTTGTCGAACAGGATCAGCCGCGAGAAGCTCGCGAGCCGTCCGAGTACGTGCGCATGGGCGGGCTCGTCCCACATGAGCTCGACGTTCGAGATCCAACCCGGGACGTAGACGAGGTCGAACGGCCCCTCGCCCACGACCTGGTACGCGATGTTGACATCGCCGCTCTTCGTGTAGCGCGTCTCAGGAGGAGACGGCATACAGCCTCCACGCACCCGGAACACCCTTCAGGTCGTGCTCGCCGCGATCCCTGAACTCGATCCCCGAGCCCGCGACGAGGTCCTTCACCGTCGAGGAGACGAGAACCTCGCCGGGTGACGCCAGCCCGGCGACACGCGCGCCGATCGACACGGCGATCCCCGCGACCTTGTCGTCATGGCGCTCGCATTCGCCGGTATGCAGCCCAGCTCGCAGTTCGAGCCCGAGCTCCAGGACCTGGTCGGCAACCGACTGCGCGCACCGGATGGCCCGCGCGGGCCCGTCGAAGGTGGCGAAGAAGCCGTCGCCTGCCGTGTCCTTCTCCTCGCCGCGAAAGCGCACCAGTTCACGGCGAACGAGTGCATGGTGCCGCTCGAGGAGCTCGCGCCAGCCGCGGTCGCCGAGCTCCGCCGCGCGCTCGGTCGAAGCGACGATGTCGGTGAAGAGCACGGTGGCGAGCACGGAATCCGGCACGGGCGGCAAGGCACGACCCCCGACGAACCGCTCGAGCTCGTCCACGATCTCCGGTGACAGGAAGATCCCCCAGTAGTCCGAGCCGGGGAGCCGCACCTCGTGTGCGCCCTCGATGCGCGCGGCGACTTCCCGGTGTTGTTCCAGGTCGACGGAGCCTTCGCGATAGAACACGAGCGTCGGCGCCTTGACCGCGGGGAGCACCGGCCGCAGATCGGTCTCCGCGAATGCGCGATTGAGCGCGTAGGCGAACTCCGGGCTCAGCCCGACCCGCATCTCGTTCGCGAACCACAAGCGGGTCTCCTCGCCACGAGCGAAGAGCGTCGGGCAGGCCTCCTGCAGCAACAGGTCGCAGAACTCCTGCGTTCCCCACTCGAACCGCACGCGCTGCATGAAGTCTTCTTCCCACTCGTTGGGCTCGTCCGGCCTGGCTTGCGGATGAAAGAGCGCGAGCGCCGCCGTGCGCTCGGGATACGTGGCCGCGAAGAGCAGAGCCATGTCGCAGCCGTCGTGGGACGCGAGGAGGACCGGCTCGGACGAGTCCGCGGCGTCGAGCACGGCGCGGAGGTCCTCCATGCGCGTCTCCAACGTCGCGAATTGCCCATGCCGGTCGGAGACGCCGGTCCCCCGCTTGTCGAAGAGGATCAGCCGGAACGACTCGGCCAGCCGGACGTAGAACGGCCGCCAGTACGGCGTCTCCCACCCGTAGACGAGATTGGACGAGAAGTCGGGAACGAAGACGAGGTCACGCTCACCCTCGCCCACCACCTGGTAGGCGATCGAGGCGCCTTCGCTCCTGGCATAGCGGATGTCGGGATCCACCGGGTCAGTCTCCCTAGACTTGCATCATGGCCGCAACCCTGACCGAGCGGAAGGTCTTCGTCGGCGGCGAGTGGGTCGAGACCGGCGAGTGGGTGGACGTACGCTCGCCGTACTCGGGTGACGTCGTCGGACGCGTGGCCAAGGCGGGCGCCGGCGAGACGAGACGCGCGATCGACGCTGCAGAGCGCGCGATGCAGGATCCTCTCCCGGCGCACAAGCGGGCGGAGATCCTGGTCAAGGTCGTCTCGCAGCTCGGGCGCCGGCACGACGAGGTCGCCCGGTTGATCTCGGAAGAAGCCGGCAAGCCGCTCAAGGCCGCGCGCGTCGAGGCGAGCCGCGCGATGTCCACGTACACCTTCGCCGCCGTCGAGGCGCGCAAGCTCGCGGGCGAGGTCGTCCCGATGGACGCCTCGCAGGCGGGAGAGGGCAAGCTCGCGTTCACGCTGCGCGTCCCGATCGGCATCGTCGGGGCCATCAGCCCCTTCAACTTCCCGCTCAACCTCGTGGCGCACAAGCTCGCCCCCGCGCTCGCCGCAGGCTGTGCCGTCGTCCTCAAGCCTGCTTCCGCGACGCCGCTTTCCGCGCTGCTGCTCGCGGAGATGGAGGAGGAGGCAGGCCTGCCTCCGGGCTGGCTCAGCGTTGTCACCGGAGCGGCGTCGGAGATCGGCGACGTCCTCGTCGACGACGATCGAGTCAAGGCGATCACTTTCACCGGTTCCGGCGACGTCGGCTGGGGGCTGCGCGGGCGCGCCGCGCAAAAGCGAGTCAATCTCGAGCTCGGGAATGCGACCCCCGTCATCGTCTGCGCCGACGCACCCGCGGGCGCGGCGGCGAAGCTCGCCGCCAACAGCTTCTCGTTCGCGGGCCAGAGCTGCATCTCCGTCCAGCGGATCTACGTCGAGGACGAGGCGTGGGACTCGTTCGTGCAGGAGTTCGTGCCGTTGGTCGAGGCGCTCAAGGTCGGGGATCCCCTGGACGAGGACGTCGACGTCGGCCCGCTGATCGACGACGGGGCCCGCGAGCGAGTGCTCGCGTGGGTCGCGGAGACCTCGGGCGAGGTCCTGACCGGCGGAGGCACAACGGAGGATGGGCTCGTGCGCCCGACCGTGATCGCCAACCCCAGCCCGGACGACAAGGTGTCGTGCGAGGAGGTCTTCGGGCCGGTCGTGACGTTGACGAAGGTCGACTCCCTGGATCGGGCGATAGAGCTGGCGAACTCGACCCGTTTCGGGCTGCAGGCGGGCATCTTCACGAGCGACATCAAGGCGGCCATGCGCGCCGCCCGGGAGCTCGAGTTCGGCGGTGTGACGGTGAACGAGGCGCCGACGTTCCGTGCCGACCAGATGCCGTATGGCGGGGTGAAGGCGTCCGGAAACACACGTGAGGGGCCTGCGTACGCCGTCCACGAGCTGACGGAAGAGCGGCTCGTCGTCATCGAGCTTTAGATGGCTGATGCCACGATCTCGCGCGTCCGGCTGCACGATCCGGCACGCCTGGGCCGCTCCGGCCCGGATCCGGCCGGCGGAGCCGGCCTCCACCGCGCCTGCGCTTCGCCGCGTCGGCCGCTCACCGATGCTCCCGGCATCGGCAAGCGTCCGCCGCGGCGCCCCAGACGCACCAGCTCGCGCCCCGGAGCAGGCGATCTCATGGCATCAACCGTCTGGCCGCTGGTTTTACGCTCGGGCTAGCGACCGGCCGCTGCATTAGACTCACCACCCCGATGGCTCCACTTCGTGACCGTCTGACGCGGCGCGCTCCGGCGCAGCCAGAACCGGGAGCCGGGGAAGCCTCCCAGGAGGCCGCTCCGCCCCCGCCGCAGCAGGGCCGCCCACCGACGCCGGGCCAGGTGCGCCGAGAACGGCGCGCGCTGGTCCGTGCACGGGAGGACCGCATCCGCGATCTCGGCGGGCTGTTGCTCGAGGCGTACAGGCGCGACCGGTTGAAGCCGGAGCTCTACTTCGAGCAGTGCGCGGAGATCGTCAGCATCGAGGAGCGAATCCAGGAGCTCGACGGCGCGTTGGCCTCGCTCACCCGCAGGACGATGGCCGAGGCGAACCGCTGTGCCTGCGGGGCTCCGCTGGTGTGGGGAGCGCATTTCTGCGCCAATTGCGGCCGTCCCGTCGGCGAGGCGGCCGTCGTCGCCTGCGCCCATTGCGGGAACCCGCTGCCGGCCGAGGCGACGTTCTGCTCGAACTGCGGGCGGCCCGCGGAACCGGCCGAGGCCGGCTACCAGACCGGTCCGGACGAGCAGGCGCCGACCATCGCCGGTCAGGGCTAACCCGTGGGGGTCTCGCCGCCTCCGGACCAGCCCGAAGCCACTCCGCCTCCAGGCCCTCCGGTCGAGCCCGGTCCCGATCTGTGCCCCAACTGCGGGTCGCCGTACGAGCCGTACCAGGAGTACTGCCTGGAGTGCGGAAGACGGCTCCCGCTCTCACGCGGCACGATGGCAACACTGTCGACCGCCTGGCGGCGCGGCGGCGCCCAGCCCCCCTGGTACCCGGGCGACTGGATCTGGCCCATCGTCCTCCTGCTGCTGATCGCCACTCTCGGCGGCGTCGTCGCCTACCTCACGACGAAGGACAACGGCAAGAAGACGGTCATCACCGCCACGACCGGCCAGACGGTGACGACCGGGACGACGGGGACCGAGACCACCGGGACCGAGACGACCGGGACGGAGAAGACGGGCACGACCAGCACCGAGACGACCGGCACGACCGACACCAACCCGCCACCGCCTCCTCCCCCTCCGCCACCTCCTCCGCCGCCCCCTCCGCCCCCACCACCTCCTCCGCCGGCCGGCGCTCTGACGACCTGGCCGCCCGACAAGAGCGGGTACACGACCGTCCTACAGTCGATTCCGCTGAGCGCGGGCCAGCACGCGGCCGCGGCGTACGCGAAGAAAGCAGCCAACGCGGGGCTGCCGAAGGCCGGTTACCTGAAGTCGTCCGACTTCTCCAGCCTGCACCCCGGCTACTGGGTCGTCTTCAGCGGGATCTTCAGCTCCAACAGCGCCGCACAAAGCAACGCCTCCACTGCCTCCTCGAAGGGCTTCTCGGGCGCCTATCCCCGCCAGATCACGCCCTAGAGGCGCTCTCCGCGCAACCAGCTCCTTTGCCGAGTTTGTAACTGGGACGCCGGGGCGTTAGAATCGCGCCTCGGGCCAAAATTAACCCCCTCTTAACAAAGCTTTGCGGCGGATTAATAGGAACGCGAGATACTGAGATGCAAGAGCGAACCCTCCGCCTCCTCGCGCACATGTATCAGTACTCACGGGCCATCTACCAGTCGATCAAGGACCTTGTGGATCCATACGTGGAGCCCGAGGTGCAGCTCAGGTACCGCCAGGCAGTGCTCACGGCGTGCGAGCAGACGATGGAGCGGCTGACCCGTGATCCGCACTACTTCGCGCGCCCCGATCGCGCCCTCTTCCAGGACATCCGCCGCTACTTCCCCATCACCGCGCAGGCGCAGGTCGCATGGGCGGTGACCGAGGGAGTATCAGCCGCCGTGGCGTTCATCGAGGAGCAGATCGAGGCCGGCGCGCTCGACGGCGGCGTCGCCCGCTGCCGCGCGACCACGCGCAAGGGCAAGCCGTGCCAGCGGACTCCGCTCCCCGAGCGTGAGTACTGCCCGTCGCACCAGCATCTCGAGCGCGAGCCGGTCGCGGCCTAAGAGTTTCCGCTTCGAGCGGGCTCCCTGGCGTTAAGCTCGGGAACGCGTGTCACACGACACCGACAAGCTGATCCGGCAGCTCTCCCTCGTCGCCTTCCTGATGGCGGAGCGACGGCCACTCACCGCGCGTGACGTGAAGAGCTGCGTCGAGGGATATTCGGAGATGTCCGACGAGGCGTTCGCGCGCCGTTTCTACTCCGACCGCGCCGAGCTGAGCGGGCTGGGCGTTCCCCTACATTCGCAGCGGGACGAGTTCACCGGCGAGGAGCTGTACACGCTCAAGCCGGACGAGTACTTCCTCCCGCCGCTCGAGCTCTCGAACGACGAGCTCGCGGCCCTGCAGACCTGCCTGTATCTGCTCGAGGGCAAGTTCGCGTACGCGGAGCCGCTGCGACTCGCGCTCCAGAACCTCGCCCTTGGGCGTCCCGGCTTCTCCAATCCGCCCAGCGCTGCGGCGGTCAGCGTAGAGATCAGCGACCCGGACTACTCGGTCGAGATGTCCGGGCGCCTGAGCAAGCTCGAGTCGGCCATCTCGAAGCAGCGGACGGTCAAGTTCCGCTACTGGTCGATCTCGCGGGACGAGGAGAGCGAGCGCACGCTGAACCCGTACGCGCTGCTGAACGACAACGGTGCCTGGTACGTGGTCGGACAAGACCTCGACCGCAACGACATCCGGACGTTCCGCGTTTCGCGCGTTCGCGGCGATATCCGCTTTGCCACCCGCCGTGAGCGCGACTTCAAGTCACCGACCGACTTCGACATCGACAGATACCGCTCGCGCCCGCCCTGGCAGATCGGTGACCTCGCCGGCGAGGCGCGGATCGAGGTCGCGGGCGACACCGCCTGGTGGGTCGAGCGCGTGTACGGAGAGAGCGGCCGCGTAGAGGACGGCGTCTTCGTCACGCAGTACTCCAGCCTGCCGCTACTCGCCTCGTGGGTGCTTCGCCAGGACGGACGCGCGATTCCCCTCGAGCCGATTCAGCTGCGCCGCGAGGTCGCCGACGGCCTCCGCCAGATTCGCGACCGCCATACGGGGAAGCCGGCCGAGCCCGCGGGCGAGGCGCGCGCGATCGAGCACGACGGCGCGGGCGAGCGCCTGCCCGGCCCGGTCGCGCCGGAGCGATTCGCCGTTCTCCAGTCGCTCCTGGCCCACCTGCTCGCGCGCTGCGGGGACGAGAAGCGCGCGATCATCGACGCGTCCGAGCTGGTCGAGCGGTTCCACATCCCGGAGGACCAGCTCCAGGAGCACCTGTCGCTCCTCAACCTCGTCAACTTCGGCGGGGGATGCTACGCGGTCTACGCGGAGCTCGAGGGCGACAAGGTGCGCGTGGACAAGGAGCTGTGGGGCGACTCATTCCGCTGGCCGCCGCGCCTCACGCCGCTCGAGGCGCGCGCGATCCGCCTCGCGCTCGAGTTCGTCGGGCCGATGATCGCCGCGGACGCGCACACACCCCTCGACCGCGTGCGGCGCAAGCTCGAGGAGACCTTCGGCGAGTTCGAGCTCGCGCAAACCCCGGAACCGCATGTCGGCTCGGACGAGGAACGGCTCGTCCGGACGCTGACCGAAGCGATCCGCGCGCGCCGGCTGGTCGAGCTCGAGTACCTGAAGGAGGGTGAGGAGAGCCCCTCGACCAGGCTCGTCGAGCCGTACGCCCTCGAGCGGCGGCTGCCGTACTGGTACGTGCACACGTACGACCGCACGTCGGACGGGGAGCGGAGCTTCCGGATCGACCGCATGCGCAGCGCCGTCAGGCAAAAGGAAACCTTCGAGCCGCGCATCGGCTTCGAGCCGACCCGACTGCGGGACGCCCGCCGCGCACGCCTCTGGTACTCGCCCGAGATCGCGCGCTGGCAAGTCGAGCGCGGTGACGCCGTCCGTCTCGTCGACGGCGCGGCCCTGGCGGAGACGCCCGTCGGAAGCCCGGAGTGGCTCACGGGCGAGATTTTCTCGCACCTCGGAGAGGCGGTCGTGCTCGAGCCGCGCGACTTGCGTCAGGGGATCGCCGCCCGCGCCCGCGAGCTCGCGCGTGAGCTCGGCGTTTCTCGGCTACGCGTCGGCAGCTCGCGGTAGCCGGGCGAGCGCCCACTCCGCATACTCGGCCAGCTCGGGGTTATCGAGATAGGGCTCGATCGCAGCGCGGTGCTCGGCTCCGCCCGTATTGCCGAGCGCGATGAGAGCGTTCCGCTTCAGGTAGCGCGGATCGTTCCGCGGCACGTACAGCCGGTCGTAGCGCCTGACGAGCTCCTCCCCGTCCGCCTCCAGCCACTCGACGAGGGAGAGCGTCGGCTCGGCACCGGCCGACGGCGCCTGCTGCGCACGCCGCTTCTCGACCCCTCGGTTCCACGGGCACACGTCCTGGCAGATGTCGCAGCCGTAGACCATGGCGCCGATCTCGTCCCGATATTCCTCGGGGATCGTCTGCGGTGACTGCGTCCAGTACGACAGGCACCGGGTCGAGTCGAGCGTGCCCGGTTCGTCCAGCGCTCCTGTGGGGCACGCCTCGATGCAGAGGGTGCACGACCCGCAGTCGAGGTCGAGGAGCGGGGAAGTCGGCTCGATTTCGGCCTGCGTCACCAGCGTCCCGAGCACGACCCACGAGCCGTGCCGGCGGGTGATGAGCAGCGTGTTCTTGCCGTAGAAGCCAACACCCGCCCGCGCCGCAGCCTCGCGGTCCACATGCTGGTTCTCGTCCACAAGCACCCGGTACTCGCCCCCGATTCGGCGCCCTAGGGCGTCGAGCTTTTCCCGAAGCTCCGCGTACTGGTCGCTCCACGTGTACCGGGGCAACTGCCCCTCACCGGCCCTGGCCTCCGGTCCGGGAGTGTAGTAGCAGAGGGCCGCCGACACGACCGTGCTCGCGCCGCCCGGCAAGAGCTTCTCCGGATGGCACGAGACCTCCGGCTGGGCCATCGTGAACTTCATGTCCGCGAAGAGGCCGCGGGCACGGCGCTCCCCGATGTGCCGCTCCGTTTCCTCGTAGGGCCCGGCCGGCGCGGCGCCGACGACGTCGAGCCCAAGCTCTTCGGCCAGCCGCTCCAGTTCGATTGTCCTCACAACGCCATTGTGCCGCTCGGGCATCACCTCCTTGTCCGATGAACGGTTGCCAGAATAGCAAACGGATGGGATGGCACGACCAACCGCCGTTACGATCGCCGACGTGAAGGCGATCCGCATCCACGAGGACGGCGGCCCCGAGGTGCTCCGCTACGAGGAAGCTCCCGACCCCGTGCCCGGGCCGGGCGAAGTCCTCGTGCATCTCCGCGCGGCCGCGCTCAATCACCTCGACCTCTGGGTCCGGAAGGGCCTTCCCTCGGTCCCCAAGCCGCGCATCCTCGGCGCGGACGGCGCCGGCACGCTCGACAACGGAGAGCGCGTGGTGATCAACCCGGGACTGGACCACGGCGACGGCCGCATCACGGTCATCGGAGAGCACACCGACGGCACCCACGCCGAGCTCGTGGCCATCCCCGAGGAAAACGTCTACCCCATCCCGGAGGGGCTGTCCTTCGACGAGGCCGCAGCGTTCCCGCTCGTCTTCGAGACCGCCTACCGCATGCTGGTCACGAAGGCACAGATCCAGCCGGACGAGTGGGTTCTGCTCTGGGGCATCGGGAGCGGCGTTGCAACCGCCGGCCTCCAGATCGCGAAGGCGCTCGGCGCGAAAGCGATCGTCACCTCGTCGAGCGACGACAAGCTAGCGCGCGCCCGCGAGCTCGGTGCGGACGCGACGGTCAATCACGCGACCGAGGACGTCGTAGCGGCGGTCAAAGAGGCGACCCAAGGACCGGGAGCGGACATCGTTTTGGAGCACGTTGGCGAGGCGACGTGGCAGCGGACGCTCCAGGCCGTCCGGCCGGGCGGCCGCATCACTGTGTGCGGCGCCACCAGCGGCCCGAATCCCCCGGCGGGCCTCCACCGGCTCTGGTGGAAACAGTTGACGGTCTACGGCTCCACGATGGGACTGAAGGAAGACTTCGAAGGAGCGTACGAGCTGATCGCGAGCGGACGTGCGCGTCCGATCGTCGACCGCGTCTTCCCGCTCGCCGAGGCGCGCGCCGCGCACGAGTACCTCGAGGCCGGCGAGCAGCTGGGCAAGGTCGTGCTCTCGATTCCGGGCTGAACCGGAGCAAGCGACGAGGCGGGCCCGATGGCCCGCCCCGTCAGCGGAGAGGAAAATAGAGCGAGGGAGCCGCGCGGCGCGTAGGAGGGAGCGGGAGCAGCCCCATCGCTCTGAGTCACCGGGAGCGATGCTTTCAGACCGAGATGAATCCCGCAGTAAGGTTTCGTAAGCGAAGTGTTAGTGCGTTTTGGCGCGAACTGCTCGTTTAGCCGAAGCCGAGGATGAACTTCGCGTCCTCGGACATCTTCTCCGGCGTCCAGGGCGGATCCCAGGTCAGCTCGACCTCGACGTCGTCGACACCGGGCAGTGCCCGTACGACGTCGTCGATCTGCTGCTGGATCATCGGCCCGACGGGACAACCCATGGATGTGAGCGTGTGCACGACCTTGACCTTGCCGTTCTCGAGCTCGACGTCGTACATCAGACCGAGATCCACGATGTCCATTCCCAGCTCGGGATCCTCGACCTGGCGAAGCGCATCGACGACCTCTTCCTTGGTGGGCATACGTCGAGTCTACTCGTCGGGTGTCAGAACCCGAGCAGGCGGACTTCCTCGCGCCGCTCGCGCGCGAAGAAGTGGATCCCGTCCACGAACCGCACCCAGTTGCAGCGAGTGCACATGACGAGTGAGTGGGTCCTCGCCGAATCGGCGAGGAAGCGGACGCCGCGCAACAGGTCCCCGGAAGAGACGCCCGTCGCGACCACGATCACGTCGCCGCGCGTGAAGTCGTCGAGCCCGAAGACGCGGGTCACGTCCTCGATGCCGTGCTCGCGCGCAGCCTCGATCTCCGAGCGGGCCGTCGGCCACAACTGGGCCTGCAGCCCGCCGCCGAGGCAGCGCAGCGCGGCCGCAGACAGGATGGCCTGACGGGTGCCGCCGATCCCGATCGCAAGATGGTCGTTCGTGCCGCGGATCGCCGCCGAAATGGATGCGGTGACGTCCCCGTCCTGGATGAGCTTGATGCGCGCGCCTGCAGCCCGGATCTCCTCGATCAGGTCGTGGTGGCGTGGACGGTCGAGGACGATCGCGGTGATGTCGTTGGGACGGCGCCCAAAGGTGTCGGCGATCGCCTCAATGTTCTCCGCGACGGGCTTGCCCAGGTCGATGCGGTCGCGGGCGGCCGGGCCGACCGCCATCTTGCGCATGTACATGTCCGGGAGCCGCATGAGCGAGTCGGGCTCGCCCACCGCGACCATCGCCATCGCGCCGTAGCCGCCGCGCGCGACGACGCCGCGGCCCTCGAGCGGATCGATCGCCAGGTCGACCTTGTCGCCACCCGTTCCGAGCTCGGTCTCGGGAGAGAGGCCCTCGGGATCCTCCTCTACTCCGATGACGACGCGGCCGCTGATCGGCATCTGCTCGAGCGCTTGGCGCATCCCGGAATATGCCGCCTCCCGCGCTGCATCCTGGTCGTCCCGCCCGAGCCAACGCGCTCCGCCGAGCGCGGCCCGCTCGGTCACGCGCGCGTAGCTCTCGCACAGGCAATACGCGCTCCCGGTCGGGGCCTGGGAGCGCCCGGGATCGAGCGCCTCACTCAGCTTCGTCAACCTGCACCCTCTCCACTTCGGTGAACACCAGCTCCATCAATTCGGCGACGGCGCGGTCCATATTCTCATTCTCGATGACAGCCACGTCGACCTCACGGGCGCGGCGGACGATGAACTCCTGGATTTGGCGGATCTCCTCGAACGAGGACAGGTACTTGTCCATCTTGCGCGAGCCGTCCGAGGCGACGTCACGGACGGCGAAGTGCTCGGCGTGGGTGCTCGGGTCGTCGATGTTCAGGACGCATTGCACGAGCACCGCGCGCTCGAGCGCGACAGGGAGCATGCCGGGAACGAGGTGGACGCCTTCCAGCACCATCGACCAGCCCTCCTCGAGCACGCGGTCGATCGCGGCCTGCACGCCGACCAACACGTTCCGGGTCTGCTCGAGGAAGCCGGCCACCGCCTGCTCGCCAGCCATCCCGGACACCGCACGACCGGCCTCGAAGCTCGAGTAGTGGATCGACGGCATGAACTCGCGTGAGAAGAATGCGCGCATCGTCTGCCGGACGAAGTCGGTGGACGTGACGCGGCTGATTCCAAGCCGGTACGCGACCTCTGTCGCGATCGTCGACTTGCCCGTGCCGGTCGCGCCGCCGACGAGGAGGACGATCGGGAGGTCGAGCTCCTGCAGCTCGCGGTAGCGGAGCAGCCGGCGCATGGCCTGGCCGCCCTCCTTCTCGCCGAGGATCTCGACCGCCAGGTCGTGCATACGGTCGAGGTCGACGGCGCCGCTCGCGTCGAGCCCGCCCTCGACACGCCGGGCCAGCTCGTACGCGCGTGGAGGAGACATGCCGGTGGCGATCAGCGCGCGCGCCATCAGCCCCTTGGAGTAGGGAACGTCCGCGTCCCCGAGCGGGACCGGCTCGAGGTGCCGGGGCTCGCTCACGCGACGCGCTCCAGCATGCGATCGGCCAGCGTCTCGATCCGCTCGTCCAGGCCGTCGGCGACGACCTCGTTCTCCGCGAAGACGACCTCGGCGCCCCGTTCAAGGGCCGCCTCAGCCACGACGTCGATGGCGGCGGCTTTGAGCTCGACGAGGTAGACCTCGGCGTCGACGCGCCCGAGCTCGTCGCGCAGGACGTCTCGGCGCGCGAGATTGACCGAGACGTGCACGACGTCCGCGTCCAGGTGCTCCACCCGGTCGGCGCCGGTCGTGAAAACCGCGGTACGCCGGCCGCCGAGCGGCGTCGACGGCTTCAGGCGGAGGTCGAACGCGAGGAAGGGCACCGTCGAGACGCGCGTGACGGCGCGCGCCACGCCCTCGTCCCTCGTGAGCACGAGATCGGAGATGAGGAGCCGGTACAGGTTCAATCCCGCTGTCACGTCATGGGCGACGAGGATGCGGGCGCCTGCGTCGATGGGCGGAACGGCGGCTCCGCTTCCGTCGAAGATCACGAGATCCGGATCGAGACCGTTTGCGATCTCCGCACCCGCGAGGACACTCGACGTCGCCACCGCTCCGGCCATTCCGCTCCCGCACCGCCGGCACCCGACCGTCGGCACGCCGGCCAGGGCGGCGGTCTCCAGGTAGTCGGATGCGGCATGCCCCCCCGCCCGCGACAGCGACACGAGATCCTCCACGGTCGGCGGCGACTCGATCACCTGCGGCTCGGGCGGCCCGCCTCGGCCCATCGCCACGACGACCACCTTCCGCTGCTGCGAGAGGACGCGGGCGATATGACCCGTGACCGCGGTCTTCCCCACTCGCTTCCCCGTTCCGATGACGGCGAGCGAGGGCCGCGAGAACGATTCCAGCACGGGAGGATCGAAGCGGAAGTCGGCTCCCGCGTACGCGACGCCGCGTGCGAGCGCGGTGCTCGCGAGCCGCAGGCGCTCCGCAGGCTCGACGACCGGCTCGCCCGACAGATCGAAGACCAGCTCCGGGTCCCACTCGGTAAGCGCCCGGTCGAAGTCCTCCGCAACGGGGACGCCGTAGTCCTCGTCTCCGACGACCTTTTCCGATCCGCCGGCGAAATACGCCCCCACGAAGTCATACGGGAGCTCGGCCAGCGCGTCGCGCACGACCGGCGCGTAATGCTCGCCGTCGATCACAGCGAGGGCGCGCGTCACCGCGTCGTTACCTCGCGCTCGATCCGGCGCGTGTACTTCTGGAAGTCGAGCGTCTCGAGCGAGAACTCGATGATCCGCTCGCGGCCGTGAAACGGGTAGCAGCGCGAAACGTCCACGTGGCCGCCGTCGATCTCGATCACGTTATAGCACTGGCGCGTGTTCCCTCTGAGGCGCATCGAAGAGACGGTCCCCGCGTTGACGATGAACATGTTCTCCAGCCGCCACGCGTACGGGACGTGCTTGTGCCCGGACAGCACCAGGTTGACGCCCGCGTGCTGGAGGCACTCGATGAGGTCGCCGGCGTCGTAGACGATGTTGCGCTCCCGGCCCGTCCCCGGCACCGGAAGCAGGTGGTGGTGGAGGACGAAGATGCGCAGGTCGGCCGGCGCCCCGAACTGCTCCTCGATCCACCCGTACCGGCCGCGTCCCACCTGCCCGTGGTCGAGGTCGGGCTCGGTGGAGTCGATCGCAACCACGGTCACACCGTCACGGTGGAGCACCGAGTTGCGCTCGCCGAACAGCTCCTCGAAGTGGACGTATCCCACGTTGCGCGAGTCGTGGTTGCCGGGGATCACGACGACCGAGCCGCACTTGAGCATGTCCAGGTAGCGCCTGGCCTCGGCGTACTCCTGCTTGAAGCCGAAGCTGGTCAGGTCGCCGGAGCAGATGACGATGTCGGGCTGGATGTCGTTCACCTCGCTGATCGCCCGCTCGAGCAGGTTCGGGACGAAGTGCGGCCCTCCGCAATGGAGGTCCGAGATGTGCGCGATAGTGAGCATCGGCGCGGGAAGCGTACCCGTCCGGGGGCGCTGGTACCCTGGTGCGCAGATGCTGCTGGAAACGCCTGATTTCCAGGCATATGTTGGGGTCGGCCAGCCGCGCTTCGCCAACCGGGCAGAGCTCGAGTGCGCCAAGATTCTCGACTTCCACGGTGTGCCGTGGGACTACGAGCCGCGGACCTTCGTCCTCGAGCGCGACGAGGACGGCAAGGTAATCGAGGCGTTCTCGCCGGACTTCTACCTTCCCGAGCAGGATCTCTACATCGAGATCACCGTGATGAAGCAGTCGCTGGTCACGCGCAAGAACAGGAAGCTCCGCAAGCTCCGGCAGCAGTACCCGGGCGTCAAGGTCAAGCTCTTCTACAAGCGCGACGTCGAGCGACTGGCGCAGCGATACCGCCTCGAGCTCGCGAGCTAGCCGACGCTCCGCACGTCGGAGACCGCTACCTCTCCGCGGAGGAGATCGCGGATCGGGTAGCCGAGCTGGCCGAGGAGATCGACGAGGACTACCGCCGGAGCGAGCCGCTCCTGGTCGCGCCGCTCAAGGCCAGCGTCGTCTTCCTCGCCGACCTGTCGCGCGAGCTGGAGATCACGCACGAGCTCGAGTTCGTCGAGCTGGCCGCTTACGGCCCCGACGCGACGCTCGGCGGCCACTCGCGGATCCGGCTGCTCAAGGATCTCGGGCTCTCGATCGAGGGGCGGGACGTGCTCATCGTGGAGGACGTCGTCGACACGGGCCTCACACTCAACTACCTGGTGAAGACACTCACGCTGCGCCGGCCCGCGTCCGTCGCTGTCGCGACGCTCCTCGACCGCCCCTACCGCCGCATCGTCGAGGACCTGCCCGTGCGCTACGTGGGGTTCACGGTGCCGGACGAGCTCTTCGTCGGGTACGGATTCGACCTGGACGAGGGATTCCGCAACCTGCCGGACATCCACGTGTACCAAAGCAAAGTTTAGGCTAGACTAAACCTCAGCATGGTCGGTACTCGAGTCGAGGCGCTCGACCGGCCCCTGGGCGCCGGCGAGCGGGTGCTGCGCGGCCATTCGCGCGGCAAGCTCCGCCTGCTCCCGTTCCTCGGGCCGGCTTTCATCGCCTGTGTTGCGTACATCGACCCGGGCAACTTCGCCACGAACATCGCGGGCGGCTCCAAGTTCGGGTTCACGCTCCTGTGGGTGATCGTCGCCTCGAACCTGATGGCGATGCTGATCCAGATGCTCTCGGCGAAGCTCGGGATCGCGACCGGGCGCAATCTGCCCGAGGTCTGCCGCGAGCAGTTCTCCCGCCGAACGACGATGGGTCTCTGGCTGCAGGCGGAGGGGATCGCCATGGCCACCGACCTGGCCGAGTTCCTCGGCGCGGCGATCGGATTCCACCTGCTGCTCGGGATCGGCCTGTTCCCGGCGGCGATCATCACCGCGATCGCGGCCTTCCTCATCCTCGGGCTGCAGCGCTTCGGGTTCCGGCCCTTCGAAGCGGTGATCATCGTGTTCGTCGCCGTGATCGGCGTGTGCTACCTGGGGGAGCTGTTCATGGCGCATCCACCCTGGGGGACGGTCGGGTTGCACGCGATCAAGCCGGAGTTCCAGGGCAGCGAGTCGGTTCTGCTCGCCGTCGGCATCCTCGGCGCCACCGTCATGCCGCACGTGATCTACCTGCACTCCGCGCTGACGCAGAATCGCGTCGTCCCAGACAACGACTCCGAGGCTAGGCGGCTGATGCGCTACACGCGGATCGACGTCATCATCGCGATGTCGATCGCCGGCGCAATCAACATGGCGATGCTGATCATGGCGGCGACCGTCTTCTTCGGGAGTGGTCACGAGAACGTTGATTCGCTCGAAGGCGCGCACAAGACGCTCACGCCTATCCTTGGCGGAGCCTCCAGCGTCCTCTTCGCGCTCGCCCTGCTCGCGTCCGGGCTCTCGAGCTCGACCGTCGGCACGCTCTCGGGTCAGGTCGTGATGCAGGGGTTCGTCGACTGGAAGATCCCACTGTTCGTGCGCCGCGCCGTGACGATGCTCCCCGCGCTGATCGTGATCGCGATCGGGCTCAACCCCACGCGGACGCTGATCTTCAGCCAGGTCGTACTCTCCTTCGGGATCCCGTTCGCGCTCATCCCCCTGGTGGTCTTCACGAGCAAGAAGAAGATCATGGGCGTGCTCGCCAACCGTACGGCGACGACCATCGTCGCGGCGGTGGTCGCGCTGCTGATCTCCGCCTTGAACATCTTCCTGCTCGCTCAGATCTTCGGACTCGCCTAGCTCTCGGTCACCGCGACCTGGCCGCGGATCTCGCCGTTCGGGTACTTGGCCGTGTGCACGTTCGCGTACGCCTTGTGATGCTCGAGCGCGCTCACGATCTTCTCGGTGACCTTGGCCCTGCCGTGCGCTCCCGACTTGCAGGGGGTGCACAGCGGGACGATGACGTTCCCCGCGTGGCCCTTCTTGCCCATATGGATGTGCGCGGCGGTCGCCGCCCCGGTCAGGCCCTTGAAGGTGAGCTTCCAGGTCAGCGTCTTGGACTTGCCCTTCTCGACGACGGTGCCAGTGAACGAGCCCGTGCCCTTGGACTTGTTCCGCGGCGTCTCCTGCGAGCCGCCGAGCTTCGCCTTCACCTTGTACGTCTCCTGAGACGCGGCGATGCCGAGCCCTGCGAGCGAAAGCGCCGCGGCGGCGATCACCACCAGCAGCCAGGATGTCTTCATCGGAACCTCCTTCCGGCCGGAGCCCGATGCTCCGGCGCCTTCGGAAGTTCGTGTCTTTCGCGCTAGCGGTTTGCGAGAACCGTCGGCGCGCTACATGTTCGGCTCGGTTCCGGGATAAGGCTCCGGGATCTGCGGCGGCGCGGGCGGATCGGTTTCGCCAGGAGGCGGGTACGGCTCCGGGATGTCGGGATGCGCCGGCGGGTCCAGCTCGCCCGGCGGCGGGTACGGCTCCGGGATGTCGGGCCGGCTCGGAGGTTCGAGGTTGCGCATCAGGCTCCTTTCGGCTGGTTCGAGTGAGCGGAGAGCGTCGGCGGCCTGCCTTCGTAGTCCCCCCACGAGGCTGCGGTAATCCTCGTCCGAGATCTTGCCGCTGCGATGGTCGAACTCGAGCTCCTTCAGCGCGGCCAATGCCCGGTCGCGACGCTCGAGGAACTCGAGGCGCTGCCGCTCGTGAGCGGTCGGCTCGTCCAGCTCGTCGTCCGTGGCTTCCGGGTCGAGCAGGAACGGCCGCGCGACGAAGAGGACGCAGGCCAGTGCGAGCGCCGCGCCGAGCACGAGCGCGAGTGTCACGCGCGGGCCGCCGCGTACCCGTAGCGGTCGGCCAGACGGCGCGCCTCGCGCGCGTCCGGCCAGAGCGCGATCAGCGTCCCGCCGATGAAGATGAACCCGGCGAGCCAGATGAGGTTGACGAGCGGGAGAACCTCCGCCTTGAAGAAGACCGTTCCGTTCGTGTTGATCTGCTGCGCGATCAGGTACAGGTCCTCTCCCGTCAGCAGGTTGCT
This sequence comes from uncultured Actinomycetes bacterium, assembly GCA_963717765.1. Classification (GTDB taxonomy): domain Bacteria; phylum Actinomycetota; class Thermoleophilia; order Gaiellales; family Gaiellaceae; genus JACDER01. Next base: position 219,526 of record CAVQWX010000002.1, on the reverse strand, counting down.
GCGGATGTCGACCTCGTTCGAGATCTGCCCCTCCACCGGGTAGTGGTTCTTCCCGGCGGAGAGCGTCCCGTCTGGCTTCCCGTCGCGCCGCACGTCGACGAGCGCCCGGACCTCGCGCGCGTTCTCGGCCTGTCTCTCGACCGCCCGCCGGTACGTGAGCGTGTAGCCGCGGATCTCCATGGCCTGGCCGGGCCGGAGCTTCGCCTCATGCGTCGTGTCGTATGCGCTCGAGCCGGCGACCCCGATCGCAAGGAGGACGATGGCCGCGTGGACGACATAGCCGCCGTAGCGCCGCCGGTTGCGGGCGACGAGCGTAGAGAACGCGGAGGGCCACGAGCCGCCCGCCACCGCCTTGCGCGCGCGCGTGCCGCGCACGAACTCCACGATGATCGAGGCGATCACGAAGGCGGAGAACGTGTACGCGATCAGTCCGGGTATCGAGCTGCCGGCGCCGAGCGCGAGCAGAACTCCGCCGGCGACCAGGGACACCGCGGCCGGCCACGCCCAGGTCCGGGCCAGGGTTCGTAACGAGGTCTTCCGCCACGCAAGCAGAGGGCCGATCCCCATCAAGAGCAGCAACGGCAGCCCGAAGACGTGCAGGAAGAAGTTGTAGTACGGCCCGCTGACGTGGTTTCGCTCGCCCGTGACCGCCTCCGACAGGATCGGGTACAGGACGCCCCACAGGATCGTCAGGCAGAACGCGACGAGCAGCAGGTTGTTGTAGAGGAAGCTCGCCTCCCGTGACGCGAGCGACTCGAGCTTCGTCTTCGTCCTGAGCAGCGGTAGCCGAAGGAAGATGAGCCCGATGGAGAAGGCGAGCACGATCGCGATGAAGCCGAGGAACCAGCCGCCCAGCGGGCTCTCCGTGAACGAGTGGATCGAGTTGAGGACGCCGGAGCGCGTGAGAAAGGTCCCGAACAGCGCAAGGACGAAGCCGCCCAAAACGAGCAGCATGTTCCAGATCTTCAGCATCCCCTTCTTCTCCTGCACCATGACTGAGTGGAGGAATGCCGTGGCCGCGAGCCACGGCATGAGGGCCGCGTTCTCGACGGGATCCCAGGCGTAGTAGCCGCCCCAGCCCACCTCGACGTAGGCCCAGTGTGCGCCGATCAGCTGGCCGATTCCGAGGAAGCCCCACGCGGCGAGCGTCCAGCGCCTCGTCGCGACGATCCAGCGCTCGTCCGAGCGCCTGGCGAGCAGCGACCCCATCCCGAAGGCGAACGGGATGGTCAGCCCGACGAAGCCGAGGTAAAGGAGGACCGGGTGGATCAGCATGTGCAGGTTCTGCAGGCTCGGGTTGAGCCCCGCGCCGTCTGGGGGCGCGACCTGCGTGTCGAACGGGCTCGAGACCGCGACGAGCATGAAGGAGAAGAAGACGGCGACGCCGCCGAGCACGGGCACGACCCACGCGACGAGGTCCGGCGCCTTTTTCCGGTTGATGAGGGCGACCGCCGCGGCGTACGCGGTCAGGATGAAGAGCCACAGGAGCAGGGATCCCTCCTGTCCTCCCCAGAAGGCGGACAGCGTGTACAGCGTGGGCAGGCGGCGCGCGCTGTGCTCGGCCACGTACGTGAAGCTGAAGTCGTGGCGGGCGAGGGCGCTGAACAGGACGATCGCGGCGACGGCCGCTGCCCCGAACGAGGCGATGAGCGCGTTCCGTGCCGAGAGCGACAGACGGCGCCGGCCCCTGAACGCGGCGTAGGCGCCCGCGGCGGCCGCGTACACCGACAGGCCGAGGCAGATGACGAGTGCGGCCCGGCCCAGCTCGGCCACTGGCTACTTCTTAGGGGAGTACTTCGACGGGCACTTCGTCACGAGCGTGTTCTTCACGCCGACGAAGACGCCGGCCTGCAGCCGCCCGTCGAGCGAGATGTCACGGCCCGTGCGAAACAGGTCCGGGACGGTTCCGTGGTAGAGGACGGCGACGGAGGATGCCCCCTTCACGTCGCGCATGCGGAAGCGCAGGCCGCTTCCCTGGGCGTCGCCGCTCACCTTGCCCAGGACCTTGCCGCTCAGCGTGACGCGCTTGCCGTTGTGCGGGTTGGCCAGCAGCTGGCTCGGCCGGAGCGAGGGCGTGCCGCCGCCGGCGATCGACGTATACAGGAGGAAGACGGCCAGCAGAGCCGCGATCGAGAGCGCGAGCGCAAGCCGCACCGGGCTCCTGGCGCGAGACACGCCGGAATTGTAGTCGCGACGGGGGAAACCATGTTTCCCCCGTGGGCCCCCTTCTTCACACCTCGCTTCTTCGTACATGGTTTGTGCCTTCGCCGAGCAAAAGCCCGGCTGCGGCGACGGATCGCCCAAGACGACGAACGTCGAAGAAAGGGCGCTAGCTGGAGGCGCGAGCCGTCTGGCGGCGGGCAGGCACGCGGTAGCCGTGCTCCTGGCACAGGCTCCCGGGCCGCTCCTCGGTGAGCGCGTCGCAGTACCCCTTGCCGTAGGCCGCGCGGATGAACGCTGCAACGACGTCCAGCTTCCATTCGCCGATCTCATAGGCCTCTCGCCAGAGGTCGGCCAGGCGAAGGTCGATGTCGAGCTCCAGCAGATCGATGCGGGAGGGGTTCTTGGGCATGGCAAAAGCGTAGGTCCCCGGTCGGACGACATGATCAGAGCATGTCCGCGATCGCACTAGCACTCGGATCCGCCCTCGCCTGGGGCTGCGCGGACTTCCTGGGCGGACTCCTTTCGCGCCGCGTCGCGGTCCTGGCGGTCACCGTCTGGTCGCAGTGCGCGGGGTTCGTCGCGCTCCTCGTGTGGCTGGCCGCCGACGGGTTCCAACTCGACGCGCGTGCCTTCTGGATCGCAGCGCTCGGCGGCCTCGGCGGCGGGATCGGTCTCGCCGCCTACTACAAGGCGCTCGCGGTCGGGACGATGAGCGTCGTCGCGCCCGTCGCCGCCTGCGGAGCCGTGATCCCGTTCGGGATCTCGCTTGCCACCGGTGAACGGCCCTCCGGGCTCGCGCTGGGCGGGGCGGTGGTCGCTCTGGGAGGAGCCGTTCTCGCCTCGGTCGAGGAACGCCGTTCAGACGACGCGGGCCGGCGGCGCGGAGTCCTCCTTGCGGTCGTAGCCGCGATCGCGCTCGGCCTCTTCGTCTACTTCCTCGGCCTCTCGGGCGAGCACGGCGAGACGCTCTCCGCCCTCTTCGGCGCCCGCGTCGGATCGCTCTCCGTGCTGCTGGTCGCCGTGGCGGTCACCCGCGCCGCCCTCCGCGTCTCACCGCCAAGCCTCGCCGCGGCCGCAGGCATCGGGTTGGTCGACACCGGCGCGAACGCGATGTTCGTCCTGGCGAGCGCCCGCGGGTACCTCTCGATCGTCTCGGTCCTGGCGTCGCTCTACCCGGTGGTTCCCGTCGTCGCGGGACACCTCTTCCTCTCGGAGCGCATCTCCTGGCCGCAACGGGCCGGCGTCGCCCTCGCCCTCGGCGGCGTCGCTGCCGTAGCGTACGGGTGAAAAGCACGGGGGAACCCATGGTTCCCCCGTGAGCCCCCTCCTTCACGCCATTCGCGTCGAGCGCGGCTTGGGGTAGCCGAGCAAAGCCCGGCTACGCCCTAGAAGCACCTACGGGGATCTACCGTCGGAATCGAATCAGGCGAGTTCTTTCGGCTGTCCCGGGCCGTAGGCGTCCGTTAGCGTCTAGGCATGGGAGAGATCCGATTCGGCCCCGCGCGAGTGCCCTCGAGGGACAGCCCCGAGGCGGGACGGGGGAACCCATGGTTCCCCCGTGAGCCCCCTCCTTCACGCCATTCGCGTCGAGCGCGGCTTGGGGTAGCCGAGCAAAGCCCGGCTACGCCCTAGAAGCACCTACGGGGATCTACCGTCGGAATCGAATCAGGCGAGTTCTTTCGGCTGGCCGGGCCGTAGGCGTCCGTTAGCGTCTAGGCATGGGAGAGATCCGATTCGGCCCCGCGCGAGTGCCCTCGAGGGACAGCCCCGAGGCGGCGATCGACCTGCTGCTCGAGCGCGGCTACTCGTCGTGCGAGATCGACTTCGAGGGCAGGTTCTGGATGGACTACGACTGGGCCGGCCGCTTCGGCGAGCTCGCGCGCGAGAACAGCATCGTCCTGTCGGTCCACGCCCCCATTGCGGGCTTCATGGGCCATGCCGAGCGCGGGAAGAAGCTCAACATGGCTACGGGCATGCTCGACCACTCGGCGGGGATCGCGAAGGCCGCCGGCGCCGAGCTGGTCGTCTTCCACCCGGGGTTTCTGCTGAACAGGACGCGCGAGGATGCGCTCGACTCCGTGGTCGAGCAGCTCGGCGAGCTGCGCGCGCGACTGGAGGGCAAGGACCGCGGCGTCCCGTTCGGGGTCGAGGTGATGGGTCGCGTCCGCGAGCTGGGGACTATCGACGACGTGCTCGAGATCTCCCGCCGCGTCGGCTGGGTGCGGCCTGTGGTCGATTTCGCACACATGCACGCGACGAGCGACGGCGCTTTCACCGACTCGGCGATGTTCGCGGAAGTGCTGAAGCGCGCGGACGAGGTGCTCGAGCCCGGCGCGCCCTTCCACATCCACTTCTCGGACATCGCCTTCGCGAACCGGAACGAGACGAAGCACCTCCCCTACGGCGAGGGGACTCTGCGCGCCGAGCCGCTCGCGGAAGCACTCGCGCCGTTCGGGCGTCCCGCGACGGTGATCTCGGAATCCCCGGACGAGGCGTCGAGTCAGGCGATCAAGGCGATCTTGGTAGCTATGCGGATGGCGTAAAGCCGACTTCGGCGAGCAGCTCGAAGCTCCCGAGCTTGGTTGACTCATCCCCCCGGCCGCGCTCGCGCAGGAACTTGTCGAGCTGGAACAGCGTCTCGACCTGGCTGCGCTTGTGGTCGGTCTCGACCACGGTCTCGTGCGCCTCGCGCAGGAGCTGCTCCGCCTCTTCGTCGCGCCCCTGAGCCGCACGGACGATTCCGAGGGCCATGGCCGTGGTGGCGAGCGAGGTCAAGTCCTGCGGCCCGACGGTGTGGCGCGCCTCGAGGGCCAGGCGCTCGGCCTCGTCCAGCTTGTCCTGCTCGACCAGGAGTTGCGCCAGTGAGCGCTGAGACTCGCACAGCGTTGCGCGGTCCTCGAGCGGCGCGAGGATGCGGATGGACTCCCGCAGGAGCCGTTCCGCGCGCGCCAGGTCGCCCTTTTGCCATGCAGCCCAGGCGGTGAAGTTGAGCGTGCGCCCGAGCGCCCACGCAGCTCCGACCTCCTCCAGGTACTTGCGCGCCTCAGCGAGCTGAGACTCGGCCTCCTCGTAGTCGCCGCGGGCGAGGTAGAGCTGTCCGAGGAAGCGGTGCGCGCGGCCGAGGGACGCCGCGCTGCCGGTCTCTTCGGCGAGCGCCAGCGCCCGGTCGGCGAGAGGCTGCGCCCGGTCGAGCTCCAACTGCCCGATGTAGACGCTCGCCAGCGTGTCCAGCACCTCGCTCTCCAGATCCTTGCGGCCGATGTCCCGTGCGAGTGCCAGGGCTTCCTCGGCCACGCGCTCCTCCGCGGCCAGGTCGCCGCGCGCCCACGCGATGGTCGCGCTGATGCCGAGCGCGTCCACCCGCCCGACATTGTCGTCGGGCTCGAGCACGTCGAGCGCCTTGCCGATGAGCCGCTCCGCGCGCGGAACATCCGCGTCGCGAACCACCGCAGCATCCGCCAGAGCAGTCAGGGCACGTCCCTGGATCCTCCGGTTTCCTTCCGCCTCCGCAGCCGCACAGACCTCCTCCATCTCGCGCGAGACCACGGGGTAGTCCGTGATCCGCCAGGCCGCGCGTGCCGCCTCGTAGCGACGCTCCAGCGTCGGCTCGAGCTCGAGGGCGCTGAGGAACAGGCGGCGGGCGGCGCGGTTCGCGTCGCGCGCGAATGCGCGGCGTCCCGCCTCGTCCAGAGCGGCCGCGGCCTCCGCGGCGAGCTCGCCCGCGACGTCGCCCTCGAGCTCCTTCTGCAGAGACGCCGCGTGGTCGAGGTGGTAGGCGCGCACCTCGAGCAGCTCGTCGCCAGCGCGCTCCTTGAGCCACGACGCGAAGCGGAGGTGGTGGTCGGCGCGCTCGAACTTCGACAGGCCGCTGTAGGCGACCTCGCGGATGAGGACGTGCTTGAAACGGTAGGCCGTCTCGCCCGAGATCGAAGAGCGGCTCTCGGGGAGGATGAAATCGCGGAGCATCAGGCTCTCGAGCACGGGCTCGACGTCGAGCTCCGGGGAGAGATGCGAGAGCGCGCCAGCCCAGAACACGCGGCCTATTACCGCAGCACGGCGAAGCGCACGCCGCTCGTCCACGTCGAGACGGTCGATCCTGGCGGCGATGAGCGCCTGCACCGTGTCGGGGATGCGCTCGGGGGAGGCGTCGCCTTCCTCTTCGACGAGCATGCGGATCGTCTCCTCGACGAACAGCGGGTTTCCCCCCGTTTTCTCGATCAGCGCGATGACATCTTCCGGCGCGATCCCGGTGCGCCGCAGGAGCGTCGAGATCATCTCCTCGACCTCCTGGGGTGCCAGCGGCTCGAGCTCGATCGAGGTTGCGCGCACGCGGCCTCCGCCCCACCCGGGACGAATGTCGAGCAGCTCCGGGCGGGCGAGGCAGAGAAGAAGCAGCGGCGCCTCGCGCACCCAGGCGGCGAGGTGCTCGATCAGCTCGAGCAGCGGCTCCTCCGCCCAGTGGATGTCCTCGAACACGAGGACGAGCGGCTGCACGTCGGCGAGCTTCTCCGACCACTCGCGGACGGCCCACGCGATCTCCTGCTGGCTCGACTCGCTCTGCACCGCCTCGAGCACGCCCGAGGCGAGGCCGAGGAGGTCGGCGATCGCCTCGTCCTCGCAGCAGACCTTCAGCTTCTCGACGGCTTCCGCCACCGGCTCGTCGTCGGTGATCCCGGCGGAAACCTTGACCATCTCGGCGACCGGCCAGTACGTGATGCCCTCGCCGTACGGCAACGCACGGCCGGCGAGGATCGTGGCGCCTTCGACCCCCTCGAGGAACTCGCGGGCGAGGCGGCTCTTGCCGACGCCCGGCTCTCCGTAGAGGGTGAAGACGTGCGCGCGGCGGTCGCGCGCGACGCGGGCAAACGTGTTGTGCAGGAGGTCGAGCTCCTCGACGCGGCCTACGAGTGGCGCGGCGACGCTGACCGGGCGCGGTTCCTCGTCGGAGCAGACCACGCGGCGAGCCCAGACCTTGCGGTCGATCCCGCGTAGCTCGATCGGGCCCAGATCCTCGGTCTGGATCCCGTCGAGCGAGAGCCGGTGCGCGCCGGGGCCGATGAGGAGCTCCCCTGGCCCAGCGGCCTGCTGCAGGCGGACGGCGACGTTGATCGCCTCGCCCGTCGCGAAGGTCAGATCGGACTCGTCGGAGACGATCTCGCCGGACTCGATCCCGACCCGCGCCTCGAGCTCGAGCTCGCGGACGTGCTCGAGAATGGCGAGCCCGGCGCGCACGGCGCGCAAGGCGTCGTCCTCGTGTGTCTGTGGAACGCCGAACGCGACCATGACCGCGTCGCCCGCATAGCGGCCCATAGTGCCGCCGTGAGCCTCGACGCAGCCTTCCACGCCGTCGAGGAACCGGCGTACGCGTGTGCGCGCGACCTCCGGATCCGTTCCCGAGACAAGGGCAGTCGAATCGACCAGGTCGACGAACATGACCGTTGCGAGCTTGCGCTCCATCCCCTCAAGTTTAAGAACGAATGAAGAAGCGCCGAACTTCCTTTACCGGAGCGGTTTCAGCCCCTCGAACGCGTGGAGGATGTCCGTCTTGGTGTAGGCGGGCATCAGCAGGGCGACCGAGTAGCCGCTCCGGTCGATCTCGGCGGCGAACAGACCGGATGGCGTGAAGTAGAAGTGCGCCACGTTCCCGTCGATGGGCACCGGCTTTGCCGGCGCTGACACCCGCGCCGACAGCACCGCCGGCGGAACGACAGTCCTGAAGTTCCACAGAGTGATGCGGCCGTAGCGGATGCGGTAGGCCGAGCCGGCATTCCAGTCGACGCGCTCGATCGACTTCAACTTGCGGAAAGCGAACTCCGGCCCGAGCCACAGGAGCGGCGGGTCGAGGCTGCGCGCCTGCGCCAGGGTGAGCCGCGTCTCGCCGAGCTGGCGCAGCTCCTTGCCGGAAGCGGTGCGCTGTTCGACCTTCGTCCCGCTCGGCACCGGCATCTCGAGCTGCTCGAAGACCCGGCTGCGCGGAATCCGCTCGATGTTCTCGATCTCTATGCGCGAGACCGGCCGTCCCGCCTCGCGCCACTCGATCAGCTTCGGCAGGAACGTGTGGGCGTCCACCGTCACCCGCTGTTCGATCCGCACGGCGTCAGGCAGGACCTGGAGCGGGAGCGTCAGGCGGTAGACGTCCCCGTCGCGTTTGCTCGAGAGCGTCCCGTGCTGCTCGAGCGCGCGCCGGTAGAACGCGACGGGGTCGACTAACTCGGCGCAGCCACTCGCGAAGGCGCGGCAGCTGGAGCCCACGAGCAGCACATGCTGCGCGGGCAGGAAACGGCGCATTCGCCCGTTCTCGACGAGTACCTCCTCGATGTGGCTGCCGCCGGCCAGCTGCACCCAGTGCGCCACGCCGCGCGACGAGTCCAGCCAGACGGTTCGCGTGGAGGAGGGGAACAGGCCCGGGACGGCCGGAACGATCCTCTCCTTGATCTGCAGGATCGAGCTCGAGCCGCCCAGCGCGGTCAGCGCCTTTGCCTCGACGTCGGTTCCGGGGACGCGAACGAGGGTGAAGACGACGACCGCCACCGCAGCCGCCGCGACGGCGCCGAACGCGAGCGCGAGCCGCGAAGGGGGTCGACTCGAAGGCTGGCGCTCGAGACGCGGGCGTACCCGCGCGAGCTCGCGCTCGATCTCCCCGTCCGGAACCTGGAAGCGCGCTGGTGCGGTTGCCTGCTCGAGCACCGTGACGAGCGTCGCGACGTCGCCCTCCGGCCGTTCCTGGCCGTCCAGCGCGCGCGCGAGCCGCGCGGCGAGCGCCTGTTCCTCACGCCGGGACATGCACACCTGCCTGCTCTAGCCGCGTCCGGAGCCGCCGGGCCGAGCGGAGCATCAGCATCTGGCAGGAGCCGACGCTCCGCCCCGTCAGCCGGGCGACCTCGGCAAACGAGTAGCCCTCCACCAGCCGCAGGTGGACGACGAGCTGGTGGTCGGGCGGAAGGCTCTTCAGCGCGCGGGCCAGAGCCTGCCGGTCCGGGATCGACTCGGTCGGGTCCGGCGCCGCGGGCTCCGCGAGCTCCGGGGAGAGCACCTCGCGGCTCCGCTTCCTCAACGAATCGGCAGCCATGTTCGCCGCCACCCGGTAGAGCCAGGCGAGCACGGGGCGGCCGCGCCACCGGAGGCCTGGGACCCGCTTGAAGGCTTCGAGGAAGACCTCGGAGGCGAGATCGGCCGCCTCCTCACGCGAGCCGAGCCGCACGCTGAGGTAGCGGACGATCTCCGGATAGTGCTCCCGGAACAGGCCGTCGAAGTCGCGCTGCTCACGACGAAACCGTTGTTCGCCACCGAGGTCCTCCACGTTCCTTAGGTCATTTTCTTCAGCTTCGCCAGCCCGAGCACGCCGATCGCCGCGATCGCGCCCACGCCGAGGCCGGCCAGGAGGGCGCCATCGACGCCCCCGCCCGAGCCCGAGGCGGCCTTCGAATTGAGCGAGGCGCGGCTCATCACGAGCTTGCCGAGGGCGGCGGGCAGGGTGTAGTAGCCATCGGACCGGATCAGCAGGTGGTGCTTGGCGTCGTACCGAAGGACCACCGTCCCCCTCACCCACGGGTTGGGCGTCGCCGCCGTCAGCTTGATCGAGATCGGGTGGAGCTTCGCCCGCGGAAACGCCCGGTAGCGGAGGTTCCCGAACAGGCGCAGGTACGAGCTGGGGTCGGCCGCCGTCCTGCCCTTGACGGTCACCTTCGAGAGCTGCGGCGTGAACGCGTCGATCCCGGCGGCGGTTTTCTGCATCCCAGACAGGTCGCCCGGCTTCCACCACGAGCCCGCCACGTCGGACTGGAAGCGGATCCAGCCCGAGTCGGGCAGCCAGTACGCCTGCTCCCGGTGGATGATCGTTTCACCGTCGCCGAAACGCAGCTCCACTTCGTAGTACGGGCCGGGCGTGGTCCGGCTGGCTGCCTGGCTCGAGTCGATGGCGACGTGCTCGGAGCTCTCGTTGCATCCCGACGCGCCGCAGATCTTCAGGCCCACGATCTCCTTGGCCTGTGCCGTCCCCGCCAGGGCCAGGAGGCTGGCCGTCGCTAGGGCGAGCAGTGCGAACCTTCTCATCGTGTCTCCTTCCGCTCGATGCCTCTTTATCGGCGCGGAAGGCGAAAAGCTCACGCGCGGCTGCGCCGTCCGGCCAGGAGAGCGACCGCCGCGAGAGCCGATATGCCGAGGCCGGCGTAGAGGCCGGTCCGGTCTCCGTCCGTCGCGGATGCCTCGCGGTTCAGCCTGGCCCACAGCGTCCGCGAGAGGCGGAAGTTCCCGTCCGACCGGACGAGGATCTGGTGTCTCCCGTCGTACCCCAGGTACGACGGCCCGTTGATCCAGGGATTGCTGCGCGCCGGCCACACGACGATCCGGGTCAGGTGCAGCCGCGCGGAAGGAAGCGAGGCCCAGCGCAACTTCCCGAAGAGGGCGAGGAACGGCGCAGGGTCGGCCACAGGCTTCCCGGCGACAGTCGCCCTGGCGAGTTTCTGGCGGAACGGCTCAAGGCCGGCGGCCTCCCGCCGGAGCAGCGATTCCGCATCGGGGGACGGCCGCAGCCAGCAGTCGTTGTACTCGCACTCCTGAAGCTCGCCCTCGGGCGCGAGCCAGCCGGACTGCGGAAGCCAATATGCATCTCCGCCTGTAAGCCGCACCACGTAGTACGGGGACGGCCACGTGAACGAGGTGCTCTCCCCGCTCCATCCGAGCTCGGGCGAGCCGGAGACGTCCCTACAGCCGGACTCGCTGCACACGGCGCGCAGGTTCAGACCTTTGCCGTGCGCCTGCCCGGCGAACGCGAACGCCGCTGCGACGCTGATAGCCGTCAGCGCAACCTTTCTCATGGCACCACCCGTCGTACGGTCATCTGAGGCCACCAGGTCCCGCCCGCCTTCGGCGGGCCATGAAGAGCATGGCAACGGCTGCGACACCTGCAACGCCCAGGCCGGCGTAGAGCCCGGTCCGGTCACCGTGCAGAGCGGAAACCTGCCGGTCCAGCCGGGCCCACCACGCTCGCGGGAACCGGAAGTGCCCATACCCGTCGGCCCAGATGAGGATCTCGTGCTTCGCGTCGTACCCGAGGGTCATCGGTCCCGTGATCCAGGGATTGGGTTCCGCCGGCCACAGGACGATTCGGATCGGGTGCATTTTCGTCCACGGCAGCGAGACCCAGTGCAGCCGTCGGAGCAAGGCAAGCAAGGGAGCGGGATCAGCCACAGCCCTTCCGTCGATGGTGGCCTTTGCGAGCCGGGGCTGGAACGGCTCGAGGCCGGCGCTCTCCCGCCGGAGCAGCGCCTCTGTCTCGGGCGAAAGCCGCAGCCAGCAATCGCTGTACCAGCACTCGTGCAGTTGATAGCGGAGCGCGAACCACCCGGACTGCGGGAGCCAGTACCCATCTCCGCCGCGCATCCGCACGACGAAGTACGGGGCCGGACTTGTGTACTTTGTGCTTCCGGCCCACTCGACGATCTCGGACGCAGCGCCGGCGACGTCGTTGCAACCGGATGCGCCGCAGACGGCGCGGAGGAGAACTCCCTTGCCGTGCGCCTGCCCGGCGAGCGCGAGCGCCGCTGTCGCGGCGAGAAGCACGGGTGCGAGCTTCCTCATGTCCCCCACTCCTCTATCCCTCCGGAGAATCGAAATCTAACGCCTGTACGATCCGCGCGTGCTTGACCCCAAGGTCTTCAAGGCCTACGACGTGCGCGGCATCTATCCGGACCAGCTGGACGAGGAGGGCGCATGCGCGATCGGCCGCGCGTACGTGGAGCAGTTTCAGCCCTCACGCGTCGCGGTCGGGCGGGACATGCGAGTTTCGGCCCCATCCATGTCCCAGGCGGTCATGTCCGGCGTGGCCGAGGGCGGCGCGGAGGTGCTCGACCTTGGAATGGTCGGCACCGAGATGGTGTATTTCGCAGTCGGCTCGCTCGGCCTCGACGGCGGCATCGCCGTCACCGCCTCGCACAACCCGAAGCAGTACACGGGGATGAAGATCGTCCGCGCAGGCGCGCTTCCCGTCGGCGGCGAATCGGGGCTGCTGGACATCCGCGACCGGGCTGTGGAGCTCGTGGAAAACCGGGGTCAGACCCCTGTTGAAGGCCTCGAAGAAAAGATTCAGTCTTATGACATCTGGCCGGCGTACGTCGATCGCGTCCTGTCGTTCGTCGACGTCGAAGAGATCAAGCCGCTCCGCGTCGTGATCGACGCGGCCAATGGGATGGGCGGCGCGATGCTCCCGCCCGTCCTGGAGCGTCTGCCGATCGAGGCCGTCCGCTGCTACTTCGACCCGGACGGCACCTTCCCGAACCACGAGCCGAACCCGCTGCTGCCGGAGAACCGCGAGTTCATCGTGCAGAAGACGCTCGAGGAGCGCGCCGACCTCGGAGTCGCCTTCGACGGGGACGCCGACCGCTGCTTCTTCGTCGACGACACGGGCGAGTTCGTCCCCGGCGACTTCGCTACGGCGCTCCTGGCCGAGTCGATCCTCGAGAAGGAGCCCGGGGCGAAGATCATCTACGACGTACGCGCCAGCTGGGCCGTCCCCGAGACGATCGAACGGGCAGGCGGCATTCCCGTCGTCAGCCGCGTCGGGCATGCCTTCATCAAGCTGGTGATGCGCCGGGAGGGCGCGGCCTTCGGCGGAGAGGTCTCCGGGCACTACTACTTCCGCGACTTCTCGCAGGCCGACTCCGGCGTCATCCCCTTCCTGCTCATGCTCGAGCTCATGTCGAAGAAGGGGCAGAGGCTGTCCGAGATCCTCCGCCCCTTCCGCGAGCGCTACTTCATCACCGGGGAGCTGAACACGCCGGTCGCGGACGTGAACGACGTCCTACAGCGGCTGGAGCAGCGCTACGCAAAGGAAGGCACGGTTTCACACCTGGACGGCGTCTCGGTGGACGCCGACGGCTGGCACATGAACGTCCGCCCCTCCAACACCGAGCCGCTCCTCCGCCTCAACCTCGAGGCGCGCACGAAAGAGCAGATGGAGCTGAAGCGGGACGAGGTGCTGACCGAGATCCGCGCGTGAACGCCGCCGAGTTGCGCATCCGCATCGGCGAGCTCGAGCCGGGTCCGAACGACGCGATCACTGACGTCGCGGGCGTCCGCGTCGGGCACACGACGCTGATCGAAGGCGAGAGCGTCCGCACCGGCGTCACGGTCGTCCTCCCCACGCCCGACGGCGAGTCCTGCTTCGCCGGTGCGCACCGCCTGAACGGCAACGGGGAGCTGACGGGCCTGGAGTGGATCCGCGAGTCGGGCCTGCTCACGACTCCCGTCGGCCTCACCAACACGTTCTCCGTCGGCGTCGTCCGCGACGCCATCGTCGCCGCGCAGCACGAGGCCAACCGCGGACGCTGGCACCTGCCGGTCGTCGGCGAGACCTACGACGGCTTCCTGAACGAGATCGAGGGCATGCACGTTCGCTCCGAGCACGTGTTCGACGCGCTCGAACGTGCGGCGGACGGCCCGGTCGAGCAAGGCGCCGTGGGCGGCGGCACCGGGATGATCTGCCACGGATTCAAGGGCGGCATCGGCACCGCCTCGCGAACGACGGAGGCCGGGCACACGGTGGGCGTTCTCGTCCAGGCGAACCACGGGCGCAGGCCGCGGCTCTCGGTGAACGGCCTCCCGGTCGGACGGCTCGTCGAAGACATCCCGCTCCCGGAGGAGAGAGGCGACGCGCCGGACGGCTCGATCATCGTCGTGGTCGCGACCGACGCCCCGCTTCTCCCGCACCAGTGCGAACGGGTCGCCCAGCGCTCGGCGCTAGGGGTTGCGCGGACAGGCGGCGCCGGCGAGAACTCGAGCGGCGACCTCGCGCTCGCCTTCTCCACCGGCAACCGGGATGCGGAGCGCGGCCCCGTCGATTTCGTCGCGAACGAGGAGATCGACCCGCTCTTCTACGCCACGATCGAGGCGACGGAGGAGGCAATCGTCAACGCCCTGTTGAACGCCGAGACGATGACGGGACGGGGCGGCACCGTGTACGCGTTGCCTCGCGACCGGCTCACGGCTCTGATCGCTTCCTCCGAACGCTAAACTCGCTGAGAACATGAAAGTCGATCATTCCTCGGGGATCGAGATCCGGCATCTCGCCGCGCTGGAAGCAGTCGCGGAGGCGGGGTCGTTCCGGCGCGCCGCCGCGCGCCTGGGCTACGTCCAGTCGGCGATCAGCGAGCAGATCGCCTCGCTCGAGCGGATCGTGGGACGGCGCCTGGTCGAGCGTTCCCCCGGCGCAGGCGGCGTGAGGCTGACCGAGGCCGGCGAGGTCTTGCTCGGCCACGGCCGCGCCATCATCGCGCGCGTCAAGGCGGCGGAGGCCGACCTGAGCGCCCTCACCGACGGCTCGGCCGGCACGCTCAAGCTGGGCATCTACCAGAGCGTCGGCATCCGCATCCTCCCGCAGCTCCTCCAGCGCTACGCGGTCGATTGGCCCGCCGTACGCGTCCTGCCGCAGGAGTCCCCGACCGACGCCGGCCTCTTCGACCTGGTGGAGAGCGGCGAGCTCGAGCTGTCCTTCGCCGATCTGCCGCTCCCCGAAGGCCCGTTCGGGTCGGTCGAGATCATGCGCGACCCGTATGTGCTGCTCCTCCCTGCGTCGTCCCCGCTCGTCGAGAGGAAGGACATCGCGCTGGACGACGTCGCCGAGCTCCCGTTGATCGGACACCAGACATGCCGGGTGTTCCCGCGCGTCGAGGCCGAGCTGCGCGCGCAGGGGGCGGAGCCGAACATCGTCTTTCGCTCGGACATCATCGGAACCGTTCAGGCACTCGTCGCAGCCGGGGTTGGGATCGCGATCGTCCCTCGGCTCGCGGTCGATCCCGGCGACGAGCGGACGCGGATGATCCAGCTCGGCGCCGACATGCCGGTCCAGCCCCGCACCATCGCGCTCTTCTGGCACCACGACCGGCGACGGTCGCCGGCCGCGCTCGGCTTCGTCGAGGCGGCGAAGGCGATCTGCAAGCAGGTCACGGCCGAGCTCGACGGCAAGGTCGCGCCCCTCGTTCGGCGATCCAGATCGGCGTGATCCGGAATGACCGTCACTGCCGTTCATAGCCGCCGGTACCGTCCGCTCATGCACCGCATCGCGATCGCACTCACGGCCAGCGCCGTTGCGGCCGTGCTCGCGGGGGGCGCCGCCGCGGCGAAGCTGTCCGCGTCCGACCGCAAGGCGATCAACCGCACGGTCGACGCATTCGTCCTGCACGCGGTGCGGCACGAGAACCCTGCCGCCGTCTACGGGCTCGTCTCCCCCACGTTCCGCGCCGGTCTCACCCGCGCCCAGTTCGCGCGCAAGGATCCCGCCTACCCGTTCCCCGCGCGTGGGAAGCACTTCCCCTGGTCGCTCGACTACGCGTTGCCGAACGAGGTGGGAGGAAGCCTGCTGCTCCAGCCCGAGAAGCGGTTCGTCCGGAAGAAGGGGCCGATCCTCTTCGACCTCATCGTGCTCAGGCGCCAGGGGCACTGGGTCGTCCAGTCGCTCATCCCCAAGGTCATCTTCGGGACGCCGTACCAGCCCAAGGTGCGCTCTGTGCTCGACTACTCGCCGCAGACCGCCGGGGGCGGCCCGACGCACGACCAGAGCCGCATCAACGGCTCGTACATCATCCTCCCCTTCGCGCTCTTCGGCGCATTCCTGGCCGGTCTCGCGGGCTGGGGAGTGCTGCGCTGGCACCGGAATCGCCGGATCGCCTTGGATAGCGTTCGCACGCGTGACGCTCGAGCTCGGACGACGCACTGACCGCAAGCCCCCCTTCAAGTACTCGGCGCTGACGCGGGTCGGCTTCTCCGACACCGACGCGCAGGGGATCGTCTACTACGGGCGCTACCTGCCTTACTTCGACCTCGCGCGGGTCGAGTACCACCGGCACCTCGGCCTCATGAAGGTCGACCAGGAGCATGAGCTCGTGATGCGCGCCTCCACCGTCGAGTACCACGCACCCGCGCGGTTCGACGACCTGCTCGAGGTCTTCGTCCGTGCTGCGCGGATCGGGACGACGAGCGCGACCTACGAGTTCGGGGCCTACCGAGTGGAGGACGACGCGCTCATGGTCACCGCCACGCAGACGCTGGTCCTCGTCGACCTGGACGAGCGGCGCGCGCAGCCGATCCCCGACACGTTCAAGTTCGTCATCCGCCGCTTCGAAGGCGACGACGTCGAGGTCGCGCCCCCGGTGCGTTAGCGCAGGGCGGGGATCATCAGGCGCGGTCGGCCACGTACACGTCCACCTGGTAGCGGAGGACGATCGGCTCGGGCTGCTCCGCGAACTCGGCACGGATGCGAGCGAGCAGCTCCGCGCGAGCGCCGTCCTCGAGGCTCGCCACGTAGCTGCGGGAGGCCGCCATCTCCAGCAGGCCGTCGAGGCTGACCGGCTGCTCGCTCCGCCAGCTGCGCTCCTCCACGGGACCGAAGATGTTGCTCTTCCCCAGCACGTCTTCGTGGGCCTTGACCCAGTGACGAGCCACCTCGCCGCGATACGGGTCGAGCAGGTCGTCGAGCGTCTTCTGGACGCGGTCGTCGAGATCGCGGCTGTTGTACAGGAGCGCGATCCCACCACCGGACCGCAGCACGCGGTGGATCTCGGGCAGGGCACGTGCGGGATCGAACCAGTGGAACGCCTGGGCACAGACGACCGCGTCGACGCTCCCGTCCTCGAGCGGGATTTCTTCCGCCGTTCCAGACAGCGCTCGGACGTCCGGGGCGACGCGCTCCAGATGCTCCCGCATCTCGTCCAGCGGCTCGACTGCAACCACTGCAGCACCGCTCGGAACGAGGTCGCGCGTCAGCTTTCCCGTGCCGGCGGCGAGATCGAGGACTGTTCGGCCAGGCTTGATTCCCAGCCGCTCGCACACCCAGGCCACCGCCTCCGGCGCGTAGCCGGGACGGCCGCGCTCGTAGACGTCCGCCGCGCTCGAGAATCCCTTCGCGGCGGTCTCGTTGATGCTCAAGAGGGCGTTACGCGGTACGCGTCGAAGACGGCCTCGACGTTGCGCAGCGCCGTCAGCAGGCCGCGCAGGTCCTTGATGTCGCCGACCTCGGCTGTGTACCAGTTCTTGGCCAGCTGATCCTCCACGACGCCGCCGTACGAGACGATGTTCGTGCCGTGCTCGGCGAACGTACGCGCGACGTCCTCGAGCAGGCGCGGGCGGTCCCAGGCGTCGACCGCGATCTGGACGCGGAAGCTCTTGGAGGCGTCGCCGTCCCAGTCGACCACCGTGAAGCGCTCGGGGTTCCGGCGCAGCGCCTTGACGTTCGGGCAGTCCTCCCGGTGGATCGTGATCCCCTTCCCGAGCGAGATGTAGCCGACGATCTGGTCGCCGGGAACCGGCGTGCAGCACTTCGCGAGGCGCACGAGAACGTCCTCGACGCCTTGCACCTGGATCCCGAAGCTTTCGCTCGCGACCGTCTCGCGCGCCTTCGGCGCCTTGGGAACCGTCGCCTCTTCCGCGACCTGGGTCGTCTTCAGGCGCTGGAGCAGCTTGTTCACGATCTGGCTCGGCGGGAGCTTCCCGGAGCCGAGCGCCAGGTAAAAGTCCTCCGCCTTCTTGAACCCGGCCTCGCGGATGACCTGAGCGAGCAGCGCAGAGCTTGCCAGCTTGCGGTAGGGCAGGTTCTGTGCCTTGAGGGCCTGCTCGAGCGACTCGCGGCCTTTCTGCTCCGTCTCGCCGCGCGTCTCGCGCGAATACCACTGGCGGATCTTGTTACGGGCGCGCGACGACGCCGCCACTTTCATCCAGTCCCGCGACGGGCCCCTCCCCTTCTTCGCGGTCAGGATCTCGACGAAGTCGCCGCTCTTCAGCCGGTAGTGGAGCGGGACGATCCGTCCGTTCACCTTCGAGCCGACCGTGCGGTGGCCGACGTCCGTGTGGACGGCGTAGGCGAAGTCGATCGGCGTCGAGCCGGCGGGCAGCGTCTTCAGGTCGCCTTTCGGCGTGAACACGTACACCTCGTCGCTGAAGAGGTCGGTGCGGAACGTCTTCATGAACTCGAGCGGGTCGGCCTCCTCCGTATGCCAGTCCATGACCTGCTTGACCCAGGCCTCCCACGCCTCGTCGATCTTCGCGCCGCGCCGGCGCTTGTACACCCAGTGCGCGGCGATCCCGTACTCGGCCTCGAGGTGCATGCGCAGCGTGCGCACCTGGATCTCGAGCGGCATCCCCTCCGGGCCGATCACGGTCGTGTGCAGCGCCCGGTAGCGGTTCAGCTTGGGCATCGCGATGTAGTCCTTGAAGCGGCCGGGCATGGGCTTCCACAGCGAGTGGATGAGGCCCAGCGCGCCGTAGCAGTCGCGGATTCCCTCCTCGCCGTCGCGCTGAACGATCACGCGCATCGCGGTCAAGTCGTAGATCTCGTTGAACTCGCGCCCGCGCTTGGCCATCTTCTCGTAGATGGAGTAGAAGTGCTTCGCCCGGCCGGAGATGTCCGCGGGGATGTCGACCTTGTCGAGCTCCTGCTGGAGCGTCTCGGCAGCCTCGTCGACCCGCTTCTCCCGCTCCGCCCGGCGCTCGGCGACCATCGTCTTGATCTCCTGGTACTTGCGCGGGTGGAGGCGCTCGAACGAGAGATCCTCCAGCTCCCACTTGACCGTGTGGATACCGAGGCGGTGCGCAAGCGGCGCGTACACCTCGAGCGTCTCGCGCGCCTTTTGCATCTGCTTCTGGCGGCCCCAGTACTCGGCCGTGCGCATGTTGTGCAGGCGGTCGGCGAGCTTGATGAGGATGACCCGCGGGTCGTCCGCCATCGCCATGACCATCTTTCGGTAGTTCTCGGCCTCGGCCTGCTCGCGGCTCTGGAAGCTGATCCCGGTGAGCTTCGTGACCCCCTCGACCAGCTGGGCAATGTCCTGGCCGAATTCCTCGCGCACCTCGTCGATCGTCGTTTCTGTGTCCTCGACGACGTCATGAAGGAGCGCGGCGGCAACCGCCTCCTCGTCGAGATGCAGCTCGGCGCAGATCTTGGCCACCCCGAACGGGTGCTGGATGAAGTCCTCGCCGGAGCGGCGCTGCTGCCCCTCGTGAGCGCGTGCGGCGAAGTGGAAGGCGCGGCTCAGGAGCTCGCGATCGGCGTCCGTGATATACGCCTCGACGTCCCGGATCAGCTCGTCGACGAGATCCTGATGACGCTCCGAAGTCTCGACAACGGCCATACACAAAGTGTACTCCGGCCCCCCGCGAGCTTCTTCTGCCAGAGTCCGCCCGTGCCGAAGAACCACTTCGACGAGGCCGTCGCCGCCCGCTACGACGAAACGTCCGCGGACAGGTTCACGCCCGAGGCGATCGATCCCGTCGTGGAGTTCCTCGCCCGCCTTGCGGGAGAGGAGGCCGCGCTCGAGTTGGGGATAGGAACGGGGCGGATCGCCCTTCCGCTCGCCGGGCGCGGCGTCGCCGTCAGCGGCATCGACCTGTCGGAGGCGATGGTCGCCCGCCTGCGGGAGAAGCCCGGCGGGACAGACATCCAGGTCACGATCGGCGATTTCGCGACGACGCGCATTCCCAGGACGTTCGCGCTCGCCTACCTCGTCTTCAACACGATCATGAATCTGACGTCGCAGGACGCGCAGGCCGCATGCTTCGAGAACGCGGCCCGGCATCTCCAGCCGGGCGGCCACTTCGTGATCGAGGTCGGCGTGCCGCAACTCCGACGCCTCCAGCCCGGCGAGACGGTCGTCCCGTTCACGGTCACGCCCACCAGGCTCGGGTTCGACGAGTACGACGTCGCCTCGCAAGGGCAGATCTCGCACCACTATTGGCTCGAAGACGGCACGTTTCGAAACGTGTCCGTTCCCTTCCGCTACGTCTGGCCTTCAGAGCTCGACCTGATGGCCAGGATCGCCGGCATGACCCTCGCCGAGCGCTGGGCCGACTGGGGGCGAGAGCCCTTCATGAGCGAGAGCCGCAAGCACGTCTCCGTCTGGCGGAAGGACGCCTAGAACTTGAGCGTCGCCCGGAGGCGTCCGTTGCGGCGATGATCAGCGAGCTCTTCCAGCTCGATCAAGAGGGCGGCGAGGCTGTCGAGCCTGCGAGCCCGTCTCCGTCTCCAGAATCGCATGGGAAGTCCCGTTCGCCGCTGCACACGGGGTTCCTGCCCGAATGGGGGTCTCCTAAACCGTTAGAAGGGCTGGGCGGAGAACGCGACGATGCAGGCGTCGTGGGACGAGCGGGCGACCTTCTTGCTCCAGCGCCGCCGGCCGTTCCGGTCGAGAAGGCACAGCGTCCCCGTGCCGAGGCCGGGGGTTACGACCCATCCGTACGCCTGTTGGACGTTGTACGAGTCGTCCGGAATGGGAGTGACCAGCAGCCGGGCGCCGTCGAGACCGTGAACATGCAAGGTGCCGCTCTCGCCGCTCGCGACGAACACGAGCTTGTCGCGGAAGGTGAAGTGTTGCGGCGGTTTGTCGGCCTGCAGCCGACGCAGTAGCCGCCCGCTGTGAGCCGCATAGATCGCGACCTCGTTTCGGTCGCCGGAGCTGATCCAGACACGCCCGCCTCCCGGAGCCCAGCCGACGTCGTGCGCGAGGAACGGCGGCTGGAAGCGACGGACGAGCCGCGGCCGGCCTCGGTTGGAGACGTCGACGACCGCGACCTCTTCGGCCTTGGCGCCAAGAGCCGTCCACAGGGTTCGCCCGCGCGGGTCGATCGTGATGTGCCGCGCGAGTGCACCCACACGCGCGCGTCCCAGGCGTCGACCGTGCAGGACGTCGAGCGCCACGACCTCGCCGCGCCGAGCGTCGCTGACATAGGCGACGCGTCCATCCGGATGCCCGGCGGTGTAGCGCGGCTCGCCGAAACCGCGCAGGACGTGCTCCACCTCGAGCGTGGCGCCGCGGACAAGCGAGACGGCGCCGATCTCCGAGTGAGCGACCACGGCCATCGGGCCGACCGACTCGATGCTGCGAGGCTTGGGAAGGGTGCTGACGTAGCGGTGCACACGGCCGCCCGGAAGCTCGACGGCGACGAGCCTGGCCTCTTCGTCTGCGGTGACGAGCACGAGCTCGCGACCTGCGAGCCGCGCGAGCGCCCGCGGAGCGAGAACGAGCGACGCGGCGCCGGTGACGAGGGCTCGCCGATCCATCTGCAGCACTACGATCTCGACAACTCCTCAGGTCCCGCGCCGCCGGAACTCCTGCTAGGCGGCGCGCGGCAGCGGCACGTCCACGAGCAGCTCGCGGAAGCGCTCCGACTCGAGCAGACTCCGCGGAGCGCCGTGCTCGAGCCGGAGCTCGGCGAAGATCTCGTCCGCGAGCGGATCTCGCCCCGAGGTCTTCCGGAACTCCTCGGCGAGCCACGCCCGCACCTCGCGATAGCGGTCGGGTGTGTCGAAGACGCGCTGGACGACGAGCTGCGGCGCGACCGTCCCGTTCCAGTGGTTCTCCTGGAGGCGGAACGCGACGTCGTACCGCCCCGGCACCCGGAAGCGGTCCAGGTCGCGGCCCATTCCGAAGGCGATCGCCGAGCCACCGTCCACGCCGGCCTCGGTGCGAACGCGGAAGCGAAGGTGCTTCCCCTCGCCGACGGCCGCAAGATCGCCGAGCGCGCACGCGGGCGCGAGGAGGGTGACGTTCGGATTGCCGAGCCCAAAGGGCGCGAGCCGCCTAAGCTCCTGGCAGAGGCCCAGGGTGAGCGGGACGTTCCGCGGGACGACGGCGTCGATGCGCGTCACACGCCGCAGGTCGTCCTCGCCCAGCACACCGGCGGCGTGCTGGGCAAAGGCGGCCGCGAACTCCTCGATCCGCTCCGGGCGGATCGACAGACCGGCCGCGGCGCGGTGCCCGCCGAAGCGCTCCAGGAGGCCGGAGCATTCCTTCAGTCCACCGTGCAGGTCGAACGCGGGAATCGAACGACCCGATCCCTTCCATTCCTGCTCGCCCGCGGCGATGAGGACGACCGGCCGGTGGTAGCGCTCGACCAGGCGCGATGCGACGATCCCGATCACGCCCTCGTGCCACTCCTCGTGGGCGAGGACGTAGGCTCGCCGGCCGCGCTTCGCCTCCGGCCACTCCTCGACCTGGGCGATTGCGGCGCGGACGATCGAGTCCTCGACCGCCTGGCGCTCACGGTTCAGCTGCTCCAGGTCGTCCGCGATGCGACGAGCCGTGTCCGGGTCGTCGGTCAGCAGGAGCTCGAGCGCGGCGCCGGGATGCCCCAGGCGCCCTGCGGCATTGATCCTGGGCGCGAGCCGAAAGCCGACCGCGCCGGAGTCGACCACTGCGGGATCGACGTGCGCCCCGCGCATGAGCGCGCGCAGCCCCGGTTTCTGCGTCGCGGCCAGGCGTCGGAGCCCCTCGATCGCGAGCGCCCGATTCTCGTCCACGAGCGGGACGACGTCGGCAATGGTCGCGAGCGAGACGATGTCGGCGTGAGCGCGGAGCGCAGGGGAATCCTGTCCGAGCAGCGCCTGCCCCAGCTTGTGCACCACGCCGGTGCCGCACAGCTCCGGGAACGGATACTCGGAAGGGCGGGTGACCACGAGGGGGCAATCGGGCAGAAGCTCGGCGGGCCGGTGGTGGTCGGTGACGATCATGTCGAGACCGACCCGCTTCGCCTCCTCCACCGCTTCGACGGCGGTGATTCCGCAGTCGACCGTGATCAGGAGCTCGTAGCCCTCCTCTGCCAGGCGCCGCACCGTGTCGACCTGCACGCCGTAGCCCTCCTCGAAGCGGCTCGGCAGGTGCCAGCCGGGGTCGGCGCCGAGCTCGCGGAGCACGAGCAGCGCCAGGGCGGTGGCGCAGATGCCGTCCGCGTCGTAGTCGCCGTGGACGCAGATGCGCTTACCCGCGGCAACCGTCGCGCGGATGCGCTCGCAGGCGACGGCCATATCGCCGAGCAGGAAAGGGTCGTGGCCCGGATCCGCGCCCTCCAGGAAGGCGCGGGCGCTCTCGACGTCCGCATATCCGCGCCGTGCGAGCACGCTCGCGGTGAGGTTGTCGACGCCGAGCGCGGCGCTTATCTCAGCCGCGTCGTCCGGCGCGCATGGTGCCATCGTCCAGGTCATCCGGACGACTCACGCTACGAGGCGGGTCGGACGGAACCCGCCGCCGGCGCCACACGTCCAGAGCGGCCTTTCCCCACAGGATCAGGAGAGCCACCGCCCCGCCGACACAGATGACGATCGCCGGCGCAAGCAGCGCCGCCCGCTCGAACGAGAGCCCGAAGACGAGCGCGGACAGCGCGACCACCGCGAGCACGCCCACCGCCGCCCCGACCCACACCGATACCCGCATGTGATCAAGTTATCCTCTTCCCGTGACCCAGGCCGACTACTCCTCGGGAGACGAGTACGTCGTCGAGTTCCTCGGGCACCGCTTTGCCTTCAACGCCGTCGACTTCGAGGAGCGGGTGACCGCCGCCGGAGTGACGCTCGGGCTCGTCTCGGACAACGATCTGGACGACGACGAGACGGCCGACCTGGTCGAGCTCGCCTCGGACGGCCGCATAGCCGAGCCGCGCAGCGGGCTCGGGCGCTACCTCGTCCGCCACTGGGAGCACGTCTCGCTCGCCCGCGGGGAGTCGCTGGTCTACTGGCTGCGAAAGCTCGTCTTCCGCGGTGCCTGGCTCGACCACCGAGTGAAGGAAGGGCTCCTGGAGGTCGCCTGGGACGAGGACGCCTCGGAGTTCGCGTACCGCGACCCTCGCGGCGACCGCGCGCTCTTGGAGCTCCTTCCCGTGCCGAGCTGGCACGACATGCAGTTCCGCCGCTAGATGGCGCTACCGATGGGAAACGCGAGCCGCACTTCGGTGCCACTCGGCTTCTGGCGCACCTCGAACGAGTTGCTGACCGCGCTCGCGACGCGCAGACCGAGCCCGGCTCCGGGGTCGCTCGACGCGCGCGAAAGGCCGCACCCGTCGTCCTCGACGACCACGACCAGGTAGCCGCCGAGCGGGCGAGCCTCCACCGTCATCGACCCGTCGTCCCTGTCATAGGCGTGGCGGACGACGTTCGAGCAGGCTTCGTTCACCGCCAGGCGGAGGTCTGCGATCGTTTCCTCGTCGACACCGAGCGCCACGGCGAAGTCGGAGACGGCACGCCGAATCGTGCTCAGGTTCTCGCTCCGAGCCGGAAGTGAGAGGGTGAACTCGCGGAGGGTGTCCATTTGCG
This sequence comes from uncultured Actinomycetes bacterium, assembly GCA_963717765.1. GTDB lineage: Bacteria > Actinomycetota > Thermoleophilia > Gaiellales > Gaiellaceae > JACDER01. The sequence continues at coordinate 195,297 of CAVQWX010000002.1, read as the reverse complement.
CCTTCCGGTGCTCCTACCCGGTAGCGGGGCGGCCCTAACTCAGAAGAGCGCGCTTTCTCCCGGCGCTGTCGCGCCGAGATGCCCGCGGCCGAGCGAGGTGACGATGCGGCCGCGGGGTGTCCGCTGGAGGAAACCGAGCTGGAGCAGGTATGGCTCGTAGACGTCCTCGATCGTGTCAGGCTCCTCGCCCAGCGCGACCGCCAGCGTGGACAGTCCCACCGGGCCGCCGTCGAAGCGCTCGACGATGGCGCGCAGGAGCTCGCGATCCATCGGCTCGAGGCCGCGCTCGTCGATCTCGAGCAGCTCGAGGGCCTCGCGGGCGATGTCCGGTGTGACCGTTCCGTTGTGCCGCACTTCGGCGACATCGCGCACGCGCCGGAGAATGCGGTTGGCGATGCGCGGTGTCCCGCGCGAGCGCCGGGCGATCTCGGCGGCTGCGTCGGAGGCGACCTCGACGTCGAGGATCTGCGCCGACCGGCGCACGATCGCGCCCAGCTCGTCCGCGTCGTAGTAGCCGAGCCGGAATGTCATTCCGAAGCGGTCGCGGAGCGGCGTGGTCAGCAGCCCGGTGCGGGTAGTGGCGCCCACCAGCGTGAACTTGGGGAGGTCGAGCGTCAGCGTCCGCGCGGCCGGCCCCTGCCCGACGACGATGTCGAGGCGAAAGTCCTCGAGCGCCGGATAGAGGATCTCCTCCACCGCGCGGTTCAGCCGGTGGATCTCGTCCACGAACAGGACGTCACGTTGCTCGAGCCCGGTCAGGATCGCCGCCATGTCTCCCTTGCGCTCCAGCGCAGGGCCCGCGACGCAGCGGATTCCGACGCCGAGCTCCTGGCGGATGATGTAGGCGAGGCTCGTCTTACCGAGCCCGGGCGGGCCGACGAGCAGGACGTGGTCGAGCGCCTCCCCTCGCGCCCGCGCGGCCTGCAGGGAGATCGCGAGCTGCTCCTTGATGCGAGTCTGGCCGACGAACTCGACGAGGCTCGGGGGACGAAGCGAGACCTCGACGAGATCCTCGGTGCCGTCCTCGAGCACCGGCGCGAGGAGCTGCTCCTTCACGCCGCCTTCCTCAGGGCGAGGCGGACACGCTCCTCGGCCGGCAGGGCGGGATCGATCTCCGCCAGCGCCTGGTCGGCTTCCCCGAGAGAGTAACCGAGCTCCATGAGCGCCTCCCTCGCGACCAACTGCGGCCTCGCTGAACCCTGCTCGGGAACGGCGACACCGTCGCCGAGCTTCTCCTTCAACTCGAGCACGACGCGCTGCGCGGTCTTCTTGCCGATGCCGGGGATCGCCTGGAACCGCGCCGTGTCCTCGAGCGCGATCGCGCGCCGCAGCTCGTCGGGCGTGGAGCCGGAAACGATGGCGAGCGCGACCTTCGGCCCGACCCCGGACACGGAGAGCAGCTGCTCGAACAGCCCACGCTCGTCCGCGTCTGCGAACCCGTAGAGCTGCAGCGCGTCCTCGCGCACGTGCAGGTACGTCTCGATCACGACCTCGCCCTTCGCGCGCGCCTTCTGCGCCGCCCGCCGCGTCGGCTGGACGAGATACCCGACGCCGTTGACCTCGAGGACGAGCGTGTCGGGACTGCGAGCGACCGCCTTCCCCCGCAGCCGGGCGATCACGAGACGGCCCTCAGCAGCCGGGGCGCGAGCGCGTGGCAGATCGCGACGGCGAGCGCGTCGGCGGCATGGTTCGGCGTCGGCGGCTTCGGCATGCCCAGGATGGCCTTGACCATCTTCTGCACCTGGGACTTCTCGGCATGCCCGTAGCCGCAGATCATCTGCTTGACCCGGTTCGGCGCGTACTCAGCGGCCTCGACACCGGCGCGCGCGCAAGCGACGAGAACGGCGCCTCTCGCCTGTCCGACGGAGAGCGCGGTGCGGGCATCGACGCCGACGAAGGACTCCTCGAGCGCGACGGCGTCCGGACGGTGCTCCACCACCAACTCCTCCACTCCTTCGAAAATCGTCTTGAGCCTGAGCTCCAGGCGCGTGCCTGCAGGAGTTCTCCATGCCCCATGCACAACGGCCCTGAGGCGCCCGTCTTTTTCGTGGACGATTCCGTACCCGCAAGCGGCCGTGCCCGGATCGATTCCGAGAACTTTCACATCGGAAGGTTAAGGAGCCACCCGGACAGCGCCCGCCTGCCCGCATCCGGGTTCCGGGCCGATTTCGCCGACGACGGTGGTACCTTGGTCCGGATGTTCAGGGGGTCCTTCTTCGCTTTCGCGGCGCTGGCGGCGCTTGTCGTCGCGCCGCTCGCGGGCGCAACGTCCGTCGAGCACATCCGCGTCGCCGGGCCCGGCGTGACCGCCGCGTTCCCGCGCGGAATCTCGCTCGAGCTGGCATCGCCGCCTGCCTACAAACGCCGCTCGGCCGACCTCACGCGCGGAGCATGGGGAGGCCCGGCGTACTGGGCGAGCCGGGATCAGAGCAAGCGCGGCACGACGTCGATCAAGTGGTCCGTCGACTTCCAGGCGCGACCGGGATCGGCCAAGGCGATCGCCCTCGCCGCACCGCAGCACGGATGGCCGGTGGACAAGAAGGATCCAATCGCGATTCCGCACTACGTCGGCAAGCGCGTGGTGGGCACGATCCTCGGCTTCTATGCGATCACGCGCGCCCCCGCACCCAACGACGCATCCTACGAGGCGGCGCTCGCGTTCGCCGTCGGGCCGAGGGCCTTCACGATCCTGCGGTTCGAGCTGAGCGACCCTGCCGGCGACTCGTCCGGGCAGTTCGGCGACTACCTCGTGAACGGTCTCGATCTGCCGTCGATCTGGAACCGCGGCCAGGCCTTCTGGGCGCTCTCGGGCGTCAAGCTGCTCGGCAACCTTCCGCCCACCCGGATTGCGCTCTCCGACTCGGGCCGGACGCTGCGCGGAACAGTCACGGACGCCTTCAACCACCCCGTCCTGGGCCTGCCCGTCTCGATCCAGCGCCAGGTCGGGGGCAGCTGGCGGCCGCTGGCGGCGGCGAGGACGAACAGGAAGGGCGAGTTCTCCCTGCGCGTCCCCGCGCGCGGCTCGTATCGCGCGGTGGCGAAGTCGAACTCCAGGCGCGTCGTCAGCCGCGCTTTGTTCGTCGGCTAAGCCGTGTTTGCGCCGGGCTGCACGTGGGCTACTGGCGCGTAGCCGGGCTTTGCCCGGCGAAGCGTGACCGGAGTGGTTCCCAGTTGCGTGAAGGAGGGGGCTCGCGGGGGAACCATGGGTTCCCCCGCGTTCAAGCGACAGTCTCGAGCACGCGCTCCGGGATGTCGAAGTTCGAGTAGACGTCCTGAACGTCGTCGGACTCCTCGAGCGCGTCCATCAGGCGCAGGATCTTCTTCGCCGCGGGCTCGTCCTCGACCTCGATCGTGGTCTTCGGGACCATCGTCAGCTGGGCCGCTTCCACCGGCATGCCGGCTGCCTCGATCGCCTCCCGCACACGTGCGAGATCCTCCGGGGCGGCGGTGACCTCGAAGCTCGAGCCGTCCACGGCGACGTCCTCGGCCCCGCCCTCGGCGGCCGCGAGCATGAGCTCGTCCTCGTCCACGCCCTCCGCGGGGACGAGCACGACCCCCTTCCGCTCGAATAGCCACGCGACCGAGCCCGACGTCCCGAGCGAGCCGTCGTGCTTGGAGAAGACGTGGCGGACGTCGGCCGCGGTGCGGTTGCGATTGTCCGTCAGCGCCTCGACGTAGACGGCGACCCCGTTCGGGCCGTAGCCCTCGTACGTCACGGTCTCGAAGGTCTCTGCGTCCTGGCCCGTGCCGGCACCGCGCTGAATGGCGCGCTCGATGTTGTCCTTTGGCATCGAGTAGGAGCGCGCCTTCTCGACCGCGTTCTGCAGCGCGAGGTTGCCGTCGGGGTCGCCTCCGCCTTCACGCGCGGCGACGATGATCGCCCGCGACAGTTTGGAGAAGAGCTTTCCTCGCTTCGCGTCGGCGGCGCCCTTCTTGTGCTTGATCGAGGACCACTTGCTATGTCCGGACAAGATTTGCCTCCTCGACGAGCTGCAGAAAGCGCTCGTGGATGCGCGTGTCGTCCGTGAGCTCGGGATGGAAGGAGGTAACGATGAAGCGGCCCTGGCGCAGGGCGACCGGCTCGCCGTCCAGCTCGGCCAGCACCTCGACCTCCGGGGCCGCCTCGCGGACGCGCGGCGCGCGGATGAAGATGCCGCGCAGGGGCCGCTCGTCGCCCTCGAGCTCGAGATCGGCCTCGAAGCTCGCGACCTGGCGGCCGTAGGCGTTCCGCTCGACCGCGAGGTCGACGAGGCCGAGGTGGTCCCGGTCGAGGACGATCATCCCGGCACACGTGCCGAGCACGGGGCCCTGGAAGGCACGCAGTGCCTCGTCGAGCCCATACAGCTGCATCAGGCGCATGAACGTAGTCGACTCGCCGCCCGGGAAGACCAGCCCGTCCAATCCTCCGAGCTGCTCCGGCTTACGGACCTCGACCGCGTCCACGCCGAGCCCGCGCAGCATCTGGACGTGCTCTCGAAAGTTGCCCTGGACGGCAAGAACCCCGATCTTCACGGGTCAATCGTATCGGCGCGTATCCGCTTCTTCGAGGCGCTCGGGCTCTCCGACGGCGGCCCCGCGCTTCTTCAGGCCGAGCGAGACGAGCAGGAAGCCGAGGAAAGCGAAGACCGCGTACGGCACCCAATCCCGCCCGCTCCTGAGGCCGGTCACGGAGTCGGTGCTCCGCGACCATTCGATCGCGAAGTGGTAAGCCGACAGGAACAGGCCGGTCGCGCCGAGGACCGCCCAGCTCGACCGTCTGGTCCCGTACGCCATCGACACGAACGCAAGGGCGGCGACCGCGATCAACGCCCAGTCCAGGTCCGAATGGTGCCACCACTTCAGCAAGGCGCCTCCGACCAGCACCCCGGAGACGACGTGCCACCAGAACGACGAGGGGGAGTCCATCGCACCGGCGACTCCCAGGTAGATGAAGCCGATGACCAGCGTCACCCACGTCGACCAGTTCCCGCCGCCCGAGATCAAGTCGGTGACGAAGTACCAGGTCGCGAACGCGGTGATCGCGGAGATGAGGGGGAAGCGGAAGCGGCGACCGTCGTCCACGCAGGCGGCGAGGATGAGCAGCGTGAACGACAGCCGGGCGACCGAGAATCCCTCGAAGGGATGGGCGAACGAGCTGCGGTGCAGCCAGCCGAACCAGACCCAGAGCGCGTACACGAACACGGCCCACGCGATGACCGACGAGAACGCGAACACGCCGGCGGCGATCCAGCGGCGGCGCAGCTTGTACCCCGTCGCGATGCTGTACAGGATCCCGAGGATCAGGAGCGCCCAGAGCACGAGCGCGCCCCCGCTGTACGAGCGACCCAGGTAGACGAGCGCACCGAGCGCAGCACCGAGGACGGTGAGACCACCCGTGTACAGCAGGAACGACGCCGTCGTCCAGCGCGGCTTCAGGAAGTCCACTGCCCAGATCCTGACCTGGGCGCCGGACGTAGCGCGGGGGAACCAGGGTTCCCCCGCGAGCCCCCTCCTTAACTCAATCCAAGATCCAACCGATATTCCGCTACGCCGGGCGAAGCCCGGCTGCGCGTTCGATGCGCCGCCTGCCGACCGACACCGGCAAGGCGGAACCGGCTTACCAGCCGCGCGTCTCGAGTAGCTCTTCGGGAGGGATGCCGGCGGCCTGGAGCCCGAACATGGGCTCGCCGAGACCGCGCGAAACGCGGGCGAGGATCTCCGCGTCGTTGAAATGCGTGGTCGCCTCGACGATCGACTTCGCCCGCGGGGACGGATCCCCGGACTTGAAGATCCCGGAGCCGACGAAGACGCCGTCCGCGCCGAGCTGCATGCACAGGGCCGCATCGGCCGGAGTGGCGATCCCGCCGGCGGTGAACGTCACCACGGGCAGGCGGCCGTTCTCGGCGACCCACTTGACGAGGTCGTAGGGCGCGCGCAACTCCTTCGCCTCGGCGTAGAGCTCGTCCTCGCGCAGCGCGCCGAGGCGGCGGATTCCGCCGAAGACCGCGCGCATGTGGGTCACCGCGTTGACGATGTCGCCCGTCCCCGCCTCGCCCTTCGTGCGAATCATGGCCGCGCCCTCGGAGATGCGGCGAAGCGCCTCGCCGAGGTTCGTGCATCCGCAGACGAAGGGGACGGTGAACTGCCACTTGTCGATGTGGTTCTGCGTGTCCGCCGGCGTCAGCACCTCCGACTCGTCGATGTAGTCGACCTCGAGCGCCTCGAGGATCTGCGCCTCGACGAAGTGTCCGATACGGGCCTTCGCCATCACAGGGATGGTCACGGACTCCTGGATCTCGGCGATCTTGTCGGGATCGGCCATGCGCGCGACGCCGCCGTCACGGCGAATGTCGGCGGGGACGCGCTCGAGCGCCATGACCGCGCACGCGCCCGCGTCCTCCGCGATCCGGGCCTGGTCGGCGTCGGTCACGTCCATGATCACCCCGCCCTTGAGCATCTCGGCGAGGCCGCTCTTGACGCGCATGGTGCCCAGCTCGGCCATCGCTTGATTCTAGCCTTCGGCCGAGCGGCGCAAAACGGAGTCGACCGCGCGCAGCGCGACGCGGGTTTCCTCGAGCAAGGGCTCCCGCGTCGTCACGCGCTGGAGCGCCAGGCCGGGCAGGAGCAGCACCTTTGCGAGGCGCGAGCTCGAGCCCTGGACGAGCTGCCAGAGCTCCATCGTCAGCGCCAGCGAGAGCATGGTGATCACGAGCGGTGTCCACAACGCGACCGAGAGCGGCCACATCTGGTCGGCAGCGAAGGTGATCGGCGCGGCGAGCGCGGCGAAGTTCGTCCCGCAGCGGAGAGAGAACCGCGACGGCCGCGAGGAGCCATCCCAAGTCTCCTCCAGGCTCCGGCTCTCGGCCGCCGCGATCGCGCGATGCTCGGCGCCGTGGAGGGCGAGTGTGCGCCCGCGGAAGAGCAGGAAGAAGAGGACGGCGGTCACCGCGAAGCCGACCGCAAGGGCCACCTCCTGGGAGACGAGGACAAGCCCGAAGGGCAGGAGCACAGCGGCGAACAGCCCGAGCCGCTCGATCCGGCGAGTCGTCCCTCCTCCGCGCATGACGGGCGCGAAGGCGAGCCCGAGCCGGGCGAGGCCGCGCAACAGAGGGATGCGGCGGACGAGCGGTGGGAGCGTCGGCATTCGCCCTTCGACCAGGGTACCGTCGACACCCGAGAAGGCCCACTGCGTCTCGCTGACGATCACGACACCGTTCGGACGGGCCATCCCCCCGAGCCGAGGCAGCACGGGCGCGAGATCTGCCTGACGCAATGCGTCCCGCACACATCAAGCTTCCCTAAACGAAGGCCGCCCGGCAATGGGCCGGGCGGCCTATTCACGAGAAGGTTCGGTCCTACCAGTACCCGCGCGAGAAGAAGCCGAGCAGGGCGAGCACGAGGATGACGATCAAGACGATCCAGAGGATGCTCACGTTGCGACCCCCCTTTCGTTTGCGCCTTTCGTTTGCGTGGGGCGCTTGTTCCCGCAGCGCGAACCGCGAAACGCAAAAGAGCCGCCTCGCTGGGCGGCTCCTCTGCCGAGAGGGCTGGGACGATTCCTGCAGACCCCGCGTCCTCGGAGCCCTCTCACAGGTTGGGACGCCCGGCCGGTTCGGCTGTTAGGCCGAGGGCTGTAAGGATTCGGTATGGGCCGGTAGGCGCTGGCGCGCCGCCTCGAAGAGGACGACGCCGGCCGCGACCGCAACGTTGAGACTGTCGGCCGGCCCCGGCATCGGGACGCTGACAGTCTCGTCCGCCGCGTCGAGCCACGCCGCCGCGACGCCGTGGCGCTCGTTGCCCACGACGATCGCCTGGGGACCGCCGAGGTCGACGTCCCAGCAAGGACGGTCGGCCTCGGGAGTCGCGACGACGATGCGCAGCTCGTGCGCCTTCAGCCATGCGATCGTCTCAGCTGTCGTGCTCTCGGCGACTGCGAGCCTGAAGAGCGTCCCGACGGAGCCGCGCACGGTTTCTGGATGAAACAGATCGGTCCGCCCGTCGGCGACGACGAGCGCATCGGCGCCCGCCGCGCAAGCGCTGCGGACGATCGTCCCGAGATTCCCGGGCCGCTCGACGCCTTCCGCGACGAGGACGAGGGGCTCGGCGGGCAGCCGTAGCCGGCTGATGTCGGTTGGCGGCCGGTCGACAACCGCCGCGACGCCGTCGGGCCGCACGTGGCTCGAGATCGACTCGAACGCGCGGGCACTCAGCTCGAGCACCTCGGTGCCGCCGCGTTGGAGCTCCGTCTCGCATGCTCCCAGCCAGAGGTCGGGAGCGAGCAGGAGCTGTCGAATTCGCGTGCGCGACTCGAGCGCGCAGGAGACCTGGCGGAAGCCTTCGACCAGGAACACGGTCCCGCCGCGCCTGCGCAGGCGGCGAATGTTCTTGAGTCTCGGATTGGAACTGCTGGTGATGAGGTTCCGTCGCTCCATGGCTCCTGCCCCGCGTAGAGGGAGCGCCCGCGACGGGCGGGGAAAGCATCGAGAGAGTCGTCGCGGTACGCACACGCCGACGAACCGGCGGCCGGCCGGCTCGTTATCCGCTGGCGTGTGCTATCTGGACACGACTGCCGTCGATGATACGCGCATGTCTTTCTCGCAGCAAGCCGCGGCAGGGCGAGATGGTTGATGCCATGAGATCGCCTGCTCCGGGGCGCGAGCTGGTGCGTCTGGGGCGCCGCGGCGGACGCTTGCCGATGCCGGGAGCATCGGTGAGCGGCCGACGCGGCGAAGCGCAGGCACGGTGGAGGCCGGCTCCGCCGGCCGGATCCGGGCCGGAGCGGCCCAGGCGTGCCAGATCGCGCAGCCGGACGCGCGAGATCGTGGCATCAGCCATCTACTACTAGGCCTCGGAGGACACTGCGCGGGGTCGGCGAACGCAGCTTCTCCATGGGATGGCGGCTTGGTGAGCTGTGGCTCGACACGGAGCTCTGGCCGGCGGAGGGCGTTCCGGTGCCGGCCTTTGCCGGCTTCCCCGTCGCGTCGGAGCCGAGCGATGCATTCCCGCCGGGACTCGCTGCGTCACGCCGCCGGCGCGAGGCGTGGGAATGGGATCGGCGTGCTCGAAGATCGCGAGCCTCGGCCCTCGCGTTGTCCCCGGCGGTGATGCTCGCGCTCGCGGCGCTTCAGGCCGCTGGGCGTCAACGCGAGTCGTTCGCGGTGGAGGACCCGCCCAGTCTCACGTTCCGGTTCGACGAGGGCGTTCTCAAGGCCGTGGAGCCTGTGCCAAAGCCAAGGCCGGCACATGTCCGTCCCAAACCACCCGCAGTTCCGACGATCGCCTGGCATCACGCGACCTCCGTGGGCCTGCCGTACGCCGGCAGCCTCCTGCACGGAACGCAATTGCCGCTGCACGGGCCGGACTGGGTGACGTGGAACCCGATCACCGACAGCGGCCCGAATCTGCCCAAGCGCCTGTACGGAAACGAGCACACGATTCGCGCGATCCTCGCGGTGACCCATGCGTATCGCGCGAGGCACCCGCACGCACCGCGGGTCGTGATCGGCGATATCAGCCGGGAGGGCGGCGGCCCGATGGACGACCACGCCTCACACCAGAATGGGCTCGACGTCGACGTCTACTTCCCGCGACGCGACCGCACGCTGCGCGCACCGACGTCACACGACCAGATCGACCTCCGGCTCGCGCAGAATCTCCTGGATCGGTTCCTCGCCGCGGGGGCGCAGACGATCTTCGTTGGCGCTTCCACCGGGCTTCGCGGGCCGGCCGGAGTCGTGACTCCGTGGCCGGGCCATGATTACCACATGCATGTGCGGTTCCCACCGCCCGGCTGAAATTGAGCGAGCTGGGAAGGGTTGCGGCTCCGAAGGCGTCCTTGGGTAGGAGTCAGCGACTGAGGAGGATTCGAGATGCAAGGGCGCTCACCCGCACGGGGTAGTGTCATCGGTGGTGCGCCGTGAATGATCTGGCCGCGCGATTGAGCGCGGAGGAGATGGCGGACCTGTCCGCTCTTGCGGACGGGACCCTCCCTGCCGACCGCCGCGCCGAGGTCGAGGCGCGTATCGCCGCTTCCCCTGAGCTGCAGGAGCTGCTCGAGCGCCAGCGCAAGGCGGTCCTCGCTGCCCAGACCATCGCCGCAGAGGAGGTGCCGCAGTCACTGCGGGTCGCGGTGGAGAATCTGCGACCCCGACCTGGGCGGCGTGAGTGGGCACGCCGCCCCGTGCCCAGGTTGGCGCTTGCCAGCGCGGCGGTCGCGGCCGCTGTGGTCGCGGCGGTCGTGTTGAGCGGCGGGCCTGGAGCGCCTACGGTCGCGGATGCCGCCGAGCTGGCAACGAAAGCGCCGACCGCGCCGGCGCCGCCTTCCCGATCTGCGACGAAGCTTACGATCGGAGTCGACGGCGTGACCTTCCCCGACTACGCGCGGGCATACGGCTGGCGGCCCCTCGGAGTACGCCGCGGACACCTCGACGGCCGCGACGCGACGGTGGTCTTCTACGGCAAGGACCGCCGGCGGCTTGCGTACGTGATCGTCGCGGGAAGCGCCCTGGCACGTCCGTCCGGCGCGCAGACGACTGTCGTCGACGGAGTCGACTACCGGGTCCTACGGCTCGATGGAAGGCCCGTGGTGACCTGGAGGCGCGGCGGACACACGTGCGTCCTGATCGGAGGGGCGACGCGGTCCGAGCTGCTCCAGCTGGCGAGCTGGCCCTAGCCCTCGAGCCGTCGCGCAACTCGGTCACGGGCGCGGAAGAGCCGACTCGTCAGCGTGCCCTCGGGCACGCCGAAAGCTCGCGCCGCTTCGGGGTAGGAGAGACCGGCGACATCGACTGCGATAAGCGCGTCGCGGAACTCCTCCGGAAGCTCGGCGATCGCCTCGAACACGCGGCGTTTCTCGGCGGCATCCGCAGGGTCGTCGCTCTCGCGCGTCCCGAGGGCGGTGTCATCGATCAGTTCTGCCGTGACGGGACGGCGGCTCTCGGCACGACGCTGACTGATGAGCGTGTTGCGCAAGGCCCGTATCAGGTAGCCAAGCTCGTCGTCCGCACGAAGCAGACGCGGCCGCGCGAGCACGTGCGCGTAGGTCTCCTGGACGAGGTCCTCGGCCTCTTCGCGCGAGCGTGTCCAGGCACGCGCTACCCGGTACAGCCGCGGCAGGTGCTCCACCGCGCGATCGGGATCGAGCCTGCGGGGAGCCCGCATCAGCGTCGGGAAGGAATCGACCCTGACAGGCGTCGGTCCCTGGTGAAGAGCAATGCGATCCAGAGAAGGAGGTTCACAAGATGAAACGATTGCTCATCATCGGCGTCATCGTTGCCGCTGCCGCTGCGGCGGGCATCGCATTTGCGGCGACGAACGGCGGGTCGAAGACCGCGAAGAGCGGCCGCGCCACCGTTTCCGTCATGCGGATCAGCGGTGCAGGGAAGGTTCTGGTCGACTCACGAGGACGCGCGCTGTACAGAAACGCGCAAGAACACGGTTCGGCGGTGCTCTGCAAGGGCGCCTGCGTTTCCTTCTGGAAGCCTCTTGTCGTCCGCGGCAAGCCCACGGGCAAGTCGCTCCCGGGGAAGCTCGGGATCGCCATGCGCCCGGGCGGCGTCCGGCAGGTGACCTACAGGGGCAACCGGTTGTACACGTTCATGCTCGACAAGCCCGGGAAGGTCACGGGCGACGGCTTCAGGGACGCGTTCGGGAACCAAAAGTTCACCTGGCATGTCGTCCATCCGGCGGCCACGAGCTCCTCGACCCCGCCGCCCACCTCGACGCCCTACCCGTATTGATCCAACAAGAGCCGGACGTCTCCGAGAGACGTCCGCCGCCGGTGCCGCCTCAGGGCGGCGCCGGCCTGTGGCGCGCCGATCACTACGCGTGGTGCTACCGCGTGGAAATCCCGACAAGTGGGAGCTGTTGGAACAGCTTCTCCAACCCCGCCTCCCGCAGGTGGACAAGCCGTTTCGCGTCGGCGAACGGGCTAGCCTGATCGGCGAGTGCGGCCTGTGCGAGCCTGGTGTACGCGGCCCGAACCAGTCCCATCTGCGCCACGATCTTCGTGTTGAGCGGCGCCACGAGCAGGCCTGATCTCTGCGCATCCATCCGTCGCGCCGCCAGCCCGTACGCCGCCCCGATCCGCCTCGCCGCCGAGGACTGCGCGGCGACGGTCCCGGCGGCGGCGAGCTCGGTCCGTCCTGTCGCGCGGGCCTGGTTGAGCCGCTCGACGGCGAGGCTCAAGGTTCTGGTGTAGGTCGGCGAGGGTGCGAGCGAGTACGGAGCGGAGGCCGGCAGCCGGACGCCGGCGGCCGTCTGAGCACACTCCTTGCTCGCCGTCGCGGCTGCTCCGCTGGGGATGGCGCACGACAACAGCTCGACTCGACCTCGGTCGGGGACGACGAACACGGTCAGGTGCGCAGGTTCACCGCGGAGCGATACGTCCGCGTAGCGAAGGGCCTGGCGTGTGCCGAGCTGCACGACGGTCCGCCGGCCGATCAGGTCCGACACGGAGGGTGCGCGGTCGACGAAAGCAGCAGGCAGGAGCGTCGGCCAGCGCCCGAGCCCGCGCGCGACGATCAACTTCCCGTCCCCGTTCCCGTTCCGCGCCGCGATCGCCACCGCTCCCGGCAGCACAACTCCCGGCATGGCAGGAGGATCGATGCGCTCCCAGCCGGACGGGACGGGCACGGTGACCCCGTCGGCGACGATCGCGCTCGTATTCATGTTCTCGCTGGAGCTCCGGTGCCCGACGACGGCCCCGGCCGCCGCGAGCCCGGCGACCGCGATTCCGGCAACCGCCCAGAACCCGTACCTCCTCCGATCCGGCATGGCGGTGGCCGCGGCGGCAGGAGCTTCAGGTGGCGCGCCGAGTGCGATCGGCTCGGGCGCCTCGGGTGCCTGCTCAGGCGCATGAGCAGTCTCGCCCGCCTCGACGACCGTTTCGTCCAAGTGCCGTGGAGGGCTTACTGGAGGCGGTGGCGCCGGTCCGGCGGTAGGAGCTTCCAATGGCGCCCACAGTGCGACCGGCCCGGCCCCCTCGGGTGCCTGCTCAGGCGCATGAGCAGTCTCGCCCGCCTCGACGACCGTTTCGTCCAAGTGCCGTGGAGGGCTTACTGGAGGCGGTGGCGCCGGCGCGGCGGTAGGCGCTTCCAATGGCGCCCACAGTGCGACCGGCCCGGCCCCCTCGGGTGCCTGCTCGAGCGAATCAGCCGTCTCGCCCGAGTCGGACACCGTTTCGCCCAAGTGGCGTGGAGGGCCCACTCGAAGCGGTGGCGCCGGCGCGGCGGTAGGAGCTTCCAATGGCGCCCACAGTGCGACCGGGTCGAGCGCTTCGGGTGCCTGCTCGGGCGCATGGGCCCTCTCGCCCGCCTCGGCGACCGTCTCGCGCACGTGCCGTGGAGGGCCCACTGGAGGCGGTGGCACGGCTCCCGCCTGGCGCGCAGCACGTCCTTCCGCCGTTTCTGGGTGGTCGGCGGCTTCTCTCTCTTCTGCCAGGTCGCGCCGGCGGGCCAACGCCTCGACCTTTCGCTCGAACTTGCGAACAACCGCGCGTGCGGACTCGAGCTCGGCGGCCGCCTTCGCATCCATCGCGTCGGTGGCCTCCAACTGCTGGACTCGTTGTACCGCCGTTTCCAGGCGCTCGGCTGCTTGTCTCTGGGCCTGGGCGAGCTTGTCCGCGCTCTTCACAGGACCCACGGCTTGAGTCGCCGTCTTGCGAGCGTTCGCTTGTGGCCGCGATCTGGACGCCTCGAGTCGTCCTGAGACCAAACGGCGCGGGAAGTCTCACGCGCTGCCATCGGCGCCTGGATGGGTGATGCCATGAGATCGCCGACTGCGGGGCGCGAGCTGGTGCGTCTGGGGCGACGCGGCGGACGCTTGCCGATGCCGGGAGCATCGGTGAGCGGCCGACGCGGCGAAGCGCAGGCACGGTGGAGGCCGGCTCCGCCGGCCGGATCCGGGCCGGAGCGGCCCAGGCGTGCCAGATCGCGCAGCCGCACGCGCGAGATCGTGGCATCAACCATCTAGGTCCCCTTCGGGTTGTGCTCGATCGGAGGAGGCGGCGGAGGGGGCGGTGGCGGAGGAGGAGGAGGAGGCGGCGGAGGCGGCGGCGGGGGAGGCGGTGGAGGCGGGGCGACGAACGCGGGCGGCGGGGGCGGCGGAGGCGGCGGAGGCGGGGCAACGAGGTCGGGAAGCACACGCGGGCTGACGAACATCGCCACGGGAAGCGCCCGAGCGGACACCACCTTGACCGAAGCCGCCGGGACCGTCGCGCTCGCTTTCCCGCCGCCCGACATGGCCCGTGAGGCGAAGAAGGCGGCGCCGAAGGCGACGGCCGCTCCGATGAGCAGCACGACGACGCGCCGCCGCGTCAGCACGTCTTGCCCCATTTACGCAGGATCCTCGTGTGCCTGAGGATCGTCACCTTCAGGCCGCAGCGGAGATAGCCGGGCTTCTCGATCACAACCCTGAACGTCTGTCGATAGTGGAAGCGGTGGCCTGAGACATGCCTGCTGTGCGCCTTATGTGAACGGTCTGCATGCGCGACTTCGCGGCGGGGGCAACACATGATGGTCACCTTGGTGCCTCGCGGAATCTTCCTGACGTCGAACGAATTCCACCACGTCAGGCCTGTTGCGGGAGCGTAGTTGTACGGAGGCGGGACGTACGCGTCGAAGCGGCGCTTCGGTGGCGGGCGACGGGAGAAGGTCGCAGTGACCGAATGGTCGGCGCTCATCGCCAGAGTGCAGGTCCCTCTGCCGGAGCAGTCGCCCGACCACCCCGCGAAGGTGCTCCCGGCAGCAGGCCTGGCCGTCAGCGTGACGTCCGTGCCGTCCGCGAAGCGCGCCGAGCAGCTCGCGCCGCAATCGATCCCAACCGGGTTGCTCGTCACCGTGCCCGTGCCGGTCCCCGCCGTCATCACCGTCAAGGTCGGAGGAGGAGGCGGAGGCGGAGGAGGAGGAGGCGGAGGAGGAGGCGGGGGCGGAGGCGCGGTGAACGTGGCCGTCACCGAGTGCCCCGTGCTCATCGTCAGCGCGCACGTGCCCGTGCCTGAGCAGTCGCCCGACCAGCCCGCGAACGTGTGACCAGAGAGCGGCGTGGCCGTCAGGATGACGAGGGAGCCGGCATTGAACCCGGCCGAGCACTGCGACGGACAGTTGATCCCCGCAGGATCGCTGGTGACCGTGCCGCTGCCGGTTCCCGCCGTCGAGACCAGGAGCGTCTGCTGCTGCGACGAAGAGGATGTGAAAGTCGCCGTGACCGAGTGATCGGCGAGCATCGTCAGAACGCAGGTCGCCGTGCCTGCACACGCCCCCGACCATCCCTCGAACGTGGAGCCCGGAGACGGCGATGCAGACAGGGTGACGACCGTCCCGGCGCCGTACTGCGTGGAGCAGCTCGTGCCGCAGTCGATCCCGGCAGGATTGCTCACGACGATTCCCTCACCGTCACCCGCTCTCGTCACCGTCAGCGCCCTTGGCGGCGTGATGAACGTCGCCGTGACCGACTTGTCGGCATCCATTGACAGCACGCAGGGTGCGGTTCCGGAGCAGTCTTCCGACCAGCCGGTGAACACCTCCCCCGCTGCGGGCGAGGCCGTCAGCGTGACCTGCATGGAGTCGTCGAACGTCGCCGAGCAGGTCGTGGTGCACACGATGGCACCCGGCCGGATCGTCACAGAGCCGGTGCCGCCGCCGGTGAGGGAGACGGTCAAGGTCCGCAGCCGGACGAAGGTTGCAGTCACGGACCGGCCCGAATTCATCGTGAACGTGCACGAGCCCGGGCCGGTGCCGGAGCAGTTGGTGTCGCCTGACCAGCCCTCGAACCGGCTGCCCGGAGACGGCAATGCAGACAGGGTGACAACCGTCCCCGGGTCGAAGCCGGCCGAGCACGTCGTGCCGCAATCGATTCCCGCCGGGTTGCTCGTGACGGTGCCCTCGCCGCTTCCCGCTTTCATGACGCTCAGGACCGGCACCAGCGTGAACGTCGCCGTGACAGAGTGGTTCTGATCCATAGTCAGCGTGCAGGGGCCGGTGCCGGAGCAGGCGGCGTCGCCCGACCAGCCGTCGAACCGGCTGCCCGGGTCGGGCGTTGCCGTCAGCGTGACCTGGATGCCGTCGTCGAACGCCGCGGAGCAGGCCGCGCCGCAGTCGATCCCGGGCTGGACGTCACTGGTGACGGTACCGGCCCCGCTGCCGTCCTTGGAGACGCTTAGCGTCCAGGTCGTGGTGGGTGCAAGCGACTCGCCCCTCCCCGGGACGGCATACACCAGCGTGGCCACGATCAGGGCCCCGAGGGCGACGCCAAACGTAAGGACGACGAGGCGCGGACGCCTCCTCATATATGGACCCCACATGCCCGGACTTTGTACACCATCTCCCCGCGTGATTGGGAGGAGAGCAACAGGGACGCGCGCGGACATCGACTCTTTCTCGATCTCCCTGGCGCGCTCCTCTTGAAGCCGAGACTGTACGCGCCGTACTTGAACGTGCGGACGTTCCCCTTGGGCGCAGGCACAAGGGAGGCCGCCCTGAGCAGGGCTGTTTCCAATGGGCCCGCCAGGATTCGAACCTGGGACCAACGGATTATGAGTCCGCTGCTCTAACCGCTGAGCTACAGGCCCGCGACTTGGTTCGAACCGTAGCGCCGGATGCCGGATGGCGGGACTCGGCGGAGCCGGGCCTTGCCCGAGCGCAGCCGTAGTTGGTGCAAGTCTGCAACGCGACGTGAAGGGGGCTCACGGGGGAACCATGGGGTTCCCCCGTGCTGAGACCGCTGAGCTACAGGCCCGCGATCTGACCCGAACGGTAGAGCCGGTCTGCAGATGGCATGACTTGGCGGCGCCCGGCTTTGCGCGTGTTGAGGCATGGTTCAACCTCGGACGGCCGGTATCCCTACTACCATCCCGCTCGTGAAGGTGTTCCAGCTCGAGCGCAGTCTGCGAACCGCCGGCGGCCTCACCGTCACGGACATCACGGACCATGTCCAGGAGGCGGTCCGCGCCAGCGGCATCGACGACGGCATCGCCTGCGTCTATTCCCCGCACACGACGTGCTGCGTGCGGGTGAACGAGTTCGAGCAAGGCTTCCTCGACGACTTCGCCGGCCTGCTGCGCCGGCTCGTCCCGAGCGAGTCCTACTACGCGCACGACGACTGGGACCGCCGCACGGAAAACATTTGCCCCGAGGACATGGAGATCGGCAACGGCCACGCGCACTGCATGGCGATGCTGCTCGGGACGGCCGGAGAGTCCGTCCCCGTGCAGAACGGCGAGCTCCAGCTGGGCACATGGCAACGCGTCCTCTTCATCGAGCTAGACCGCGAGCGGGACCGCCGCTGGCAGGTCCAGGTCGTCGGGACGTAGACAGAACGACTTGCGCACGCTTTCGCTCATCGCAGCATCCCTCGGCGCGGCCGCGCTTCTCGCCGGCTGCGGCGGGGGCGGGGGCGGATCGACCAAGGCGACGACGACCCAGGCGTTCGACGAGGCCTCGGACGTGACGTACGAGCGGTCGTACACCGATTGCGGATCGGTCAAGCTCCTGGACCTCGCGCATCGCTACAAGGTCAAGCCGCAGAAGGACAAGGTCGCGCTCGCAGTCGCGACGTACTGGGCCAAACAAGCCCAAGGTGGCGAGAGCGCGATCGAGGCCGGCAAGGAAGGCTGCTACGACGGCTACAAGGCAGCCGGGCAGTGACCGCCGCACGGTTCTCGTAGACGCAGAGAACGTCCGCCGCTCGGTCTGGCCGAACATCTCGGGGGACGAGCTCGTCTCGCTCGCCGAGCTCTGGGCACAGGAGAACGACCTCGACGTCGAGGTCGTCTTCGAGCCGGAGGACGAGACGGCGGACGAGTGGCTGATCCGCGAGGCGTCGCGCTTCGAGCCTTACTGGCTCGTCACCTCGGACCGCGAGCTACGGGACCTGGCCGGGCCGGGAGCAGAGCGTGTTATAGGCGGCGGTAGCTTCGCCCGCGAACTGTTGACGTTGCTCAAACGACGGTGACCGGGACGCGCTGGACGGCGTTGTTCGCGTAGCCGCCCAGGTTCCACAGCGGCTCGCCGGGCTGCTCGTTCCCGGCCGAGTCGCGCGCGCGGCAGCACAACTCGTACGACCCCGGAGCCGGCTCCCAGCGATACGTCCATCCTCGCCAGGCCCAGCGGCCGGCAGGCTCGCCCAGCTCAGCCTGCGCCCACGTCGCGCCGCCGTCGTCGCTCACGTCTACCGAGACGATCTCGCCCTGGCCCGACCAGGCGCGCCCTTCGATTACACACGGCCCGTCCACGAACCTCTCGAACGAGAGGAACTCCGGCCGGCCGGGCGGCACCATCAGCGACCGGGGCAGCATCCGGTTGAGGGGATCTCCTTCCTCGTCCTCGTGCTGCCGCAGCCGGTACCCGTGCGTCTGCTGGTAGCCGGCGAACGGTTCGTGCAAGACGTCGATCCGCGTCAGCCACTTGACGCTCGTCATCCCGTACCAGCCGGGGACGATCAGTCGAAGGGGGAAGCCGTGCTGCGGCGGCAGCGGCTCGCCGTTCATCTCGTAGGCCAGAAGCGCGTCGCTCGCGAGGAGGTCGTCGATCGAGAGCGACCGCTGGAAGTGCTGGTCGATGCCGCCCTCCCGGCCCTCGTCGGCCCCGGTGAACAGGACTTCGACGGCCCCCTCAGCAGGCCCGGCCTCCTCCAGCAGCGGGCCGAGCGGAGTGCCGCGCCAGCGCGCCGTCCCCACCGCCTCGAGTAGCCAGGGCTGGCTCACCGGGCGCGGATCGAGCCGCGCGCGTCCGTTCCCGGCACATTCCATCGTCACCGCGAGCTCTTCCGCGGGGCGCGCCTTCAGCGCCTCGAGCGTGAGCGTCTGGGGACGCTCGACGAGGCCTCCAAGCTCCAGCCTCCAGCCGGCGGAATCGACCGCGGGAATATCGTAATGAGTAAGGAGGTAGTGGAGCCCGACGGGCGTGATCGAATAGCGCAGCGCTTCCAGAGGCATACCATGGTTGCGTGCCGCCAGTTGGAGTTCTTCGAGACTTATGCCCAAACCCGTACTATCCAATGCTAGCTCCAGACGTCGGACCCCAGACATGCGCATTCTGGCTGTAATTGCCCTGACCGCGTCGCTTGCAGTCGCTGCCGGGTTGACCGCTCAGGGGAAATCCGCTCCCGGTTCGCGCCGCCCGAACATCATCCTCGTCCTGGCCGACGACCTCTCGTGGAACCTGGTCCGGTACATGCCCAACGTGCGCACTATGCAGGCGCAGGGTGTGACGTTCTCGCGTTTCTTCGTCTCGGACTCGCTCTGCTGCCCCTCACGCGCGACGATCTTGACCGGCAAGTACCCGCATAACACCGGAGTCTTCACCAACGGAGGGCGTGACGGCGGCTTCCTCGCCTTCCACAACAACGGCCTGGAGCGCCAGACCTTCGCGACGCGGCTTCGCTCCGCCGGCTACACGACGGCGCTCATGGGGAAGTACCTGAACGGCTATACCCCCACCCTCTCCGTGGACGGGGAGAATCTGTACATCCCGCCGGGCTGGGACGAGTGGGACGTCGGCGGAAAGGGCTACGCAAACTACGACTACGGCCTGAACGAGAACGGGCACTACCGCTACTACGGTACGACCGCGGAGGACTACCTCACCGACGTCATCGCGGCGAAAGGAGTCGCTTTCGTCAATCGCGCGACGTCCCGGCAGAAGCCGTTCTTCCTCGAGCTCGCGCCGTTCGCGCCGCACAGCCCGTACACGTCCGCACCGCGACACGAGACGTGGTTCCCCGACGTGAAGGCGCCTCGAACGCCCGCCTTCAACGAGGTGGACATGAGCGACAAGCCGCGCTGGCTGAAGAAGCGCAAGCTACTGCGCGAGCTGCAGGTCTCCACGATCGACGAGGACTTCCGCTTGCGCGTGCAGGCCGTGCAGGCGATCGACGAGATGATCGGAAGCCTCAGGCAGACGCTCGCCGCCCGGGGGCAGCTTGCGAACACGTACATCCTCTTCACGTCCGACAACGGGCTGCACATGGGTGAGCACCGGCTCGCCCCCGGCAAGCAGACCGCGTTCGAGACCGACATTCACGTCCCGCTCGTCGTCACCGGGCCGAACGTGCCGCATGGCTGGCGGCTCCCGCAGATCACCTCGACGATCGACCTCTTCCCGACCTTCGCGCAACTCGCGGGAGCGAGCGTCCCCGGCGCGATCGACGGTCGCAGCCTGAAGCCGCTCCTCGCCGGCCAGACGGTCAGCCCATGGCGCCGGGCAGTTCTCGTCGAGCACCACGGGCCTGACGTGACACGCGACGATCCCGACTTTCCGGGGCCGTTCGGGGGGAATCCTCCCTCCTACAAGGCACTCCGTACGGCTACCGGCACGTATGTCGAATACTCGAACGGCGAGACCGAGTACTACAACCTGCGCAAGGACCCGTACGAGCTCACCAATACGGCCAAGAGCCTGCCACTGCCCGCCCGCGGCAACCTCCATGCACAGCTCACGGCGCTGGCGGAGTGCAGCGGGGTCGTCAGCTGCTGGACGGCCGCCGAAGCGCGCTAGCCTCCACTCGTGGAGATCTCGAGCGCGCGACTGTGCGCGCCGGCCGAGTTGCTTGCGGCGCTGGACGAGTTCTACGCCCCGTTCGGAACAACCGGGCTCGAGTTCGTGGCGAGCGCGGGCAGGCCGTTCTACCACTTCGCCTTCCTCGTCCCCGGCGACCGCTTCGATGCAGCGTTCGACTGGGCGCGTGCGCGATATGAGCTCTTCCCGCGCCAGGACGGCGAGCTCGTGTTCGACTTCTCCTTCTGGGACGCGCTCGCCTGCTACTTCGAAGACCCCGCCGGCAGCATCGTCGAGTTGATCGCGCATCGCGGCCTGGAGGAGAACGGTCGCTCCGGCCCGTTCAGCGGAGGTGAGCTGCTCGGCCTCTCCGAGGTCGGACTGGTCGGGGACGTGCCCGCGATGGCACGCGCTCTCGAGGAGCTGGACCTGGGCGTGTGGTCGGGCTCGGCCCACGATCCCGGGGGCCTGGCCTTCGTGGGAGAGAAGGCCAGAACTCTGATCCTGTGCCCGGTGGGGCGAGGCTGGCTGCCGATCGACCGCCGGGCCGAGCCCCATCCGGTGGACGTGACACTCTCGGGCACCCCCGGGGGAACCGTCGCCGTCGACGGCCACCGCGTCACGCGCCGATGAGACGGATCGGCTCGATTCTCCTCGCGGTCGGCGTCGTCGCGCTCGCGGTCGTGTACGGCACCGGATTCGTCGCGATCGAGAGCGCTTCGGGCTTGGGGATTCTCGGGCTCGTGGCCGTCGCGCTGACCGGGGGCGGCGCGATCGCGTTGCTACCCGGGCGCGAGCCGGCCGATCAGCGCGGCTTGACGTCGCGGTAGCGCGCTTCGGACCAGAGAGAACAGACCGTACGCCACCATCCCGGCCGCAGTCAGGCCGAGCAGCCATGGCCCGTAACTCTGGTGGATGAGCTTCTGGATCAACGCCGTGCAGAGGCTCGCTGAATCACGCGGCGTCAGCATGGCCCAGATCGCGCTGGCGTGGGTCCTGCGCAGCCCGCTCGTCTCGGCGCCAAACGTCGGCGCAACCAAGCCCCACCACCTACCGGAGGCAGTCGACGCAGTCGGCCTGGAGCTGACGGATGAGGAGGTGCAAGAGCTCGAAGGCCCTCCGAGCAGCATGGGCCGTCCTGGCACTAGACGGCGCGGAGGCGGGCTTTGCCCGGCTCCCTCCTGAACCTCTGGCTGACCTCTTATCCTCCTAACCTTGATCCAGGCGGAACCAGAGAAATGCCAGAGAAAGCCAGGTACAGACGCTACGAGGAACGGAGCCGCTGCGGCAGCAAGGGTCTACCAGGCGCCGTGCGGCGCGCAGGCCGAGCGATCCCAGGCTTGAGCCCTCCGAGATCGCGAGCACGGCCGACATGCCGGCAAATCTGGTCAGAGTTCGCCTTCATCCCGCACGCACACGCATGAGACGCGCCGCTCGGTTCCCAGCCGGATTGCATGCCTCCCGGGCGCACGTTGGCCGCCTACCCGACTAAACGATTTCGGCGACAGTTCGCTCTCTCCCATGGCGATGGCAAGTGGAGCAGAGGAGACGGTCTCGATCGAGATGCTCAGGGCCGTGTACGAGGAGCGCTACGCGCGCTTCCTGGTCACCGCTCGCGGGATCCTCGGGGATCACGAGCGTGCGCACGACGCCGTGCAGGAGGCGTTCGCCCGCGCGGTCGCCCGACGGGGAGAGCTTCGCGCGCCGACGCTCGTCCCCTGGCTATGGCGGGTGCTCACGAACCTGTGCCTGAGCGATCGCCGCTTTCACGCGATCCCAGGGCTGTCGGAGCTTGAGTTCATCGCCGGGCCCGACGGCGACCCGGTCGAGTGGCCCGACCTGACCGCCGCGGTAGCCGCGCTGCCGCCGCGCCAGCGCGCCGCGGTCTTTCTCCGCCACTACGCGGACCTCGACTACAACGAGATCGCAGGGATCCTCGGAATCGAGCGCGGCACCGTCGCCGCGACGCTCAGTGCGGCGCACGCTCGACTTCGCGTAACGCTCGCGCTGGATCGGAAGGAGTGACGCTCGAGATGGACGAGACGTTTGTTCGTGAGGCACTGCTGACGCTACTGCCCTCCGACGAAACGAGAGATTGGGACGACGTCCTCCACCGAGCGCACGCGTTGCCGGCCCGGAGACGGTTCCGGCGGCCGGCCGCGATGGCTCTTGCGATCGTCGGTGTTCTCGCGCTCATCGGCGGCGTTGCGTTTGCCGTGACCAACTCGAGCCAGGATGTGTCAGCCGCCGCTGCGGCGACCCGAGCGGCCGCGCTGTTCGATGCGGGGCCGACGGGCGAGGTGCCCTCGTCGCGCGGATTGAGAGAGGGCGAAAAGTACGCGCGCTGGATCCGGCTCCCGGAGGTCGAGCAGCGACTCGACGACCAGGAGTTCGATCTCGGCATCACCAAGCAGGGCGGGCTCTGCATCGAGGAGATCAGCTACGGGGCTGTCCAGGCGGGAAGCGGCGGCTGCTGGGGGGAGCTCGATCCCTCCGGCGATCTGCAGACCATGGACGGTTACTCGATCGGGCGACGGTACTCGGTGATCGGACTCGTGCCCGACTCCGTCACCCGGGTCACGCTGCACACGCCCGACGGTGATTTCGATGCCCAGATCGGTGACGACATCGTGACGTGGCGAGCGCCGGCAACGCATCCGACACTCGTGCCGACCGGTGCGACGGTGCAGCTCGCCAATGGCTCGTCGTTCGAGGTCGGAAGCGAGCTCTCGCTGATGAAGTGAGAGATCGGCCGTCGACGCTGCAGCGCGCGGCCGCGAAGGCGACGTTCGCGGAGGCGGGCTTTGCTCGCCTCCGCTTGATTGCAGAGGGTCCCGAGATTCCCGCCGCCCGAAATTGGAGCGCACGCAAAGCGTGCGCGAGATTTCGGGCGGAATGGAGGCGGCGGGAATCGAACCCGCGTCCGTGGGCGCACCGGTCAGAGCGTCTACAGGTTTAGCTCACGCTTTCGATTTCGCCCGGACGGCCGGTGCGTGAGCCGCCTACCGCCGGGCTAGCCATCCTTCGGTGTCGCGCCTCAGGCGATTGGCTCTCCCTTGGCGCCGAGCCCGTTTTCTGGCGCCGCTACCCGAACCACGGGCCGAGTTCGGAGCGACGTCGCTACCTAGTTCTAGGCAGCGAGTGCGAGATCGTTCTTCGCACTTGCGTTTTCCCGGTTGTTTTACGAGGCCGACCGGGGACCTCGACCTGCGACTCTGCCGGAGAACCGACCACGTCGAAACCTGGTCGCCCCCGTATGTTTGCCCTGGAAATTGTAGCCGTCTACCGGCGCCACCAGCGGCGGCGGCGCGGAGGCCGGTCTTGCTCGCCGGCCTCGATCTTGCTCGCCGCGCTCTCCATCTGGCGCTCGAGCTGACGCTCGACGAAGTCGGTGATCCGCGCCTCGAAGGAGGCGGCCATCGCCTCCGCCCGCGACCCGGGCGCGCCGGGCGACGCATCGGCGGTCTTCAACGGCCGTTTCTCGCGCGGCTGCTCGTCGAGGGAGAGCTGGAAGATCCGCTCGTGCTGGATGTCCTTCAGGTTCTGCTGCCCGAGATCGAGGACCGAGGCGCCCGCCGGCAGGGCGTTCCCCAGGAGCGCGCGCGTCGTCTCCGACAGGAGGATCTGCCCGCCGTGTCCTGCGGAGCAGATGCGCGCGGCACGAACGACGTCTATCCCGACGTAGCCGTGCTCGCCGACCTGCGGCTCGCCGGTGTGCAGCCCCATGCGCACCCGCACCTGCGCGCCGCCCGGCCACTCGTGCGCGGCGAGGGCGCGCTGGGCCTCCACCGCGGCGTCGGCCGCATCCTTCGCGCGCGGGAACGAGAAGAAGAACGCGTCGCCCTGAGTGTCGATCTCGGTGCCGCCATGGCCCTCCATCGCGCCGCGCATGAGCCGGCGGTGGTCGCCCACGACCTGCGCATACTCGTCCCCGAGCTCCTGCAGCAGCCGCGTGGAGCCTTCGATGTCGCTGAAGAGGAACGTGACCGTGCCGCCGGGAAACGAGGACATGCGCGCAAGAATAGGCCCATGGACATCCGCCGCGCGACAACCGATCCCGAGCTGGAGGCGCTTCTCTCGGTGCACAACGCTGTCTATCCGCATGATCGCCTCGGGTTGGCCGAGATGCGTTCCTGGGAGTCGCAGGTGAAGGAGATGCTCCTGTGGGTCGCCTGGGAGGACGGCCGTGCAGCCGGTGCAGGCATGGCCGGCCTGCTGGCCCAGAGCCCCGAGCCGTACGGGCGCGCCTGGGTCCTGAGGGAAGAGCGCAGACGCGGGATCGGCACGTCCCTGTACGGCGTGATCTCCGACTATGCCGCCTCGCGGGGGAAAGACGTCCTCGAGGTCTGGGTCGATGACTCCGATCCCGACGGCGAGTCCTTCGTACGCAACCGCGGCTTCACCGAGATCGGCCGGGAGCTTCGAGTCAGCCTCGACCTCACGAAGATCGAGGCACCCGAGGTGCGGGCGCCGGACGGGATCACGATCACGACCTGGGCGGATCGACCCGAGCTGATCCACGGGATGTACGACGTCGCGCTCGAGGCGATGGCCGACATTCCAGGGGACGAGGAAGACGAGATCGAGCCGTTCGACGACTGGCTTGCGCACGAGATGGAGTCCGGCCCCGGAGACCGTCGCGATGCGACATTCGTCGCAGTCGCGGGCGACGAGGTCGTCGGCTGGTCGAAGTTCTCGCTGTCAGACGCGCAGCCGACCGTCGCTCACCACGACCTCACCGGCGTCAAGCGTGCGTGGCGCAAGCGGGGCATCGCCCGCGCGCTCAAGCAGGCGCAGATTGCGTGGGCGAAGGAGAACGGCTACGTGCGGCTCGAGACGCGGAACGAGGAGCGCAACGCACCGATCCGCAAGCTGAACGCCGAGTTCGGATACGAGCCTTCGGGGATCCGCACGCTCTTCAGCGGGCCGCTTTGCCAACGCGGCTCATAGCCGTTTGCGGTACGTGAGGATGTCTAGCGGCGTCAGCATCTCCACCGCCGGGTGCGACTCCGAGAAGTCCGCCCGTCCGGTCATGCGGTAGCCCAGCCTGCTGTACCAGGCCGCCAGCCACTCCTTGCCGGGGTCCGTCTGGTCGCGTG
The DNA here is from genome assembly GCA_963717765.1 of uncultured Actinomycetes bacterium. Taxonomy (GTDB): domain Bacteria; phylum Actinomycetota; class Thermoleophilia; order Gaiellales; family Gaiellaceae; genus JACDER01. Next base: position 169,727 of record CAVQWX010000002.1, on the reverse strand, counting down.
GCACGAGCAGCCTGAGCTCCATCTGGCCGGCTCCGCGCTCCCGCGCGAGCTGCTCGGCGAAGCGAATGAGCTCGCGTCCGGCCCCGCTGCCCTGGTCGTCCGGGTGGACGGCGAGCAGACCGAAGAACCCGGTCTTCTCATCCAGCATCCGCACGCGCACCGACCCGATGATCCGTGCCTCGTCCCGCGCCACCGCCATCTCGCCGGCCGCGACGATCTCGGCGACGCGCTCGCTCGCGACTCGCTCCGTTCCCGGCACCCAGAGCGCCGCCTCGGCCTGGCCGTACGCCGCGTTGATGCGCTCGGCGAGGTCGGCGACAACGGCGGGGTCGTCCGCGGCGGCCGGAGGCAGAAGCTCGAGCTCGAGCGGCGTCAGCGGCTCCGCGCCTTGAGCGCTCGCTCGATCTGCCGGTCGGACTCGCGCTTGGCGATGTCGCGGCGCTTGTCCCGCTGCTCCTTCCCGCGCGCGACCGCGAGCTCGACCTTGGCCCGGCCGTTCTTCCAGTAGAGCCGCGTTGGGACGAGCGTGAGCCCCTTCTCCTGCACCTTCCCGATCATCGATTCGATCTCGCGACGATGCAGGAGGAGCTTGCGGTCCCTGTCGGGATCGTGCCGGCCCATCGAGGACGCCTGCTCGTACGGAGAGATGTGCGCACCGACGAGCCAGAGCTCGCCGTGGCGGATGTCGCCGTAGGCGCGCTGCAACTGAGCGCCTCCCTCGCGCAGCGACTTGACCTCCGTTCCCGTCAGGACGAGGCCGGCCTCCACCCGCTCGAGCAGGTGGTAGTCGTGCCGCGCACGGCGGTTCTCGGCGATGAGCTTCTCGGCCATGGAGCAAGACTAGGCTACGACTCATGGACAGGCCGCCTCCGTTCACGGACCTCGACTGGAACCCGGAGCGGGCCCGCGTGTTCGCCGGCGAGATGGTCGACATCTGGACGGAGTTGCTGGGCTCGTTGCGCCACGGCCCAGTCGTCCCGCCCAACATGGGCGTGGAGGCCGTGCGGGAGGCCGTCGCGCTCGACGTTCCGGACGAGCCGATGCCCACCGACGAGCTGGTCGACCACCTGCGCCGGGCCGTCCTCGACAACTCGCTCAAGTCCGGCCACCCGTCGCACCTCGCCTACATCACCGGTACCGGCACGGTTCCCGGCGCCGCCGCCGATCTCCTCGCCTCGGGGCTGAACGCCAATGTCGGCGGTTGGCTCCTCTCCCCCGCGGCGACGGAGATCGAGCTCCAGCTGACACGCTGGCTGGCAGGGCGCCTGGGCCTTCCCGAGACGGCAGGAGGGATGATCGCGGCGGGCGGCGGAGTCGCGAACTTCATCGCCCTCAAGGTCGCGCGCGATGCGATCGCCGGTCTCGACACCAGGAAGAACGGCGTTTCGGCACCGCTCGCGATCTACTGCTCCGAGGAAGCGCACGTCACGATCGACCGCGCGGCCGACATGCTGGGCCTCGGCACCGACTCCGTCCAGCACGTGGAGCCCGCCGACCTCGAAGCGGCCATCCTGCCCGACCGGCCCGGGATCGTCGTCGGCACCGCCGGCACGACTGCGACGGGTGTGGTCGAGCCTCTCGAGGAGCTTGCGGACATCGCGGAAAGGTATGAAATGTGGTTCCACGTCGACGCGGCATACGGCGGTGCGCTCGCGCTCTCGGACGAGCTGCGCCCGCTGTTGCGCGGCATCGAGCGCGCCGATTCCGTGACGCTCGACCCGCACAAGTGGCTGTCTACCCCGCTCGGAAGCGGCTGCATCGTCGTCCGCGATCTCCAGTCGCTCTCCGACAGCTTCGGCGTCTCCGCCGCGTACGTCCACGAAGAGGAGGGGCTCGACCGCGGCGTCAACCTCGGCTTCATGGGGCCGCAGTTCAGCCGGGGGTTCGACGCGCTCAAGGTGTGGGTTTCTCTGCTCGCGCACGGGCGAAAGGCGTATGCCCGCCGCATCGAGCACGACATCGAGCTGACCCGCTATCTCGCGGCGCGGGTGGAGGAGCATCCGGAGTTCGACCTCCTCTCGAGCGGCCTGTCGATCTGCTGCTTCCGTTACCACCCGTCCGGAATGGACGACGAGGAAGAGCTCGACCGGCTGAACGAGCGGCTTCTCAGCGAGCTGCAGCTGGACGGCCGCGTCTACCCGTCCAACGCGATCCTGGATGGCCGCTACTACCTGCGCACGTGCATCGTCAATTTCCGCACCGAGGCAGAGGATCTCGATCGCGTGCTCGAGGTGACCGCCGAGCTCGGAGCGCGGGTTCAGGCGGGGCTCAGCTCGACCTTGCCTTCGTAGCGCTCGATCTTCTCGACCCGGACGGAGATCGGGTCGCCGAGCCGGTACGTCCCGCCGCCGCGGCGCCCCACGAGCGCGGTCCCGAGCGGGTTCAGCTCGAAGTAATCGCCCAGGAGGCGCCGCGCTGGGACATAGCCCTCGAAGACGTCACCGAAGCGGGCAAACAGCCCGCTGCCGATCACGCCGGTGACCTCGCCCTCGAACGTATGCTCCCAGCCCAGCTCGAAGAGCTCCTTGTCCAGCAGCCAGGCAAGGCAGATCTCGTCGGCGAGGTACTCGATCTGGGCAGCCTCGCGCTCGCGCTCCGACGCATGCTCCGCGATCTCCGACAGGTCGCCCTGCGGCGCGTCCTGCCCCTGGCCTATCTCCCGCAGCAGCACGCGATGGCAGATCAGGTCGGGATAGCGGCGGATCGGCGAGGTGAAATGGCAGTAGTTGGGACTGGCGAGCCCCGAATGCCCGAGGTTGTGGGGGTCGTAGCGCGCCTGCTTGAGGGCCCGCAGCACGAGCGGGGGGAACGCATCTCTCCCCCGCCCCGACCGCTTGACGTACGCGGTCACGAGCTCGCTCGCCGCGGCCGCCAGGCGCTCCGCCTCGCGCGGGCTCACGTGCTCGGGCTCGGGCGGCGTGGGAACGGCGAGGTCGCCGAGCTTGGCGAGCAGGAGCGCAACGCCCTGAGGATCGGGGCGCTCGTGCACGCGATAGACGGCCTCCCGCTTGCGCCCGGCGAGCAGGCCGGCTACCGCCTCGTTGGCGAGAATCATAAGCTCCTCGACGAGCATGTGCGCCCGGGGCTCGCTCTCGCGCCAGGCGCGCTCGACGCCGCCGCGCCCGTCGAAAGCGAACTGGATCTCCGTGCTCTCGACGCGCAGCGCGCCGCGCCCGAAGCGACGCTCGCGCAGCTCCTCCGCGAGCTGCCCCAAGAGGCGCAGCGCCTCGGCCACGTCCGGCTCGGCCTCGCCGCGCTGCGCCTCGGCGTACGTCAGGCGGGCGTGGCTGCGGATGACGGACCGGTAGAAGAGCGGCTCTCCGTTCGGCGGGAACTCGACCGTCACGGTCAGGCGGTCGACGTGGGGGCGCAGGCTGCACAGGTCGTCGGCGAGCTCGTGCGGGAGCATCGGCGCGACCCGGCCCGGGACGTACGTCGAGAACGCACGCCCTTCGGCACCGCGGTCGAGCGGCGATCCCGCCGGGACGAACCACGAGACGTCCGCGATGTGCACCCAGGCTCGGACGCCGTCCTCCTCCTGCCGCACCGAGAGCGCATCGTCGAAGTCCTCGGCCGTCTCCGGGTCGATCGTGAACGTGACGAGGTCGCGCAGATCGGCCCGCCCCTCCAACGATGGCCCGGGCGGATCGAAGGGCTCGAACCCCTCCCTGAGCCCACGCTCGACCAGGAGCCCCTCCAGCACGGCCTCGACGTCGTCCACCCGGCCGAGCATGCGCTCCAGCTGTGCTCGTCCACGCCCCCGGCGTACGACGACGAGATCACCAGGCCCCGCGTCCCCGAGCCCCTTGCGATCGATCGTCACAGGCACGCCGGGCGTGAAGACCGGCTCGCCGACGACGAGCTTGCCGCGCCGGGCGACCTCTACAACCAGCGGTTCCGTCAGACCTTCAGGAAGCGGCGCAGCGTGAGCATGGACGCGGCTGCGCCGAGCAGCAGCCCGAGCGCGACCAGAATCAGGCCGTTCAGGGGGAACGCGAGCGCGTGCACGCCCTGATCCTTGAACCAGATCGACGACACGACCGTCTCCTTGCCTATGAAGAGGACGATCACCGCCAGGATCGCCCCGATCAACCCCGTGAACAGCCCCTCGAGCATGAACGGACCGCGGATGAACCAATTCGAGGCGCCGACCAGCTTCATCACCTCGATTTCACGGCGACGGGCGAAGATCGACAACCGGATCGTGTTTGCGATCAGCAGCGTCGAAGCGAAGAGAAGGATGATGACGGCGACGAGGAAGAGCACCTCGATCAGGTGCGCGACGTTCAGGATCTTGTGCGCCGTCTTCCGTCCGTAGCGGAGGTACTCGACGCCGGCCGGGTACGGCTTGAGGCTCGCCGCGATCCGGTCGACGTACTCGCCCTTCTTGGGTGTGACCGTGAAAGCGTCGGGCAGCGGGTTGTGCGGGACTTGCCGCGTCAGGCCCGGGTTGCTCTTGGCCATCGCCTTGAAGGCCTCTTCCTTGGAGACGAATTTGACGTTCTTGACGAGCGGGTTCTTCTGCAGCGTGATGCGGACGCGGTCGATCTGCTTCGGCGTCGCGTACGCGGCGCACGTCTGGTCGGTGCAGAAGTAGACATTGACGACGAGCTCCTTCTTCGTCTTGTCCGTCCAGGCGCGCGCGTACGTCCCAAACCCGACGAGCATGCCGACGAGGGCCATCCCGATCAGGACGGTGATCGCGGCGGCGAAGGTGGTCGAGAGGTTGGCTGTGAGGGAGCGCCACGCCTCCGAAAGGAGCATCTTGGTTCTCACTCGGAGGCGTACCCTCCGCGGCGCTCGTCACGGGCGAGCGCGCCGTCCTCCAGCGCGAGCACGCGGCGGCGCATCTTGTCGACCATCTCGCGGTCGTGCGTCGCCATCAACACGGTCGTCCCGGCGCGGTTGATGCGGTACAGGAGCTGCATGATCCCGACCGAGGTGTCGGGGTCGAGGTTCCCGGTCGGCTCGTCGCAGACCAGGAGCGGCGGATGGTTGACGACGGCGCGCGCAATCGAGACGCGCTGCTGCTCGCCGCCGGAGAGCTGGTCGGGATAGGAATCCATCTTGGTCGCCAGGCCGACGAGATTCAGCACCTCGGGGACCTTCTTGCGGATCGAGTTGCGGTTCTCGCCCTGCACCTTGAGCGCGTACGCGACGTTTTCGGCAGCCGTTCGGTTCGTCAGGAGCTTGAAATCCTGGAAGACGCAGCCGATGTTGCGGCGCAGGCGCGGCACGTTCCCGCGGCGCAGGCGGCCCAGGTCGCGTCCGCCGACGATGATCCGGCCGCCGGTGGGCTCGAGCTCCTTGAGCAGGAGCCGGACGATCGTCGACTTCCCCGACCCGGACGGGCCGACGACGAACACGAACTCGCCCTTCTCGACGACGAACGTGACGTGGCGAAGAGCGGCGACGTTGGGTGGATAGATCTTCGAGACGTTCTCGAAGACGATCATCGACGAGGGGCTGGGCGCCGACGCGTCGACGCGCTCTCGCTCAGCTACGGCCATAGGCGCGTCTGTATGGAGATCGAATTCCTGCATGGAGGTGTCTGGGCCTCAGTCGGCCGGAGTCCCGGAAGCCGCGAGTGTAGCCGAAAGCCCTGCTAGACCACGGTTCCTGCCGCTCTCGCCAGGAGGTATGCGCGGATGAACTCGTCGAGGTCCCCGTCCAGGACGGCCTGCGTGTTTCCCGTCTCGTGCCCGGTGCGGTGGTCCTTGACGAGCTGGTACGGCTGCAGGACATAGCTGCGAATTTGACTTCCGAAGCCGATGTCCTGCGCGGCGCCACGCTCTTTTGCGAGCTCCTCTTCGCGACGTTCCTGCTCGAGCTCGACGAGCCGCGATTTGAGCAGCCGGAGGGCCGTCTGCTTGTTGGACGACTGCGAGCGCTCGTTCTGGCACTGGACGACGATCCCGGTGGGGATGTGGGTGATTCGCACTGCCGAATCGGTCTTGTTCACGTGCTGTCCGCCGGCCCCGCTGGCGCGGTAGGTGTCGATCCGGAGGTCGGCCTCGTCTATTTCCACGTCGACGTTCTCGGGCAGCAGCGGCGCGACGATCACCTGCGCGAAGGACGTATGCCGGCGGTGGGCCTGGTCGAACGGCGAGAGCCGGACGAGCCGGTGGACGCCGCGCTCGGCCTTGAGGATCCCGTAGGCGTTCTCGCCCTTCGCGGCGAAGGTCGCGGACTTGAGCCCTGCCTCCTCCCCCGGGCTCGCCTCGAGCACCTCGGTCGCGAAGCCACGCTGGTCGGCCCAGCGCAGGTACATGCGCAGGAGCATCTCTGCCCAGTCCTGCGCGTCCGTTCCGCCCGTCCCGGCATGGATCGTGACTAGAGCGTCGCCCGAGTCGTACTCGCCCGAAAAGAGCGCATCCTCCTGCAACCGTGCGAGCTCGCGCTGAAGCGGCTCGAGCGAGGACGCGATCTCCTCGGCCATCTCGCCGTCCATCGACAGCAGCTCGCGCGCGTCCTCGTATTCCTGCGTCAGCCGCTCGTAGCGCTCGAGCCGGCGCGTCACGCGCGCGTGCTCGGAGGAGATCTGTGCTGCCTGCTGCTGGTCGTCCCAGAAGCCGGGCTCGGACATCTGCCGCTCGAGCTCGGCCGCGCGCTTCCTCAGCTCGTCGGGGTCAAAGGTAATCACGGACCCAGGCGAGCTGGGTCCCGATTTTCTGGAGTTGCTCCTGAAGGTCCGCCACGCTGTGATCGTAGCCGCGCCGGGCTTTGCCCGGTGCGGCTCACCAACCCTTCAGGTCAATGCTTCTCCAGCCCGAAAATCGCGATGCCCGCGCGCACGCGCGGCCGGATTTTCGGGCTATTGCCCGTGGCACTTCTTGAACTTCTTGCCCGACCCGCACCAGCAGGGGTCGTTGCGGCCGATCTTGTCCTTGTCCGCGACGACGCGCTGCCCGGTGATCACCGAGCCGGACGTGACCGGCGCCATCGTCGCGCCTGCGGTCGAGACCGAACCGCCGATCTCTCCGCCGGCCATCCCGGCGGCGGCGATGGCGTCCGCACCCGCCAGCGACTGGTGCTGGTATTCGAGCGCGGCGCCGTTTCCCTGTCCGTCCTGCATCGCGAGCAGCTCCGCGTCCTCAGGCGCGAGCTCGGCGTGGAAGAGGGTGAAGACGACCTCCTCGCGGATCGCGGCGTTCAGCTCCTCGAACATGGCGTGCCCCTCGGAGGTGTACTCGACGAGTGGGTCCTTCTGCGCCATGGCGCGTAGATGGACGCCCTCGCGCAGGTAGTCCATGTTCTCGAGGTGCTCGCGCCAACGGGTGTCGACGACCTGGAGGATCACGAAGCGCTCCAGCTCGCGCATGAGCGGCTGCCCCGTGTCCGGGTGTTCCCCGAAGCTCTCCTCCTTGGCCTTGTACTCGTCGAGTGCGTCCTCTGTGAACTCGTCGATCAGCGCCTCGCGGTCGACGCCGACCTCCTCCCGCAGCTCGTCGACCGTGATCTCGGTCGCGTACAGGTCCTTCATCGCCTGCACGAGCGCGTCGAGGTCGATGTCCTGGTCCTCCGAGGACGTGTACTGGTCGACGACCCGTGCCACGACCTCGCGGATCCACGCCTGCACCTCCTCGAGCAGATCCTCGCCCTCCAGCACCTGGCGGCGCTGCGCGTAGATCACGGTCCGCTGCTTGTTGAGGACGTCGTCGTACTTGAGGACGTTCTTGCGCATGACGAAGTTCTGCTCCTCCACCTTCTTCTGCGCGTTCTCGATCTGCCGGGAGAGGATTCCGGCCTCCATCGGCTCGCCCTCGGGAATCTTGAAGCGATCCATGATCTTGAAGATGCGGTCGCCCGCGAACAGGCGCACGAGGTCGTCCTGGCCGGACAGGTAGAAGCGCGACTCGCCGGCGTCACCCTGGCGGCCCGAACGGCCGCGGAGCTGGTTGTCGATCCGGCGCGCCTCGTGACGCTCGGTGCCGAGGACGTACAGCCCGCCGAGGTCCAGCACGCCCGGCCCCAGCTTGATGTCGACGCCGCGGCCGGCCATGTTGGTCGCGATCGTGACCGCCTGCTGCTGGCCGGCATCCTTGATGATGTCCGCCTCGCGCGCGTGCTCCTTCGCGTTCAGGACGTTGTGCGGGATGCCGTTGCGCTCGAGCAGCGCGGACAGATACTCGGAGGTCTCCACGGCGATCGTGCCGACGAGGACGGGCTGCCCCTTCTCGTGACGCTCCTTGATGTCGGCCATCACTGCGTGGAACTTCTCGTCCGGAGTCTTGAAGATGAGGTCGTTCTCGTCCGCGCGCGTTACATCGACGTTGGTCGGAATCTCGGCCACGTGGAGGTCGTAGATCTCCACGAACTCCTTCTCCTCCGTCTTTGCCGTACCGGTCATGCCTGCGAGCTTCTCGTACAGGCGGAAGTAGTTCTGGAGCGTGATCGTCGCGAGCGTGACGTGCTCCTCCTGGATCTTCACGCCCTCCTTCGCCTCGACCGCCTGGTGCAAGCCCTCCGACCAGCGCCGCCCCTCCATGATGCGGCCGGTGAACTCGTCCACGATCTTCACCTCTGTGTCCTGGATGACGTAGTCGCGGTCCAGGTGGTAGAGCGACTCCGCCTTCAGCGCCTGGTTCAGGTGGTTGACCAGTTGTGAGTTGCGCGGGTCGTACAGGTTGTCGATCTTGAGCGCGCGCTCGATCTTCTCGATCCCCCGCGGAAGCGGTGAGACGGTCTTGAACTTCTCGTCGAACGTGTAGTCGGCGTCGGGGTCGTCCCGCGCCTCCCGGTCGAGCTTGGACGGCGCCTTGTACGGAATCCCGTCCATCTGCCGCACGACGCGCGCAAAGTCGTAGTAGACCTGCGGCGCGACCTCGGGCTCGCCCGAGATGATCAGCGGCGTCCGCGCCTCGTCGATGAGGATCGAGTCGACTTCGTCCACGATCGCGTAGTAGTGCCCGCGCTGGACGGTCCCGTCGAGGGAGACGGCCATGTTGTCGCGCAGGTAGTCGAAGCCGAACTCGGAGTTCGTGCCGTAGGTGATGTCCGCCGCATACGCAGCGTCACGCGCCTCCGGCGCCATCATGTTCTCGATGTAGTCGGCGCGCATCCCGAGCTTCTCGTAGACGGGCGCGACCCAGTTCGCGTCGCGCTGGGCGAGGTAGTCGTTGACCGTGACGAGGTGGACGTTGTTACCGGTCAGCGCGTTCAGGTAGAGCGGCTGGCTCGCGACGAAGGTCTTCCCCTCGCCGGTCTTCATCTCGGCGATGTCACCTTCGTGCAGGACGATCCCGCCCATCAGCTGGACGTCGAAGAGGCGCACTCCCATCGTCCGCTTGAATGCCTCGCGCACCGTCGCGTAGGTCTCGAAGACGAGCTCGTCGACGTCTTCCCCGTTCTCGATCCGCTGCTTGAACTCGACCGTCTTCGCGGCCAGTTCGTCGTCGGTGAGCTTCTCCCACTCCGGCTCGAGCGACGTGATGTAGTCGGCCTGCTCGCGCAGGCGCTTGAGGCGCCGGCCCTCGCCGACACGCAGCGCCTTTTCGAAGGAACCCAGCTGGGGCATCTACGTGACAAGGGTAGCGGGTGGCAGCCCAGAGTCCCTGTATGAACGCGGAGACGCCGAGGCCGAACGGGCCCGCTCAGAGCGGGCTGACGCGGACTTCGAAGAGGTCTCCGTCCAGCCGCTTCGCCTCCGCGGCATACGAGTCGTAGCGCTCGGAGGCCAGGCGCTCGAGCTCCTGCACCGTGCCGAACTCCGGCCGGCCGTCGACCGTGAGCGTCTTCGTCCCCTCCTGCATGGTCAACAGCAGCTCCTCGCCTTCGACGCCCTCGATCTCCAGCACCTCGATACGCCGCGCGGCCGCCGCCCAGACGTCGCCGTGCCTCCGGACCGCCTCTACCCGGTAGGGCGCTTTGACCAGATCGTCCAGTACCTCCGCCAGCGGCTCGATCGCCGGCTCCGGGAGCTCGTCGTCGAGGATCACCGAACCGTCTTCGAGAACGACGAAGTTCACCGCCTTTCCCGGCAGGTCGGGCGCATCGGCCATCACGACGGCGTCCCAGTGCCGCGGCCTCTGGACGCCGTGGTAGCCGGGAACGCCCGGTGCCGGCGGGCCGGTATCGACCGGCTCGGGCGGCGGCTCGTTCAGACCGCCGTCGTCCAGGCCCCCCTCACGGGCCAGCCGCTCGTGCAACCTTTCGCGGCGGAAGAGGGGCAACTACTGCAGCTGCGGCTCGATCAGCCCGAAGCTCCCGTCGCGCCGCCTGTAGACGACGTTGACGTCCGCGGACTCGGCGTTCTGAAAGACGAAGAAGTCGTGCCCGACGAGCTCGAGCTGCAGCACAGCCTCGTCCGGGCTCATGGGCTTGACCGGGAACTGCTTGGACTTGACGATCAGGGGCTCGGGGCCGTCCAGGGACTCGAGCACGGGGGCGGGATGGTCGCCGCGGCGGGGCTCCTCCACGCGCTTCTCGCGGTAGCGCTTCACCTGGCGCGCGAGCTTGTTGGCCAGCTGGTCGATCGACGCCTTCATGTCGCTCGAGGCCTCGCGCGCGCGGAGCACGGGCCCCTTCGTCCACACCGTCGCCTCGGCCACCTGGTTCTCGGCGATGGACGGATTGCGCTCGACCGCGAGCTCCAGCTCCACCACGGTGGGATCGCTCAGCTGCCGCTCGAGCCTGCGCAACTTGGACTCGGCGTAGCTGCGGATCGAATCGCTGACCTCGACGTTCTTGCCCTTGACCTCGAGTTGCATCTGCTCCTCCTCGGTAGAGGCTCTCCTCCTATCTTACGAGCGGATGCGCGCCTTACGGACACCGTCGCAGCCAGTCTCGGACACGCCGGACTTTGTGCCGACAGCGCGTTTACATAGAGCACAACATCGGTTATAAAAAGAAGCAAGAACTGCGGTCAACACAAACGGAGAGCGTACTGCCTCAACCTGCGGAGACACAGGCTCCATCGAGCCAAGGGCCGGCCGACCTTACCCTCGTTCGCCTCTCGAAGGCAGTGACCCGGCTCGAGCGAGCTCTAGCAGCTCAACGAGCATTGCTTGATTCTCTGCTGCGCTCCGCTCGACAGCCTCGAGGCGTTCAGCGAGGCTCGCGACAGAGCCTGCGTCTAATTGAGACTCCACGAAGAAGGAGCTCGGAACGTCGAGAACGTCCGCCAGCTCCATGAGCGTACCGAGCCGCGGCAGCCACGACTTCCCGTCTCGGGGATTAACTCCCGTCTGCCAGCGCTGAACGGTTCGAAGACCGACACCCAGCTCGCCGGCGAGACGCTCGTGCGTCCAGCCCTTCGCTAGACGCGCCTCGCGGATTCGCGCGCCCACCTCCTCGGGGGCCAACGGCATGGGACGGAGCGTCGCAGAGTGTGGCGTTTTTGTCGTCGGCAACATTTGGCTCGTCTTTGCCAGGGTAGGAAAAGTCGTGTCAAAAGCATGACATTCTTTGTCATAAACAGCAACCCGCAGAGGCGCCAACACGGCCGCGCAAAACATGTGGGGGCCGCACCTGGCGGGGATGCCGCCAGTACCGGACCCGTAAGCGGCGCTCCCATCGCAGCAACCTGGACCTGGCTGAGCCGTTCACACGGGAACTACCAGGTTCACTCTCCGAACTAACGCGTAGACCGATCTGCAGGAGGGCGCAGCCTCCGTGGCTGCACCCTCCTCGTATCTCACTCTATGAAGCAACCCGCGCGGTCCTGGCAAACGTGACGACGTGGATCTCACGAGCGCCCGCGGCCCGAAGCGCAGACGCGGCCGCGGATGCGGTCGCACCGGTGGTGTACACGTCGTCGACGACGCAGAGCGACCGCGGGAGTGAAACCGGGCGTGTGCGAAAGGCGCCCGCAATGTTTCGCCGCCGGTCGCTCCTCGAAAGCCCTCTCTGTCTGGCGGCTCGCCGATTACGCACAAGCGCGTCTCCTACGGGCAGCTGCCAGCGCCGTGCGAGCTCGAGCGCCAACGCGCACGAGGGGTTGTGTCCCCGGCGGAGCAAGCGCTCTCCGTCCGGAGGGACGAAGACGAGCCCTTCTACCGGAGGCGCGGCGATTGCGTCGCAGACGAGCTCGGCCGCGGCTTCCGCCAGTACGCGAATCCCCCGCTCCTTCCAGGCGGCCACGATCGAGCGGGCGCCGCGGTCGTAGAGGACGGCAGCACGCGCCGTTGCGAACCCGAGCCGGCGGCCGCGGCACTCGCGGCAGCGCTCGACCGGCCACGCGGTCGGCGCGCCGCAGGAGGCACACATCGGTGCCCGCAACCGCTTCAGCCCGTCCCGGCAGGCGGCGCACAACGCTGAGCCGGGGCAAGAGCACACGGCGCAGCGCTGTGGCAGGAGCAGTCCGAGGAGATCCACCGAGCCACGCTACGCCCGGCCGGGGGCCGGAACGTGTCTAGTTCGAGACGGTTCCGCTCCGAAAGGCGTTCAGCGTCATCCGAGCGCGTCAGCATAGGGAGGACGGTGGACCCCGCGCTCGGTCACAATCGCGCTGATCAGCTTCGCCGGCGTCACGTCGAACGCGGGGTTGCGCGCGGAGAAGCGACTTGTCACTTCCGAAGCGGCACGCTCCTCGATCGGTATGTGCGCGCCGGTCGGCGTGTCCGGATCGACGGTCGAGGTCGGAGCAACGACATAGAACGGAATCGCGTGGTGACGTGCGAGCACGGCGAGTGGATACGTGCCGATCTTGTTGGCGGTGTCGCCGTTAGCGGCGATCCGGTCTGCGCCGGTCACCACGCAGTCGACCTCCCTCGCGGCCATCATCCCACCGGCCGCAGAGTCCGCGATGACGGTGAACGGAATGCCTTCCGCCTCGAGCTCCCAGGCAGTGAGCCGCGAGCCCTGGAGAAGCGGCCGGGTCTCGTCGACGAGCACGTGCGCCAGGAGGCCACGCTCCCACGCTGCCCGCAGCGCGCCGAGCGCCGTCCCGTAGCCGCCGGTCGCAAGCGCGCCGGTGTTGCAGTGCGTGAGCGCGCGCGCCGCCGGCTGCAGCAGCCCGGCGGCGTGCGCGGCCATCCGCCTGCAGCGCTCGACCTCGTCACGGTGAATTCTTCGCGCGTTCTCCGGAGTCGGTTCGACAAGCATCGCGTCCAGTGCCCAGCCGAGGTTGACCGCCGTGGGGCGGCTGTCCCGCAACACGCGCTCAGCGGCGAGCAGATCCTCGCCCCGCGCGGCCGCGAGCGCGTAGCCGTAGGCGGCCGCGATGCCGATGGCCGGCGCTCCCCGGATCGCGAGCGTCCGTATCGCATCCGCCACTTCGGCGGCGGAGCGGCACTCCAGCTCGACCTCGTCGTCGGGCAGGCGGCGCTGGTCGAGGAGGACGACGCGGTCCTCCTCGAGCCGGATGATCCGCTCAGGGGCCAGCCCCTTCACGTCACTGGATTGGTTCGCCGGGACTGGCGTGGCTACTCGGTGACCTCGAAGAAGTTGAGACTGAAAGACTTGAACGTCCGCTTCGCCCATGCCCGCGTCAGCCTCAAGATCTCGCGTGCTTCCGAACCGGCTGCGCGCTGGTATTCGATCTGGATGACCGGCGTGGAGTAGGGACAGCTGCGGTCACCGCACGCGTTCGGGAACTTTAGGCTGACCTCGCCGCGGAGAACCTCATAGCCGTAGGTACCCCATAGGCCCGGAACGACCCGATAGCCGAAGATGATCCCCTCGGCCTTGGCCTCCTCTAGGGGCGGGCTCCGCTTTGCCTTCGGTATCTGCGGCGCAGTCGTGCCTTCGCCGGTGACGAGTTGTACGACAATGCCCGTGCCGACCGCGAACACTGCTGCGAGAACGATCAACACCAACCGCTTAGGCATCGCAATGATGATTTTAGGCGACGCACACGCCCGCTTTCCGGATTCCATCTTGCGCTGTGGGCGGCGCATCGCCGACGGAGCCGGGCTTTGCCGGCTCCGTCAGGACAACGTCGGATCCCCCAGGGCGCTCAAGAAGGGGCCCAAACGGGGGAAACCTGGTTTCCCCCGTTACGTACCTTCGTCCCAGGACTCGAGGTACTTGGCCTGCTCCTCAGTGAGGTGGTCGATGGCCACGCCCATCGTCTCGAGCTTGAGCCGGGCGATCTCCTTGTCGATGTCCACAGGCACCGGGTACACCTTCCGGTCGAGCGTCCCGGCGTTCTGGACGACGAACTCGGCCGACAGCGCCTGGTTGGCGAAGGACATGTCCATGACCTGCGCCGGATGGCCCTCGGCCGCGGCCAGGTTGATCAGCCGCCCGTCGGCCAGCAGGAACAGCCGCCGGTCGTTGGGAAGGCGGAACTCCTCGACGAACGGCCGGGCCGCGCGGCTCTCGGTCGCCATCTGGCGCAGCGCCGGGATCTCGATCTCCACGTTGAAGTGGCCCGTGTTGGCGAGGATGGCGCCGTCCTTCATCCGTTCCATGTGCTCGCGACGGATGACGCCCTTGTCCCCGGTCGCCGTGATGAAGATGTCGCCGATCTCGGCGGCGCGCTCCATCGGCAGCACCTCGAACCCGTCCATGACCGACTCGAGCGCCCGCAGCGGGTCGACCTCGGTGACGATCACGTGGGCGCCCATCCCCTTGGCCCGCATGGCAACGCCGCGCCCGCACATTCCGTAGCCGGCGACGACGAGCTTGCGGCCGGCGAGGAGGACGTTGGTGGCGCGGATGACGCCGTCGATCGTCGACTGGCCGGTGCCGTAGCGGTTGTCGAAGAGATGCTTCGTGTTCGCGTCGTTGACGGCGATCACGGGGAAGCCGAGCGCGCCGTCGCGCTCGAGCGCCTTCAGGCGGATGACGCCGGTCGTCGTCTCCTCGGTTGCGCCGAGGATGTCGCCGAGCTGCTCCCTGCGGGCGGAGTGGAGGACGCCGATCACGTCGGCGCCGTCGTCCATCGTCAGCTGCGGCTTGTGATCGACCGCGGCCTCGATGTGGCGGTAGTACGTGTCGTTGTCCTCGCCCTTGATCGCGAAGACGGCGATGTCGTACGCGTCCACGAGCGCGGCGGCGACGTCGTCCTGCGTCGACAGCGGATTGGACGCGCACAGGACGATGTCCGCGCCGCCGGCCTTGAGCGCCCGCATGAGGTTCGCGGTCTCGCTGGTCACGTGCAGGCAGGCGGAGATGCGATAGCCGGCGAGTGGCTGCTCATCCGCGAAGCGCTCGCGGATCGCGGCGAGCACCGGCATCTGCCAGTCGGCCCATTCGATCCGCGCGACACCCTCGGGGGCGAGCGCCAGATCCTTGACGTCGTGTCTCTTGGTGGTTGCCATCTAGTCCTTTCGTCAGGCGGCGAGCAGACGCTCCTGCTTCCGCTGTTCCCATTCGAGGTAGGCCGGGGCGGTACCGCTCGCGCCGGCGAGCCACGTCTCCACCGCGGCTCTGAGGTCAGGCTCGCTCCGCAGCCTAGCGGCGAAAGCGATGTCGGAGAGCTCCACCGCGAATGCCGAGCGGAGCTCGTTGAGCGACCGGAGGACGTTCAGCTCGCGCAGCCCGTACAGGCGGTAGCCCTTCGGCGTGCGCTCCGGAACCACGAGGTCGCATTGCTCCAGATAGCGCAGCATGCGCGGAGACCAGCCGGTCAGCTCGGCGGCACGTCCCACGGTGAGCGACTCCACGCTTCAACCTTACCACAAGCATGTCAATGTTTGCGGCAAGCGAAGAGCCCGCCCACCTTCGTTACGCGGAAAGCCCCGTCGCGCTCGATCTGCTCGCGGACGATCTCCGCGAAGCCCTCTTTGCCATCCGACAGGCTCTTCACGAAGGCGACCACCGGCTCGACCTCCGTCACTTCGAGACCGCCCGGATGCAGCTCGACCTGCACGTCGGAGAAGACTCTGCGCAGCTCGTCGCCCGCGTCCTCCAGACGGAACCCCCAGGACCACGGCTCATCGTCGGAGTAGAGCGCCTTGATCTCCTTCAGGTGCTCGCTGCCGTTGGTCGAGCAATAGAAGCTCGCGTCAGGCCGCATGACGCGGGCGACCTCACGGAACGCGCGCGGCCGGTCCGCCACGTGGTACAGCATGTGGTTGGCGATGACGCCGTCGAACGACGCGTCCTCGAACGGCAGGTCCTGGATATCCGCCACCCGGTACGCGGCACGCTCGTCCAGCACGCGCCGTGCCTCCTCGACCATCCCGGGCGAGAGGTCGGCAAGCGTTAGCCGCCATCCCGGCGGAGTCCGGTCGTTGTTCTGCACCCACAGTTCGGCGGGGCCGCAACCGACCTCGAGGATCTGCGCCCGCTCGGGAAAGTGGAGCCGGTCGAAGACCCAGCGGTGCCATGGCTCGGGGTTCGTGTCGAACCGGCGGTGGAGCTCGATTCGCGCGCGCAGATTCGAGTCGTCCCGGTACTGCTCGTCCTTGAGGTAGGCCTGGTCGGTGAAACGCTTCACGTGCCGGCGCGGCCGTAGCGGTCTTCCAGCCGCACGACGTCGTCCAGCTCCGGTGTGGACGCTTCGAGCACGAGCGTGTCCTCGAGAGCGCGCCAGCGGTGCACCATGCCCGGCCGGATCCGGAAGGCGGCCCCGGCCTCCGCGACCTGCGGCTCCGCGTCCTCCCCCAGCTCGATCGCGATCCTGCCTTCGTGGACGTAGATCGTCTCGTCCTTCTCGTTGTGGAACTGGAGGCTCAGCTGCTCGCCCTCGCGGATGAAGAGGAGCTTTCCGCAGTAGTGCTCGCTGTGCGCCCAGATGAGCTCGTAGCCCCAGGGCTTCTCGACCCGCCTGGCGCTGAAGGCGAACGCTTCAAGACCGTCTCGCGTGAGGGCCATGACTAGTCCTCCCTCGCGGCTTCGGGAAGGTCGGGCTCCGGAGTCTCCGGGAGCATGTCGAGCGGCGAGGTCGGACGCCCGATGCCCTCATAGGCAAAGCCGGCGGCGCGCACCTCGTTCGGATCGAGCAGGTTGCGCCCGTCGATGATGAGCGGCGTGCGCATCGCGGAGTGGGTCTCCGGAGAGGCGAGCCCGCGCAGCTCGTCCCACTCGGTGACGATCACGGCCGCGTCCGCGCCTCCGACCGCCTCTTCGATGCTCGAGGCGAAGCTGACGCCGCGCAGGACCTGGCTGGCGTCGGCCACGGGATCCCACGCGCGCACGTCGGCGCCTTCCGCGAGCAACCGCGAGGCGAGGACGATGCTCGGCGCCTCGCGCAGGTCGTCGGTATGTGCCTTGAACGCGAGCCCGAGGAGTGCGATGCAGCGTCCCCGCAGGGAGCCGAGATGCTTCTGCAGCTTCCCGATCACGCGCCGCTTTTGGAGCTCGTTCACCTCGATGACGGAGTTGAGCAGCTGGAAGTGGTAGCCCGAGTTGCCCGCGAGCAACTTGAGGAACGAAATATCTTTCGGGAAGCAGCTCCCGCCGAATCCGATTCCGGGCCTCAGGTAGCGGGTGCCGATCCTGGAATCCAGGCCCATGCCGCGTGCGACGTCCGTGACGTCCGCTCCCACGAGCTCGCACACGTTGGCGATCTCGTTGATGAAGCTGATGCGCGTTCCGAGGAAGGCGTTCGACGCGAGCTTGACCATCTCCGCCGAGGCGACGTCGGTGCGCACGACGGGTGCGTTCAGTCCTGCGTGCAGCCCCTCGACCGCATCCCCGTCGGATTCCTCGAAAGCGCCGACGACGATCCGATCGGGCTCGAGGAAGTCCTTGACCGCCGTTCCCTCGGCGAGGAACTCGGGGTTCGACACGTAGCCGACGCTCTCGAGCCCGCGCGCGTTCAGGTTCGCGCGGATCGTCTCGCCGGTACCAACGGGCACCGTGCTCTTCATGACGAGGACAATCCGCTCGGACATCCGCGGCAGCTCCTCGATCACGGTCCAGACGCGCGACAGGTCGGCATCGCCTGCGTACGTCGGGGGCGTGTCGACGCAGATGAAGACGAAGTGCGAGCCCTCCACTGCCTCGGCTGCGTCGAGCGTGAACGTGAGGCGCTTCCGGTTTCGCTCGACCAGCTCGGCGAGGCCAGGCTCGAAGATCGGGAGCTCTCCCGCGTTCAGCCTCGCGATCTTCTCGGGAACGATGTCCCTGATCGCGACGGAGTGGCCGAGCTCGGCGAAGCAGGCCCCCGTGACGAGCCCGGCGTAACCGGCACCGAAGACGGCGACGCGCGACCCGCTCACTTCTTCACCGCATGCACCGGCCGCAGGCCCTTGGCGATCGCGACCATCGTCGACGGCGATAGCGTGTCGAGAAGCGTGTTCACCACCCAGTAGGTGGCGCCGTTTTCGTATAGCGCGATCATGTGCAAGTCGGGCCCGTTGAAGAAGAAACGGTAGTGCCTCCCCTTGATCGTGTGGTCGAAGTTGGCGTCGGAGAGAACGGGAGCATCCGTCCAGTTCGTCTCTTCCACTCCCCAGTACTCGGTGTAGCCGTTGCTCGGGTACGCGAAACTGAGGCGGACGGCTCGGTCGCCGCCCTGGATCTTGTACGTGCGGATAGGCATCCCCTCCGTGTCCGGCGACGAGCCCGCCGCGAGAAGCGTCGGCACCTCGAGCTTGAACGGCACCTTGCGTTGCGCGCGCAGCAACATGCTCCTCGTCGCGTTCGCGTCCGGGGTGACCGAGGGCGGCTCCCTCTTCGGCACCTTGTCGATCGGGGCCGGAGCGAGCGTGCCGTGGAAGGTGCGGCCGACGGCCACGAGGACCATCGAGCCGTTCGTGGAGGACTCGAGCTTCTTCGGCAGCTCGAGAACGTTCGCCGAGCCGAAGAGGTCGGCAACCTTACGGGCGGCCGCCTTGGAGCGTTTCTTCGCGGGGTCCCAGTAGACCTGGGTCTTGAAACAGTGGACGTACGGGCAGATGTGCGGCGGCGCGTCCGCCGGAATCTGGTTCGGCGGGTAGAGGATCTTGTAGCCGATCCGGTCGAGCCCGGAGACGGCCAGGCCCGCGGAGCCGGCAATGCCGTTCGCGTTCATGACGCTCACCGTCGTCAGGGAGGGCCGGGGCGCCGCCGTCTTCTTCCCGATCTGGGTGTGCAGCGCCGCGGAGCCGGACGCCTGGGGCGCGGCCACGTCCGGATGCTCGAAGTCGTGGACGGCGGCCGCGATGGCGCCGTCGTTCGGCTGGACGATGTCCCCGAGCGAATCCGAGTAGCCGCCGGTCAGGCCGTTGAGATGCACCTGGAAGATGTTCCCCTTCGGAAGCCCGTACAGCCAGGCGCCGTAGTTGAACATCGTGTCCTCGGAGGGCGCACCGCCGCCCTTCCTCCCGATCACGATGTTGCTGACGATCGCGTGCAGGATGCGCGGCATGCTCGTGATATCCGCCTTGGCGATCTGCTGCCGCACGGCCTTGAGGAAGAGCTGCTGGCGCGCGTTCCGGTAGATGTCGTCGTCGGTGTGGCGGTAGCGGACAAAGGCCAGCGCCTGCGAGCCGCTCAGCCGCTGGTACCCCGGTAGGAGGTTGATCTCGGAGTACCGGTCGAACGAGCCGAGGGAGGTGCCTTCGTTGGAGTGGAAATAGCGGCGGTCGACGTCGATCCAGATCCCGCCCAGCTTGTCCACGACCTGGGTGAAGCCGCGGAAGTTGACCGTGACCAGGTAGTTGATCGGCAGCCCCGTCAGCGCGCGGATGGTCGACATCGAGCCGGGTGCCCCGCAGTACGCGTACGCGGCATTGATCTTCTGGAGGCCGATGTCCTGCCCTGGGCACGTGACGTACACGGCCAGGTCGCGGGGGAAGGAGAGGATCGAGACCGCCGGCGGGTTCGGCTGCGTGCGTACGAGCATGATCGTGTCCGAACGGGAGCTCGTCTCGCCCAACCGCTTGTCGTAGCCGATCACGAGCGCGATGGCCGGCTTGCTCGGGTCCGTCGCCTCGGCGAGCTGCTTCGTCGCAGCCTTGTCCGCCTTCGTCTTCGGCGCGACCGCTTGGAGCGTGTGGTGCAGCCAGAGGTAGACGCCGCCTGCGATCCCGCCGGCCAGCATCACCACGACCGCGAGGAGGATCCCCGTGATCCTCCCGGCCACGCGAAGCCCGCCGCGCGACGGCTGCGGCTGCCGGTACAGGCGGACGGGCGTGTACGGCCCGGGAGGCAAAATCGCCCGGCCGTTGCCGTTGACCGAGGCGCCCCGGCCGATTCCTCTTTTGAGCGTCGTTCGCACGCGTAAAGAAGGAGAGCGCTACGTTCGCGCTCCCGACCAGTGAGGATAGCCCAGCAGCCGGGCGGCACCCGGGGGAACCGCCCTGTGGAAGAGTGCCTGAGGTGGATCGGCGCTCAACATTCCTCGCCCTCGGAGCGCTGGCCTTGCTCGTGGTCGCGGTGGCCAGCGGGGCGCCGCTGAACGGGCCCGGCCCCATCATCGTGCCCGCCGAGTCCGCTGGTCCTTTGGTCGAGCCGCCGGTTATCTCGAGCGGCAGCACCGGCGTCTTGAAGGCAGACGTGACGCTCGAGCGGGCGGGGCCGCCGGGGTCGCACGACCCCACACTCTTCGGCGGGCTCGCGCTGTACTCGGACCCGGTCGAGCCGCTCAGGTTCGCGGCCGGCTACGCGTTCACCACGCCGGACGGAAAGTCGTATCCGGCGCAGTTCCCGGCGCCGACGTTGAAGGTCCAGCCGGGCGACACGGTCGACCTGACGGTGCGCGACCGGCTTGCGGATGCGCCCGGGCCAACCCTCCCCCCGGAGGCAGCCAGCACGAACGTGCACACGCACGGGCTCGTGGTCAGCCCCCTGGACGAGGGCGACAACGTGTACCGGACGATGACGACCGAAGGATCCTTCCGGACACGCGTCGTCATCCCGCCCAACCACCAGCCGGGGGTCGACTGGTACCACGCGCACCGGCACGGCTACGTGGCCAACCAGGTCTACGGCGGCCTCGCGGGCATCCTCCAGATCGGCGATCCGCTCGATCCCTGGCCGCAGTACATGGGGAAGTACGCCGAGCATTACCTCGACTTGACCCTCGGGCTCATCAACACGGACACGGCGACCGGTGACCGCTTCCTCGCCAACCCGAGGGCTTTCGCCGGCGGCCAGCTCGCCCCCTATGGCACCACGTGGCGCAAGTACGTGAACGGGCAGTTCAATCCGACGATCTCCATCCGGCCCGGCGAGACCCAGATCTGGACGTTCACTGGCATGAACCGCGAGGGCAACTTCAACCTGGGCATCACTGACGCCAACGCCGAGAACCCCTGGCAGGCGACGATCTTCTCGTACGACGGGAAGACGAAGGACGTCATGCCGAGGAAGACGACGCTGGCCCCGCCCGTCCCCTTCGCCTACGACGGCCCGACGGTCGTCGATCCCGGTGCGCGCATCACCATGGCGGTGACGGCGCCGACGGAGCCCGGAACGTACTACCTCATAGACAACGAGCACCAGGCGCTCGAGCCACAGGGGCAGTTCTGGGCGCTCGCGACGATCCAAGTCGAGGGCCGGCCCGCGACGGAACCGCCGCCCAACCTCATGCCGAACGGCCCCGTCCCCGACCTGTACACGGCCAGGCCGGACCAACACCGGACCTTCGAGTGGAACTTCGTCACCGCAGCCGACGGGTCGCCTACCTTCCCGATCAACGGCTTCGTGTTCCCAGATTCTCCGATCGTCCCGCTCCAGGTCGGACAGGTCGAGGAGTGGCTCCTCGTCAACACCGGCGGCGGCGACCACGTCTTCCACATCCACGAGAACGACTTCGCCGTGATCCGGGTCGGCTCGAACAAGATCCAGACCGGGCAGACGAGCAGTCCCTACCGCTACACGTCGTTACGGGACACAGTCGACATTCCGCCCGGGCAGAGCGTGGTCATCCGGTTCCGCGTCAGCCCTGAGCTCGGGAAGTACGTCTTCCACTGCCACATCCTTCCGCACGAGGACACCGGCATGATGATGGGCGTCCTCGCCGTCCCGAACACCTCGGGACGTCGGATCGCCCTCGGGTCGCCGGCCGGACAACCCGCGCAGGTCATCGTCAGGGACGGCAACGGCCGCAGGCTCGGCATCCTCCATCCGGGGGGCGGCCGGCGCGGCGTCTCGACCGCGACCGGCGAGCTCACGAGCGACCTCGACGAAGACATCGTCGCCGCCCCGTCCACGCCGGGAGCCGCGCCCTCGATCTCCGTGTACGACGGCCGGTCGCTCGAGCGGACCGGCCGGTTCAGACCGTTCGGCAACCAGCGCGTCGGCGTCAGCCTGGCGACCGGGAACATCGACGACCAGGGGCGGTCCGAGATCATTGCCGGCAGGGTCGGCCCCGGAGCAAGCCTCGTGCGGATCTTCCGGCCCGACGGGACGCTCGTGCGCCAGATCAGCGGTACGCTCGCCGGGCCGCTGCCGAACGGTGCATCGGTTGCGTCGGCGGACTTCGACGGCGACAACTACGACGATGTCGCGATCGGCGGTGGACGAGGGGCGCAGCCCGTGGTCGTCGGCGTCAGCGGCCTCGCACTCTCGACGGGCAACACGTCGACGCAGCTCTTCGCGCTGACCGCCCCCGGTGGCGCGACTGCGGGCGTGAACCTTGCCGCCGGCTATTACGACCCGGGCACCCGGCCGGGCTTCGTGGCGAACCTGATCACAACGCCCGCGAGCGGGCCGGGCGCAGGCCGGACGCACGTCTGGGTGCCGTTCATGCCTGACCATGAGGGCGCGCCGACGGCCGCTCCCGTACAGATCGCGTCATTCCGGCCTCTCGGCCGCCACGTCTCCCGTGGCCTGCGGCTCCAGGTAACACGACTCGGCTCGAACGGGCTGGACGCGCTCGCCGCATGGGCAGACCCGCGGAAGGCCGAGTACGTCTCCATCGACGAGGCCGGCACGATCTCGCACATTCAGGTCCCGGTCCGGAACGTCGCGCAGCCGCCAGGAAAGAAGGGCGGCTACAGGGTCGCCCTCGATCTCAAGGGCCATGCGACGGCGAGCATTACGCGGAAGGGCGCGCCCGTTCGGGGCGCGGCCGTCCGCACGACGTTCACGATGCTCGACATGCCGATGCCGCCGACCAGCTCGCGGCTCGATGAGACCGCGCCGGGCGTCTATTCCGGACGCGGCCCGGCGTACGCGATGCCGGGGCACTGGCGCGTCGCCGTGCGGATCGTCCCGCGCCGGGGGCGTCCCGAGACGGCGCGGCTCGTCAGCGTGCTTCCGCCAGCGACCCGCTGAGCGCTTCCTCGGCCAGCTTCGTCCCCTCGACCATCCGCACGAGCTTCTCGTAGGCCACGTCCCAGCTGCGCGTCCGCAGACCGCAGTCGGGGCACACGTGGATGCGCGCCGGGTCGCCGAAGACGTCCACGGCGTACAGGATCCGGTCGCGCACGAGCTCCGGCGACTCGATGAAGTCCGTGTGGATGTCGAGCACGCCGAGCCCGAGCGCCGGGTCGTACGGCAGGTCGCGGAACTTCGAGATCACCTCGTACCCGGGCCGGTCCTCGGGCCTGGTGCCGAGCTCGCGGCGGTCGTAGTTGGCGAAGCCGACGCAGTACTGCTTGCAGCCGGTCATCGCCTCGATCGCAGGGAAGAAGAGGTCGTAGTCCGAGAAGCACAGGTGCGTGGAGAACGTGCAGTCGAGGCCCTCGACGCTCACGTTGAAGCTTTCGGCGAAGAGCTCCAGCTCGTCGGCCTCGGTCGAGGCTCCCGGCTCGTCGATCTGGATCCACTCGGCGCCGAGCTCGATCAGCGCCTGCAGGTTCGGACGGATGAGGTTGCGGGCGATGTCGAGCGTGAATTCGCGCCGGGCCTCGATCGTCGCCGCCCGGTCCTCGCCCTTGCCGAGCCTCCCCTCGCGCGGGCCGTAGAACTCGTCGTACGACCAGATCGCCAAGGTGTATGCGCCGGTGACCGGGACCTTCAGCTTGGCCTGCGCCGCCGACTTGAGGAACTCGAACTCCGCGTTGTGGTACGGCTCGGCCAGCGAGATCGGGCCTGTGACGGCCGACTTGGAGTAGTACTTGTTGTCGAAGCTGCGGATGGTGCCGCGCGAGTCGAACCCGTTCGCGTGCGCGATCGCCCACGCGTACATCTCGGTGCGCTGCTGCTCCCCGTCCCAGACCCACTCGAGGCCCGCCTTCTCCTGCAGGCGGAGCGCGTAGCGGCTCGACCAGTTGGCGACGTCGTGGACGCGGTCCTCCGCGCCGGTCCGCAGCAGGTCGACGAGCTCCTCGTAGCCGTCGACGTCCAGCTGCTCTCCCCAGCTGCGGGCGTGCTCGATGTCGGATTCCTCGAGCGGGCGGCCCGCGGAGGTCTTGACCAGCCAGGACGGCTTGGCCAGCGATCCGATCTCGTGGGTCAGGAACGTGTGTGCCTCGGTCATGCTGCTTCCTCCGCTCGGGTGGTCTTGGCCTGGCCGAGGCGTGCGACCTTCTCGCGCGCGATCGGCTCGGACACGTACTGCAGGTCTCCGTTCGGGACGAGGGCGACGCGCTCGGCCTTCTGCTCCAGCCGGGCGGCAAACGCTGCGATCTCGCGCGGCTCCTCGAGCAGCGAGTTCCTCGCGTCGAGGACGCCCGCGAGCAGGTGCTTGCCGAAGCTCTCGGGCACGGCGTCGATGCTCGTCGAATAGAAGTCGATTCCGATCGCGTCCACCGGCAGCTCGGCGAGGCCCTGCTCGAGCAGGTTGGCCGCGTCGCCGAACGTGATCCAGAGCGCGAGCGGCGGGCCGCCGTGCAGGACGTCGAGGGCGGAGGCGAGCGAGTCGAGGTGGGCGCCCTGCTCGCGGGCCAGGAACGGTTCGCTCAGGACGACCAGCTCGGACTGGGTCGCGTCCACCTGCGGCTTGAGCACGCCCTCCGCCATCGTCCGCGGGGCGACGCCCGTCCCGAGGGAGAGCGCGAACGGCGACGGGAGCGTCACCAGGCGCTCCGCCGGAAGCGGCGCGAGGTAGCGCTCGTCGAGCGCCTGTGCCAGGCGCGGGCTCTCACCCTCCGCGTGCGGCGCGCGGTAGAAGGTGTTCGTGTCCAGGAAACGCGTCAGCGCGCCGCGCTCGAGCCCTTCGGCGGCCTCCACAAGCGGCCGGAACACGTCCTGCCAGCGCAGCATCCCGTCCGAGAGGAGATCGAGGCCGGCATCCTGCTGCGCAGCCACGAGCTGTTGCAGGTCGCGGTCGACCTGCTCGTCGACTGTCTCGAGCGTCGTCCGGCTGCGGTCGAGGTCACGCGTCGCCTGGACGAGCTCCTCCGAGCGGGGATAGATCCCTGGTACGAAAGCTTCCACGTCGCCTCCTTAGCCCGTCTCCTGCGCGTCTGCCTAGAGAGGACGGAGCGGAAGGCGCTCCGGGCTCTTTAGGCGTTTTTTAACCTGGTCGCCAAGCTGCCTGTCAAAGCCATCCAGGTACGGCGAGACTAGCAGCTAGATGGGTGATGCCATGAGATCGCTGCTCCGGGGCGCGAGCCGGTGCGTCTGGGGCGCCGTGACGGACGCTTGCCGATGCCGGGAGCATCGGTGAGCGGCCCAGCCGTGCCAGATCGTGCAGCCGGACGCGCGAGATCGTGGCATCAACCATCTAGTGCGGCGTCTCCAAACGTTTCACCTGAAACACGCGCCGCCGCGACGCCGCACTACTCGGCCGCTCCGCCCGCTCAGCGGCCGGATATGCGGCCTCCTGCTCGCGGAGGGTTTCCGGTCGAGCGTTATGAGAGGCCGCACTAGGCGCGGCCGATAACCCCGAGCTGGTTCTCCGCATGCCGGACCCGCTGCTCCAGCTGCCAGCGGTCGGCGTCAGAGTCGCCTGCCTCGACGCGCTCGAGCTCGGCCCGCGCCTCGTCGAGCTGGCGCTGAGCCCGCTCGGGATCGATCTCCTTGGCCGGAACCGCGTCGTCCACGAGCGCGATCGCGCGGTCCTGCTCGACCTTGAAGAAACCCGGGCCGGTCGCGAACTCCTGCACCTCGGCCTCGGACACGTGTACCCGCGTGTTGCCCGCGTTCAGCATCGCCACCAGTGGCGCGTGCCGCGCAAGGACGCCGATCTCGCCCGCAGCGCCCGGGACGATCAGCATCTCGGCCTCGCCCTCGAAGGCAGGCCCCTCCGGGGTCACGACCGAGACCGAGAACTTGCGCCGGTCTGCCAAGGCCTAGACCGCGGCCGGCTCGGGCTCGCGGGCGTCGTCGCCGATCGGAACCTCCGCGTCCTGCTCGGGCTCCGGCGCCGGAGCAGCTTCCTCCTCGCCGCCGAGCCGGCGCGCCTTCTCGACCGCTTCCTCGATCGTTCCGACCATGTAGAAGGCCTGCTCGGGCAGGTCGTCGTGCTTGCCCTCGATGATCTCGCGGAATCCCTTGATCGTGTCCTCGAGCTTGACGTAGCGGCCCTCCTGGCCGGTGAACTGCTCGGCCACGAAGTTCGGCTGCGAGAGGAAGCGCTGGATGCGTCGCGCGCGGGCGACGATCAGCTTGTCCTCGTCCGAAAGCTCGTCGATCCCGAGGATGGCGATGATGTCCTGCAGGTCCTTGTAGCGCTGGAGGATCTCCTGCACGCCGGTCGCGACGTCGTAGTGATCCTGGCCGACGATGTCGGGCTGGAGCGCGCGCGAGAACGAGTCGAGCGGGTCGACCGCCGGGTAGATCCCCTGCTCCACGATCGCGCGCGAGAGCACGGTCGTCGCGTCGAGGTGGGCGAACGTGTTCGCCGGCGCGGGGTCGGTCAGGTCGTCCGCGGGGACGTAGATGGCCTGGACGGACGTGACCGATCCGGTACGCGTCGAGGTGATGCGTTCCTGCAGCTGGCCCATCTCGGTCGCCAGCGTCGGCTGGTAGCCCACGGCGCTCGGCATGCGTCCGAGCAGCGCCGAGACCTCGGAGCCGGCCTGTACGAACCGGAAGATGTTGTCGATGAACAGCAGGACGTCCTGTCCCTGCTCGCGGAAGTACTCCGCCATGGTCAGGCCGGACAGGCCCACACGCAGGCGCGCTCCGGGCGGCTCGTTCATCTGGCCGTAGACGAGCGCGGTCTTGTCAATGACGCCTGCTTCCTTCATGTCCAGCCACATGTCGTTGCCCTCGCGGGTGCGCTCGCCCACGCCGCAGAAGACGGAAACGCCGCCGTGCTCCTGGGCGACGTTGTGGATGAGCTCCTGGATGAGCACCGTCTTGCCCACGCCTGCGCCGCCGAACAGGCCGACCTTGCCGCCCTGGACGTAGGGCGCGATCAGGTCGACGACCTTGAGCCCGGTCTCGAAGATCTCCGTGGTGGGGCTGAGCTCGTCGAAAGCCGGCGGGTCGCGGTGGATCGACCAGCGTTCGTCCGCCTTGACCTCCTCGTCCACCCGGTCGATCGGGTCGCCGAGGACGTTGAAGATGCGGCCGAGCGTGCCCTCTCCGACGGGAACGCTGATGGGTGCGCCTGTGTCGATCACGTCGACGCCGCGCGGGATGCCGTCGGTCGAGTCCATTGCGACCGCGCGCACACGGTCGTCGCCCAGGTGCTGCTGGACTTCGGCGACCAGCTCGATCGCCGGGCGTCCCTCGCGCTCGGGGACGACGATTTTCAGCGCGGTGTTGATCTCGGGCAGCCGACCGGTGAAGACGGCGTCGACGACGACCCCCTGGATCTCGATGATCGTGCCGACGTTGCGGGCGCCCCCGTTTGTGCTCTGGTCGTCAGCCATGCGTCTCCTGAACTCGCGGTTTTGAGAGGATGTCGCGGCGTCGGCGGAAGGGCCGACCCAGCCCTCTGAGTCTATCGAACGGCCGCTTGTGATTCCGCTCCACGAGCGCCGCCGTATCGCTCACCGCCACCCGGGCGGCATGGTCGAGGCTTCAGACGTATGAGGTGATGGGAGACGCGGTGATCACACCGCAACAGTACCCCTCAGGCCCTCGGCGTTACCGCAGGAGGGCGTGCGACGCCACTGCGGTGGCGCGTGTCACTGGCAGTCGACCAGGCGCGTATCCGGGTGCGCTGGGCGGATGCAGCGGCGCGGACGCAGGCCGCGGTCGTAGCGGAGCTACGGGCGCGGCCGAGGACACTCCGCTGCGCCGCATCAGCGCGGCCGGGCCGCCCGTGCTTCGACTGTCAGGGGCGCGCGCTACCGCAGGACGGTGCCGCCGTGGGGGGGCCTCTGGACGCGACTTGTGTCCACCGAGTTCCTCAGGGTCACGATTCGATCGCGGCGCAGGCCGTTGATCACGCTCAGGCTGATCGGGCCGTTGGCCGGCGAGAGGCGGAGATCGCCGGAGGACGACGGCGCCTCACCCACAGCGGCGCCCGGGCGGACGATCGACGACGCGAGGATGCTTCCGAGCCCGACCGCGGTGACGGCGAGAGCGGCGACCGCCGGCGCAATGCGGAAGGAGAGCCGCCGGCGAACGCGCGAGACGGCGATAGGTTGCTCCGGGCGCTCGAGCGGCGCCGCACGCAGCCCCAGCGTGAAACGCGAGACGTGCGCGCGAAACGCCGCGCACTCGGCGCATCCCTTGAGATGCCCCTCCAGGAGCGCTTGCTCGAACTCGGACAGTCTCCCGTCCAGCTCGGCGGACACCCACTGGCGGGTGCGCTCACAATGTCCCGGCACTGCTCTCACACTACCTTTGACGCCGGAGCGTGTCGAGAGTTAGCGACGTTAACGAGTTCAGTGCTTCTTTAAAGTTACGTCAGGTCAGCGAATGCTTGGCGTCGAAGGCGAAGCCGATCGCGATCAGGGCGAAACCGATCGTCACGAACACCGCCGAGTTGTTGATCGCCTCGTTCTGCTCGCTGAGGTTCGCCCAGCGGATCCGGCGCGTCCCGAAAAACGTGAGGACGCCGCCGACTGCGTCGCTGTCGCCCTTGAGCCGCGCCGGCCCGCGATTGGCGGCGAAGAAGCCGGCGAGGATGAGAAAGCAGCCCGTCAGGTAGAAGCCGAGCGTCAGCGCGCGCTCGAGGCTGGCGCCGAGGATCGCGCCGATCACCGCGGAGAGCGCGGCGGTGACCGCGGAAGCTCCCAGCAGGAGGACGACGAAACGGCGGCCCGCCGCCAACCAAAACGCGCTGTTCCGCTTAGGTGCCGTCGTTCGGTCCGGTTGGGCTCGAGGAGATCCGGCGCATCTCGTCTGCGGTCATCGGCCAGCTCTCGAGCGGGTAGTGGCACGCGGCGACATGCCCGTCGCCGAACGGATAGAGCGGTGGGTCCTCCACGTCGCAGTGGCCCTCGTGGAAGCGCGGGCAGCGCGGATGAAAATTGCAGCCGCTAGGTGGGTTCACCGGGCTCGGGACGTCGCCCTCGAGAACGATCGCCCGCCGTGCGCGCCCGAGCTCGGGATCGGCGATCGGCACGGCGGAGAGGAGCGCGCCCGTGTACGGGTGCTTCGGCTGGCCGTACAGCTGCTGGCGGTTCGCGACTTCCGCGACCTTGCCCAAGTACATGACCATGACGCGGTCGGAGATGTGCCGGACGACGTTCAGGTCGTGCGCGATGAAGACGTACGTGAGGCCGAAGTCGTCCTGCAGGTCCTTGAGCAGGTTCAGGATCTGCGCCTGCACCGAAACGTCGAGTGCGGAGACAGGCTCGTCGCACACGATCAGCTTGGGGTTCACCGCCAGCGCCCGCGCGACGCCGATGCGCTGGCGCTGGCCGCCGGAGAACTCGTGCGGGAAGCGGTTGTAGTGCTCGGGGTTGAGACCGACGACCTCGAGCAGCTCCTGCACCCGCGTCTTGATCTCCTTCTCGGTCCCCAACCGGTGGATCTCGAGCGGCTCGGCAATGATGAAGCCGACGCGCTTGCGGGGGTTCAGCGACGCGTACGGATCCTGGAAGATCATCGTCATCTCGCGCCGAACTGGTCGCATGCTGGCGCGCGACAGCTTGGTGATGTCCCGGCCCTCGAACCAGATCTGGCCGTCGGTCGCGTCCAGGAGCCGGATGATGCAGCGTGCCAGCGTCGACTTCCCGCAACCGGACTCGCCCACGATCCCGAGGGTTTCGCCCGGCTTGATGCTGAACGAGACGCCGTCGACCGCCTTCACCGAGGCGATCTCCTTCTGGAAGATGATCCCGCGGGTGATCGGGAAGTGCTTCTTGACGTCCTCGACGACGAGCAGCTCGTCGCCGGTGGGCTGAAAGCCGGTTTCAGGCTCGACGGTCGCAGCCTGCGCCACTAGGTCGTCTCCGCCATCATCGCCTTCAGCTTCGCCGCCTCACGATCCTTCGTGTCCTCGTCGAGGTGGCAGGCCTGGAGATGCCCCGGGTCGCGCTGAGTCGGCAGGAGCTCGGGGTCCTTCGTCTTGCAGATCTCCATCACGTAGGGGCAGCGTGGATGGAAGCGGCACCCGCTCGGCGGCCGCAGCATCGAAGGCGGCTGCCCGGGAATCTGGGTGAGGCGCTCCACGTCGGCGTCGAGACGCGGCAGCGACCCCATCAGCCCCCACGTGTACGGGTGCTGGGGCCGGTTGAAGAGGTCGTAGACGTCCGCGTGCTCGACGATCTCGGCCGCGTACATGACGACGACGTCGTCCGCAATCTCCGCGATCACGCCGAGGTCGTGGGTGACCATGATGATCGCGCTGCCGAAATCGTCCTGCAGCCGCTTCATGAGGGAAAGAATCTGCGCCTGCGTCGTCACGTCGAGCGCCGTGGTCGGCTCGTCGGCGATCAGCAGGTCGGGATCGTTGATCAGCGCCATGGCGATCATCACGCGCTGGCGCATACCGCCCGAGAACTGGTGGGGATAGTCGTCGATGCGCGTCTCCGCGCGCGGGATGCCGACAGCTTTGAGCAGATCCAATGCTCTTGCCCGCGCCACTCTTTTGGAAACGTCGCGATGGATCAGAATCGCCTCCACCAGCTGCTTCCCGATCGTGTGCACGGGGTTCAGCGACGTCATCGGGTCCTGGAAGATCATCGAGATCTCGTTCCCGCGGATGTCGCGCAACTGGGCCGGCTTCATCGTCAGCAGGTCCTCGCCCTTCCACAGGGCCTGGCCGCTCGTGACGGTATTGCGCCTGGGATTGAGCCCCATGATCGTCAGGTTGGTGACCGACTTCCCCGATCCGGACTCGCCCACGATGCCGAGCGTCTTGCCCTTCTCGACCGAGAACTCGACGCCGTCGACAGCCTTGACCACGCCGTCGTCGGTGTGGAAGTACGTCCGGAGTTCCTTGACTTCTAGGAGCGCCACAAGGGGTCTAGATTAGCCTAGGTGAGCCGGATGCGGGGGTCGATCCAGGCATACAAGAGGTCGACCACCAGGTTGAAGAAGATGATGCATAACGTGGAGAAGACGATCACGCCCTGGACCACTGCCAGGTCGTTGTTGCTGATGGCGAGAATCGAGGTCCGCCCCAACCCGGGAAGCTGGTAGACGGTCTCGGTGAAGATGGCGCCGCCGAGGGCGAGCCCGATGTCCATGCCGAGCATCGTCACCACCGGCAGCAGCGCGTTGCGGAGAACGTGGCGCGTGAGGACGCGGTTCTCGGGCGCGCCCTTGGCGCGCGCGGTACGCACGTAGTCCTCGTTCATCGTCTCCATCACGTTCGCGCGGATCATGCGCACGTACAGCGCGGCGAACAGGATGGCGAAGGTACACCACGGCAAGATCATGTGGTAGAACCACTGCCAGGGTCCGCCCGGCAGTCCTGAGTCCGACGGCGCACCGAAGAAGTTCGCGTAGTTCGCGATCGGCGTTATCCCCAACTTGTAGCCGAAGAAGTAGGAGAAGATCAGCCCGATCCAGACCGGGTGCGCGGACACGCCGATCAGGACGAACACCATCGCGATTCGGTCTAACAGCGAGCGTGGCTTCAGAGCCGAGAAGACTCCGACCACGAGGCCGATCATCATCCAGAGGATGGCGCCGCCGAAGACGAGGGAGGCCGTCACCGGAGCGGCCTGGGCGATCGCCTGGTTCACGTCCTGGCCGGTGAAGTACGACTGCCCGAGGGAGCGTTCGACGACGAGGCGCTTGAGGAACTTGAGGTACTGGACCGGAACCGGCTTGTCGAGCCCGAGCTTCTCCGTGGCCAGCTTCAGGCACTGCGGCTTCGCGTTGTCACCGCCGCAATAGCCGCGGGCCGGGTTGTTCGGCGCCATGAAGAAGATCACGAACGTGACGAACGTGATCACGATAAAGAGAAGAATTGCCCAGAGAAGTCGTCTGACGAGATATCGGAACATGTGCCTGGGGCTCTCTTTCCTCTCGTACGGCCGATCGAATCCTAACTGCTACGAGGGTTGTGGGGCGCCGGCCGGGCCGGCGCCCCACTTCCCGGGGAACTGCGCTACTTACTTCAGTGCCAGAGCCGGGATGCTGAAGTCCTGATAGATGCCCTGGTAGACAAGGCTCTTCGGATTCACGCGGTTGGAGAAGAGGTAGCGGTTGTTGTACGTCCGCTCGACGGCCATCGGAGCAACCTGCTTCATGATGTCCAGATCGAGCTTGCTGTAGGTGGAGAGCCGCTTGTTGCCCACGAGCTTGGCGGCCTTTTCCATCTTCTTGTTCCACTTACCGACGTTCATGTACGAGTAGTTGACGTTGTTCTCGGCCTGAATCCCGCCGCCGTACAGGAGGATGTTGATCCAGTCGTACGGATCCGGGTAGTCCGAGCACCAACCCATGTTGACGCCCATGTCGGCGTCGTTGCCCTTGACGCCCATGGCGTCGTAGATCTGGGCACCCGACAGACCCTTCATGTGGATGTTGCTGTCCGAGAAGCCCATGCGGTTCAGATCGCGCTTGACGATCTGCGCCTGCGCCGGGTTGATCGTCCCGGAGGAGCGGTACCAGACGTTGATGTCCTTGTTGGCGATGTTCCCCGCCAGCTTGCGCGCCTTCGCGATGTTCGGCGCCTTCAGCGGATACGGCTGGGCGGTGCTCCAGCCGGGCACGCCCGGGTTGAAGATGTGGCTCCACGGCTGACCGGCGTCGGGCCCGGCCTGCTGGGTGTAAGCCTTGCGGTCAACAGCGAAGTTCACGGCCTGGCGGAGCTTCGCGTTGGTGGCGAAGAGCGGCCTGGCCATGTTCATCGGGAGGTAACCGGTGCAGTTGACCGGCTTCGTCCAGTACCGGCCCTTGTTCGTACCGAACCTCTGCTTGACGTTCTGTACCTCGGCGGCAGGGATCGGGCCCTCGTCGAGCTGGTTGGCGAGCGTCTGCGTAAACGCCGTCTGCTCGTTGAGGTTCCACTGGATGTCAAGCCCGGTCAGGTTCCGCGGGCGGAGCTTTCCGGGACCCCTCTTCCAGAACTTGTTCTGCCGGATCGAGGTCAGCTGGTTCACGTCGTTGCGGCTCACGTAGTACGGACCCGCCGACGGCAGCGCCTGGCCACTGACGTTCACGATTTCCTTCGTGAGCGGCAGCTTGAGCGACGTGGCCTGGAAGAACGGCATGGTGATCTTCGCCATGAACGTTCCGTCCGCCTTGGTCAGGTTGATGATGAGCTTGTTGCCCTTGACCTTGACGCCCTTGACGCTGTTGGTCTTCCCGTCGTTGGCGTCCTTCGCCCCGACGATGTTCGTGCCGTTCGGGTCGGTGATGAACGGAGCACCCGGCGAGGCGAGGGCGTGGTTGGCGGTACGCTGAATCGCGTACCTGAAGTTAGCCGCGGTCACGGCCTTGCCGTCGCTGAACTTGAAGCCCTTCCGGATCGTGAACGTGTACCGCTTCCCGTTGTTGGAGACGGTGAAGTTCGAGGCGACCTCGGGGACGAGTTTCGACCCGGGCGGCCCCGGCCTATCCGGATAGTTGTAGAGCTTCGCTGCGGTCGCGTACTCGAGCCACCAAGCGGTCGTAACGTAGGCGAGCTGCGGATCGATCTGGGTCGAAGACCCTGTCGTCCCGAGACGCCAAATACCGCCCTTCTTGAGCGCCTGGGCCTGATGACCGTTGCCCGCGGCACTCGCAAGGCTCGCTGCGACCAGAAGGCTCGCCCCAGCCACGAGCATCGTGACCGAGAGCCATAGCCGTCTGTGCATGTCTCTCCTTTCCGTGAACTCGAATCGAGACGAAGCTCGATCCGGGACGGACGCCCGCCCGTCCAGACGATGAGACGACGCCGTAACGAAATGGTTAGCGCCGCCGGCACGCAGTTGGCGCACCATCCA
The DNA here is from genome assembly GCA_963717765.1 of uncultured Actinomycetes bacterium. Taxonomy (GTDB): domain Bacteria; phylum Actinomycetota; class Thermoleophilia; order Gaiellales; family Gaiellaceae; genus JACDER01. The sequence goes on along the minus strand of CAVQWX010000002.1, from coordinate 135,849 downwards.
TCTCGCCTTCCCGGGAGGGCCGTGTCCCTAACGGCAAAGATGTTAGGAACTGTTAGGTATGCGAGGCGCGCGGATCGAACGCGTCACGGAGGCCGTCGCCGAGCAGGTTGAACGCGAGCGTGGTCGCGAGCACGGCGAGGCCCGGCCAGAGCATGAGCAGGGGTCTCGTCGTGTAGTACTGCGGCGCGTCGGAGAGCAGGTTGCCCCAGCTGGCCGTGGGCGGCTTGATCCCGAGGCCGAGGAACGAAAGGCCGGCTTCGGCCAGGACGTAGCTGGCCACGATCAGCGTCGAGTAGACGATGATCGGTGCGACCAGGTGCGGAAGGACGTGCGAGCGGATGATCCGGAAGTCGCTCGCGCCGATCATCCGCGCGGCCTCGATGTATTCCTTCTCGCGGAGCGACAGAACCTGAGCGCGCATGATCCTGCACGGGTAGAACCAGCCGAAGATCGTGAAAATCAAGGTCAAGGTGACGACCCCCGGCGCTAAGAACCCGAACGTGATCGAGTCCAGCTGGGGGCCGACGGTGGCGGCGAGTGCGACGATGAACAGCAGCGCCGGGAAGGCCATCGTGATCTCGGTCACGCGCGAGATCAGCGTGTCCACCCAGCCGCGGAAGTAGCCCGCGATCGAGCCGAGGATGACCCCGATGAGCATCACCCCCAGCGTCGAGAACACGGCGACCTCGAGCGAGACCTGAGCGCCGTAGAGCAGGCGCAGGAACTCGTCCTGGCCGAGCCGGTTCGCCGCGCCCAGGACGAGGATGTCGTGGTTCGTGTGCGTGTACGTCGGCGGCGCGAGGTACTCGATGTGCGTCCACGGGTTCGCCGGCAGCAGTGAGGTCGGCTCGACCGCCCCCGTCTCGGTGCCGAAGATGTCGTTCGGGCCGTGGCCGATGAAATGCTGCGCGATCGGCGCGCCGACGAACGCGACGAGGACGAGGACGATGATGAAGATCCCGCTCGCGATCGCGACCCTGTCGCGCTTGAAGCGGATCCAGACGAGCTCCCAGTAGCCGCGCGCCCGGACGGACTCGAGCGAGCCGAGCTCCGTGCCGGTCTCGCTGGCGACGGCGGCGCCGAGTCCGGCGGCGCCGGAGACTACGACTTCTTTTTCAGGAGGAGTGGAAGACATCCCGGGGGTCTCCGAAATATAGACGAGCCTTATACCCGCAGAGTTAGAGCTCTAGTCCTCAGGAATTGCTGAGTGAGCGGTTACCCGGTCAAGGCGTCGGCGCCGGCGACCACCTCCAGGATTTCCTGGGTGATCGCGGCCTGGCGCGCGCGGTTCAGCTCGAGGGTCAGCGAGGTGATCAGCTCGCCGGCGTTCTTGGAGGCGTTGCGTGTCGCCGTCATCCGCGCGCCGTGCTCGGATGCGGCTGATTCGAGCAGTGCGCGGTACAGCTCGGTCTCGAGGTAGACGGGCAGAAGGCGCTCGAGGATCAGCTCCGGCTCCGGTTCGTAGATGAAGTCGCCGAGGAGCGCCCGCGAGTGCTCGTCCTCCTCTTCCTCCTCGTGGCCGAGCTTCTCCTCCGAGATCGGCAGCACCTCCTGCTCGGTCACACGCTGAACGAGCGGCGAGACGTAGTGGTTGTAGACGATCACAGCCTGGTCGATCTCCTCGGCGGTGTACAGCTCGGCCAGGCGGTGGGCGATTGCCTGCGCATCGTGGTAGGAGGGCTTGTCGGTGAAGCCCGTCCAGGCCTGGTCGATCTCGTAGCGGCGGAAGAGGAGCGAGCCGCGACCCTTGCGGCCGACCGCGAGCCAGCGGATGTCCTTGCCCTCGCCGCGCAGGCTCCGCTCGAGGGCGAACGCGCGGCGGAGGATCTGCGCGTTGAACGCGCCGGCCAGGCCTCGGTCCCCGGTGAGCGGGACGATGGCCACGTTCTGCACCTCGCGTTTCTGGAGCAAGGCGAGGCCGCGGAGGGACGAGGCGGCGCGCGCCGTCCCCGCGGTCAGCTCCTGCATCCGGTCGGCGTAGTCGCGCATCTCCACGATCCGCGCCTCCGCCCGGCGCAGCCGCGCGGCGGCGACTAGCTCCATCGCCTTGGTGATCTTGCGCGTGTTCGAGACGGAGCGGATCCGCCGCCGGATGTCCTGGAGCGTGGCCACCTAGCCGCCCCCCTCCGGACAGATCGTGCTCTCCGGCCGCGAAAAGCAAGCCAGGCTAGGACGCACCGGCGTAGGCTCGACGGAGCCGGCATGAGCGCAGGCGGTGGCTCCGCCACCGCCGTAGCGGGAAGCGGAGCGTTCGTAGCCGTAGGCTACGGACGCGACTGAGGACGACGCATGGCGCCGATTTGCAGCGCGTCGGAGAGTGCGAGATGGCCGGTGGGGGGCGGCCATCCTCACGCCGCCACGGTCTCCTGCTCGGTCACCGCAAAGGTCTCCTTGAACCGCTCGATCGCCTCGCGGAGCTGCTTTTCCAGGTCCTCCGAGATGTCGCCGCTCTCGCGGATCTCGCCGACGATCGTCTTGTCGGTGCGCATGTACTCGCGCAGCTCGTCCTGGAAGCGTGGGACGTCGTCCGCCGGGATGTCGTCCAGGTAGCCGTTGATGCCCGCATAGAGCGCGACCACCTGCTCCTCCGTCGGCCACGGGTCGTACTGCGGCTGGTTGAGGGTCGCGACCATCCGCTCCCCCCGGCCGAGCGCGGCCTGTGTGGTCGCGTCGAGCTCGGAGCCGAACTGTGCGAACGCCTCGAGCTCGCGGTACTGGGAGAGGTCGAGGCGGAGCCGTCCCGCCACCTTCCGCATCGCGCGCACCTGGGCGTTTCCGCCTACGCGCGAGACCGAACGGCCGACGTCGATCGCCGGGCGGATGCCCGAGAAGAACAGGTCGGTCTCGAGGTAGATCTGCCCATCGGTGATCGAGATGACGTTCGTGGGGATGTACGCGGCCACGTCGCCGGCCTGCGTCTCGATGACCGGCAGCGCCGTCAGCGAGCCGGCGCCGAACTCGTCGTTCAGCTTGCACGCGCGCTCGAGGAGCCGCGAGTGCAGGTAGAAGACGTCACCTGGGAAGGCTTCGCGGCCGGGCGGGCGGCGGAGCAGCAGCGACATCTGCCGGTACGCGTCCGCGTGCTTGGACAGGTCGTCGTACATGAGTAGCGAGTGGCCGCCGTTGAACATGACGTGCTCGCCCATCGCGCACCCGGCGTACGGCGCCATCCACTTGATCGGCGCGGCCTCGTTGGCGGCGGCCGTCACGATGATCGTGTATTCCATCGCGCCCGCGTCGCGCAACCGCTCGTACACCTGGGCGACCGTGGACGCCTTCTGGCCGATGGCCACGTAGATGCAGACGACATCGGTGTCGCGCTGATTCAGAATGGTGTCGACGAGGATCGCCGTCTTGCCGGTGGAGCGGTCGCCGAGGATGAGCTCGCGCTGCCCGCGGCCGATCGGGATCATCGAGTCGATCGCCTTGAGGCCGGTCTGCAGCGGCTGCTTCACCGGCTGCCGGTCCACGACGCCCGGAGCCTTGAACTCGAGCGGCCGGGTCTCCTCGGTCTGGATCGGGCCTTGGCCGTCGAGCGGCCGGCCGAGCGGGTCGACCACGCGGCCGAGCAGCGCATCGCCGACGGGCACGCTGGCGACCCGTCCGGTCCGGCGGACCGGCTCGCCCTCGCTCACGTGCTCCCACTCGCCGAACAACGCGGCCCCGACGTTGTCTTCCTCGAGGTTGAACGCGAGGCCGACGACGCCGTGCTCGAGCTCGAGCATCTCCAGCGCCACCGCGTTCTCGAGGCCGTACAGGCGCGCGATTCCGTCGCCCACTTGGAGGACGGTGCCGACCTCGGACAGGTTCGTCTCGACGTCGAAGTCTTCGATTCGCTGCTTGAGGATCGAGGTGATCTCTTCCGGTCTGAGCTTCAAGGCCTCTCCCTTTTCAGGTGGTGGAACGCAGGACGGTGTCGGCGCGCGGAGCCGGGCTTCGCCCGAGCGCAGCGCAATTGGTGTCAGGCCGCAGAGATGCGTTAAGGAGGGGGCTCACGGGGGAACCCTGGGTTCCCCCGTGCAGGGTTCGCTGCTTGAGGATCGAGGTGATTTCTTCCGGTCTCAGTTTCACGAGTTGCCCTCATTTCTTTCGGCGCTTGAGCGGAGGATGACGTCAGTGAGCGGAGCCGGGCTTCGCCCGAGCGCAGCTCTCGAATCGGCGGGCCGTAGCGAGGCGAGAAGGAGGGGGTTCGCGGGGGAACCATGGGTTCCCACGCGCTTTTCTTCCGGCCTGAGCTTCAAGGTCTCTCCTTAGGTAGGTGCAAGTTCGCGGCGCAGCCGCTCCAGGCGGCCGCGGAGACTGGCGTCGAGACGCAGCGATCCGACCTGGAGGACGACGCCTCCGAGCAGGTCGGGATCGACGCGCCGCGTGGCCTCGACGTTGCGCCCGCTGGCCCGCTCGATCTGCTGGACGATCTGGCCTGCCTCCTCGTCGGAGAGCTCGATGGCGGTGGCGAGCTCGAGCGAGAGGCGGCCTGTCTCATCTGCGAGGAAGCGCTCGAACTCGCGCTCTGTCTCTTCCAGCTCGCCCGCACGGCCCTGCTCGGTCAGCACGAGCACGAAGTTGCGCACGAGCTCATCCGAGCCGGCGAGCACGTCGCTGAGCGCGGCGATCTTGACGCGTCGGTCGAGGACGGGGTCGCGCAGCAGCGCCCGCAGCTCCGGGACCTCGCGGACGGCGTCGACGAAGTCGCTCAGGTCCCGCTGGACCTCCTCCAGCCTGTTCCGTTCCTGCGCGGCCTCGAAGAGGGCGCGCGCGTACCTGCGCTCAGCGGCGGCCACTTTCCTCCAGTACCGAGAAGTCGAGATCCCCGACGGCCTCCTCGATCAGACGCTTGTGGTCCTCGTCGTCGAGCACCTTGCCGGTGATCCGCTCGGTCGCGATCAGCGTCAGGTCGGCGACCTCGGTCCGGATCTGTTCCAGGGCGCGCTGCGTCTCGGCCTCGATCAGGCGCTTGGTCTCCTCGAGCCTCCGCTGGCGATCGGTCTCGGTCTCCTCCTTCGCCCGCTCGCGCTGGGCGTCGGCAACCCGCCGAGCCTCCGTGAGGATGCGGTCGGCGTCGCCGCGCGCCTGGGCGATCAGCTTGCGGTGCTCCTCGAGGAGATTGTGCGCTTCTGCGCGTGAGTTCTCTGCCTCCTCCAGCGACTGCTTGATGCGCTCGCGGCGGTCGTCGATCACCTTCTGGATCGGACCGAAGGCGTATCGCTTCAGCACGAAGAACGTGATGAAGAAGAACACCAGGGTCCAGATCATCAGACCCGGGATGATCTTGGTGAGCGGGCTGGTTGCTGCGAGCATCGGCTAGGTATTCGAGACGAGAACGAACCCGAGGAATCCGCCTACCAGGCCGTAGAACACGACGGCCTCGGTGAGCGCGAACCCGAGCCACATGATTCCCTGCAGCTCCCCGCGCAGCTCGGGCTGGCGGGCGACCGACTGGATCATCGAGCCGAACACGATCCCGATGCCGACGCCGGCGCCGAGCGACCCGAGGCCCATGCCGAGGCCGAAGCCGAGGGCCTTGGCGGCCTTGACCACGTCACCCGTGGTTTCGAACAGGATGTTGAGCGCGTGCACGTCTTCCCCCTCCTTAGTGGGCAGGCTCGATGGCCGAGCCGATGTAGATGGCTGTCAGTGCGGCGAAGATGAACGCCTGAATGGTCACCACGATCACGACCTCGAAGAGGTAGAAGGCGATGCCGATCGTGAACGAGATCGGGACGACGATGTAGAAGGTGACGCCGCCGAGGATGAAGATCAGGCCGATGGAGACCAGGATCAGCATGTGGCCGGCGAGCATGTTGGCGTAGAGCCGGACGCTGAGGCTGACGATCCGGAAGAAGTGCGAGATGCCCTCGAGGATGGCCATGAACGGGACCATCGCCCGCGGCACGCCGGCCGGCACGAACGTCTTGACGTACTTGCCGCCGTTCCAGCGAAAGCCTTCGTAGTGCGTGAAGAAGACGGTGAAGATCGCCAGGACGAGCGTCACCGAGAGCTGTGACGTCGCCGCGTAGATCCCCCAGGTCGGAATGCCGTGCCACTTCTCGCCGGTGAACGGCAGCGGGATGAAGCCGAGCAGATTGACCACCCAGATGAAGAGGAAGAGCGTCGCCACGTACGGGAACCAGCGGTTGATCGCCTTCGAGGGGAGCCCCTGCTCGGCGATCTGCGTCTGCGTGATGTCGTAGACCGCCTCGCCGATCGTCTGCCGCTTGTCGGGAAGCAGCGCCAGGCGGGCGCGCATGAGGACGATCCCCAGAATGATCGTGAGGAGCGACCCGAGGGCGAGGTAGACGACCGCCTTGTTGACCGAGAGGTCGAGGGGGCCGATGTGGATCGGGATCCAGTCGTGGAGCTTGAACTCGTCCGCGGGGTTGAACGTCTCTGCAAGCAGGTACCCCATCAGTGGGCCGGGCCTTTCGCGGCGGGGCCGTTGAAGTACTCGATCAGCGAGACGGCGAGCGAGAGCGTGTACGCGGCCGCGTAGACGACGACGGCGCAGACGCCGACCGGCTTGTTCGCAGCGGTCACGATCAGGAGGATGACCATGACGGCGATGCCGCGCCAGGCCATCGTCAGAGCGACGAGGCCGGACATCTTGAGGTTGTCGGCGCCGATCGGAAGGCGCGCGAGCCAGATCCCCAGCAGCTCGGCGGCAACCCATAGGATCGCCGCGAGCGCCCAGCCCGCCACGGGGAATCCGCCGATCAGCACGACCGGCAGCGCCAGCGAGACCACGATCGCGCCCGTGATGGTCGGGAGGCGCCTATTCGGCACGGGGCGAGGTGTGGAGAAAACGCCGGCCATCTAGGTGAAATATCCCCGGTAGCGGCGATAGACGGCGAATACACCCGCGGGAATGCTGACGATCGCGCCCACGAGGGCGCCGATCCCGATCGATCCGGCCGCCCAGCCGATCAGCGCGCCGAGGCCCACGCCCGTGGCCGTCGTCCCCACCAGGACACCGCCTGCACCGGCCGGGCTGAAGGAGGGACGGGAGGCGGGCTCCATGCAGGGCGAGCATACCAGACTGGCGGCCGAGCTTGTGACAGCGCAAAGCCGCTTGATTGAGCGAATTGCGTCCAACTTTGTACGAACCGGGGTCAGACCCCTGGACGTGTCCAAGGGGGCCACTACGATCTGTGAATGCGGGTCTGGATGGACCTGACGAACACGGCGCACGTGCTTGTCCTGCGCCCCCTCGTCGAGCGCCTCGAGGCAGCGGGACACGAGGTCGAGCTGACCGCAAGGCCGCTGTCGCACACTCTGGAGCTGCTCGACGACTGGGGGCATCCCTACGCCGCACTCGGCCGCCACGGCGGCGCGGGGCGGGCCGGCAAGGCGCTGGCCGCGGCGTCGCGGGTACCCCAACTCCTGCGCTGGGCACGCGGGGAACGGCTCGACTGCGCGCTCGCGCATGGCTCCACCGACCTCCCGCCGGTCGCCCGCGCGCGCGGCATCCCGAACACGACCATGTTCGACTACGAGTGGGCGACGCTCCAGCACTCCGTCAACTGCCGCCTCGCGAACCGCGTCCTCGTCCCTTCCGCGATTCCCGCCGACCGGCTTGCCCGTTACGGAGCGCGGCCTCCCAAGCTCGTGCAGTACCCGGGGCTGAAGGAGGAGTACTACCTCGCGGATTTCGAGCCGCACCCCGCCGTCCTCGAGCAGCTGGGGGTAGAGGGCGAGCGGCTGCTCGCAGTCGTCCGGACGGCGCCCTCGTACGCGCTCTACCTCGGCGGCTCCGAGAGCTCGCTCCTGCGCGGCGTGCTCGAGCGGCTCGCCGCGGAGGGAGCGCAAACCGTCGTGCTCGCTCGGACCGACGAGCAACGCCGCACCGTCGAGGGGCTCGGTCTCGGAGCAATAGTCCCGGCCCGGGCCGTGGACGGGCGCAGCCTCGTCGCCCTCGCCGACCTGCTCGTCTCGGCGGGCGGGACGATGAACCGCGAGGCCGCCGTCCTCGGCACCCCGGTGTGGTCGATCTTCGAGGGGAAGCTCGGCGCGGTGGACGAGCAACTCTCCCGCCAGGGCCGGCTCCGATTCTTGGAGGACCCCGGGCAGCTCACCGTCGAGCGGAAGCCGCCCGGCGCCTACGAGAACCGGGTCAGGCGAGACCCCGCCGAGCTTTTACGCCTCGCGCTCCCCTGGCTCGATCGCGGCTGAGTTAGGCCTCCCGTACGGGGCGTCGTCTACTTTGCCGTCCATGGCCGAGCGAGGACCTGCGCTGGATACCGAGACACCGGTTCTGATCGTCGGCGGCGGACCGGCGGGCTTGGCCGCATCGCTGACGCTCTCGCAGCTCGGCGTTGCATCAACGCTCGTCAGCAAGTATCCGGGAACGCTTCAGCACCCCAGGGCGGTCGGGATCATGCAGCGCACGGCCGAGCTCTTTCGAGCATGGGGAGCGGTGGACGAAGTCCGCCGGCGCGGCGTCCCCCACGAGTTCTACGGGCAAATGGTGTGGACCACGACGCTGTCGGGCGAGGAGCTCGGTCGCACCCAGACGATCGAGCCCGACGACAAGTCGCCGGAGCCCCAGAGCCCGGTGACGGCGCTCCGTTGTCCGCAGGATGTCACTGAGTCGGCGCTGCGGCAGCGAGCAGAGACGCACGACGTCGCAAATCTTCACTACGGCTTCGAGTTGACCGACTTCGCCCAGGATGTCGAGGGCGTGACCGCGACGATCGTCGCGCGTGACGGCGGCGCGACGAGCACCATCCGGGCGCAGTACCTGATCGCCGCCGACGGCAACGACAGCACGGTGCGCGCCGCGTGCGGGATCGGCCGAACCGGCGATGCCGACATGGGCCGGTTCGTCAACATCTACCATCGCGCCCCGCTGGGCCCGTTGGTGCGGGAACGGCCGGGCTGGTCTTACGCGGTCATCACACCGGACGTCTCCGGATCCTTCGTCACGATCGACGGCGACGACATCTGGCTCTTCCACGTCAACCTTGGCGCGGGAGAGACCGTCGAGTCATTCACGGAGGAGCGCTGCGTCGACACGATCCGCGCCGCGGCCGGGGTCGACGACCTCGACGTCGAGATCATCTCCGTCAAGTCGTGGATCATGGGCGCAGAGCTCTCGACGGCGTTCCGCGATCGTCGAGTGCTGCTGACCGGGGACGCAGCCCATCGCACGACTCCCGACGGAGGCGTGGGGATGAACACCGGCCTACACTCGGCCCACAACCTGGCGTGGAAAGTGGGAGCAGTCGTCGCCGGCTGGGCTGGGCCCGAGTTGCTCGAGACGTACGAAGCCGAGCGGCGCGCGGTCGCCGAGGCCAACGTTGCCTACAGCGCCAGGCGCGGCGGCGGGATGATCAAGATGATCGAGGCAGTGCGCGCCGGTGATCTCGACGCGGTCCGTGCCGGCGTCGCGGCCCGGCCGGCGGGTGGCCGGCAGGGCATGGACCTCGGGTTCCGCTACGAGGAAGGTGCCGTGTCATCCGACGGAACGGCGCCGCCGCGCGTCGAGAACCCGGTCGCCGAGTATGTGCAGAACGCGTGTCCCGGAGGCCGCGCTCCGCACATGTGGGTGGAGCGCGGAGGCGAGCGCATATCGACGCTCGACGTGTTCGGCGGCGGGTTCGTGCTTCTTGGCGGATCCGAGGGCGCCGCGTGGCGTGCGATCGGCGTGGAAGCCGCCGCGCCGCGACATGTGCCGCTGGAGGTGCTGACCGTCGGCCAGATGGGTGATCTGCGGGCCGAGGACGGCAGATTCGAGACCGAATACGGAATCGAGCCCGAGGGAGCCGTGTTGGTCCGTCCCGACGGCTTCGTCGGCTGGCGCGCGCAGCGCGCCGACGAGACGCCGGCCTCTGATCTGGCCGGCGCGCTGGCGAACATTCTGAAGGTCTGACCCTGGCGCCGGTTGACGCTCCGGCCCGGGCGGAAGCGAACTACCGCCTGCCGGAGCTGAGCACGCGCTCGACCGCTTCCTCGTGATCCTCCTCGGGCTCGCGGCGCTTTCCGCGCAGAACCTGCAGATGGCGGGACTTGAGGATCTCGAGCGAGTACACCATCCAGACGGAGGCGGCAACGACGACGAGCCCGTACGCGAGGTCGATCAGCGTGTTGCCGAGATCCCAGTGGCCGAACGGCCGCGGCGGGACGAAGCGCAGGAGGATGGCGTAGCCGGCGACGAGCGCGGCCCAGACGTGCAGGTACGCCGCCGTCTTCCGCTGCGAGTATCCGATCCGCATGAACCGGTGGTAGAAGTGGTTGTGGTCCGCCCCCCACGGCGGCCGCCGGTATTTGAGCCGCTTCAGAACGACGAAGGACGTGTCGAGAATGGGGATGGCCATCACGAGCAGCGGCGCGACGACCGCGATCGTCGCCGCGGTCTTCAGCACGCCCTGCACCGCGACCGTGGCCAGCACGAATCCGAGCGCGAGCGCACCCGAGTCGCCCATGAAGATCTTGGCGGGGTGGTAGTTCGAGCGGAGGAAGGCGAGCGTCGCTCCGCAGACGATCATGGCCAGGATCGCCGCCTCGTTCCGCCCGAAGGACACGGCCAGCACCGCGAACGTGAAGGCGGCTATGGCGACGATGCCGGCCGCCAGCGCGTCCATTCCGTCGATCAGATTCACGAGGTTGGCGAGGCCGGCGATCCAGAGGATCGTGATCGGATACGCGACCCAGCCGATGTGGTGGTAGCCGATCAGAGGCAGGCCGATGTTGTGGAAGACGACGTCGTACCCGACGACCGGGATGAGAGCGATCAGCACCATCCCGCCCAGCTTCGCGATGGGCCTGACGCCCCAGATGTCGTCCACCAGACCGAGCAAGGCAGCCAGCGCCGTCCCGATCAGGATCCCGAGGTAGGCGCCGTCGAGGTTCATGAAGATCGCCATGGGCACGAGGATCCCGACGACGATGGCGAGCCCGCCGATTCGGGGCACCGGCAGTTTGTGCACGCGCGGGCGGTCCGTCTTGTCGTCCACCCCGCCGATGCGCGGGGCGAGTATGGAGACGACCGGCGTCAGTACAAGGACGATGGCGGCCGCGACGAGAAACCCCCACAGCGCCGACGATTCCTCCACGAGCGCGCGGAGGGAGTCCGGGAAGGACATGGAAGGTTCTTATAGCAGAGGGGATCGACGACCCTCGCTGGTACGATCGGACGCTTGTGACAGAGCTTGTGACATCGCAGCAGACCTTCGACGAACGCCTCCGGACCCGCGAGGCAAAGATCGGAATCGTCGGGCTCGGCTACGCCGGACTGCCCCTGGCGATGGCCTTCGCCGAGACCGGCTTCGAGGTCACCGGCATCGACCTGGACGAGGCCCGGGTGAGCGCACTGACCGAGGGACGCTCCTACCTCGTCGACGTGCCGGTCGAGCGCTTCGGGAAGGTGGACGGGCGGATGAAGCCGACGACCGACTACAGAGCGGTCTCCGAGCTGGACGCTCTGACGATCTGCGTCCCCACCCCGCTCTCCAAGACGCGCACTCCCGATCTCTCGTACATCGTCTCGGCAGCCGAATCGGTCGCCGCGCACCTGCGCCACGGCCAGCTCGTCATCCTGCAGTCCACGACGTACCCGGGGACGACGGAGGAGATCGTCCTGCCGATCCTGGAGTCCGCCGGCGGCCGCGTCGGCCGTGACTTCTTCCTCGGCTACGCGCCCGAGCGAGTCGATCCGGGCAACGCGGACTACACGATCAAGAACACGCCCAAGCTGGTCGCCGGCGTGACCGAAGAGTGCCGCCGCCGCACGAAGCTCCTGTACGGAGAGATCGTGGACACGATCGTCCCGTGCTCGTCCACGCGCGTCGCCGAGACCGCGAAGATCCACGAGAACACCTTCCGCGCGGTGAACATCGCGCTGGCGAACGAGCTGGCACTCATGTGCGACAAGCTCGGCATCTCCGCCTGGGAAGTCATCGAGGCCGCGGCGACAAAGCCGTTTGCCTTCCTCACCCACTACCCGGGCCCCGGGCTCGGCGGGGACTGCATCCCGATCGTCCCTCACTATCTGGCTTGGAGACTGCGGGAGTACGGCTACTCGGCGCAGCTGATCGAGGCCGCGCACGAGGTCAACGCGCGCATGCCGATGTACGTCGTGCAGAAGGTCGGCGACGCGCTGAACGACGCGGCCAAGCCGATCAAGGGGTCGAAGATCCTGCTGCTCGGGGTGGCGTACAAGGCGAACGTCCACGACACGCGCGAGTCGCCGAGCTTCGAGGTAATGCGCCAGCTGCTCCTGCGCGGCGGGGACGTGTCCTACAGCGATCCGTGGGTGTCCGAGTTCGAGCTCGACGGCGTCCTCCACTCCAGCGTCGAGTGGTCGGCCGAGCGCGTCGCCGGCGCCGATTGCGTCGTCCTCCTGACGCAGCACGGCGAGTTCCTCGAGCAGCCGCTCTGGGATCGTGCCGCGCTGATCGTGGACACGCGCAACGTCGTCCCGGACGGGGACAACGTCAAGCGCATCTGAGTCTGACCCTCTGCTCGTACTGGGGGCGGGCTATATCGGGGCGAAGCTGGCGGAGCTCGCGCTCGACGCCGGGCTGCCGGTCACGCTCGCGGACAACTGGTTCGCGACCAAGCGCGAGCAGCTGGACGGACTGGAGGCGCGCGGCGCGCGGGTCGAGACCGCCGACGTCCGCCGCCCCCAGCACCTGGAGAAGCTGCTCGCGGAGCGGCCGCGAAAGGTCTACTTGCTCGCGGCACAGGCCAGCCGGCCGCTCTCGGAGCGCGACCCCGACTACACCGAGGAGACGAACGTGACCGGCGCTCGGCACGTCGCCGAGGCCGTGGCCGAGCTGGGCGCGCCTCTGGTCTACGGGAGCTCGGCACACGTGTACGGGGAGGGATTGGAAGGCGAGATCGGGCCGCAGCATCCGTACGGCGTGCAGCGCGACCTCTCCCACCTGTCCAAGATCTACGCGGAGCTGTGCCTGCAGCTGTACGCGAAGCGCGCCGGCTTCGAGCTGTCGCTCCTCAGGCTGGGAATCGTCTACGGCCCGAGCCCGGTCGAGCACGGCCGCCCCGAGTCGCAGACGGTCGTGGACAAGTTCAAGGTGCTGAACGCCGCCGGCGAGGAGCTCCCGCTGGACGACGGCGGGAGCGCCACGATCGGCGTCGTTCACGTCGAGGACGCGGCACGCATCCTGCTCGAGTCGCCGCGCTCTCCTCTCGAGATCGAGAACGTCGTCGCCGAGACCACGACCGTGGCCGGCGTGGCGGCTCTGCTTCGCGGGGGCAAGGCGCCGGATCCGGCGTGCACGTTCTCCTCTCCGTTCGAGTACCGCCACCGCCTGGCGGACTACCTGTGAAGCTCCTCGTCACCGGGGCGAGCGGCTTCCTCGGCTCACGCTCGGCTGTGCTGCTACGCGAGCGGGGACACGAGGTGGTCGAGCTGGCCCGGCCGCTGGACGCGGGCGACCCCGCTGCCCGCGCGCTGGTCGAAGGCTGCGCCGCCGTGCTCCACTTCGCGGGCGTCCCCGACCCGGCGAGCGCGCGCACCGACCCGGCCCGCGCCGTGCGCGAGAACGCGGGAACGACCCTCAACCTGCTGGACGGGTGTGCCGAGCACGGCGCTGGGCTCGTCTATCCCTCGACCGTCCGGGCAGCGGTCGAGCCCCCGCCGGACGAGTACGCGCTTTCCAAGCGCCTCGGAGAGATCGTCTGCCGGCTCCATCCCGCCCCCGCGACGGTCGTCCGCTTTACATCCGTCTTCGGCCCCGGCCAGCTCGTGGACCAGGGGGCCACGGGAGCCATCGCGTGGTTCGCCGCCAAGGCACTTGCGGGCGAGCCGATCGTCATCCCGGGGGACCCGCGGCGCGCCCGCGACTTCGTCTACGTGGACGACGCCGTCACCGCGCTCGAGCAGATCGCTGCAGGCGGGCGCTGGAACGAGACCGTCACGGTGGCGAGCGGCGTCCCGACACCGCTGCTGCGCGCAGCTGCGCTCGTGATCGAGGCGGTGGGAAGCTCTGTGCCGATCGAGACGCCTGGAGGAGAGCTCCCGCCGGGTGAGAACGAGAGCTACGTGGCCGACGCGCCGCTAGATTTTTCTGTCCGGGCCCTCGAAGAAGCTATCCCTGCGTATGTCGACTGGTTGCGTACCGCTCCTCAAAGCCGCGCCTGAGCGCGAGCAGATCGCCGACCGCCTGGACGGCGGCGACTGGCGCGGGATCGAGCTCTGCCTCGCCGGCAAGCACGTGGCGAGCGACGCTGCCGTCGAGGCGGCGATACGTGCCTCGTCCGGCCTCGACGTGGCCGTCACGGCCGAGTCTCCGGTGGCGTGGCCGAGCGGCGCCTTCGTTTGCGTCGACCGGCTGGACGAGGAGGCGCGGGCGGGAATCGACCGCAGCGCCCGCTTCGCCGCCGAGATCGGCTCCCCCGTCCTCACCATCCACCTGTTCGCCCCGCTCTCGCCGGGGGAGTTCCGCGCGGCCGGCCCGGTCGACGCGACCGCGGTGGAGGAGTTCCTGCGCTACTACGCCGACGCCTGCGTCTCGCGCGGGGTCACGCCGTTGATCGAAAACGTCCCGCCGATCCTGCGCATGCGGACGGGCGGCGTCTTCTTCTCGCAGATCGGGGGACACTGGCGCGACCTCCTTGAATGGCGGGAGCGGGTGCCCGAGCTCGGCTTCACGTTCGACACCTCGCACGCCGCGCTCTTCCGCTCCTTCGCCGCCGCGTACCCGTCGCTCTTCGGGCTCGCCTCCGACGAGGAGCTCGCGCTCGACCGCTATGTGGAGGAGCTCGGCCCCGCCGCCGAGGTCGCGCACGTGTCGGACGCGCACGGCCTGCTCGGCGAGGGGCTGCCGTACGGGTCTGGCGAGCTGGAACTCGACCCCGTCGTGCGCCGGCTCGGCGAGCTCGTCCCCTTCATGGTCGCCGAGATCAACGAGCCCGATCCGGCGCGCTCCGTCGACATGAAGCGCGGTTACCACGCGATCGAGCGCGCCCTGGCGAAGCCGGCCGAGCCGACTCGCCGCACGCCGCGCCGGCTCCCCGCCGAGGACTTCGACTGGCAAAGGGTCATCGAGCGGCGCGATCCCGTCCCCTCCGTGCTTGCGCTGCAGGAGCGCTTCGGCGGCCGGCGCATCCTCATCACAGGCGGCGGCGGGTCGATCGCGCACGTGCTCGCGACCTTCCTCGCCGGGTTCCGGCCGGAGCACATCACGCTGCTGGACGGCCACGAAGGGTCGCTGATCGCCGACCGGCGCAAGCGCTCTGCCGAGTCGCTCGAACGGATCTCGCACGTCCTCTGCGACGTCCGCGAGGCCTCGCGTCTCGAAACCGAGCTCGGCCGCGCCCACCCCGACATGATCTTCCACCTCGCCGCCTTCAAGCACGTCGACTGGGCCGAGCACTATCCCGAGGAGTTCGTCGACACGAACCTGCACGGGAGCTGGAACCTGCTACGCGCCGCCGAGTCGGCCGGCGTCGAGACGGTCGTCGTCGCGTCCACGGACAAGGCCGCGCTGGCCGCCAGCTTCTACGGCCGGACGAAGCGGTTCATGGAGCAGCTGTGTGCGTACGCCGCCCGC
The DNA here is from genome assembly GCA_963717765.1 of uncultured Actinomycetes bacterium. GTDB lineage: Bacteria > Actinomycetota > Thermoleophilia > Gaiellales > Gaiellaceae > JACDER01. Next base: position 120,340 of record CAVQWX010000002.1, on the reverse strand, counting down.
CGAGCGGGCGCGCAACGGACGGCCATCCGGTTTGTGAACGTCCTCGCGAGCGCCGGCGCCGTGTCGGAGATCTTCCTCCAGCAGTCCCGGGCGGGGGTGCCTCTGACGGTGACGGACACTGGAATGCTCCGCTACTGGATCACGATGGGGCACGCGGCGACGCTGGCCGCGCACGGCGCGCTGCTGGCGGGCGAGGGAGTGCCGCTGGCCACCGCGTCGGATCCGGTCGTGCTGACCGTCGGCGAGCTGGCGAAGCGGATCTGGACGCTGGCGGGGAACGAAGGCGAGCCGGACCTGGACGTGATCGGGATCCGCCCCGGCGAGACGACCAGCGAGGTGCTGATCGGCCCGGGCGAGGAGCTCGGCGACGAGCGGCACCAAGGGATCGCCGAGATCGTCGGCGAGATTCCGACCGCGGCGCCCGCGTGGGTGCTCGAGCGACTACCTGCGCGCGGCCCCCGCGAGGACGCGCGCGTGGTCTGGATGGAGGCCATGCGCCGCCCTGGGCTCATCGCCCCGCACATGCGGGACTCCGCCCGTGGCACATCCTGAGTGGTCCTCGAGTTCCTCGCTTCGCTACCACGTCGATCTCGAGCACCGTCATCGTGGCCCAGTCATTCTTTCGGCTGCGCCCGGTTACGGCCTCAGCTCTCGTAGATGACGATGTAGCGCGCACTCCCGCCTCGGGGGAAGACCAGACCGAAGCCGACTCTCAGCTCATCGGTCGTGCTCTTGAAGTCGCCACGGCAGCGGAGCGGCTTCTTGCGACACCGGTAGGGCTGAGCGAGCCGAAACTGCCCCGAATAACCCTGCGAGATCCTGCGCTGGATGCGCTTTGGCGACGAGCGCAGAATTCTTCCCAGGCGAACCTCCGCCGCAAGCGGTGTCGCAACTGCCACGGACCAGGCCCTCAGCGCCCCTCGACGCCGAGCGAAGCTGATCGTGAGCGGCCAGGATCCGGTCCGGAGACTCCCGTAGCTGGCGGTTCCATAGTCCCTCCGGATCGAGTGGTGGTCGGGCTTTCCCAGCGCGTTGACCAGTGAGGGATACGTCTTCCCCATGACTGCGTACCCGCGCACCGAACCGGTCGAGAGATCGAACGAGAACGTCGTGCCGGCGCGATCCGCGGCGGTCGAGGAGCCTGGGATCATGACCCCGATCAAAGCGGCAGCCACGAGAACCGCCGCCATACGTCGGGATCCCGGCAGTTCAGAGGGCTGTGACGCTGAACCTGCAGCCATACGGGTTTCCACCGGAGTCGGTGAAAGTGTACTCGCGCCAGTTCGTTCCGTTCGCCCGCGCACGGTCGGCCCAGTAGCGAATGTTCCTGGCCACGTCGTATTTCGAGAGACCGATACCGCTGCACGTCGAATAGAACCAACCGGCGTCGAAGATGATTTTCGCACCGCAGGTCGTGTACGAGTCCTCGCAGTCCTTCGCCGAATAGTCCGCGTTCAGCGGAGTTGTGCGCCAGCAGGTCGCGTAGAAGTTGCATTCGTAGTCAATCCAGTACGCCGTCATCGACCTCGCCCCCTTCCCCCTGACCGGCGAGCACAAAGGGGTGAAGCCGGGGGCGTACCAGTCCGGCGCGCGGACGGTTGGCGTCAGATTGATGGTGTCGGCTCCGATGCAACGCGGTGCCCTCGGGAAGATCTCGTCGGGAGGATCCTTCGGCACGCCGGCCTGAGCCGCCGCTTGCACGAGCCCGGTAGACGCGACAAACACCAAACAAATGAGAGCGCGCAACATGGCACTGAAACTAGGCCCTCATTTCCGTTCGTCAAGATGGCTCTTTGGGCCATATGTCGCCCTGGGACGATGCCCGATCCAGAATGGATTACGGGTCAGCTGATGTACGTCGGAAAGCCGCGGCCCCTGGATAGAGCGGCTTTGGGCGCGGCCGCGCAGCGCACCCAGGTCGGCGCCATCTGCGAGCGCGTGCATGTGTGACTACTTCGTGTCTTCCGCCGACGGCACTTCCTGCGCCTGTGCCACCTCCCAAGGGATGGCCGTCCGGATCCGCGAAGTGGCCGCTGTAGCCTCCCCGATCCGGGCCCTCGCCGGGCGAGCGATCGATCCGCCGCCGCGAGCGCCTCGGAGAAGACCTCGTCGACCCCGCGCCCTGACGACATACGCCAGCGTCACGCCGCGAACGGCGAGCTGGCGAAGCGGATCTGGACGACCGCAGTGCCCGCGTGGATGCTCGAGCGCCTACCGGCCCACGGCCCGCGCGAGGACGCGCGCGCCGTGTGGATGGAAGCCATGCGCCGGCCGAGGCTCATTGCCCCCCACGTACGCGCGACGTCTTTAGGCGCCGGCGACGGTCCAGCCAAGCAACCGGGCCGCATCCGCCTGCCGCTGGTCGAACGTGACGAACGTGAGGTCTGCGCCACCGGCGCGCTGTGCTGCCGCGAGGTGGAGCGCCTCGAGGGTCTTGGCGCCCGTCGTCTCGGCGAGTTCCGTGGCCACGTCACATGTCGCCTCATCGAGCTCGACCACCTCGATGTCGCGCCAGCTGTCCTGAAACCGCGCTCGCGCCGGCCCCAGCCGTTCAGGCGGGAGTCGTCGCTGCAGGGCGCGCCAAACTTCGATGTATGCGTGCCGCGCGGACGTCCACTGCCCGTCCAGCAGTAACTCCCGCGCTGTGTGGCTATCCGGCTCCTCGACGAACAGCTTCGCGAGTGCGCTCGCATCGACGTAGAGCGTCACTCCTCGTCGTCCCGATCTTCCCTGATGATCTCGGTCGTCGACCGCGTGCCGATTCCCTTGAACCCCTTCTTCGGAAAACGCGGCGGTCTGCCGCTGCCCGCCCGGATCCAGCCCTCGCGGATGCCTCGCTCGATTGGGGTCTCCGCCGCAGGACCGAGCGTCGCCTTCGGCTTCCCGCGGTCGGTCACGCGGATGACCTCCCCGTTCGCTGCACGACTGAGATAGTGCGACAGCTTGGCCTTGAGCTCGCGAACACCCACCTCGATCATAGAGTCACATTAGCACCGAAATGTGACTACTTTGTGCCGGGAGTTCAGGCCGCGTACGTCGGGAAGCCGCGGAAGCCCGGATACAGCGGCCGCTTCCGGCACAGCTCTTCGCTCTGCGCGCGGAGGGCACCCACGTCGGCGCCCTCTGCGAGCGCGCCGACGATGATCTCCCCCACTTCACGACAGTCGTCCTCGTCGAAGCCGCGCATGGTCACGGCCGGCGTCCCGATGCGGATCCCCGAGGACTGCATCGGCGGCCGCTCGTCGAACGGAATCGTGTTCCGGTTGACGGTGACCTTGACCTCGTGCAGCCGCTCCTCGGCCTCCTTGCCGCTCCAATCGGTCGAACGGAGGTCGACCAGGAGCAGATGCGTGTCGGTGCCGCCGGTCAGAACGTCGAGCCCGCCTTCCTGGAGCGTCTCGCCCAGGACTTCCGCGTTCGTCCGCACCTGCTCCTGGTACTCGCGGAAGGCGTGCGTGCCGGCGATCTTGAAGCACGTTGCCTTGGCCGCGACGGTGTGGCACAGAGGACCGCCTTGCATCCCCGGAAAGACCGCCTTGTCCACCGCCAGGGCGTGCTCCTCCTTGCAGAGGATGAAGCCGGAACGCGGGCCGGCGAGCGTCTTGTGCGTCGTCGACGTGACGAAGTCGCAGTGGCGGACGGGGTTGGGATGGAGCCCTGCGGCGACCAGGCCGGCGAAGTGGGCCATGTCGCACAGGAGCAGCGCGTCCACCTCGTCGGCGATCTCGCGGAACTTGTCCGTCTCGACCACGCGCGGGTAGGCCGACCCGCCGCAGACGATGAGCTTCGGCCTCGACGTCTTCGCGAGCTCGAGAACCTCGTCGTAGTCGACCATCATCGTCTCGCGCGAGACGCCGTAATGGGCGATCGAGTACAGCTTCCCCGAGAAGTTGACCTTCAGCCCATGCGTCAGGTGCCCGCCGTGCTGGAGCTCGAGTGAGAGGATCGTGTCGCCCGGGTCGAGCGCCGCGGAATAGACCGCCATGTTCGTCTGCGCGCCCGCGTGCGGCTGCACGTTCGCGTGCTCGGCTCCGAAGAGCTCCGTCGCGCGGTCGCGAGCGAGATTCTCGATGTCGTCGATCACCTCGCAGCCTCCGTAGTAGCGGCGTCCGGGATAGCCCTCCGCGTACTTGTTGGTCGGGACGCTGCCGACCGCCTCCAGGATGCTCGGCCAGGTGAAGTTCTCGGAGGCGATCAGCTCGATCTGGTTGCGTTGGCGGTCGAGCTCACGGCCGAGCAGCTCGGCGACCTCCGGGTCGAGCTCGGCGAGCCCTGCGGTGCGGAGGTGCTCGATCGTCTCCTGCGCGACGGCCACGTTTGGATCCTAGATGGCTTCGCGGACGCGCCGGATAGCCGCCTCCGAGGACGCCGCTCCTTCCCGCAGCACGCGCGGCTCGACGCCGGCGAAGTCGATGACGGTCGAGGGCGTCCCGGGCAGCTCGCCGCCGTCCAGCAGCGCGCCGGCCCCGGCGCGGATCGCCTCCGGAACATCCTCGAGCCGGCGCGGATCCGGCCCGTCATGGAGGTTCGCGCTCGTCGCCGCGACGCCGCCGACCTCGACGACGGCGGCCAGAGCGTCACCGCGGAGCTCCGGAACCCGGACGCCGATCGTGTCCGTATGCGAGCCGGTGAGCGAGGGGAAGGAGCGCTGGGGGTTCGGAAGGACGAGCGTGAACGGCCCGGGGAGCAAGACGAGCTCCGGCCGCCCCTCCAACCAGGGTGCACGATCGAGGAGCCCATCCAGGTCACCGAACAGGAACGAGATCGGCTGCTCGGCCGGCGTGCCCTTCAGGCGTCGGAGGCGAGCGACCGCGTCTTGCTCCGGCAGTGCGCACAACCCGTAGACGGTGTCGGTGGGCAGGACGACGGGCTTGCCCGCAAGCAGCGCTTTCAGAGCCACCGGCCCTCCACGACCCGATCGAGCCCGCCGAGATCGTCGCTGATCTTCACGAACCCGTAGCCCAGCAGCTCGATGCGCTCGGCGAGCCTTTGGGTCGTGCCTGCGGCGGTCTCGAGCACCAGCCAGCCTTCCGGACGGAGGGCCGAGCGAGCCGCGGCCGCTATCTGCTCGCCCACTCCGATTCCGACGAGCGCGCGGCGTGGCTCCCAGTGCCGCACTTCTGGTTGGAGCTCGAAGATCTCGTCCGGCCTGATGTACGGCGGGTTCGAGACGACGAGATCGAACTCGCCGAGCGCGAGCCCCTCCGCGAGATCGTGCTCGACGAACCGCACGCGCTCTGCGAGACCGGCCGCCTCCGCGTTCGCCTCCGCCACATCGAGGGCCTCGGCGGAGCTGTCGATCGCCGTCACGCCCGCCCCGGCATGCTCGTCCGCGATCGCCAGCGCAATCGCACCGGAGCCCGTCCCCACGTCGAGGACCCGAGGCGTCGCGATGTCGTGGATTCGCTCCAGGCAGCGCTCGACGACTACCTCTGTCTCGGGACGAGGGACGAGGACGCGCGAGTCGACCTTGAGCGTGAGGCGGCGGAAGCCCCACTCGCCGATGACATACGCCAGGGGCTCCCGGCGCTCCCGGCGCTCGAGCAGCTCCTCCCAACCCGGTTCGACGTTCGCCTCCAGCTGCTCGTACAACCCGGTGCGAGACGTCGCCAGCACATGAGCGAAGAGCAGCTCGGCGTCCACGCGCGGGGTCTCCACTCCCGCCGCGGCCAGGCGCTCCTCCGCCAGAGCGAGCGCTTCCCGAACCGTCACTCCTCGAGCGCGCGCCGCCGGGCCTCGGTGGCCAGCGCGTCGGTGAACTCCGCCAGGTCTCCCTGGAGGATGCGGTCGAGCTGATGCTTCGTCAGCCCGATCCGGTGGTCGGTGACGCGATTCTCCGGGAAGTTGTAGGTGCGGATCTTCTCGGAGCGGTCGCCCGTCCCGATCTGCGAGCGGCGCGTCGCGTCCAGCTCGGCGCGCTGGCGCTCGAGCTCCTGCTCGTACAGGCGGGCCCGCAGCACGCGCATCGCCTTCTCGCGGTTCTGGAGCTGCGACTTCTCGTCCTGCATGGAGACGACGAGCCCGCTCGGGAGGTGCGTGATGCGGACGGCCGAGTCGGTGGTGTTCACCGACTGGCCTCCGGGTCCGGTCGAGCGATAGACGTCGATCTTGAGGTCGTTGGGATCGATCTGGATCTCGACCTCCTCGGCTTCCGGCATGACGGCGACCGTCGCCGCCGACGTATGGATACGTCCCTGCGACTCGGTTTCGGGGACGCGCTGGACGCGGTGTGTGCCGCCTTCCCACTTGAACACGCCATACGTACCGTCGCCCTTGACCGCGAAGCTCACGTGCTTGTACCCGCCACCGTCGTTCGGGCTCGTCTCTAGCTGTTCGACCTTGTACCCCAGGTTCTCCGCGTAGCGCGTGAGCATGCGGTACAGGTCGCCTGCCCATAACGCGGCCTCGTCGCCGCCCGTCCCCGACCGCACCTCGACGATCGCGTCCTTGGCATCGGCAGGATCCGCGGTGACGAGCGCGAGCTTGAGCTCCTCCTCGAGCCGGGCCGCCTCCTGCTCGTACTCGGGGACCAACCCGCCGAGCTCCGGATCGTCCCGGGCGGCGTCGAGGTCGGCACGCGCCTGCCGCCACTCCTCCGCGAGCCGGTGCGGCTCCTCGAGCTGCTTGAGCCGGCGCCCGATCTGGGCGGCCTCCCTGCGGTCGTTGTAGACGGCCGGATCGCTCATCCGCTCCTGTGTCTCGCGGAAGGAGCGCTCCAGGTCCTCGACCAGGCTGTCGATGGTCGTGCTCACCACATCAAGGATAGGAGGGATTGGCGGGATGTTGCTCGTCGCCGGGGCGCGCCGCGCGGTTCGTGGCCACGGACGCAGGGAGCGGGCGTAGTCGCAGCCTACGGCCGCGACCGAGGACATGCGTCACGGGCCGCGCGGCGCGTTCCGGCGGCACCGGCAATATTTCGCCAAGCCCTCCTATTGGACGCTATTTCCGGACGAACAGCGGGAACGCCCTGGACGCCTTGTTGCCGGCGAGGTCGGTCGCCGAGACCTTCACGGCGTAGCGCCCCGCGCGCCGACCGCGCGCATCCCAGTACAACGTGTGGGAGCCGCGCGAGAAGGTCATCCAGGACGTCGACCCTGCGATCGTGAGGCTGACGCGCGACATCTTCGAGACCCAGATCGAGATCTGCGCCTGTTTCTTGACCGGTCGCTTCGGACCGGCGGCGCTGAGGACGGGCGGCTCGTGCAGGTAGCTGTCGAAGCGGTCGGCGCGCTCGGCCCATACCGAGCTCTGCGTGGAGACGGCGATCCGCTTGAGCAGGTTCGTGTCGAAGACGTGGTAGTTGAGGGGCGACTCGGCGCCGCCCAGCGAATAGAGCGACCACGCGCCCGTGTCGAAGCTGTCGAAGAGCGTATCGGCCGTCTCCAGCAGCTTTTCCGAGAGCTCCGCGGCGCTCGGATCCTGGTTCAGCTCCGCGTAGTCGGCGAGCGAGAGAATGGACTGGAGCTGGGCGTTCAGAACGGGCAGGCTGCTGAAGCTGTACAGCCGGATCCAGGCTCCGCTCGCAAGCGGGAAGACGTAGCGCGGAAGCGCCAGGTACGCCTTGCGCGCCACGTCGTAGTCGCCGTCGGCGGCGAAGGCGCGCGCCGCGACCGCCTGCACCATTCCCGACGTCCACGGCGGGTAGCCGCCGCCGAAGGGGAAGTAGTACTCCCACGTCAGCGCGCCGAGACGGGGGATCGCCCGCCCGATGAGCGCGCCCGCGAGGAAAGCCGCGGCGGTGTCATCGCCGTCCGTGAGCAGCCGGTTCAGGCGCGCGAAGTTCCCCAGCGGGTGGAACTGGAGGCCGTGACCGGCAAAGGCGCGGTAGACGACGCCGTCCGCGTCGAGGATGTCCGCGCCGTCCCGCGGCATCGCGCTGCTTCCCAGGTAGCGCGTGTTCGTGTCCAGCATCCCGAACAGGGCAAGCGCGCGCGGCGCGATGTATGCCCGCCACTGGCGAGCGACATCGTGCAGGACAGCGGCGAGGTTGCTTCCCCGCGAGCCGGGAAGCTTCCGCCAGGCTGCGGTCGACCGCGCGAGGATCGCCCGGTACGTCGCCGCGTCGTCCTGCGTCATCCACTCGACCTGGACCGCATGCGCGATTCCGCGCTGGACAAGCTTGGCGTCGCTCCACCAATCGGCCCGCGCGACGGAAACGGGAAGGACTGCTGCGACCAGCGCAACGGCAAAAAGGCGCTGCATCTAGGGCCTTTTACCTAAGTCGCACGCTTTCCACAAGCGAGCGCACGCACCCAGCGTGTGGTGGGCGCCTGCGAGGCAAGGACGCAGGGAGCGTTCGTAGCCGTAGGCTACGGGCGCGACCGAGGACGCAGCCTCACGCCGCCCAACGCGGGCTGGGGGCCTGCGCTCGGTTGTGGGACGCGTGCCTTCTAGGCCATTACTTCAACTCTGCGCTCTTCGGGGCTGAGCCGCCCCTCGAGCTGAAGCACCTCGCGCAGCGCGCCGATCGAGACCTCGATCTGGTCGAGCGTCGGCTGTCGCGTCGTCAGCCTCTGGAGCCAGAGGCCCGGCGCGAGCAGGGTCATGAGAATCCGGTTGTCGGTGTGCTTTCCGGCGAAGCGGATCAGCTCGTAGGCCAGCCCAGCGATCACCGGCAGCAGCAGGATCCGGGTCGCGATCAGCCAGTACCAGTCCGGCCGGCCGAAGAACGCGAAGACGAAGATCGCGATCACCATCACCCAGAGCAGAAAGGCAGTGCCGCAGCGAGGATGGATCAGGCTGAAGCGCTGGACGCGCTCCGGGATGAGCTCCTCCCCCGCCTCGTAGGCGTTGATCGCCTTGTGCTCGGCGGCGTGGTACTGGAAGACGCGCTTGAGGTCGGGCAGCAGCGAGATCAGGAAGAGGTAGGCGATGAAGAGCGCGACGCGGATGAGGCCCTCGACCACGACGAAGTACTCGGTGCTGTGGATCGGCAGCCAGTTCGTGATCAGCGCGGGCGTGACCTTGAACAGCGCGACCGCGAAGCCGATTGCGACGACGAAGGCGAAGATGATCGCCCCGCGGGAGATCTCGGTCGAGACCTCCTCACCGTCACCCTCCTCCTGCGCCGCGTAGTTGGCCGAGATGGCGAGCGCGCGAAAGCCGATCGCGAGCGACTCGCCCAGCGCGACCACCCCGCGGATCACCGGCAGCCGGAAGATCCAGTGCCGCGCCATCGGCGAGGAGATCGAGCGGTTGAGCTGCGCGATGTCGCCGTCCCGCTTGCGCACGGCGACCGCCCACGCGGAGGGGCCGCGCATCATCACTCCTTCGAGGACGGCTTGACCTCCGATGGGCGCGGACATTGCGAGGAGTGGCTTAGCCGCGCCGCGCGGCGCCGCCGGCCTTCTCGAGCCGGCGCTGGAAGCGCTCCACACGGCCACCCGTGTCGAGCAGCTTCTGCTTCCCGGTGTAGAAGGGATGGCAGTTCGAGCAGATCTCGACGTGCAGCTCTGGCTTGGTGGAGCGAACCTGGAACTCGTTGCCGCAGGAGCAGCGAACGGTCGCCAGGACGTACTCGGGATGGATGCCGCTCTTCATTCTTCGTCAAGGATAGCAACGGCCGTTTGGGCGGCTACGTTGCCTCCGGAGACGACGGCAACCGTCGTTCCGGCCGGGTCGGCCTGGGCTTTTCCGGCCAGCAGGGCCGCCGTCGACACGGCGCCCGCCGGCTCGCAGGCAAGCTTCGCGCGCTCGTAGAGGAAGCGGAACGCGTCGTGGATCTCGTCCTCCGAGACGAGCACCATCTCGTCCACCAGCTCGCGGCAGATCGCCAGGGTGTTCGCGCCGGCGAACGGAGCGTTCAGCCCGTCCGCAATCGAGCGCGGCTCGACGGTGACCGGCTCGCCTGCCTCGAGGGCGACGTGCATCGCGGGCGAGAGCTCCGGCTCCACGCCGATGATGCGGACGTCGGGTGCAACGCCCTTCAAGGCGGTCACAATCCCCGAGATCAGCCCGCCGCCGCCGATCGGCACGACGACGGTGACGAGATCGGCGACGTCCTCGAGCAGCTCGAGCCCGAGAGTGCCGTGGCCGGCGATCAGGTGCGGGTCGTCGAACGAGTGGACGAAGACGCGGCCCGTCTCCTCCCGCAGCAGCTCGAGGCGCGCGAAAGCCTCGGCGGGCGCAGGCGCCTCCTGATCGACCTCGGCTCCGTACTCGCGCGTCGCCGCGACCTTGGCCGGGCTCGCTCCCTGCCACATCACTACGAGGCAGTCGATCCCTTCGAGCGCCGCGCAATAGGCGAGGGCTTGCGCCGCGTTGCCGGCGGAGATGGTGATGACGCCGCGCGCCTTCTCCGCCGGCGACAGGTGTGCCAGGACGTTCAGCATCCCGCGCGGCTTGAACGAGCCTGTGCGCTGGAAGAGCTCCGCCTTGAGCGCGGCGGGGCCGTCGATCCTGGCTGAGAGCGTCGCGGAGCTGAAGGTCGGCGTGCGGTGCAGCCGGTCGCCGATCGTCTCGCGCGCGGCGAGCACGTCGTCGTGGACGACCGGAAGCCCGGTGTGAGCTTTCGCCATGCGCCGAAGATACTCCGCCAGGTGCTCCTCGCGCTCTTGTTGATCCTCCTCGCGGGCTCAGGGCCGCCTCTCGGCGCGCGGATACCCACGGGCGAGCATCCCTGCGGCATCGCCTCCGGGTTCGGCGCCGTCTGGGTGGCGAACGACGACTCCGGCACCCTCGCGCGCGTGAATCCGAAGACGAACCGGGTGACGAGGCGCGTGCGCATCGGGCGCGGCGCCTGCTCGGTCGCCGCTGGGGCGGGCTTCGTGTGGGTGACGAACTACCGCACTCGGGCCGTGGTGCGGGTGGACCCTGTGCGGTTCGGCGTACGTCGCGTCGAGGTGGGCGGCGAGCCGTTCGACGTGGTCGTCGCCGGCGGGCACCTCTGGGCGACGGCGTGGGCGGACGGCCGCCTCGTCGAGGTCGAGCCGCGGAGCCTGCGCGTGATCAGGCGCCTCGAGGTCGGCGCGTACCCCGCGGGGCTCGGCGTCCGTGCCGGCTGGGTCTGGGTCGGGTTCGGCCGGTCGGCGACCTCGATCGCCCGCGTCGATCCCGCGAGCGCCGCGGTCATGCGCGTGCCGGTCGGTGTGGAAACGCCGGCGTGGTTCAGCGCGGGCACGCGCGACCTATGGGTCACCGCGGACGACACCGCGCTCGTCCACATCGATCCGCGGAGTGGCCGCGTGCTCGGTACCGCGCGGTTCGGGCGAACGCTCGGCCATCCCGCTGCGTCTGCGAACGGGACGATCTGGGTGCCCGACAAGGAGATCGACCGAGTCTTCCTGGTCGACCCGAAGACGGGACGGCCGATGAGGTCCTTCGTTGGCGGCGACGGGGCGTTCGAGGCCTTGAACGCGTACGGCTCGATCTGGATCACGAGCTACGCGGGCGCCGACGTCCGCCGCTACCGCTCTCGCTGACGCTAAGTAACGGTGTACTCCGGCCCGGAGCCGCCCTCGGGCGGCGTCAGCCGTCCGCCCTTCGCGGTGATGGCCCCGCACTGGACGCAGTTTGAGGGGGTCACCTCGAGCTCGACGTCGCCGTTACCCAGGTCCCGCCCGAGCGCGTACACCTGCGCCGGGCACATGTGCTCCCATAGCTCGGCCAGGTCGCGCGGCACGTGGTGCCGGACGCGCAGGTGGTCCGGCGCGTCGTCGCGCGTCCGGTTCCCGCTCAGGAAGACGCTCGAGAGCTTGTCGAAGGTCAGCGTCCCGTCCGGCTTCGGGTACTGCGCGGCGCGACCGGAGCGAACGAGCTCTTGCTCGGAGTCCGGCTCCGTCTCCATCGGCCGCGGCGGGACGTGCCCCTTCGTCGCGGTCATCATCCCGGCGAGCGCCGAGCCCATCCAGAAGCCGCGCCCGAAGGCCTGGCGCATGTTCCGCACCTCCGCCAGGTCCTTCCAGACGAAGCTCTCGCGCAGCGACTCGTCGTACGACTCGAGCCCCCCGGGCCGCCACGGCGACTCCCCGCGGCCGATGGCGTGGAAAGCGGCCTCGGCCGCCAGCCGTCCCGATTCGATCGCGTAGTGGATTCCCTTGAGCGCGGGAACGTTCACGAGTCCGGCGCCGTCGCCGGTGACCAGCAGGCCGGGGGCGTGGAGCCGGCTGGGAAGCGACAGCAGTCCGCCCTCGGGAATGGTCTTCGCGCCCCAGGCGACGCGCTGGCCCCCGTCGAGCAGCTCGCGGATGAACGAATGCGTCTTCAGCTCCTGTAAGAGGTCGTGCACGGACAGCTCGACGTCGCGGTAGTCCATACCGACCACCATCCCGAGCGTGACCATGTTCTCGCCCATCGGGTAGATGAACGACCCACCGAACTCGCGGAAGCGCGCCTTTGGCCGGAGCGGCCACCCCACCGTGTGAATGACCCGGTCCAGCGGCTTCGCGACCTTCCAGACCTCCTTGACCCCGAGCGCCCACACCTGCGGGTTTTCGCCCTGGAGCCCGAAGTGGTCGATGGCAACGCCGGTGAGGTGTCCCTGCGTGCCCTCGGCGAGGACGGTGACGCGCGCGACGATGTCCGAGCCCGGCTCGAAGTTCGACTGCTCTTCCCCGTTGCGGCCGCGCCCCTTGTCGCCCGTGCGCACGCCGAGGACGCGCGCGTCGGACACGAGCAGCTTCTGCCCGCTCGTCTCCGGCAGGATCGTCGCGCCCGCTTCCTCCGCCTGCTCGGCCATCCAGCGCCCGAGCTGTGAGAGCGAGGCGACGTAGTTCCGGTGGTTCTTCATCGTGGGCGGCGTCGGAATGCGCACCGCGTGGTTCAGCGTCATGAAGTAGACGGACTCCGCCTCGACCACGCCGTCGAACGGGAACTCGTCCAGCCTCTTGCGGCCGTGGAAGAGCCGCTGCAGGCCGCGCGGATTGACTACGGCGCCCGACAGGAGGTGCGATCCCGGCTGCTTTCCTTTCTCCAGAACCGCGACCGGGACGTCGCCGAGCTGCTCGGCCAGCTCCGGCTGCTCCTCGAGCAGCTGTCCCAGGCGGATCGCGCAGGCGAGCCCGGCGGGGCCCGCGCCGACGATCAGGACACCGACCTCGATCCGCTCGTCGGGAGGGTCGCTCGGCGGCGCGACGTACTCCGCCGGATCGAAGGGAGGCGGATAGTCGGAGGGCTTCACGAGGCTAGATGGTTGATGCCACGATCTCGCGCGTGCGGCTGCGCGATCTGGCACGCCTGGGCCGCGGCGGCCCGGCTATGGCCGGCGGAGCCGGCCCCCGCCGCGCCGGCGCTTCGTCGAGCCGGCCACTCACCGATGCGTCCAGCATCGGCAAGCGTCCGGCTCGACGCCCCAGACGCACCAGCTCGCGCCCCGCAGTCGGCGATCTCGTGTCATCAGCCATCTCGTCGGGCCCGAACCAGCTCCGTCAGCTTCGGGACGATCTCGTGCAGGTCGCCGACCACGCCCAGATCGCTGAACTCAAAGATCGGCGCGTTCGGATCCTTGTTGATCGCCACGATCACGCCCGAGCCCTGCATCCCGACCTTGTGCTGGATCGCTCCGGAGATCCCGCAGGCGATGTACAGCTTCGGCGAGACGGTGCGGCCGGTCTGGCCGACCTGCGTCGCGTACGGATACCAGCCCGCGTCCACGACCGCGCGCGTCGCTCCGACCGCGCCGCCGAGCGCCTTGGCCAGGTCCTCGACCAGCGAGAAGGCTTCGGGTGAGCCGAGCCCGCGCCCGCCGGCGACGACGATCTGTGCGTCCTCGATCGACGGCCCTTCGGACTCCTCGTGCGCCTGCTCGACCATCGTGGCCGCGAGGGAGAAGTCCTGGATGTCCGCCTGCCGCTCCTGCACGTCGGCCGTCCCGCCGCTCTCGGCAGGATCGAACGAGCCCGAGCGGATGAGCGCGATGCGCGGCTCGGACGTCCAGCCGACGTCGACGTACACCGAGTCGCTGAGCGCGGGCCGCTTCCCGACCAGCTTCCCGTCCTCGCGGACGAGGTCGACGAGGTCCCAGTTGAGGCCCGCGTCCAGCCGGGCGGCCAGGCCGGCGGCGACATCCGCGGCGAGCACCGAGCTGCCGAAGAGGACGGTGTCGAAGCCCTCCTCCTGCACGAGCGCGGCGAGGGCGTCGACCCGCGGCTGCGACAAGGGCGCCTCGAGCCTGGGATCGTCGAACACGTAAACGGTCTGCGCGCCGTAAGCCCCCGCGCCGGCGGCGGCGTCCTTCACGCCGGAGCCGACGATGACGCCCGCGACGCCATCGTCGCCGAGCGACGTGGCCTTCGAGAGGACGCCGAGGCCGCCCTTCTGCAGATCGCCCCCGTGGTGCTCGAGGAAGACGAGGGTGCTCACAGCAGCTTGTTCTCGGCCAGAAAGTCCACGATCTTCTGCGCGGCCGTGCCGTCATCCTCGATCTTCACCGAGTCCCCGCGCGCGGGGGGGTCGTTGAGGGCGTACACCTCGGTGCGCGACCCGCCGTCGCCCACCTGCTCGCCCGAGAGCCCGAGATCGGTGGTGGACACGGTCTCCTGCGGCTTCGACTTCGCGCCCATGATCCCCTTGAGGGAAGGAAAGCGCGGCTCGTTGATGGCGTCCGATACGGCAACGACTGCCGGGGTGGGAGCCTCGATCACGTCGTAGCCGAACTCCGTCTGCCGCTTCGCCTTCACCTTGCCGTCGGAGACCTCGAGCTCGGCCACCTGCGAGACAACCGGCAGGCGCAGGCGGTCGGCGACGGCCGACCACAGGACGGCTCCGTCGGAGTCGCTCGATTGCTGGCCGAAGAGGATGAGGTCGGCGCCTTCGCGCTCGAGGGTGGCGGCGAGGATGCGGCTGGTCGCGACCAGGTCGGAGCCCTCGGCTTCCTCGTCGCTGACGAGGACGGCGCGATCGGCGCCCATCGCGAGCGCACGCCGCAGCGACTCCAGCGCCTTCGCCGGCCCGAGCGTGACGAGCACGACCTCGCCTTCGCCGGCCTCCTTGATGCGCAGGGCCTCCTCCACGGCGTGCACGTCGAACGGGTTCAAGGCGCCCTCCACGGAGCGGTCGAGACGCTTCGTTTGCGGGTCGATCCGCTTCGGAGCGCCCGCGTCGGGGACCTGTTTCACGCACACGGCGATCTTCATCGCCTGGACAATAACCATCCGACGCCCTCGCCCATTTCGGCACGAAGTTGTCCCGAAGCGCGCCGGAACCTTTGCTAGGGTTCGGCCCTTCGAGCGCGAACCGGAGCCTAATGCGACGCCACCGGACGACAGCCCGAGGGGGGATTTCTCTCTTGCTGCTACTCGGCCTTTCAGCCGGAGTCGCCGCCGCGTCCCCGAGTCCGGCGAGCCAGGTAGCAAAACCTTCGCCCTCGACCCGCCTCATCTTCCCGCTCGTCGGCCCGGCTCAGTACCACAATGATTTCGGCGAGCCGCGTCCGATCGGGCACGAGGAAGGGAACGACATCCTCACGCCGCGACACACCCCAGTCGTCGCTCCCGAGGCGGCGAAGATCAAGTTCTGGACCGACTCGGGCGCCGGCTGCATGCTCTACCTGTACGGGGCAAGCGGCACGACGTATCTCTATCTGCACCTGAATAACGACGTCAGCAAGAACCCGAACACGAACGACAACAAGGGGAAGTGCAAGGCAGGCGGGTCGTACGCCCCGGGGCTGAAGGACGGGCAGAAGGTCGCGGCCGGGCAGCTGATCGCCTTCTCGGGCGACTCCGGGAACGCGGACGGAATCCCGCACCTGGAGTTCCAGATGCGGCCCCACGACGGCAAGCCGATCTCGCCGTACAGGACGTTGAACCGGGCACTACGGCTCATGTTCGTAACCGCCCCGGGCAAGACGTTCACGCTCTCGGCCTCGGCGACGGTCGTGTCCACGACCCTTGCCGACGACGCCTCCAGCGCAACGCTCAAGGTGGCTGTCAAGAGCGTGCGCGCCTGGCCGGGCGGCTACCGCATCGCGAAGGTGAACCGGAACGTCAGCTTCACCGTCCAGGACACCGACGCTATCCAGCTCATCCGGCCCGGCCCCACTCCTGCGGCGGCGACCGTCTCGCTCGAGCGGCTGCTGTCGGCCAAGAAGGGTACGCCCGTGACCCTCACGACCGCGCCGGCCGCGAAGAAGCTCGACGCGCAGCTCGGTCGTGGCCTTTTCGACGCCGCAACCGTCGTCATCAATCCCTCCTGATTTTGAAGTGGATCGGACCCTCCCTCCTCCTGCTCCTCTGCCTATCCGCAGGTGCCGCCACGGCGGGCACCGCGCAGTACCCCGGTCTCGACGGCCCTGGACGGAAGGGGGTCAAGCCGCACGCACCGGCAGCCTCGACCAAGCCTGCAGCGGTGAGCGCCGCCCGCTTCGTCTTCCCCGTCGTCGGGCGCGTGCAGTACACGAACGATTTCGGCGCTCCCCGGCCGCAGGGCCCCCACCAGGGCAACGACATCATGGCCCCGCGCCGCGCGCTCGCAGTCGCGACGGAGGCCGGCAAGATCAAGTTCTGGACGCACTCCGCGTCAGCCGGCTGCATGCTCTACCTGTACGGGAAGAGCGGCACGACGTACCTGTACATCCACCTGAACAACGACCTGACGAACGGCAACGACAACCGCGGCAAGTGCGTTGCCGGGACCTCGTATGCACCTGGCCTCAAGGACGGCGCCAGGGTGCAGGCCGGCCAGTTGCTCGGCTTCGTCGGCGACTCCGGTGACGCCAACGGCGTCGGCACCCATCTCCATTTCGAGGTGCACCCGCACGACGGACGCGCGGTAAGTCCGTACAAGTACTTGAACCGCGCCTACCGGCCGCTGTTCGCAGTGCTCCCCGGAGGGAAGTTCACTCTTTCGGCGACCGCGACGGTCGTGTCGACGGCGCTCGACCCGGCGGCGACGAGCGCGACGCTCAAGGTCGACGTGAAAACCCTGCGCGTTTGGCCGGGCGGCTTCCGCATCCCGAGCGTCAATCGGGCGATCTCGCTCACGGTCGCCGACACGGACTCGATCCAGTTGCTCCACACCGGCCCGACACCCGCGGCAACCACCGTTTCCCTCGCCCGCCTGACGGCAGCAAAGAAGGGGCAGTCGGTCACGGTCACGACCGCGCCGGCGGCAACGAAGCTGGACGCACTGCTCGGCCGCGGCCTCTTCGACGCCGCGACGGTCGTTCTAAAGCCGTCGTAGTTGCTCTCCAGGTGTTCGCCTCGGGGCGTTCTGAACGCGATTGACTGCGGGCCCGGTCGCCGACGTCTCCGATCCGATCAACGACGCCGCGCGGGCTAGGCGACTACGGGTGGCCGCCGCATCGGCCAGAACCGTGGTCCGTTCGGGACGCGCAGTTCGCCAAGATGGATGAATCCGAGCCGCTCGTAGAACGCTGCGCTGCGCTCGGTGCTGGCTTCGAGGTAGGCGGACACGCCTTCGCTGTCGCAGCGGTCGAGCGTGGGACGCAGCAGTGCGGTGCCGAGACCTTGGCCCTGGAACTGTGTGACTACGCCCAGGTAGCGAATGTAGTAGTGCGGTTCTTCGGGGTGGTTGGCCTCGAACAGTTTTTGGAGTCGCCTCGCTCTAGGCAGCCGTGTGCCGAGAGCGCGCACGAACGCGATCGCGCCGGAGAGCGGAACCGTCATCTCCCACCTTCCTGGCGGCAGTTCGAGGCTCGCGCCTCCGAAGTCGCCAGTGGTCAGCACTCGTCCAGCGGGAAAGACGTAATACGCAAGCTCGGTCTCCAGCAACCGCCGCAGTCGCCTGTCGCTTCTCTGGCTCGGAGCCAACCACTGCAGGATTGGATCTCTGATGAACGCGTCCGCAAGCGTCGCGCTCAGCCGCGCCAGGTCGTCGACGTCCGCCTCTCGTACGGTCGTGGCGATGATTTCGTCTCGACCCACGTAGCGACGCTAGCGGCGATCAACGGCTGTGTGTCGAGTCACTTCGGTTAGGCGCGCGAGCCGCGCATGAAGAACGAGATCAGCCAGATCAACGCGGCGATGGCGGCGAGGATGAACAGCCACTTCACCACGAAGCCGAGGCCGACGAAGAGCGCGACGATGAGCGCGAGAATGATGAGAAGAACCATCGATACCGCCCTTTCCGATTCGTACTGCCCGAAAACCTACTTGCCCTTGAACTCAGCCTTCCGTTTCTCGCTGAAGGCCGCAAGCCCTTCCTGCGCGTCCTCGCTGTCGAACAGCTCGGCGAACTCGTCGGCCTCGCGCGCAAGGTTGGCCACGTGGTCTCCCTGGAGCGCATGGTTGAGTGCGCGCTTGGCCGCGGCGAGCGCGATGGGGCTCTTGTCGGCGATCAGGCGGGCGGTCTCCAGGGAGCGGTCGAGCAGCTCGTCGGGCTCGTAGACGGCAGTGACGAGGCCGATCCGCATCGCCTCCTCGGCATCCACGATCCGTCCCGTCAGCGTCAGATCCTTCGCCACCCCGACGCCGCACACCCGCGCCAGCCGCTGCGTGCCGCCCCAGCCGGGCATGATCCCCAGGTTGATCTCAGGCTGGCCGAGCTTCGCGTTCCTCGACGCGTAGCGGATGTCACAGGCGAGCGCCAGCTCGCAGCCGCCGCCGAGAGCAAAGCCGTTGACCGCCGCGATCGTGGGCTGCGGGGAGGTCTCGAGCAGCTGCCCGGCGTTGTGTCCGAGCTCGCCCCACTCACGCGCTCCGGGGGTATCGAGCCCGCTCATGTACTTGATGTCCGCCCCGGCCGCGAATGCTCGGTCCCCGGCGCCAGTCAGGACGATCGAGCGCACCTCACGCTCCTCGCGCAGGCCGAGGAGGTTCTCGCGCAGCGACGAGAGCGTCGCTACGTCCAGCGCGTTCATCGCCGCCGGACGGTCGATCGTGATGACCGCGACGGCGCCGTCGCGATCGACCGAGAGCGTCAAACGGGAGCCCCGAGCCGCCTCATGCCGTTGCGGCAACGCGGGACCGGAGGAAGTCGACGATCTCGCCGGTTGGTGTGCCCGGCGTGAACACCTCACCGACCCCGAGCCTCTTCAACTCCGCGGCGTCGTCCGCGGGGATCGTCCCGCCCACGACCACGAGCACGTCGTCCGCTTCGTTCTCGCGCAGCCCCTCGAGGATGCGCGGGACGAGCGTCATGTGCGCACCCGAGAGGATCGAGATCCCCACGGCGTCAGCATCTTCCTGGATCGCCGTCTCGACGATCTGCTCGGGGGTCTGGTGCAGGCCCGTGTAGATCACCTCCATGCCGGCGTCGCGAAGCGCCCTCGCGATGATTTTCGCGCCGCGGTCGTGCCCGTCCAATCCGGGCTTGGCGATCACTACGCGAATCCTCCCTGCCACGATTCGCAAGTATATGAAGGTGATCGCCGCGGCCCTCCTGGGCAAGAGACACTCGTGAAGCTCGAAATCGTCGGATGCTCGCCTGCCTGGCCGAACCCAGGGGGCGCGCAGTCCGGTTACCTCGTCGAGGGGCCGGGACGCCTGCTGCTCGACTGCGGGCCGGGAATCCTGGCCCGTATGCGCGAGCAGAACGGCTGGCCGGAGGTCGACGCGATCGCGATCACGCACTTCCATCTCGATCACTGGGGCGACCTCGTCCCCTGGGTCTGGGGCCGAATGTATGGACTGGGACGCGAGCTGCGCACTCCGGAGCTGTGGGTGCAGACCGGCGGGCGCGAGGAGCTCGAGCTCTTCGGGAAGCACTTCGGAATGCCGGACATGTTCGAGCGCACCTTCGACGTGCATGAATACGAAGAGGGACAGGAGTTCGAGGCAGCCGGCCTGCGCGTCCTGCCGATCCGGCTACCGCACTACACGCTGCGCACCTTCGGCTTCCGTGTCTCCAACGAGACGAAGACGCTCGCCTACTCGGGCGACAGCGGGCCGAGCGAGCACCTCGCGGAGCTCGCGCGGGACGTCGACCTCTTCCTGTGCGAGGCGACACTCGAGCGCGGAGAGCTGGACGGCCAGCCTCGGGGCCACCTCTCCCTCGAGGAGGCGTGCGCGGCGTACGAAGCGTCAGGAGCGAAGCGGCTGCTGATCACGCACCGGCCGCGCGAGCTGCCCGTCGACGGAGCGCTCGAACAGGCCTACGACGGTCTCGAGCTCGACATCTGACGCTCGCGCACGTGGGCGGCGTACGCGCGCCGGCCGCGGATGCCGCGGAACATGAGAAACCCGAGGACGAGCAGTATCGTCCCGCCGACGATTCCACCGGGCACGAAGAACCATGCGGCGCTCGCGGTGTGCGGCAGCGGCTTCGGGTTCCTCGTCCCGATCCCGAGCGGGTTGAAAGTGCCGCCCGCGCGCGAGCTGACGTTGTAGTCACCGCTGGGCGAGGAGACCGGGATGAAAGAGGCGACGAGCCAGCGCTTCCCCTTCGCCTTCCCGCACGGCTGCACGGTCAGGTCGAAGACGACCGGCCTGATCTTCTGCTTGGGCTTGGCGAAGAGTGCGACCTGGACATCGACCTCGCTTGCCAGCGAGTAGGAGAGGCGCCACTTGCCCAGGAAGACGGGGTACGGGACGACGGGGATGTTGCCCTTCGCCCAACGCTCCCGGGTGAACCCCTGCTTCATCTCCGGGCAGACGAGGTCGTAGGAGGTTTCTAGGTGCTTGCGCGCGACCGCGGTCAGTACGAACTGTTGCGCGACTCCGAGCACTTCGCCCGCGCGCGGCGAGAATGCTTTCGCCTTCTCCGGCACGACCACGTCTCCGCCGGGCGAGGTCGCCTCGCCGGCGCGCTTGCCGGGGTGCGGGAACGCGACGATGAGCCCGGCGACGAGGCCGGCCACGAGCACGAATCCCCCGGCCCAGAGAAGCCGACGCCGCATCCTCGCCGACGAGAGGAAGCTCACGGCGACAGCCTAGATGGTTGCCGGCGAGAGATCGTGGCGGCCATCTAAATGGTCGGGCCGCCGGGCATCCGGCGCTCGCGGACGTACTGGTTGTAGGCGCGCTTGCCCCTGTAGCCGTGGATGCCGACGATGCCCAGCGCGATCAGGAGCATTCCCAGCATGATCCCGAGCGGAATCGCAAGCCAGCCCGCGCTCCCGCGCTTCGGCTGGAAGAGGCTCGGGTCCCGCGTGCCGATCGAGATCGGATTGAAGTGGCTCTTGTCGTCGGCCGAGCCGAAGTCCCCGCTCGCAGAGGGCGTAGGGATGAACGAGGACACGAGCCAGCGGTTTGACGTGCTCGCGCCGCACGGCTGGAGCGTGAGGTCGAAGACGACCGGATTCAGCTTCTTCTCCGGCTTGGCATAGAGCGCGACCTGAAGGTCGATCTCCCTCGTGACCGAGTAGGCGAGGTGCCACTTGGCGAAGTGCGCCGGATACGGAACGACCGGGATGTCTCCCTTCGCCCACGCCTGCTTGCTGTACCCCTGTCGCATCTGCGGGCAGACCATCTCCCAGGAGTCCTCGACGTGGTTCCGGCTCACGGCACTGAGCACGAACTGCTGGGCGAGCGCAAGGATCTCATCCTGGCGCGGCGCGAACGCCAGCTTCTTGTCCGGCTTGACCAGCGTGCCTCCCGGCGAGGTCTTGGAGCCGGGCGGAGGCGGCGGGTTCTTGATGACGACGATCAGGATCGCGACGACCCCGGCGAGCGCCGCGAAGCCGGCCATCCAGATGAGGCGCCTTCTGACCTTTGCCGAGGACAGGCGGCCGCTCACGCTGGAAGGCCCCCCTCCATCGCGTGACCGCTAGGGCCGGCCTACCCGTCGCCGGTGTAGCCCGGCTTGGCGAAGTTGGTCGCCGGCAGCCAGTAGCTCACGAGCCACCGCTTGTGGTTGCCCGTGCCGTAAGGATGCAGCCCGATCCGCATCGGTACAGCCTTGTCGATCGCCGGCTTGACCGGCTGCATCCGGAGCACGACGAGGATCTCGTTCGTCGTCGCCTCCTCGAGCTTGTAGGTCACGCCCTTGAGCGTGTAGCCGGGGAGCGGGATGACCGAGCGGGCATCGACGGTGGCCCACTTGTGCTGCGAGGCACCGTGCGTGATGTTCGGTGCCGTGTACTTCCACGAGGGGCCGTAGTTGTTGTGGAGGACGCCGGGCATGAATCCGACGATCGCCTGCTTGACCTCGGACGGGAGCTGTTCGTAGCTCGTGATCTTGCCGCCGTTCGCGGTCGTCAGCGACGTGGTCTTCGGAGGTAGCTGCGGCTTGAAACCCTTGGCGGGCGCTGCCGGCGTGGGATCGCTTCCGCCCGCGAACTTGACGATCAGGAAAACGATGCCTGCGACGAGCACGGCCAGCGCAGCCCAGAACATGATGCGCTGATTACGTGGAGAGGCGACGGTCGACTGAAACGTATTCATCGGGGTCAAGTCCTCAGACGCAAGGGTAGCGACTTTGTTAGACGGTTCTCAGGAAACTCTTAGAAAACGGGGGTCTCCCGCCAGACGCCCCAGGTCTCCCGCAGCGCGTCGCACATCTCCCCCATCGTCGTGTATACGCGGGACGCGTCGACGATGAGCGGCATGAGGTTGACGTCCTCGCGTAGGGAGGCCTCCTTGAGCCGCGCGAGCGCCTGCTCCACGGCGGCCGAGTCGCGGCGCGCGCGCAACGCCTGCACGCGCTCGATCTGCTTCTGCTCGAGCGCGGGATCGATGCGCAGGAGTTCGAGCTCGTGGTCGTCGTCCTGCTCGTAGCGGTTGACGCCGACGATCACGCGCTCGCCCGCCTCGACCTCGGACTGGTACCGGAACGACGCCTCCGCGATCTCGCGCTGGAAGAAGTTCTCCTTGATCGCCGGGACGACCCCTCCGAGCCGCTCGATGCGGTCGAAGTAGTCGTAGGCGCCGGCCTCCATCCGGTTCGTCAGGTCCTCGAGGTAATAGGAGCCGCCCAGCGGATCGATCGTGTTCACGACGCCAGTCTCGTGGGCGATCACCTGCTGCGTACGGAGCGCCAGCCGCACCGCGTCCTCGGTCGGAAGCGCGAGGGCCTCGTCGAACGAGTTCGTGTGCAGCGACTGCGTCCCGCCGAGCACCGCGGCCAGCGCCTCGAGCGCCGTGCGCACGATGTTCACCTCGGGCTGCTGGGCGGTCAGCGAGACGCCGGCGGTCTGCGTGTGGAAGCGCATCAGCCATGAGCGGGGGTTCTTCGCGCCGTAGCGGCCGCGCAGCTCGCGCGCCCAGATGCGCCGCGCCGCCCGGTACTTGGCGATCTCCTCGAAGAAGTCGACGTGCGCGTTGAAGAAGAACGAGAGCCTCGGCGCGAAGTCGTCGACGGCGAGGCCGCGCTCGATGCATGCGTCCACGTACGCAAAGCCGT
The DNA here is from genome assembly GCA_963717765.1 of uncultured Actinomycetes bacterium. Lineage (GTDB taxonomy): Bacteria > Actinomycetota > Thermoleophilia > Gaiellales > Gaiellaceae > JACDER01. Next base: position 97,162 of record CAVQWX010000002.1, on the reverse strand, counting down.
TGGCGAGGGTGAAGGCGAGCTCCTGCACGGCGTTCGATCCGGCCTCGCGGATGTGGTAGCCCGAGATCGAGACGGGATGCCAGCGGGGCAGCTCCTCGGAGCAGAACGCGATCATGTCCACCACCAGCCGCATGGACGGCTCGGGCGGGAAGATCCACTCCTTCTGCGCGATGTACTCCTTGAGGATGTCCGTCTGGATCGTCCCGCGCAGCTGGTCACGCGGCACGCCCTGCTGCTCGCCCACGCAGACGTAGAAGGCGAGGAGCATCGCCGCGGCGGAGTTGATCGTCATCGAGGTGGAGACCTCACCGAGCGGAATGCCGTCGAAGAGGGTTTCCATGTCCGCAAGCGAGTCGACGGCGACTCCCTCGCGCCCGACCTCCCCGAGCGACCGCGGATGGTCGGAGTCGTAACCCATGAGTGACGGCATGTCGAAGGCCGTCGAGAGGCCGGTCTGGCCGTGGTCGAGCAGGTAGCGGAAGCGCGCGTTCGTCTCCTCGGCCGTGCCGAAGCCTGCGAACTGGCGCATCGTCCACAGCTTCCCGCGGTACATGGATCCGTAGACGCCCCGCGTATACGGATAGACGCCGGGGTAGCCGAGGTCGCGCTCGTAGTCGATCTCGACGCTATCCGGGGAGTACAGCGGCTCGTTCTCGAGACCGGAGATGGTGGAGGAGAGCTCCCCCTGCCGTTCGGGCGTGGCGTCGTAGAGCCCCTCGCGCCAGGCGTCCTGGCCTGTCAGCTCCGATCGGTCCTCGGTCGTCGCCATCCCCGGAATTCTACGAGCGCGACTTGCCGGGCTTCCAGAGGATCTCCTCGCGGCCTGCGTTCGCGGCGCGCGCGAGGATGAACAGCAGGTCGGAGAGGCGGTTCAGGTACACGAGGACGAGGGGGTTCAGCTCGACCTCTTTGCCGGCCGCAAGGGTGTCGCGCTCGGCGCGGCGGCACACGGTGCGGGCGACGTGGAGGCGCGCGGCCACTTCGGTCCCTCCGGGGAGCACGAAGCTCTTTAGCTCGGGCAGGTCGGCGTTGAAGGCATCGCAGTCCTGCTCGAGAGCGTCGATCTGCTCCTGGATCACGCGCAGCCGGCCGTCCCCCACGCCGTACGGGACGCTCAGATCGGCTCCCACGTCGAACAGCTCGTTCTGCGCGCGCTCGAGCACGGCGCGCGCATCTGCGTCCAGGTCGCCGGCGAGCGCGAGCCCGATCTGCGCGTTGAGCTCGTCCACCGTCCCGAAGGCGCCTATCCGGCAATCGAGCTTGGACGCCCGCGAGCCGTCGCCGAGGCTCGTCTCCCCCTTGTCCCCGCCGCGCGTGTAGATGCGCGTCAGGCGAACCGGCTCGTCGACCTTTCGGGGCACACCTCTAGATTACGGTGATGATCCGACGCGCGACGGAGGCGGACGCCGCGGAGGTGAGCCGCGTCTTCGTCGCTGCGCGGGACGCGATGCCGTACCTGCCCCGGATCGACGACGAGCACCGGCCGGTGCTCGGTGGCTGGTTCATCGAGCGCGGCCCCGTCTTCGTGGACGAGGACGACGGCCGCGTCCTCGGCTTCAGCGGGGTGAAGGACGGGGAGTTGACGCACCTGTACGTCGACCCGGCAGCGCAGAACCGCGGCGTCGGCTCGCGGCTGATGGAGCACGCAAAGGCCGAGAGCGGGGACAGCCTGTATCTCTGGGTCTTCCAGAAGAACGAGGGCGCTCGGCGTTTCTACGAGCGCCACGGCTTCCGGCTCGTGGAGCTCACGGACGGGTCAGGGAACATGGAGCGCGAGCCCGACGCGAGATACGAGTGGACGTCCGCCGGCTAGCCGACGGGCTCTGGATCTGGCGCGCTCGTCATCCGAACGCGCCGAACTGGCCCGAGTGGGGCCCTCCGGTGCCGCCTGAGGTCGGATGCGTCTACTACGAGGCTCCGGACTCGACCGTCCTCGTCGATCCGCTTCTGCCGGCCGGCGAGGAGGACGAGTTCCTTTCGTACCTCGACCGCGACGTCGAGCGCCGCGGTCTGCCGGTGGTCGTCCTGCAGACGTCCGCCTGGCACGCCCGGAGCTCGCCGTTCCTGCGCGAGCGCTACGGGGCCGGGGAACGGATTCCGGAGGGGATCGAGGCGCATTCGATCGAGGGCGCACCGGAGCGGCAGCTCGCGTTCTTCATCCGGCCGCACGGCGCGCTCGTCGTGGCAGAGGTCTTCGTGGGAGACGGCGCAGGCGGCTTGGCGCTCGTGCCATCACCGGCGCTTATCGACCGCGCCGCGCTCGATACGTCCCTGGAATCGCTCCTGGAGCTGCCCGTCGAGCGTGTGCTCGTCTCGCACGGCGAGCCTGTGCTCGAAAACGGGCTCGCCGCGATGCGCAACGCCGTAAACCGGGGTCAGACCCCGGTTGGCGGGAAGATGCCGAAACATCCGCGTACATGACGAACACGTGTAACGAAGGGCGCGTTCCGTGACGAAGTCGGCGCTCCGCCGAATCCGGGGGGGTCAGACCCCGGTTTATTGTGTCAGCCCTGTGCGAGGGCCTGCCGGCGCAGGCCGAGGACGGAGCGGGCGATCACCAGCCGCTGGATCTCGCTCGTCCCCTCGTAGATCTCGGTGATCTTCGCGTCGCGGTAATACCGCTCCACCGGGAACTCCTTCGTGTACCCGTAGCCGCCAAAGATCTGGATCGCCTCGGCGGTCTGACGGCGTGCCATCTCCGAGGCGTAGAGCTTCGCCTTAGCGCCCTCCTCCGTGTGCGGCTTGCCCTGCTGCTTCAACCAGGCCGCTCGGTAGACGAGGAGGCGGGCCGCGTCGATCTCGGTAGCCATGTCGGCGAGCTTCCACTGGATCGCCTGGAAGTCAGCGATCCGCTGGCCGAACTGCTTGCGCTCGAGCGCGTAGGCGCGCGCCGCGTCGTATGCGGCCTGCGCGATGCCGAGCGCCTGGGCCGCGATGCCGATCCGGCCGCCGTCGAGCGTGGACATCGCCACGGCGAAGCCCTTCCCCTCGTCGTGCAGCGTGCGGTCACCGTCGACGTAGGCGTCCTCGACCGCGATCGAGTTCGTCACCGACGAGTTGAGGCCGAGCTTTTCCTCTCGGCCGGTGACGCGGATGTGGTCCCCGTCGAGGATGAAGGCCGAGACGCCGCGCGCGCCCGGCGTGTCGGGGTCGGTGCGCGCGAAGAGGAGAAACGTCCCCGCGAACTCGGCTGTCGAGATGAACTGCTTCGTGCCGGAGATGCGCCAGCCGTCGCCGTCCCGCGTTGCCGATGTGCGAAGCGCTCCGGCATCGGAACCCGCCTCCGTCTCGGTCAGGGCGAACGCGCCGATCAGTTTCCCTCGTGCGAGCGGCGGGACGAAGCGCGCCCGCTGTTCATCGGTGCCGAGTGTGAGGATGGGGAGCGTGACCGCGCTCGTATGGACCGCGACGGTGACTCCGACCCCCGCGTCCGCGCGCGAGAGCTCCTCGAGGACGAGGATGTACGACACGAAGTCGGCGCCCGCGCCGCCGAGCTCCTCGGGGACGCACACGCCCATGAGCCCGAGCTCGGCGAGCTTGGGATAGAGCTCGCGCGGGAAGCGATGCTCGCGATCCCACTCGGACGCGTTCGGCTCGATCTCGGCCTCGGCGAAGTCCCGCGCAAGCGCCTTGATCTCTCGCTGCTCGGGGGTTAGCTCGAAATCCACGCCAGGAATATAGTCAGGGCAAGTTGAGGCTCCTGGCTGCGCTCCTCCTCGTCGTCCCTCTACTGGCGGCGGCATGCGGCAGCGAAGCGGCCGGCTCGCCCGAGAGTGTCGTGCGCGAGTGGAGCGACGCTTTGAACGCGGGGGACAACGAGCGGGCCGCCGACCTGTTCGCACACGGGGCGCAGGTCGTCCAGAACAACACCGTTCTCTTCCTGCAGACACACGAGGACGCGGTCGAGTTCAACTCCGCCCTGCCGTGCTCGGGCAAGATCGTGGACGTGAAGACCGACAAGGACACGGCGACGGCGACGTTCGTGCTCGGCGATCGCAAGGCGAGCCGGTGCGACTCGCCCGGAGCGAAGGCGACCGCCGCCGTCAAGGTGCTGCACGGGAAGATCGTGCTGTGGCACCAGCTTCCGTCCCCGCAGCCGCTCCCCCCGCCCCCGATCTGAGCGATAGGGCCACGGCGCGTGAACTTCGTTCAGTCGTAGCGGTAGAAGCCTTCGCCTGACTTCCGCCCCAGCTTGCCCTGGCCGACGAGCTCCCGGAGCCGCGGGCATGGCGCGTACTTCTCGTCGTTGAGCCCCGCGTGCAGCACTTCCATGATTGCCACGCAGGTGTCGAGCCCGATCAGATCGGCGAGCGCGAGCGGCCCCATGGGATGCGCGAACCCGAGCCTCGCGATCGTGTCGATCGCCTCGGCCTCGGCGACGCCGTCGTGCAACGCCCACACGGCCTCGTTGATGTACGGCATCAGGATGCGGTTGGATACGAAGCCGGGGAAATCGTTCGCGACGGCGGGCGTCTTGCCGAGGTCGCGGGCGAGCTCCGTGATCGCCTCGGCAGTCTCGTCGGACGTCTCCCGACCGCGCACGATCTCGACCAGCTGAAGCACCGGCACCGGGTTGAAGAAGTGCATGCCGATCACGCGGTCGGGACGGTCCGTGGCCGCGGCGAGCGCGCCGATGGGGATCGACGAGGTGTTGGAGGCGAGAACGGCCTCGGTCGAAAAGAGCGAAGCGGCGCGGCGAAAGACGTCCTCCTTCACGTTCGCGTCCTCGACCACCGCCTCGATCATCAGGTCGGCCGGGACGAGATCATCGACCGCCTGGATCCGTCCGAGCACTTCGTCGGGATCGGCGCCTCCCTTCTCGGCCAGCCGCTCGAGGCTCTTCCGCATCGCGGCAAGCCCGCGCTCGGTCGCGCCGGCCACGGAGTCGTAGAGAGACACGCGGCGGCCTGAGGCGGCGACCACCTGCGCGATCCCGCCGCCCATCTGGCCGGCGCCCACGACGAGGACGTGCTCGAACTTCACGGGTGGCTTCTAGCAGACCGCGCAGCGCGCGGCCGGAACGATCCGGCGCGCTGATCGTTAGCATCATATATCTGATTAGGTATCACTGCTATGCTCGATATGTGATTAGTGCAGACCTCATCCGGGAGGCCAGGCTCCGGTCAGGCCTTACGCAGCAGCAGCTTGCCACACGCGCCGGCACGTCTCAGTCCGCGATCGCCCGTTGGGAGAGCGGCGCGGTCCAGCCCAGCCTCGAGCGGCTGCGTGAGCTCATCCGTGCCTGCGGGCTCGAGCTCACCTACGGGCTTGCGAACTACGACGACTCGTACGACTACTTCATCGACCAGCGGCTGCGGCTCGACCCGGAAGGGCGTGTGCGCCAGGCGCTGGCCGAGGAACAGGTCTTCGAGCAGATCAGGCGGGCCGCAGGTGCCGCCCGTGGCTGAGCAGCCATTCGATCCGTTTCCGCTGCTCGCCACGCTGCAACGACACGAGGTGGACTTCATCGTGATCGGCTTGATCGCAGCGATCGCCCAGGGCTACCCCATGACGACGCGCGACCTGGACGTGACCCCGTCGCGCGAACCCGAGAATGTCGAGCGACTGGCTGAGGCACTTCGGCAGCTGCAGGCAAAGCTGCGGACACCTCGCGAGCCCGTCGAGTTTCCGATCGAGGCCGATTATCTGGCGGGCGTGCCATCGTGGACGCTTGTTACGCCGTTCGGCGAACTCGACATCCTCTTCGAGCCGGCCGGCACGCGTGGCTACGACGATCTGAAGCGCGACGCCGTCGAAGTGATGCTGGGCGTGCCTGTCCTCGTCGCCTCACTGGTCGACGTCATCAGGATGAAGCAAGCGACCGGACGCGAGAAAGACCAGATTCAGCTCCCGGCGCTCCGCCGAACGCTCGAAGTAAGACGCCGACGCTCAGACCTCGAGCAGTAGAGCGTCGCCCTGGCCGCCGCCCGAACAGATCGCGGCCAGCCCCAGGCCGCCGCCGTTCCGGCGCAGCTCGTGGACGAGCGTCCCTACGATTCGCGCGCCCGAGGCGCCGATGGGATGTCCCAGGGCGACCGCGCCGCCGTTCACGTTCACCGTCTCCGGATCGGCGCCGAGCATCTCGCACGAGTTCAGCACGACGGATGCGAACGCCTCGTTCAGCTCGACGCGCTCGACATCGTCGATCGTCTTGCCCGCCTTCTCGAGGGCCTGCTTGCCGGCGTTGGCCGGCGTCCGCGCCAGATAGGCGAACTCATCCGCGACGTAGGCCTGGGAGAGGATCGTCGCCAGCACCTCGAGCCCTCGTTCCCGTGCGAACTCCTCGCTCGTCACCACCACCGCGGCGGCGCCGTCGTTGATGCTGGGAGCGTTGCCCGCCGTCGTCGTCCCCTCCGGATCGAACACGGGGCGCAGCTTGGCCAGCTTCTCGTAGGAGGTGTCGCGGCGAGGGCTCTCGTCCGCCGAGACGCCGTCGACCGGGACGATCTCGGGGTCGAACAGTCCGTTGTCCATCGCGTTCACGGCGCGCTGGTGCGAGCGCAGCGCCCAACGGTCCTGGTCCTCACGCGCGATACCGAGCTCACGCGAGACGAAGGAGGCCTGCTGGATCATCTGCCGGTGGTCGAAGGAGGACGTGAGCCCGTCGTGGACCGTCAGGTCGATCAGCGTCCCGTCGCCGAGCCGGTAGCCGAAGCGCGCCTTCTTCAGCGCATACGGCGCGTTCGTCATCGACTCCATCCCCCCGGCGACGACGACGTCGTGCTCGCCCGTGCGGATCATCAGGTCGGCGATCTCGAGCGCGCGGATGCTGGAGGCGCAGACCTTGTTGATCGTGTCGGAAGGGAGCTCGACCGGCAGGCCCGCGGCGACGGTCGCCTGGCGTGACGGCGCCTGTCCGACGCCGCCCTGAAGCACCTGGCCCATGACGACATAGCCGACGTCGGAATCCTCGATTCCGGCCCGTTCGAGGGACGCGCGGATGACGATTCCACCCAGCTGCGTAGCCTCGTAGCCGGTCAGAGCGCCGCCGAGCCGGCCGAAAGGCGTGCGCGCGGTGGAGACGATTACGGACCTACCCACGCGGTGAGCGTAGCGAGCGGCCTACGGGACCCTTGTTGCCGTCACGGCACCGTGTTAGGTTACGCCGCGTTTTACAAGGTAACCGCCGGCGCGGGCCGTTGTCGGCAACTCCCAGGGAGTCACGAGGAGGGGGCGACGAGCGTGAAGCATTTGTTCGAGAACCACGATCTTGAGACTTCCGGCTGCGGCGATCTGATCGACGTCACTCACGACGTCCGCGGCGCAGTCGACAAGAGCGGTGTCCAGAACGGGGTGGCGGTCGTCTACACGCCGCACACGACGTGCACCGTCCTGATCAACGAGCGCGAGAGCGGGTTCATGAAGGACTTCCGCGACATGCTCGAGTCCCTCGTGCCCGCGGAAGGGCCGTACTACCGCCACGACGACCTGTCAATTCGGACCGAGGGCCTCGAGGACGATCCGCACGAGTATCCGAACGGCCATTCCCATTGTCGCGCCGCTCTGATCGGCGTCGCCTCCCAGTCGATCCCGATCGTGGACGGCAACCTCCTCCTCGGCCGCTACCAAAGCGTCTTCTTCTGCGAGCTCGACCGCGCAAAGCCGCGCAAGGTGTTCATTCAAGTAATGGGTGAGTGATGGCGGCTACCCGCATCGCGGGGACCACCTCGACAACCTCCTCCGTCCCTCCCCCCTCCGGCATACCGACCCGCGCGGAGGTCATGCCGCAGGCGCAGGCGGAGAACTTCACGGTCGCATCGCTGCTCCTGTCGCGACCGCAGCGGCGCGCGCTGCTCGGCATCTACGGCTTCGCGCGGCTCGTGGACGACATCGGCGACGAGACGACGGGCGACCGGGAGGCGATGCTCGACTGGCTCGAGGACGACGTCGCCCGCATGTTCAGCGGGCAGCCGATCCATCCCCTGCTCCGCCGCCTCGCACCGTCCGCCCGCGAGCTCGGCTTTCCCCGGCGCGCTTTCCTCCGCCTACTCGCCGCAAACCGGCAGGATCAGGAGGTGTCCCGCTATGCCTCCTACGACGATCTGGCCGCCTACTGCGACCTGTCGGCGAACCCGGTCGGCGAGCTCGTGCTGTACACGTTCCGCGCGGCCACCCCCGAACGGATCGCGCTGTCGGACTCCGTCTGCACCGGGCTGCAGCTGGCCGAGCACTGGCAGGACGTCGGCGAGGACTACCGTCGCGGCCGCATCTACCTGCCGCAGGAGGATCTGGAGCGCTTCGGCGTCCCGGAGGCCGAGCTGGCTGCGGAACGACCTGGCGAGCGCTTGCAGGACCTCCTGGCTTTCGAGGTCGAGCGCGGCCGGCGGCTGCTCGACCCCGGCGTCGAGCTCGTCCGCTCGCTCGCGGGCCGCGCCAGGATCGCGGTCGCCGGCTACGTCGGCGGCGGACGCGCCGCGTTCGACGCGATCGAATCGTCGGGCTACGACGTGCTCGTGCGCACGCCGAAGGCGACGGGGGCCGCACGCAAAAGGGCCACCGTCGACGTGCTGCTGGAGGCGCGATGAACCCCGACTGGGCCTACGCGTACTGCCAGAGCGTGACCCGGCAGGAGGCGGCGAACTTCTACTACGGCATCCGCCTCCTCCCCAAGGAGCGGCGCAATGCACTGTGTGCGATCTACGCGCTGGCCCGCCGTGTGGACGACATCGGCGACGGCTCGGCGCCGCCCCACGAGAAGCAGCGGCGGCTGGACGACGAGCGACGCCGGCTCGACTCGCTCGACACCGCCTACGACGACCCGGTTTTCGTAGCGCTCGCGGACGCCGTCCACCGCTTCCCGATCCCGGTCGACGCGTTCGAGGAGCTGATCGACGGCGTTGAGATGGACGTCGTCGGAACGCGCTACGAGACCTTCGGCGACTTGCTCCCGTACTGCCGCCGGGTGGCCGGCGCGATCGGGCGGCTCTCGCTGGGCGTCTTCGAGGCGCGCGACCACGAGGCCGCGTCCGTTTACGCCGACGACCTCGGGGTCGCGTTCCAGCTGACCAACATCCTGCGCGACATCCGCGAGGACCTGGAAAACGGCCGCGTCTACCTGCCGTCCGAGGATCTCGAGCGGTTCGGCTGCGATCTCTCTGCTCCGGACGACCGTATCCATGACCTGATCCGCTTCGAGGCCGATCGGGCGAGCGCCTGGTTCGAATCGGGTCTCAAGCTCCTGCCCCTCCTCGACCGGCAGAGCGCGGCCTGCGTTGGGGCGATGGCCGGGATCTACCGGCGGCTGCTCGGCCGGATCGAGCGGCGGCCCGACCTGGTGCTGCGCGGGCGCGTTTCGGTCCCGACCTGGGAGAAGGGCTGGGTTGCCGTCCGCAGCCTGGCCGCCGTCGCGCCATGAAGGTCGCCGTTGTAGGAGGAGGCCTCGCTGGAATCGCCGCCGCTCTCGAATGCGCCGACGCGGGGGCCGACGTCACGCTGCTCGAGGGGAGGCCGCGCCTGGGCGGCGCCACGTTCTCGATCCGCCGCGACGGGATCTGGATGGACAACGGCCAGCACGTGTTCCTACGCTGCTGCACCGAGTACCGCCGCTTTCTGGAGCGCATCGAGGCCACGCGGCTGACCGAGCTGCAGGGCCGACTTTCGATCCCGGTCGTCTCGCCCGGGGGCCGCATAGCCCGGATCGAGCGCGCGCGGCTTCCAGCCCCCGCACATCTTCTCCCTTCGCTCGCGCGCTTCCCCTATCTCTCGCGCCGCGACCGCATCGGGATCGCGCGCGCCGTCCGCCCGCTGGCGAAACTCGACCTTGCCGACCCGGCGCTCGACCGCCGGACCTTCGGCTCGTGGCTGCGCGAGCGCGGGCAGTCGCAGGCTGCCGTCGATGCGCTTTGGAACCTGATCGTCCTGCCCACCGTCAACCTGCCGGCGGCCGAGGCCTCGCTCGCGCTCTCGGCCAAGGTTTTCCAGACCGGCCTGCTCGAATCGGCCGAAGCCGGGGACATCGGCTACGCGGCCGTCCCGCTGCAGCAGCTGCACGGCGACACGGGCGCCGAAGCACTCAGGCGCGCAGGGGTCGACGTCCGCGTTCGGAGGCGCGTCGAACGGCTCGAGCGCGGGACGAGCGGCTTCTCGCTCGTCTGGAACGGGGACGGCGTGGATGCGGACGCGGTCGTGATCACGGTTCCGCACGACGACGCGGCGGCCCTCCTGCCCCAGGGTGCGATCCCGCACGCGGACGAGCTCGGATACCTCGGCGCGTCTCCGATCGTGAACCTGCACGTCGTCTACGACCGGCCCGTCACCGACCTCCCGTTCGCGGCCGGGCACGAGACGCCGGTCCAGTGGGTCTTCGACCGCACGCGCGGAACCCGGCTGGAACGCGGCCAGTATCTCGCCGTCTCGCTGTCGTGCGCGCGCGAGTACATCGGGCGCAAGGTGGAGGAGCTGCGCGCGCAATTCGTTCCCGCCCTCGAGCAGCTCTTCCCGGAGGCGGCGTCAGCCGGAGTCGAGCTCTTCTTCGTCACGCGCGAGCAGCGCGCGACGTTCCGGCAAGGCCCGGGAACCGCCGCGCTGCGGCCGGGGACGAGGACCGCGTTCGAAGGCCTGTATCTCGCCGGGGCGTGGACAGACACGGGCTGGCCGGCCACCATGGAGGGCGCGGTGCGCAGCGGCGTCGCGGCCGCACGCGAGGTCATGGTCCGGCCGGACCTCGCGGAGCTCGAGGTGGCTGCGTGACGGCGACGCTCCCCGAGACGCTCAACCGCGCCCGCGAGCTCGTGTGGCCGGCGCTCCGCTCCGCCGTCGAGACGCTCGAGCCGGAGCTGCGCGCGGTCGCCGTGCACCACTTCGGATGGGACGAGAACGGCGGGGGCGGCGGCAAGGCCGTCCGCCCGGCGCTCGCGCTCGCCTCGGCGGCCGCCGTGGGCGCGCCGCCGGAGACGGCAGTGGACGGGGCCGTCGCCGTCGAGCTGATCCACAACTTCTCCCTGCTCCACGACGACATCATGGATCGCGACCAGGAGCGCCACCACCGCGCGACGGCCTGGACGGTGTTCGGCGAGGCGCGCGCGATCCTGGCGGGCGACGCGCTCGCGAACCTGGCCAGCCAGGTGCTGCTGCGGCGAGAGACGCCCGAGGCGATGCGCGCGACGGCGCTTCTCGTGGACGCGACCGCGCGAATGATCGCCGGCCAGTCCGAGGACATGAGCCGCGAAGGAAAGCTGGGTGTCCGCATCGAGGAGGTGATCGCGATGCACGCGGCCAAGACCGGCGCGCTGCTCTCGTGCGCCAGCTCGATCGGCGCCGTCCTCGCTGCGGGCGACAGGGAGGTGGTCGGCGCTCTGGCCTCCTTCGGGATCCAGGTCGGGATCGCATTTCAGGCAGTGGACGATCAGCTGGGGATCTGGGGCCGGCCGGAGCTGACCGGCAAGCCGACCTGGAACGACCTCCGCCAGCGCAAGAGCTCCCTCCCGGTCGTGGCCGCGCTGGACTCGGAATGCGACGAGGCAGGCCGGCTCCGCGAGCTGCTGTCCCGGCCGGACCTGTCCGAGCCGGAGATCGCCGAGGCCGCCGAGCTCGTCGAGTCGTGCGGCGGGAGGCGCTACGCGGCCGAGGAGGCGGAGCGCCGGCTCGGGCTCGCGCTGCGCGAGCTGCAGCGGGTTTCGATCGAACCGTCGGCGCGCGAGGAGCTCGAGGGCCTCGCCCGCTTCATCGTGGAGAGAGAGTTTTGACCGCGACCGCCCAGACGTCCGTCCCGGCGACGCTCGATCGCGCGGTCGACCACCTCCTCTCCCTGCAGTCGCCGGACGGCTGGTGGAAGGGCGAGCTCGAGACCAACGTGACCATGGACGCGGAGGATCTCCTCCTCCGACAGTTCCTCGGCATCCGCACGGACGAGCAAACCGAGATGTCGGCCAGGTGGATCCGCTCGAAGCAGCGCGATGACGGGACGTGGGGAAACTTCTACGGCGCGCCGGCCGACCTTTCCACGACGGTCGAGTCATATGCCGCGCTGAAGATGGCCGGCGACCCGGTCGACGCCGACCACATGCGGCGCGCGCGCGAGCACATCCTCGACGCGGGCGGGCTCGAGCGCACGCGCGTCTTCACCAAGATCTGGTTCTCGCTCTTCGGGCTCTGGTCGTGGGACGACGTCCCGGTGATGCCGCCGGAGCTGATGCTGCTGCCCCCGTCTGTCCCGCTCAACATCTTCGACTTCGCCTGCTGGGCGCGGCAGACGGTCGCGGCGCTCACCGTCGTGTCCGCGTACAAGCCGATCCGGCCGGTCCGCTTCAGGCTGGATGAGCTGCGGACGGGGACACCTCCGGAGCCGTTCGAGCCGCTGCCGTCATGGCCGGGCGCGTTCCAGCGCCTCGACCAGCTGCTGCACCGGTATGAGCGGCGTCCCTCGACGGCGCTTCGCCGGCTCGCGCTGAAGAAGGCCGAGCGCTACATCGTCGACCGGCAAGAGGCCGACGGCTCCTGGGGCGGGATCCAGCCGCCCTGGGTCTACTCGCTGATGGCGCTCAACCTGCTGGGGTATCCCGTCGAGCACCCGCTGATCCAGAAGGGCCTCGAGGGACTGGACGCGTTCACGATCGTCGAGGACGGGATGCGGCGGCTCGAGGCCTGCCAGTCGCCCGTCTGGGACACGGCGCTGGCACTGATCGGTCTCGGCGACGCCGGCCTCGGGCCCGATCATCCGGCCGTGCAGCGCGGCGCGAAGTGGCTCCTGGAGGAGGAGGTGCTGCACCCCGGCGACTGGGCGGTGCGGCGGCCGAATCTGGCGGCGGGCGGCTGGGCCTTCGAGTTCGAGAACGACTGGTACCCGGATATCGACGACACCGCCGAGGTGGTCATGGCTCTGCGGCGGGCCTCGCTTCCCGGGTTGGACGACGCGGTCGCACGCGGCGTCACGTGGACGATCGGGATGGAGTCGCGCGCCGGCGGCTGGGGCGCGTTCGACGCGGACAACGTCCAGGAACTGATCCGCAAGCTCCCGTTCTGCGACTTCGGCGAGGTCATCGACCCCCCGAGCGCCGACGTCACCGCGCACGTCGTCGAGATGCTCGCGCATGAGGGGCTCGCCGGGCACGAGGCAACCCGGCGTGGGATCGAGTGGCTGTTGCGCGCGCAGGAGCCAGACGGCTCCTGGTTCGGCCGCTGGGGCTGCAACTACGTCTACGGGACGGGAGCCGCCGTGCCGGCGCTCGTTGCCGCCGGCATCACGCCCGAGCACGAATCCGTCCGCCGCGCAGTCCGCTGGCTCGAGCATGTACAGAACGACGACGGCGGCTGGGGCGAGGACATGCGCTCCTACGACGACCCCGGCGGATGGAGCGCGCGCGGGGAATCGACCGCGTCCCAGACCGCCTGGGCGCTTCTCGCCCTACATGCGGCGGGGGAGCGGGAGGGCGCGGCCGAGCGCGGGCTCGCCTGGCTCGCCGACACGCAACTGGAGAGCGGGACGTGGGACGAGCCGTGGTACACCGGCACCGGTTTCCCGGGCGACTTCTACATCAACTACCACCTGTACCGGCTCGTCTTTCCCGTGACCGCCCTGGCGCGCTTCGCGCGATGAAGCTCGTCGTCGTCGCGCCGCTGCGCATCGAGGCGCTCGCCGTCCGCTCGGGCCTGCCGGGCATCAAGGTCAAGCGCTCGGGAATGGGCCGGCACCAGCTCGACTTCGGCGATGCGGACGCCATCGGCGTCGCGGGCCTGTGCGGCGCGGTCGATCCCTCGCTCCGCGCCGGACACGTGGTGCTCGCCACCGCACTTCGCCACGAGGACGGCAAGACGCTCCCCTGCCCGGACAGCGCACTCCTCGCCGAGCCGCTCCGCCGGATGGGCCTGAAGACGACGTCGGGAACGGTCTACACCGCGTCCAAGATTCTCGGACGGGACGAGCGGCTCGCCCTCCGCGACGCAGGCGTGATCGCCGTCGACATGGAGTCCGCGTGGATCGCCGAAGCCGCACTCGACCGTCCCGTCGCAGTCCTCCGAGTGGTGGTAGACACGGCCGACCGGCGGCTCGCGAGCCCGCGCACGCTCCTGGCCGGAGTGCGCGGCCTGTGGACGCTCCGCCGGGCGTCCTCCGCCTTCGTCGACTGGGTCGAGGCGTGCTCTGGACGGATCTCCGAGCACAGTGCTAGTCTCGCCGTCAGCTGATGTCCATCCCTCTCCGGCAGAGCGCGCGCATCGCCCACTACCTGCTGAAGCAGAAGGTCAAGCGGACGGACAAGTACCCGTTGCTTGTCGAGCTCGAGCCGCTTTTCCAGTGCAATCTGGCCTGCTCGTTCTGCGGGAAGATCCAGTATCCACAACACATCCTCAAGCAGCGGATGCCGGTGGACAAGGCGCTGGCCGCGATCGAGGAGTCCGGCGCGCCCATGGTCTCGATCGCGGGCGGCGAGCCGCTCGTCCATCCCGAGGTGCACGTGATCGCCAACGAGCTGATCAGGCGGAAGAAGTTCGTCTTCCTGTGCACGAACGGGATCCTGATGGAGAAGAAGATGGACAACTTCGAGCCCTCGCCGTACTTCGCCTGGGTGGTGCATCTCGACGGCATGCGCGAGCGCCATGACGAGTTCGTCGAGCGCGAAGGGACGTTCGACAAGGCCGTCGACGCGATCAAGGAGGCGCAGCGCCGCGGCTTCCGCGTGAACACGAACACGACCTTCCTGACAACCGACACGCCGAAGACGGTGCAGGACGTGCTCGACTTCCTGAACGACGAGCTGAAGGTCGACCAGATGATGCTCTCGCCGGCCTACGCCTACGAGAAGGCGCCCGACCAGGAGCACTTCCCCGGCGTCACCGCGTCGCGCAAGCTCTTCTCGGCCGCCTTCGCGAACGGGAATCGGAAGAAATGGCGACTCAACCACACGCCGCTCTTCCTCGACTTCCTCGAAGGAAAGGCCGACTTCCAGTGCACGCCGTGGGGCATCCCGTCGTACTCGATCTTCGGCTGGCAGCGCCCCTGCTACCTCATGTCGGACGGCTACGCCGAGACATACCAGGAGCTCCTCGAAACGACCGACTGGTCGAAGTATGGACGCGGCAACGATCCGCGCTGCGACAACTGCATGGCCCACTGCGGCTACGAGCCGACCGCCGTGCTCGCCTCGATGGGCTCGCTGCGCGAATCGCTGCGGGCATTCGCTTCCCGCGCGTAGCACATGCCGGCCGCCTGCGCATAGATCGTCACACTTCCGTTCGCCCCCCGCCTGCCGCGGCGGGACACGTCCGTACGCCGCCACGCCTTTCGTGGAATCGTGGCACCTGTGGAAACCGGGGTCAGACCCCCTGTCTTTGGGGCGTCGGTTACGACCGCCCCGTTAGGACGCTAGAGCAACTCTGCGATCATCGCCGCGGCGCGCGCGGCGCCGTCCCGCTCGACCGGACGGTAGTCCACCTCGCGGCCGATCTCCTCGGCGATCGCGGCCGCGATCGTCTCCGGCGTTTCGGTCTCGAAGTCCATCGCACGGCCCGCGCCGTACCGGCCGAGCCGGTGGCGGACGTGGAAGTTCTGCTCGAAGTGGTGGCGGAGCGGGAAGTACAAGAACGGGCGCCCGTTGGCGGTCAGTTCCATCGACGTCGTCAGTCCGCCCTGGACGACCGCGAGGTCGCTGGCGGCCAGGTGGCGGTAGAGCTCGTGCACGTAGGCGCGGATCTCGAGCCCGTCCGCCGCCGAAGGCGGCTTGCTCTTCCGGCCGGGCGTCGCCTCCAGCGCCCAGGAGGGAAGGCTCGCCGGGTCGATGCGCGGGCCGGCGACGACGACCATCCGTAGGTCGGGCACGCGCTCTTTCGCCTCAGGGTAGGCCTCCATCACCCGCCGGAGCAGGTCGGCTCCCACGCCCGAACCGCCGACCGAGACGAGGCAGAGCCGCTCGTCCGCGGCGTAGCCGAGCTCGGCGCGCAGGCGCTCGCGATCGGCCAGCTCCTCCGGGTCGAAGCCGGTCACGTACCCGGAGAAGTCGAAGTGCCTCTCGGTCCAGTCCCGGATCATCGGCAGGTCCGGGCCGAACGGGTCGCCGACGATGTCGTCGGGGTTGCCGACGAAGATCGCGCGGTCGCGAACGCGCGGGTAGCGCGCAATGTGCTCGATCATCTCGGCGTTGTAGTCCGCCGTCAGGAAGCTCTCGTGCTCGCCGCCGTCGGGCATCGGGAGGAAGCCGACGAAGTCGGTCAGCCAGGCATAGGCCGCCTGTTTCTGCTCGGGATTCTCGTGCAGGTAGTAGTCGAGCTCCCACGCCTCGTCCCCGATCCAGAGGTCGTACTGCTCGTCGCGCACCACGTCGTGGAAGAGCATGAAGTTGGCGATCAGGATCTCGTCCATCCGGCGCAGGGCCTGGAAGCAGTGCAGGTCGTGCTCGGCCGACTCGGTCTCGATGTGGTGCGACTCGTTGGCCAGCAGGCGGCTCGCCGGGTGAACGCGCTCGCCGCGCTCCTCGAGGACAGCCGTCACCGGATGCTGCGCGAGCCAGTCGATCTCGAGGTCCGGGTGGAGGGCGCGTAGCTCGTCGGCGATCGCGACGTCGCGCTGGGCATGCCCGAGCCCGATCGGGGACGAGATGTAGAGCGCCCGCTTGCGGCGCGACTTCCCCCGAACCCAGCGAGACGCAGGCGGCGGGGGTGCGAAGAAGTCGCGCAGCAGCAGGTTCACGGCGACGGGGTCGCGCGCGTGCGGCGCGTGGCCCGAGCCCTCGAGCGTGACGATCGTCCCGCCGGCCGCCTCGGCGAGCGCCGCTCCCGACGAGTGGGAGCGAATCGCGTCCTGGTCTCCGTGCAGCACGAGCACCGGGCAGCGGATCCTGGCCGCGAGCTCACGGGTTGCCGCCTCGTCGAGCCCCGGCGCGAGCGCCGTGTCGACCAGGGTCTCGGGCGTCGTCTCGAGCCCCCAGCCGACCGAGTCCTCGATCTGCTTCGTCGAGTGTGGCTCGCAGAAGACCTGGGAGAAGAAGTACTGGAGGAAGTCGGCGTAGTGCTCGAGCCAGTAGTGGCGGTTGAAGCGGTGCCAGCCCTCGTAGCTGTCGAGGCGCTCTTCGAACGAGGCCAGAGCCTTCACGCGCGCCGTCTGCACCCCTAGCGGTACGGCCGGGCCGATGAAAACGACTCCTTCCACACGCTCCGGGTGCTCTGCCGCGAGCAGAAGCGTGCGCTGCGCCCCCATCGAGAAGCCGACTAGGAACGCCTTGTCGGTCTCCGTGGCGTCGAGGACTGAGAGGGCGTCAGCGGCGAACTCGGATTCGGCGTACGCTTCAGGCCCCTCCGGCCGGTCGGACCTGCCGTTCCCCCGTCCGTCGAACGTCACGACGCGGCAGTGACGGGACAGATAGGGAACCTGCGCCTTCCAGGTGCGCGAATGGATGATCGACCAGGTCGGCAGGAACAGCACAGTCGGCTCGCCGTCGCCGTAGCGCTCCCAGAACACCGAGACGCCGTCGCGCTCGACGAATCCCTCCTCGTCCGGGTAGCGGGCCCGCGTCTGTTCACCGGAGCGGACTCGTTCGACGATCGTCATCTCCTCTCCGCCCACTCGATCAGGTCGGCGATGCTCTCGAGCGCCTCGAGATGCGGCGACTCCTGCTCGTTCACGCCGGCGAGGATCTCCGCTTCGGCCCCCTGGAAGGCGTTCGCCACGAGCGTCGTCAGCACCTGGGCAGAGACCGGAAGCGGAGTCTCCAGCGACGCGCTCCATTCCGCAGCAATGTGCGCGATCAGCTCTCGCCACCCCGAGACCGCTGCGCGCCAACGCGCCGCAAGGTCCGGCTCGGACAGGCCGACCGCCCAGAGCTCCCACAGGATGCGCACGTACCCCGAGCGCAAGTCCTCGTCGAGGTACGCGCACGCGGCCCGCCACTTGTCCGCCACCGGGCCGGGGCCTGCGAAGAGCTCGCGCTGTCGCTCGAGCAGGCGGTCGTTCTCGCGGGTGAGCACCTCGGCGAGCAGCCGCTGCTTTCCTTCGAAGTGGTAGTGGACGAGGGAGAGCTGCACGCCTGCGCGTTCCGCGATCGACCTCGTGGTCGTATGTGCATAGCCATCGGTCGCGAGGGCGTCGCGCGCCGCGTCGAGGATCAGCGCCTTCGTGTCGGCGCCTCGGGCCCTGCGCAGGTCGATCTTGTCGTTCGCAGTTGACATCGCCGCCATTCTATCGCATTATTAGTCGGTCAACCGACCAAAATTAGGAAGGAGATGTCCATGACAGACATGGCAGTAGCGCAAGAGCCCGGTATCGCGCTCCGCGAACCGGTGCGAGGAGACGTCATCGAGCCCGCGGACAGCGGATACGACGAAGCGCGGGCGCTCTACAACGCGATGATCGACAAGCGGCCGGCGTTCATCGTCCGGTGCCGCGACGTGGCCGACGTCATCACCGCGGTGAACTTCGCCCGCGAAAACGGCCTCGACACGGCCATCCGCGGCGGAGGCCACAACGGCGGTGGTCTGGGCTCGGTGGACGACGGGCTCGTGATCGACATGTCCGCGGCGAACAACGTCCGCGTCGATCCCGGCGCACGCACTGTGACCGTCGGCGGCGGCGCGCTGCTCGGCGACGTCGACCACGCCACGCACGCGTTCGGCCTCGCGGTTCCAGCCGGCATCATCTCGACTACCGGCGCCGCGGGACTGACGCTGGGGGGAGGGACGGGTCACCTGACCCGCGGCCACGGGCTCACGATCGACAACCTGCTCTCCGCGGACCTCGTTCTCGCGGACGGAGGCTTCGTCAAGGCGAGCGAGGACAAGAACGAGGACCTCTTCTGGGCGATCAGGGGCGGGGGCGGCAACTTCGGCGTCGTCACCTCGCTGACGTACCGGCTCGTTCCGGTCAAGAACGTCGTCGGCGGGCCGATGTTCTGGCCGGTCGAGCGCGCGGAAGAGATCCTCGGCTGGTACCGCGCCTTCATCGGCGAGCAGCCCGAGTCGCTCGGCGGGTTCTTCAATTTCCACAGCATCCCGCCCGCGCCTCCGTTCCCCGAGGAGCTCTATCTCCACAAGATGTGCGGCGTCGTCTGGTGCTGCACCGACCTCGAGCAGGCGGAAGAGCTGCTTGCGCCGGCCCGCGCCCTCGACCCGGCGCTCGACGCCGTGCAGGAGCTGCCCTTCCCCGTTCTGAACTCCCTCTTCGACGGCCTGTACCCAGCCGGCGACCAGTGGTACTGGCGCGCCGACTTCGTCGCGGAGGTCCCGGACGACGCGGTTGCACTTCACGCGGAGTGGGGCGCGAAGATGGCGACCTGGAAGTCGGGGATGCACCTCTATCCGATCGACGGAGCGCAGCAGCGGGTCGGCAAGAACGACACGGCCTGGTCGTACCGCGACGCAAACTTCGCGCAGGTGATCATCGGCGTCGATCCCGATCCCGCACTGAAGGACGAGATCAAGGAGTGGTGCGTCGACTACTTCGAGGCTCTGCACCCGTACTCGCTCGGCGGAGGCCCGCTGAACATGATGGGCCTGGAAGAGGGCCAGGAGCGCGTTCAGGCGACCTACCGGGACAACTACGAGCGGCTGAGGCAGATCAAGTCGAAGTACGACCCGGACAACTTCTTCCACGTCAACCAGAACATCCAGCCGGGCTGATCGCTCTCCAGTTCGTGGGCGGCCCGTGCTCTACGAGGCGGGCCGCCTTCACTTCCTGCGCATAGATCGTCACACTTCCGCCACTAGGACATCCGCCGTTTCCGGACATGTCCGAGGCCCGCCGGCCCGTCGCAGGCGCCAAACGCCTTGTGGAAACCGGGGTCAGACCCCGGTCCTTTTTTGGACGCCTCGACTACAGGTCTGTTTCGGACAGTCAGACCCCTGTGCCTGACCTAGTCCTCGCTGGCGTTCCAGATATAGCGCGGTCGCGCGATACGCGGTGGTCCGTCCGCGATCTCCCGCCAGGCATCGAGAACAGGGGCGAGCATCCCGCCTGGCTCGGCGAGCATGTCGTCCAGGCTCCACTCCACCTCGGGGGCCTCGAAGAGGAAGACCACCTCACCGGCGGAGAGGTACACCTCGTGTCCGGTGAACCCACGCTCGCTGGGGTCGAAGGGCGGTCCGGCGGCGACAAGCTGGGCGGCCTGCTCCTCGCATCCGGGTTTGAGCCGCGCGATCAGAGCAACTCTCGCCACACGGTTACTCTAGAAGCGATGAAGCTCGAAGGCATCCACCACGTCACCAGCATCACGGGGGACGCCCCGCAGAACGTCGAGTTCTACGCGGGGACGCTCGGGCTCCGGCTCGTCAAGAAGAGCGTCAACCAGGACGACCCGACCGTGTACCACCTCTTCTACGCGGACGAGGAGGGTCACGCCGGCAGCGACATGACCTTCTTCGAGTACCCGAACGCGCGGCGCGGCAACGCCGGCGCGGGGATGATCCACCAGGTCACCTGGCGGGTCGCCTCCGAGGAAGCGCTCGACTTCTGGGAGAAGAGGCTGTCCGAAGCCGGCATCCCGACCGAGCGCACGCCGGGAAGCCTGAAGTTCGACGATCCCGAGGGGCTCGGCCTCGAGCTCACGGTCGCCGAGACCGGCGACGCGCCGCTGATCGCCGACCATCCCGAGATCCCGAAGGAGCTGGCGCTCCAGGGCTTCGACTCCGTGCGCGCGTACGCGTACAGCCCCGACCAGAGCCGGCGGCTCTTCGAGAACGCGCTCGGCTTCCAGCCGCTCGACGACTCGTCCTGGGAAAGCCGCGGCGACGCTCGCGGCTCGACGTACCACTTCGACGAGCCTCCCTCCGAGCGCGGAGTCCCCGGCGCAGGCACGGTCCACCACGTCGCCTGGGCCTCGCAGACGGAGGATCACGAGGCGTGGCGCGAACGCGTCGCCGAGGCAGGCGCGCATCCGACCCCGGTCATCGACCGCTTCTACTTCGAGTCCGTCTACTTCCGCGAGCCCAGCGGGGTCCTCTTCGAGATCGCCACGATCGGCCCCGGCTTCGCTACCGACGAGCCGCGCGAGCACCTCGGCGAACGCCTCTCGCTCCCGCCGAGCTACGAGCATCTCCGCGCACAGCTCGAGCCGATCCTCACCCCGCTCCCGGATCCGCGCGCAGTCCGCGCGCGATGACGGAGCTCATAGCTCGCCGCCGCGAGGCGGACGAAGAGCCGGAGGGCGTGCTCGTCCTCATCCACGGACGGGGCGCGGACGAGGACGACCTCCACCCCGTGCTCGACTACCTCGACCCGGAGCGGCGCTTCCTCGGCGTGACGCCGCGCGGCCCGCTCTCGCTCCCACCGGGCGGGGCGCACTGGTACGCGGTGCACGAGATCGGCTATCCCGACCGCGACACATTCCTCCACTCGTACGGGGAGCTCTCAAACTTCGTCGATTCGCTCGGTTTCCCGCCGGAACGCACCGTCATCGGCGGGTTCTCGCAAGGAGCGGTGATGACGTACGCGCTGGGCCTGGGAAAGGGCAGGCCCCGCCCCGCCGCGCTGGTGGCCTTCAGCGGCTTCATCCCGACTGTCGAAGGGTTCGGGCTCGACCTGACGCCGCCGTTCCCGCCGATCGCGATCGGCCACGGCACCTACGACTCGGTGATCGGCGTGGAATGGGGCCGCAAGGCGCACGAGGTGCTCCCCGGCAGCATCTACCGCGAATCGCCTCTCCCCCACACGATCGACCCGCGCTACCTGCGCGAGCTCGGCCCCTGGGTCTACGACAACGCCGCGCAGACGCGGAGCGAGAAAGCGCGGCGCAACGCCTGAAACGCACGGGGATCGCCCATGGAGCGCCTGGGCAAGCGTGACCATGTGCCAGGCCCTTCGGGAGGTAGGGGAACCGCTCTCCGATGGTGTCGTTCACGCGAAGCTGCCCCGCCCGACGAGCGTAAGCGCGACGGCGCCGCTGGATGCCTTGGACACGCTCGCGATCCGCCGGTGGTCGCCGAGCGCAATCGAACGCCGAGGGGACCTGTCGGCCACGCCGTGCTTCAGCACGACGCAGTGCGAGCCGCGCTGGACGACGGCCACGACACCCGGCGGCCCTTCCTGCATCCGGACGAGCCGCGCGAGCGCGCGCGGTCGAGCCTCTGGTCGGCTGTGTTCGTCTGGAGGCCGGCCGCTGCGGGCACGAGCACGACAGCAGCGAGGGCCGCGTTAGCGAAGACGCGCAACCACGTGATCCAGGTCTTCGTCAGAAGCTCCGGCATCGAGCAGATACTGGCGCACGCTGCCTCGCTCACGCTCGAGCGTCTCGAGCACCTGCGCCATCGCCTCCGCCGGCGACGCGCTCAGCCGGCGCCGCAGCTCGCGTTCGTTCTCGTCCCCCGCATCCTCGACCCATACCTGCCAGAGCGGCTTGATGTTCTCGGCGCTCAGCCCGTAGTCCGCCGCGATGTCCGAGACGGACACGCCGACGAGCCGCAGCAGCAGCGCGGCAACGAGACCCGTCCGGTCTTTCCCGCCCATGCAGTGAACGAGGACCCCGCCTTCGGGCACGCCGGCGACCGCCGAGATCGCCGCGGCGACGTTCCCTCGGTACGTCTCCAGCATCTCCAGGTAGCCGTCCCGGGTCGCCGTGACGTCGTCCGGAGCGTCGATCCAGCGCTGGAAGATCTCGATCTGCCGCTCGAGCGGCACATCCTCGAGGAACGAGACGTGGACGACCTCGACCGGGAGATCGCCGGGCGGATCCTCTTCGAGCTCGGACTCGAGGCGCAGGTCGAGGATGCGCCGGATCCCGTAGTCGACGAGCGACTGCCAGCCGGCTTCGGTCAGCCGGCGAACGCTGTCCGCGCGCACGACCACGCCCATCCGCGTCTCGCCGCCGTCCTCCGTGGGATGACCGCCGAGGTCGCGCACGTTCAAACAGCCTTCCCAGTCCAGCCGGCGCTCGGTCACGCCCTAAAGCTACGAGTAAACGGACTCGAGGGCGCGGGCCACCCGCGGATCGCGCTGCGCCTCGTCCAGGAGCGACTCGGCCACCCGGACGGCCACCGAGTGCGCGAGCTCGTCCACGGCGAGCCGGTGTTCCGCCTCGAGCCGGCTGAGCCGTCCTTCCAGCCGGCGGAGCTGCTGGTCGCTCAGGAGGCGCGCGTGCAGGCGTACCGAGTCGGCGATGTCGTTCATGGTGCGAGTACGGCCTTCTCCACCGGTCGGGGCCGCGCCGCGCGCTCCTTGCCGACGAGCGTGAACCCGGCGAACATCAACGCGATCCCCACGAGCTCACCTGCGTAGACGACGGAATAGCTCCCGCCGCGCGACATTCCCGTCGCGGCCGCGACGACGAGCGCGCCGCCCGCGATCCACATGTTCTGAGACACTCGCCTGCGGCGGAGGATGGACCACAACGATCCCCCGACGAGGCACAGCGTGCCGAGCGCATTCAGGGCGATCGCCCAGAGGTACGCGTAGCCCTCGAGCGCGTGGTTCGGGGGCGGGCGGCCGCTCATGGTCGCGACGAGCGACGCTGCGTCGATCGGCGCGGCCAAGACAGTCACAGCCGCGCCCACGATGGCCACGCAAAGAACGCCGAGCAGCACCCGCCGGTGACGGGGGAACAGGAGCCACGCGGACCCGGCTCCGAGGAAGGCGACGGTGAGGCATCCCCCGAAGAGGTAGTACGGGCGAAAGAGCCCCGGCGTCCACCCTGCGCGCTGAGCAGCCGCCTCGCAGCCGGTCGCGACCGCGAAGCAGGCGAAGCCGGCCGCCCAGAGCGCTTTCTGCCCGCCGGGCCGTGCCAGAGACGACCTGAAGAGGAGTAACGCGAACAGCAAGGCGACGAGGGCCGCCGCCACGGGCAGGACCGATCCGAAAACGGCGGGCGAGCGGTCGTGCGTGTCGGTCGAGACCGCGGTGACCCGAGCCCGCGGCGGCACGACGGTCAGATACGAGAAGTCCTTGCCGCCGAACATTCCTTCGTGCGTGGTGACGAAGACGTAGCGTCCAGGCTCGAGGCGGGCGGCGGGCGCGAGTGTGAGCTCTCTGGTCGACCGCGCCTTGGCGCTGAGCGGGACTCGGGCTCCGCGGCCGAGATCGTAGAGCTGGTATGCCGCCGGCGTGTCCACCGCCGCCGCGCGGACGAGAAGCGACGTCACCTGAGCAGCGTGGAGGCGGAGGGCATCGGGTGGATATGGATCCTGCGGCCCATCCCAGGAGAAGAGCTTGATCGTCCCGCGATGCGTGCGCAGGAACTGGCCGGTGATCTCGCGCGTCAGCCTCGGCTGGTAGCTGTAGCGCACCGTGCTCGAGCCCACCCCTGCGACCGCGGGGACGAACGGCAGCGTGACGAGCAGGAGCAGGAGCGTCCCCGCAGCCACCCCCACCCGCGTGCGGTATCCGCCGCGCCGCCTGCGCCGCCGCGGCGGCTTCCCGTCGAGCCGCGCCTTGCGGCGGGCATGCGCGCGGTACAGGAAGGCGGCCGACACGAGCGTGCTCGCCGGCAGCCAGACGAGCTCGGTCTCCCAGCCCAGGCTGCTGAGCGTGCCCGGCCCGTACGGGGAGAACAGCCAGGGGATCAGCGCCCAGGCGAGTGCGGGCCCGACGATGAGCAGGATCGACCCGACGAGCGGAAAGCCCGCGAACAGCCAGCCGACGCCGGGGAAGCCCATCACGCCCATCGGCAGCTCGTAAACGGCGAGTCCCGCGGCGCTCCGGCGCCGGACGCGTTTCGGGATCGGTCCCGCGAAACGGCCCGGCAGGCCGGCCAGCAAGAAGCGCGCGTAGCGGCGGTCGGCGGCGGTCGCCGTCCACGCCGCGCCCGCGTAGACGGCGAAGCCCGTGAGCACCGCAACGGCCGCGGGCACGAGCATGAGTGCCGACCAGGGCTCGAGGCCGGAGACCGCCTGTTTGAAGCTTTCGCCTCCGGCGACGGCAGCGGCCTGCGCGGCCGACAGGGCGACGCCGCCGACGTAGTAGACCGCCACGCCACCACTCACTCCCACGAGCGCCACGAGGGGCGCGCGAGCCGGGATCCGCCCTCCCCGGGCGGCGAGCAGTGCCATCGCGCCCCCGATCAGCAGCACCATCAGCCCGCCGAGCATGTTCAGCTGCGCGTGCAGGTTGACGATCACGTCACCGGCGTAGCCTCCTTTGTCGAGCAGGTCGTGCACGTCGGGGAACGCCTGGACCGGGCCCTGGAGCGTTCCGACCGCGAGCGCGGCGCAGCCGGCGACGACGAACCAGCGCAGCGGAGCGGGCGCCGAACGGAAGGTCCGCCACAACGTGACGAGCAGGAGCCAGAAGGCGGCCATCATCGCGATTCCCGTCACCATCAGCAGGTAGGGATGAAGCGTGGTCGCCTCCTCCGCCTGCTCCGGAGTCAGGCCCCGGTTGACCACGAGTCGCCCTTCGTGCAATCCGAGGTAGAGACACACGGCGTAGAAGGAGAGCGACGCGGCGAGCAGCAGCCAGAAGCAGCGGTTGGCCGCGCGTCTCGCGGGCGCCGCTCCGCCCAGGCGCGGGGCGAGCGCGAACAGCGCACCGGCGACGAGCATGGTCAGGCCGGCCACGAGGTTGATATGTGCGTGGCTGATCGGGTCGATCCACTCGCCCGCGTGCCCTGCCCGGAAGAGCCAGTCGGCGTTTTTCGGCTGCACCTGGATCACGCCCTGCACGGTCCCGACGGTCAGCGCGCCGACGCCGGCGGCCACGAATTTCCAGAGATGCCACGAGGGCTTATGGATGCGGACGAGTCGCGACTGGAAGATGGTCAGGAAGACGCAGGCGGCGAGGCACCAGTAGCCAAGCCCCATCACGCCGGCGCCGCCGCCGACCGGGAGCTTGTACCACTTGCCCATGTGCGCTTTTGCGGCCTCGTATGTCCAGCCGTGCTCGACGAGCCGGCCCATGGCGATGCCGTTGGCGACGAAGGCGACGTAGAAGACCGCGAGGCCGAGCGCGGTGAACCAGAACGCGCACTGGGCGAGCGCCTCGCTCGCCAGCGGCCGGCCGACGATCCGCGGCAGCACGTACCAGCAGAGCCCGGTGGCGATCAGGGTCCCGCCGCCGACGATCATCAGGTGCGTGTTGGACAGATCGCGAACGAGGTGGCCGGCGTACCCGGCCCCCGCCAGCCACTTGGCCGTCCAGGGCAGGTTCTTGATCGCCATGTGCAGCGCGCCGAGCACGAGGAAGACACCACCGGCAACGAAGTACTTCCCGAGCTTGCGGTCGTGGCGCGTGAGCTCGTCCCTGGGGTACGGCTCGGTGCGTACCGGCGCCGCCCGACCGGGGAGAAAGCGCATGACCGCCCCGACGGCGATTGCGAAGAACGCGACGTAGCTCAGGAACTGGAGCGACGTCAGATGCTTGATGTACATGGCCGGTGCCGGCCTCCGCTAGCGGAGGCCGGGCTCGAGGAAGTAGACCGTCAGCGTCCAGGCGAGGTAGAAGAGACCGAGGACCGCGAGGATGATCCAGGCCCGGGTGGATGCGCCACGGGAGTGGCGGACGTCGTCTCCGACGTCCCGATAGCCGAACAGCGGCCTGGCCGGACGGAGCCTGGACCTGCCGGGCTCCTGCGGCTCCGTCGCCACTAGAACACCTTCTCCATGATCAGGCTCCTTTCCGGCTCGACCTCGGCGTCGACGTCCGCCAGCATCCGCTCGAACGTGTAGCCCCGCTCCAGGAACGCCTCGAGCTGCGAGGGCGTATCCCACGTCGTGTAGCAGTGCAACAGCACCGAGTCGGGCTCGGCGCGGACCCAGACCTCCATCTTCTGGCACCCCGGGTACTCCTGGATGTGGCCCTTGAGCGCCTGCAGAGACGGGTAGAGAAGCGGCCAGACCCCCATCGGGATCCTGGCCTCCGACATCGTCGAATACGCCACGAACGGCGGCGCACCGGTGGTCGCGAAGTCGGCCGTGGACATCGTCAGAACTTTTGCCCCCAAACGATCTGCCCGACGATCAGCGCGACCGCGAACAAGGTCAGGAAGACGGTGAGGGCCAGGAAGAAGAAGGTCGAGGGGCCGGCCATCTCGGTCGTGTACCCGCCGAAGCTGTCCACCGGGTAGATACCTGTTCGCTGGCGCGTCGTGCGGTATTGCCAGATCCACAGCAGCAGTACGACGACGATCACGAGCACGAAGCCCCACATCCAGGCCAGCGACAGCCAGTCGACCTTCCACGTGACGACCGGGCCGTTGGTCTGCTGATGCGCCTGGAGATAGGCGTAGAAGCGCTGTGCGGTGAGCGGGGAATCCCCGCTCGGCATGGTTGGGGGGACCAGGCTAACCGTCTTTCCACTCCTCCTCGTCGTCTGCCCACTCGGGCGTGTAGTAGTCCTCCTCCTCGACGAACAGCGGGATCGCGCCCTGCTTGTCGAGCTCGTGGAAGTGTCCTGCCTTCCACGCGACCAGGAAGCCGACGAGCGCGATCCCCGAGAAGACGAAGAAGGTGTCGATCATCCAGTCGGCCATCACCCACTTGGACTGGCTGTTCTGGGGCGCCTCGTGCGCCAGGGCCACCGCCGGAAGCACCAGCGCGACCGTCACGGTGATCCCGATCGTCCAGGCGAGCCGTCTCACGGCACCTCAGGCCTTATGAGCTTCTGCTCGATGGACGGCAGCTTCTCGCCGCGTGCCCGCGCATCGGCCCACGCGGTGTTCAGCAGCTGGTTGTATATCGCCTTGATCCCGTTGGCCGCATCCTGGAGCGACAGGCGCGTCTTCCCGTCGTTGATCAGGAACGAATCGCCCAGCGACAGGCCGGGGTACAGGCGCATCGCCTCCTCGAGGTACGGGTCCCTGACGGGGGCGTTCGAGAAGGACGGGTTGTTGGTCAGCTTCTGGCGCGACTTCAGCCAGGCGACCAGCTCCTCGGAGGGCTGCCAGACGATGAAGTCCCTCGGGGTCGGATTGACGTGCGGCTTCAGCGTGCCGTTCGGGATCGTCTTGATGAACATGACCACCCGCCAGATGTCGTTGACCGACAGGCGGTCGCCGAAGTTCTCCATCCCCGTGCCGGCCCAGCCGCGGAGGATGCGGTAGTAGAAGTCTCCCGGCCCCGTGTCGCCACCGCAGCAGGCGTCGTCCTTGTCGGTGAAGTCGGCGGGCGGCGGCGAGAGGAAGCTGGCACCCGGCCCCTTGCCGTTCCCGGCCACGCCGTGACAGGAGACGCAGCGCTCGAGGAAGACCGTCTTGCCCCGGTAGAGGTTCGCCGACGTCACCGGGAGCGGGTCGGACGAGAGCCAGTAGCTGCGGTCGATCTGCGACAGGTTCGGGGCTTCCTCCAGCTGCCCTTTCGGAACGCTCAACCCGTCTTCGTTCGCCTCGACGATCGGCTTGTCCGCGCCCTGAAAGCCCTGGTAGGGAGGCGGGTAGCCCTGGTTGGCGAGAACGATGTGCTTGGCGTACAGCTGCCCGGCGAAGCGCAGCAGCCCCGACTTGCCGCTCCGTTCCTGCACGTAGGCGGTCAGCTCCTCCACCTGCTTGTTGGAGAAGAGCGACTTCATCGTCGCCATGAGCGAGAACGGCGTGACGTAGCGCGGGTTGTAGAAGTGCGCGAAGTGCCAGTCGTTCGGGTGGAACCCGCCCTCCTGCGAGAGGTCGGGCCCGGTGCGCTCGGTGCCGAGCAGGTTCGGCGACTGGTCGGTCCCGTAGAAGTCTCCCGGCTGGGAGATCTTCGGATACAGGTAGTAGAGCTGGTAGCGGACGTCCTGCGGGCGGGTGTAGCCGGAATGGCACACGTAGCAGTTGTTGGCCGCGAACAGGTCGCGCCCTTTGAGCGCGACGTTCGAGAGCGGCGCCCAGTCGGCCGACGGTGGCGGGTCGAAGGTGTGGATCGGCAGCCAGACGACGATCGCGACGACGATGAAGAAGGCGACCAGCCCGCCGATACCGGCCATCAGCGGCGTGATCAGCATCCGCTCCCGCGGGTGGCGCGTCCAACCCCGCGGAATTGGGGGCGTGCCGGAGTGAGAGAGCTGGCCTTCGTCGTCCGTCATCTACGACGCCTCCGCCGGCGGCGCGATCGCACTCGCCACCTTCAACGTCTCCCGGCGACGGCGCTCCATCGTGTTCGTGAAGATCGTCATGCCGATGTTGACGATCTGGACGATCCCGGAGATGACGATCATCGCGCCGAAGATCCCGCGCGCGATGTAGTACGCGTGCAGTTGCGGCAGCACGTTGATCTCGGGGATGCCCTGTTCCCAGCTGAACCCCTGCTGGAACCCCGCCAGCGTGAGCACGCTGAAGAAGCCGGTGAAGCCGATGGTGATGAGCCAGTACTGCCACTCGCTCAGGCTGCGGCTCCATAAGGGGCGTCTGTAGATCTGGGCGACGATGTAGTCGATCGCTCCCATGCCCAGGATCGTGAACGCGCCCAGCAGCGCGAGGTGCGCATGCGCGACCACGAAGTTGGTGAAGTGCGTGAGCTTGTTGAAGGGCTGTAGAGCCTCGAACGCGCCCTGGATGTTGACCAGGAAGTAGAAGAAGAAGGCCGTGATGGTGAAGCGCAGGGGTAAGTTCGTGAAGAACTTGTCCCAGTTCCCCTTCATCGTTCCGAGGATGTTGATCGTGAAGGCGAAGACCGGCACGAGCAGCATCCAGGAGGAGACCGTTGCGATCGTCTTCAGCCACGACGGCGTCGGGGACTGGAGGATGTGGTGGTCGCCGACCCCCGTGTAGAAGAAGGCCATCCCCCAGAAGCTGATCAGCGACAGCGTGTAGCTGTAGAGCGGCGTGTTGGTGATGCGCGGGACGAGGTAGTACGTGAGCGCGAGCAGCATCGGAGTCAGCCAGAGACCGAACAGGTTGTGCGCGTACCACCAGTTCAGGATCGCGTCCGACAGGCTCCCCCCTAAGGCCCCCGAGGGCGCCCCCCAGACGTCCCCCGGGCTCCAGACCACGTTGCCGATGAAGTAGTCCGCGATCAACCACAGCGGGCTGGCGATGAAGAACCAGACGGAGACGTAGATCGGCCGTATCGTCCGCATCGCCACCGTGGCCAGGATGTTGAAGACGTTCAGGCCCCAGATCACCATCAGCGCGATGTCGATCGGCCAGATGAACTCGGCGTACTCGCGACCCTGGCTGTGCCCCGTCAGGAGCGCGACGACCGCGAGGAGATACATCACGTTCCACGCCCACGCGCACCAGATGCCCAGTCGCTCGCTCCACAGCCCCTTCGTCCCGACCAGCCGCGGGAGCATGTAGAAGAGCGCGCCGAAGTACATCATCGTGAGCCACGCGAAGATCACGCCGTTGACGTGCGACGGCCGGATCCGGCTGAACTCCAGCCAGGAGATGCCGCCGAACGCGTCCGGCGCCACGAACTCCGTCGCGAGCACCAGCCCGAACAGATCGACGACGGTCAGCCAGATGACCGAGGACAGCAGCCAGTGCTTCGCGGCTCCGTCGGGAAAGGTCCAGCGAGAGGCGGTCGGCCGAGCCTCGTCGGCCATCGGAGCGTGGACTCGCTCCTGTGGCGTGACCGCCATGGCCCGGCAATGTACGGCGGGTGCGGCCTCCGTACAGCCTAAATGACAAATGTGTCATTCGACTGTCATTTCACGGTCATCCACGTTATGGTCGTGTGCCGATGCGGTTGCTGGTTGTCGAGGATGAGCCGCGGATCCTCTCCTTCCTGGTCCGTGGGCTCGAGTCGGAGGGCTTCACCGTCGACTCCGAGCTGGACGGCCTCACAGCGCTTCGCCGGGCGTCGTCGCGCCGCTACGACCTCGTCGTGCTCGACCTGCTGCTGCCGCGGCTGGACGGACTGAGCGTCCTCCGCGCGCTCCAGCTCCGGTGCCCCCAGCTCCCGGTGGTCATTCTCTCCGCTCGTTCCGACCTCGCGACCAAGCTCCGCGGCTTCGAGCTCGGCGCCTGCGACTACGTTCCCAAGCCGTTCGCCTTGGACGAGCTGATCGCACGGATCCGCGCGCAGCTTCGCCACGCGCTACCAACAGACGCCAACAGCGCGGAGATCACGGCAGGCCAGCTCGTGCTCGACCTCGCCCGCCGGCAGGCGCGAATCGGCGAGATCGCAACCGATCTGTCCGATCGTGAGTTCAGGCTGCTGCGCGAGCTCGCGATCCACTCGGGTGAGGTCATCAGCAGGGAACGGCTCCTCTCCGAGGTCTGGGGCTACCACTTCGACCCTCGTTCGAACGTGGTCGATGTCTGCATCCGTCGGCTGCGCAAGAAGCTAGGCCCGGATGCGCCGATCGAAACCGTCCGACATGCCGGTTATCGCCTGGTTGCGGCCTAGGGCGATCGAGCTCGCCTGGTTCGCCTTCGCGGCCGCGAACGTCGCCGCCATGGTCGCCTGGCCGAACTGGGAGACCATCCCCTTCCATTTCATCTGGGTCAGCCTCACCCTGCTCTTCGGCTTCACGCTCTGGCGGCCCCTTCCCACCTACCTGCTTCTCGGCCTGGTCTGGGTCGCGACCGGAAGCCTTATCCTGATCGACGCCACCACGGGCGAGCAGCCGTGGGGCGAGCTCTTCGAGGTGCCGTTGATGTCGCTGATGTTCCTGGCGATGGTCTGGCATGCCCGCCGCCGTCAGCACGCACTGCGCGAGGTCGAGCGACTCGCGGACGAGCGCGCCTCCCTGCTCGAGCGCCAGGAGCGCTTCTTGCACGACGCCTCCCACGAGCTCCGCACGCCCGTGACCATCGCGCGCGGGCACCTCGATGTCCTGAGACGATCGAACGGCCAAGCGCCCGAGATCGGCGTCGCCCTCGACGAGTTGCAACGCATCGAGCATATCGTCGACCGCCTGCTGCTCCTGGCGAAGGCCGACCACCCGGACTTCGTGGTGACGGAGAACATCGAGCTCGAGCCGTTCCTCGAGGAGGTCTTCGTGCGCTGGTCGGAGGTCGCGCCGCGCGCCTGGCGGCTCGGCGCCGTGCCGTCCGGGACCCTGCGCGCCGACCCGGAAGCGCTCCGGGAGGCTCTCGACGCGCTGCTCGAGAACGCAGTCAAGCACACAGATCCCTCGGCGGAAATCGAGGTGCGCGCCCGGCCACACGGCCACGAGGTCGTGATCGAGGTCGCCGATGCGGGAGAGGGCATTCCTCCGGAGATGCTCGAGCGCATCTTCGACCGCTTCGCGCGCACCGACTCCGCCCGCACGCGGGATCGTGGCGGGGCCGGGCTCGGGCTCGCGATCGTCGAGACGATCGTGAGCTCGCATGGGGGACGCTGCACCGCCCGGTCCTCGCCCGAGGGCTCGGTCTTCGGCCTGGTGTTTCCCGGCTTCCAGCACCGGCGGATCGCGCATCCTCCGGTGTTAGGCGCTTCTTAGGGCCCGTTCAGACCACTCTTAGGCGCGATGGCGACGCTTGCGTCAATTGGTTCCCACGAGAAAGGACTCCCATGAAGCGCAAGCAGTACGTGACCTCGGTTCCTCCCACACCAGCCGAGCTGGGTGCCGCCGCAGCCGGCTGGAAGCGCAAGGGCCTGATCAGGCGCCTGGTTCGAGACGGATAAGCGTAGACTCCGGAGGCATGAGCAACTTCTTCGACAAGGTCAAGAAGGGCGCCTCCGACGCCGCCGACGCGGTCAAGGACAACGTCCAGGAGGCGAAGGTCAAGAACGAGATCGTCCGGACGTACGAGGAGCTGGGCCGCAAGACGTTCGAGCTGGTCGAGGAGGGCAAGATCAAGAGCACCGCCCTTCGCCCGCACGTCAAGCATCTCCGTGAGCTGCAGGAACAGCTGGCGGAGGTCAACCAGCCCGGGTACGTCAAAGACACCACGAAGACCTCGTCCTAGCGTAACTTGACAGTTACGTAACGTTCCGGTTACGGTGTCGCAGTGGGATTCTGCGAAGTCCGCTATACGCGCCGGTACGACGCCACGCCCGCCGAGGTCTGGGCCGCGTTGACCGAGCCCGAGTCCGTCGCACGCTGGCTCGGCCCGGTGCCGACGGAGGTTCGCGCGTCCGAGCCGGAGCGTCTGCTCGAGCTCGACTGGCTTCCGCCAGGGGACGAGCCGTCCGTCGTCCGCTTCGAGCTCGTGGCGACGGACGAAGGGACGCAGCTCGTGCTCGACCACCGGCGCATCAACGCCGTCCAGGGAATGCTCTACTCCGAGCGCTGGGCGAACACGCTCGGGCGCCTGGACGACCTGCTGGAGGGCGCGAAGTGAGCGCGTTCGAGGCTCTGGCGGAACCGACACGCCGGCGCATCGTGGAGCTCCTCGCCGACGGCGAACGGAGCGCCGGCGAGATCGCCTCCCACTTCTCGACGAGCCGGCCGGGCGTCTCCCGCCACCTGCGCGTCCTGCACGAGCACGGCCTGGTCACGACACGCCGGGCTGGCACACGGCGCCTGTACTCGCTCGACCCCGCCCCGCTCGAAGAGGTGGACGAGTGGCTCGAGCGCTACCGCTGCTTCTGGACGAACCGGCTGGACGCACTCGACACCGAGATCCGACGACGAAGGAGGAAGACCTGATGGAAGAGCAGATCATCACTCCGTACCTGCTGTACAAGGACTGCGACGCCATGCTCGGCTGGCTGGCGGAGGCCTTCGGCTTCGAAGAGGTGCTCCGCTACACCGGCGAGCAGGGCTATGTCAACCACGCCGAGATGAAGATCGGCGACGGCGGCCGCATCTACATGGGCGACCCCGGCGACGACTACCGCAACCCGCGCGACGTCGGCGAGACCTTCGGGATCTACGTGCTCGTCGAGGACGTGGACGCGCACTGCGACCACGCCAGGTCGGCCGGGGCGGAGATCACCGAGGACCCGGTCGACCAGGACTACGGGCACCGGCGCTATTCCGCACGCGACCCCGAGGGCGTGCACTGGTACTTCGCCGCACCGGTGAAGGACGTGGCGCCCGCCGAATGGGGAGCCGTCTCCGCCTGAGGGACTAAACAAGGCCGGGCGCGCGCAGGTCGTATATATGCATGCGCCCGGCACTGAGTGAGTTCGAGGGCGTCTACCGCCGAAGCTACCGGCGGTTCGTTCGAGTCGCCCT
This sequence comes from uncultured Actinomycetes bacterium, assembly GCA_963717765.1. Lineage (GTDB taxonomy): Bacteria > Actinomycetota > Thermoleophilia > Gaiellales > Gaiellaceae > JACDER01. The sequence continues at coordinate 63,336 of CAVQWX010000002.1, read as the reverse complement.
GGCGATAACGCGCAATCCCGAGTCCGCGGCCGAAGCGGTTCAGGAAGCGTTCGCGCGGACGATCCAGCGCCGCCGCCAGTTCCGCGGCGAGGGCCCGTTGGAAGTCTGGATCTGGCGGGCCGTCGTCAACGAAGCGAAACGCATCGCCGGAGCGCCTCCTCCTCCGCCGCTTCCGGCACCGGAGCCGAACGGCGTCCCCGGCGGCGAAGGCTCGGTGCGTCCGCTGATCGGCGCGCTTCCCGAGCGGCAGCGCCTGGCCGTCTTCCTCCGCTACTACGCCGACCTCGACTACGGAACGATCGGCGAGGTGCTCGAGATCGAGACGGGAACGGTCTCGGCGACGCTCGCCGCCGCCCACAAGTCGCTCCGCGACGCGATCGAAGGAGTCAGATCATGAGCGAGCTCGAGCTCTCGCCCACCGTCGTCCGCGCACTCGACGACTACGCCCCGGAGGCGGCCCGTGACGGCGACTGGGACGACGTGCTGCGGCGCTCTGGGCCATCGCGCCGATCGCGTGCTCTGTTCCTGCTGGCCGGCGCTGTCGCAGTGTTCGTTGCGGTGGCGTTTACGACGCCGCTCGGCAGTGCAATCCGCGACACGTTCGCCGGGTTCACGTCCTGGCTTCAGGGCACTCCCGGAACGCCGGCGACCCCCGCCGAGCAGCAGACCTTCGACGAGGCGAACGCGCGCTCCTGGGTCGCGTTTCCCGGATCGCCGCGCCTCCGGCGGCTGGCCCAGACCCAGGTTGACGGCGTCGATGTCGACCTGTTCGGCTTCCGCACCGGAGACTCGCTCTGCATCCGCCTCGTCGCATCGGGCGCAGCGCACGATGGGACGCTCGAGTGCGCTCCGGTGGACGACCTGAAGAACGACGACGCGCCGGTCCGCGTCCTGATCGCCGACTGGGGCGTCGGGAAGGGAGACAAGACCGCGACAGTCGGATTCGACACCTTCACGTCCTCGCTCGTCCAGGTGACCGCGGGGATCGCCGCCGACGGCGTCCGCTCGGTCGAGCTGACGGACGACGAGGGATCGCATCAGGTGGAGGCGAGCGCAAACTCGTTCCTGTACGTCGCCTCGAGACCGGACGTCGGCCAGCGCGTGACGCAGGTACGGGCAGAGCTCACGGACGGAGCCGCGGTCGCCGTCCCCTTCTCCCCCGCTCCGATGGGACCGGCCGGATCACAGGGGAGCTCAACCGGGACGCCAGGCGGCCCGACCAAGCTCGACCGCGTCCTGGACGGCGGGACGATCGGCTGGCTCGAACGGCGCGAAGCACGGGGAGCGCCTCTGTCTTCGGACCTCAACATCCCCTTCGCCGCGGGTGCCGAGTTCACCCGTGTGCTCACTCCGGATCCGGCAAGCCCTATCCGGGTCGCAGCCATCGTTACCGCCGACCACGGCGTCTGCGACGCGGTCATCGAGCGAGGCTCTGCGGGCGGTGGCTGCCTCGGCCCGGAAGGGCAGCTCTTCCAGCACGCAGCCGTTCACCGGAGGCTTTTCGGTCGCGGGCGAGGGAGCACAGTACGGCGTCTTCGGTGGGCTGGCCAGCGACGACGTCGCCCGGCTCGCGATCTACACCTCGACCGGGAACACGATCCCCGTCGCGCTGCACGACAACGCCTATCTCGCCGAGGTTGCGCTCGCACGCCTGCCGGCGAAGCTCGTCGCCTACGACGACGCAGGCCGTGTGATCGGAATCGAGGACGAGTCGACGGGCGAAGAAGGCCCGGCCACGCCTGTCGGGGAGCCCATCGTCCAGCTCTCCGCCTCCGCCGAGGGAAGCACCATCGAGCTTCGCGTGCTCCGCACCGAGGAAGGCGGGCAGTGTCTGTTCACCCACCATACGGGCGAGCATTCCGGATACTCCACAGGCTGCACGCCGCGGAACTGGGTCCGGGGTCCTCTCCGCGTCGGGTGGGACGGCAGCCCGCCGCTCTTCGTCTACGGACGGGCCCGGGAGGACATCCGGACGATCACGCTGCGCTACGCCGACGGCGAGACGCGGGAGATCGAGCCGGGGAAGTACGGATACGTCCTCTACACCGTCCCGCCGGAGCACCGCGTGAAGGGACACGAGCTCGTGGAACTGGCCGGCCGCGGCGCGGACGGAGAGCTGATCGACCGGGTGGGCGCGCGCTAGCCGAGCGACGCCGCCAGGCGCGTGTGCTCGAGCCGCTTCGGGATCCCGCGCAAGCGCTCGAACGGCTCGGCGCTGAAGACGAAGCGGACGTGGCGCTCGGCCACGTCCGCTCCCCACCCGCGCATCCCGGTTGCCGCGATCGAGGACTCCTCGAGCAGCAGCTGAGAAGCCTCCTCGGGCTCGAACCCGAGCTCGGCGACGTCGAGCAGGAGCGACCATCCGCCGCCCGGTTTGACGACCGGCCAGCCGTCGAAGGCCTCGAGCATGAAGTCGCGGCGGCGCTCGAGTTCGGCGACGCACTCGGCCACGTGGCCCTGGTCGCCGCGCAGGACCTCGGTTGCCGCGTGCCGCGCGATCCCGACCGGCGTCGTCGTGTTGTAGACGTGCGCCCAGCCGACGTCCTCGATCGTCGCGGCCGGGCCGGCCACCCAGCCGACGCGCCAGCCGATCATGCGGTGCTCCTTCGAGAGCGAGCCGACCACCAGCGTGCGCTCGGCCATCCTTTCGAAATGGAGCGGGTGGACGAGCGGCCCACCGTCGAACAGCAGCCGCTCCATGGCCGCGTCGTAGATCAGGAAGAGGTCGTGCTCACGGCAGAGCTCGCAGGCGAGCCGCCAGTCCTCCTCGTCGAACGTACCGCCCGAGGGCATGGACGGGCTCATGAGGAGCATCCCCGCCGCGCTCGGTGCGGCCGCCACGAGCGCGTCGCGGTCGAGGCGCCACTCGCCGTCCACGACCCGGAACGGCGCGAACACCGGCGTCCCGCCGGCGAGGTGGATCCGGTTGACGATTCCCGCGTACGTCGGATCGGTGACGACGATCTCGTCGCCGTCGCTCACGGTCGCGAGCAGCGCGTTCAGAAGCCCCTCCATCCCGCCCACGGTGATCACGATCTCGGTCTCGGGGTCGTAGCGGTGCCCCGTCCGCTCGGCGGTGAAGTCCGCGATCGCGGCGCGCAGGTCGTGGTCGCCGGTGAAGGGAAGCCAGCTGTTCGACTCGGGCTGCTCGAGCCCCGCGACGGTCTCCCGAACCGCCTCGGGCGGGAGCGGCAGGTCGGTGTCGAGGTTCTCCATGCGCAGCACCGGCCAGTCGGGGTTCGCCTGCGCCGGGCGGTCGGCCGCGACAGCGACCCGGTCGATCCCGAAGCCGCGAACGGCCTCGAAGCGTCTCGCGCGTGGGATCACGCGCGGACTCTAAGCGTCAGCGGGCGCAGGCTCGCCGTGCGGCTGCATCGCGGTCGAGCGCAGCAGCGTCCCTCCCAGCGCGGCGGCGAGGATCGCGAAGATCGCGCCGATCAGGAACGCAAGGTGGTAGCCGCCGGCGAGGGCGGCGGCATGGCCTTCGCCGGATGCCTCGAGGTGGGTCGTGCGGGAGGCGGCGACAGCCGCCAGAATGGCCAGGCCGAGCGCGCCGCCCATCATGAACGCGGTGTTCACGATCCCCGATGCGAGGCCGGACTCGGTCGGCTCGACGTCGCTCATCGCAGCCAGCAGGACCGGGTTGAACGCGAGACCGGCACCGAAGCCGAGGAGCACCATGCTGGGGAGCACGTCAGTCACGAAGTCCCCTCCGACCGGCGCCCGGACGAAGAGCAGGAGCCCGACGGCGGCGAGACCGAGTCCCAGGGCGATCGGCAGGCGTAGGCCGAACTTCATCACGACCTTGGCCGAGAGCCCGAGTGCGAACGCGCCCATGATCAGGTTCGCGGGCAGGAACGACAGGCCGACCTGCAGCGGGCTGTAGTCCAGCACCTGCTGGAGGTAGAGCGCCGCGAGGAAGAACCACGCGAACATCGCGGCCGCCCACAGCACGCCGACGACATTGGCGACGGCGAGGTTGCGGTGCCGGAAGAAACGGAGCGGCACGAGTGGAGACTCCACCCGCGACTCGATGGTCAGGAAGATGGCCATCAGCGCGGCGGCGGCCCCGAGCAGCCCCAGCGTCTGCGCCGACGTCCAGCCGTTCTTGTTCCCGTTCACGATCGCGTACACGGCCAGGATCAGCGAGGAGGTGACGGTGATCGCACCGGCGACGTCGATCCGGCCGGTCTGTTTCCGCTCCTCGTCCGCTGGGAGGAGCCGGAGCGATAGCAGGACGACGACCGCGCCGATCGGGACGTTGACGAGGAAGATCCAGTGCCAGCTGAGGAGGTCGGTGAGCACACCGCCGAGCAGCACGCCGATGCTCCCACCGCCGGCGGCGACGAAGCCGAAGAAGCCCATCGCTTTCGCGCGGTCTCCCGGCGTCGTGAAGAGACCCATCATGAGCGCAAGCGAGACCGCGGAGGCCGTCGCGCCGCCGAGGCCCTGCACCGCGCGCGCGGCCACGAGCATTCCCTGCGATGTGGAAAGCCCGCAGACGAGCGAGGCGAGCGTGAAGAGGACGATCCCGCCGATGAACAGTTTCCGGGCGCCGAGGAAGTCGCCGAGCCTTCCGCCGAGCAGGAGGAACCCGCCGTAGGTGAGCAGGTAGGCGTTCACCACCCAGGCGAGGGAGCTCTCGGTGAAGCCCAGATCCTTCTTGATGGACGGGAGCGCGACGTTCACGATCGTCGCGTCGAGGACGATCATGAGGCTCGCCGCGCAGAGGACGTACAGGGCGTACCAGCGTGTGCGATCCGTCGTCATGCCCCTATAGACCTCCCGCGCCGGCGAAACTCATCGATGAGTTTCACGTCCCCCGCAGGTCCATTCTGACGATGGCCACCGTAGTGCCGTGCGACGTCCGCTGCCTCCGCGCAGATGTGGTCGTCGTGGACGCGCTCGCACGGCTCCAGCTCGCGGCGATGCGCGGCGGCTGGCGTATCTCCTTGCACAACGCATCGCCCGAGCTCGTCGAGCTGATCGCCTTCATTGGGCTGGAGCGGGCCCTTCCTCGGGGCGAAGATCGACGCGCCAGTCGTTGAGCCGGCGGGGTGTGCCCGGCGGATACTCGGCGTCGTACGCTCCCAGCAGCTCGAAGCCCGCCTTGCGGCAGATCGCGTTCGAGGGGGCGTTGTCGACGTCCGGAGAGGCGTGGACGAAGCGCGGCCCGCGGTTGGCGCGCGCCGCGTCGAGCGCCAGCCTCGTCGCCTCCCCGGCGATGCCGCGACCCTGGAACGCTGGAAGCACGCTCCACCCCATCTCGTACACGGTCTCGCCGCGATGTTCCCGCTCCCAGAAGCCAACCCACCCGACGCCCTCGCCGTCGTGGACGACCTTGAAACAGTTGGGGAGCTGCTCGTATCGCGCCTGGCGGTCGGCGATCTTCTCCGGCGTCTCCGGCCCGCCGAGATGCTCGGTCATGGCGGGGTCACCCAGCAGCCCCACGAGCAGGGGGTGGTCGCCGCTTCCCCAGGGGACGATCTCGACCATCTAGGCCTCCAGCCTGGACGGGAGGCCGAAGAGCGGGAACAGGCGCTGGGTGCCGAGGAAGAACGTCAGCTCGACGATCCGCCCGTCCTCGATTTCGAGCACCTGCAGCGCCCAGGGCTCGTATCCGCCGTCCGGGCTCGGCTTGTACTGCCCGAACGCGGGCGAGCCGTTCGCCGGCCCGGCCGGGACGACGCGCGAGCCCTTACAGCCGATCCCCGGGCCCCACCACCAGGTGAAGATGTCCTCGCGGCCGGTCAGCCACAGCGAGAATGGCGGCATCGACTGGGTCGCGTCCTCGTGGATGAGCGAGGTGAGCGCGTCGATGTCGTAGTCCTCGAAGGCCTGGACGTAGCGGGAGAGGAGCTCGCGGTCGGGCTCGTCCAGGTCGCGCCCGTCGTCCAGCTCGTCGAGCGTCGCGCGAGCGCGCTGGAGAGCGCTGTTGACCGAGGCGACGCTCGTCTCGAGCAGCTCGGCTACCTCGCTCGCCTTCCAGCGCAGGACCTCGCACAGGATGAGGACGGCGCGCTGACGCGGAGGGAGCCGCTGCAGCGCGGCGACGAAGGCCAGGCGGACGGTCTCCTTCTGGACTGTTTCTTCGGCAGGGTCCGGGATCGGTTCGACCCAGGTGATCTCGGCCAACGTGCTGAGGTTCGACTCGACCGGCTCGCGCGACGGGCCGAGGTCCATGGGCCGCGCGCGACGTTCGCGTCCGCTCAGCATGTCGAGGCAGACGTTCGTCGCGATGCGATAGAGCCACGAGCGCAGCGCGGCGCGGCCCTCGAAGCCGTCCCATCCGCGCCACGCGCGGATGAAGGTCTCCTGCACCGCATCCTCGGCCTCGAACGGCGAGGCGAGCATGCGGTAGCAGTGAGCAAGGAGCTCGCGGCGGTGCTCTTCGAAGCCCTCCTCCAGCTCGATCGGGGCGCGCGCGAGGGACGTGTCTGCCATCTCGCCCATCGTACGCATCCGGCGAGCGGTCAGCCGGCGAGCTCGAGGAGCTTCGTCACCGTCGTCCAGTTCCGCGACGTGCCCGGCGCCTTTGCCAGCTCGTTCCACATCTTCGAGCGCGCGATGCCCGCCGGATGCCAGGCGTAGATCTCACGGCCAGAGTGCGCGAGCCGCTCGTCCTCGACCGCCAGCTCGTCGAGCTTGCGGACGAGCTTGGAGTCCGGGGCAGTCTCGAAGAACGTGACCTGGTAGCGCTTCGGGTCCTTCGCGACGCTTTCGAGCGGGTTCCCCTTGACGACCGAAGCCAGCTCGCCCTTCGTGCGCGCGACGACAGGCACGTCGAGGCGGAAGTGCTGCTTGATCAGCTTCTCGACGGCGCGCGCGGTCTGCTTCGCGCTCTTGTTCGTCGAGAGGACGACGTTGCCGCTCTGGACGTACGTCTGCACGTCCTTGTAGCCGGCGTCCTCGAGGGCCTCTCGCAGCTTGGGCATCGCGACGCGCCGCTTCGAGCCGATGTTGATCCCGCGGAGGAGGACGATCTGCCGCGCCACGCCCCCGACCCTAGCGCGCGGACTACAGTCAATTCCATGGGAGTTCGGCCGACGCTGCAGCTGGTCGGCAGGCGGATGGACGCCGACCACTATCGCGTGCGCGACTTCTTCACGCGCGTGGCCCAGCCGTATGAGTGGTACGAGGCCGGGACGAGCGAGGCCGATGAGCTCCTGGGCGCACACGGGCTCGACGAGCACGACCTGCTCGTGGTCGTCGACGAGGACAAGACGTACACAACCGTCACTCTCGAGGGGATCGCAAACGCGTTTGGGCACCGCGATCCTCCGAAGCGCGACGAGTACGACTTCGTCGTGATCGGCTGCGGCCCGGCGGGGCTGGCCGCAGCGGTGTACGCCGCCTCCGACGGGCTGGCGACGGTTGTCTTCGACCGCGACGTCCCGGGCGGGCAGGCCTCCTACACGAACAGCATCGAGAACTTCTTCGGCTTTCCCGAGGGAATCGGCGGCGCGGAGCTCGCCCGCCTGGCCGGCCGCCAGGCTGAGGGCTTCGGCGCAGAGCTGATGCTGCTGAACGGGATCCGGGGCAGCCGCATGAACGGCGCGAACGAGCCGGTCACGCTGGTCACGCAGGACGGCCACGAGCTGACCGCCAAGGTGACGCTCGCCGCGACCGGCATGGACTGGCGCAAGCTCGACCTCGAGGGGGTCGAAGGGCTGATCGGCCACGGGATCTACTACGGCGCCGGCCGGAGCGAGGCGCGCCAGTGTGCCGGACAGCACGTCGTCGTGGTGGGCGCCGGCAACTCCGCCGGGCAGGCGGTGCTCAACTTCGCCAATCAGAACGCCCACGTGACCCAGCTCGTCCGCGGCGACCGGCTCAGCAAGTCGATGTCCGCCTACCTGATCGACCGGATCGAGGCGCACCCGCTGATCGACGTCCACCTCGAGACCCGGCTGACGGCGCTGCACGCAAACGGTGACGAGGTCGAGGCGGTCACGTTCGCCGACTCACAGGGCAATTCGGAGACGAAGGTCGTGGACGGCGTCTTCCTCTGCATCGGCGGCGCGCCGCACACGGAGTGGTGCTCGCGCGAGCACGTACTGACCGACAAGCGCGGCTTCATCCTCACCGGCCAGGATCTCTTGGCCGACCCGCGGTTCCCGGGGGACTGCTGGACGCTCGACCGCGATCCGCTCCCGCTCGAGACGAGCCGCGTAGGCCTTTTCGCGGCAGGCGACGTCCGCAGCGGCTCGACCAAGCGCGTTGGAGCGGCGGTCGGCGAAGGGGCGATGGTCGCCGCCCACGCCTGGGACCGGCTCGCAGAGCTCGGTGTCACGTACTGAGCTCGTCCGCGCGCGAGAACGGACAGAGGCGCTCCTCGCCGGCCTCACCGACGAGCAACTGACGACGCAGTACTCTCCTCTCCAGTCTCCGCTCGTCTGGGATCTCGCCCACATCGGCTACTTCGAGGAGCTGTGGCTGCTAGGGGGCGAGCGGGACGACCTGTACGAGGCGTTCGCGCACCCACGCGGCGAGCGGGGCGCCCTGCCGGCCCTCTCTCCCGCCGAAGCCCGCGAGTCGCTGGCCCGCGTACGCGAGCAGGTGCTCGCGCGGCTACCGGAGCTGGACGAGTACCTCGTCTGCATCGTCGTCCAGCACGAGCTTCAGCACGGCGAGACGATGACGCAGACGCTTGCGCTTGCCGGCCTCGCCGAGCCGAAGCTCCCACGCGTCGAAGCAAGCGACGAGGCATTGGTCGAGGCTGGGCCGTTCACGCTTGGTTCGGACGACCAGTGGGCCTACGACAACGAGCGCCCCGCGCATGAGGTCGACCTGCCGGCCTTCCGCATCGACCGCGCGCTCGTCACGAACGCGCAGTACGCGAAGTTCGCCGAGCGCGAGTTCTCCGAGCCCGACGCGCCTGCCGTGCACGTCTCCTTCGACGAGGCCGAGGCCTACGCGCGCTGGGCCGGCAAGCGCCTGCCGACTGAGGCCGAATGGGAGAAGGCCGCGAAAGCCGGCGTGCTCGAACACGCGACCGGCGCTGTCTGGCAGTGGACGTCCTCGCTCTTCGGCGGCTATCCCGGCTTCCGCGCGTTTCCTTATCGCGAGTACTCGGAGGTGTTCTTCGGGGACGAGTACCGCGTGCTGCGCGGCGGCTCCTGGGCGACCGACCCGCTTGTGGCGCGACCGACCTTCCGCAACTGGGACTTCCCGCAGCGCAAGCAGATCTTCGCCGGCGTGCGCTGTGCGCGCGATGCGTGATGGCCTGCTGGGGGAGCCGAAGGAGCTCGGCGCGCTGTGGCTTTACGACGAGCGCGGCTCCCGCCTGTACGAGGAGGTCACCCGGCTGCCCGAGTACTACCTCCCGCGCCGCGAGGCCGAGATCCTGCAGACGCATTCGGCCGACATCGCCGACACGGGCGCGCGCACGCTGATCGAGCTCGGCTCCGGCAGTACCGGGAACACACGCCTCCTGCTCGACGCGCTCGCGGGGACGCTCGAGCGCTTCGTCCCCGTGGACGTCAGCGAGGACTCCTTGCGCGACGGCGCGACGGCGCTCGCGGCGGACTATCCGGGGCTCTCGATCGAGCCGGTCACCGGCAACTTCGAGCGCGGCCTCGACTCGCTCCCTCCCGGGCTCGTCGCCTTCCTCGGCAGCACGATCGGCAATCTCTATCCCGAGGCCCGCGCGCGCTTCTTCGCCCGGATCCGCTCTCCGCTCCTCCTCAGCCTCGACCTCGTCAAGGACCCGTCCCGCCTCGAGGCCGCCTACGACGACCCCGCCGGCGTGACCGAGCGCTTCGCCCGCAACGCGCTCGACCACGCGAACCGCGCGCTCGGCGCGAACTTCGACCAGGCCAAGCTCGAGTACGAAGCGCGTTGGGATCCCGAGCACGAATGGATGGACATCGGATTCCGCGCCCGCGCCGCGCCAGACTGTCGCTATCTCCGCGCTCGACCTCGATCTCCACCTCGAGGCCGGCGAGTGGCTGCGGATCGAGGTCAGCTCCAAGTTCCGGCGCGAACGCATCGAATCGGAGCTGGCCGCGGCCGGCCTGCGACTCGACGCCTGGTGGACCGACTCGTCCGGCGACTTCGCGGTCGCTAAGGTCTTCCCGTGACGGGAGCCCCCATCTGCGCGCATCTCGACCAGATGGAGGCCACCGAGCTCCCCGCGCCGCCGCTCGGCTGCCAGGAGTGCCTCAAGATCGGCAGCGGCTGGGTGCATCTGCGCATGTGCATGACCTGCGGAAAGATCGGCTGCTGCGACGACTCCCCGAACAAGCACGCCACCGCGCACTTTCACGAGATCGGCCACCCGATCATCCGCTCGGCCGAGCCCGGCGAGGACTGGAGCTGGTGCTACGTCGAGGAAGTCGCCTTCCTGACCCCGCACCGCTGATGGATCCCGACCGCGCACGCGAGCTGCTGGCCGCCGAGCGGGAGCGGATCGAGCACGCACTCGCTCAGCTCGGGCCCGAGGACGACGGCGAGCCGGAGATCGCCGATGTCGGAAACCTCGCCACGAACACCTTCCAGAACGAGCTGAACGAGGGTCTCTCGGACGACCTGCGCGAGGAGCTGGCTGCAGTTCGGCGCGCCGAGGAGCGACTCGCCGACGGCACGTACGGCATCTCGGTCGTCAGCGGCAAGCCGATCCCGGATGAGCGACTCGAGGTCGTTCCGACCGCCGAGCGGCTCGTCGACGAAGAAGCGCGGCTAGCACCGCCCGAACGCGACGAGCGCCACGCCCGGTAGGACAAGCCCCTCGGGCGTCTCATAGGGTGCAGCCGCAACGCGAGCGCGTTCGCGGAGCGCCTGCACCGCCGGCTCGGGTAGTGAGGCAAGCCTTTGCGCAAGCGGCCCGGCAAGGGATGAGCTCCGCTCCCACCACTCTTCGGGCGAGCCTGCGCTGTACGGGACCTCGACCTCGACGACGGAGACATCGGTGAGCCCCGAGTCCGAGAGCACGGCCATGAACCGGTCGCGGTCCTCGAGCGCGAACGGATGCGGCACGCCCGGCGGCGGCATGGGGGTCCCGAGCTGCTCGCTCACCACATCGAAGACGAGCCCGAGCCACGGGTTTCGTGCGCGCGGTCCCCATACGGCGACAGCGGCACGTCCTCCGGGGCGCAGGACGCGCCGGATCTCATGCGCGGCCCGCGCAGGGTCAGGGACGAGCATGAGCCCGTCGCGGCAGAGGACGACGTCGTAGGCGGTGTCCGGCTCGTCGATCTCCTCGAGGTCGAGAACGCGCGTCCGCACGTTGGGCAGGTGAGCCGTCCGACCTTCTGCGATCGCCGTCATCTCCGGGACGACGTCCGAGAGCACGACCTCGCCGCCGGTACCGACGAGCTGGGCCACTTGGAGGCCAACGCTGCCAGGCCCGCAGGCGAGCTCGAGGACCCGGTCGCCGGGCTTAGGGTCCGCCAACTCCAGCATGCGGGCCGTCATGGCGGCTCCACGCGTGTCGAGGTACTCGGCATTCGCTCCCCAGGCGGGCGCAACCGCCGCCCACATCGATTGCAGTCGGTTGCGTAGCGCGTCCGGGGGTTGGGCGATGCTTTCCGTCGTCATCACGACTCCTTTCATAACACTATGGGTGTAATGAATTCGTCGGCATACTACTGAAATGGGCTCCGAAGTCAAGCCGCGTCCGTACCACTCCCCTCGCCGGCGGGCGCAAGCGGAGCAGACGAGGCGAGCGATCCTCTCCGCGGCAAAGCCGCTGTTCGAGAAGCATGGGTATTCGGGGACGAGCATCGCTGAGATCGCCCGCGACGCAGACGTGGCGCTCAAGACGGTCTATGTCGGCTTCGAGACCAAGGCAGGCGTGCTTCGCGCCTTGTGGAACCGCGAGCTCCGGGGCGAGCGCGATGACCTTCCGGTCGCGCAGCAGGAGTGGTACGCCCAGTTGCTTGCCGAGCCGGACCCTGAGCGCCAGGTGCGCCTGAATGCGCGCAACTCCCGCGAGGGGAAGGAGCGGATCTCGGCGGTGCTGGACATCATCCGCGGCGCCTCACAGGTCGAGCCGGAGATTGCCGAGCTGTGGAACCGCATTCAAACGGAGTACCGCGCGAACCAGCGCGCTGTCGCCCAGAGCGTCGCCGAGAAGAAGGCGTTGCAGCGCGGCCTCACAGTCGACCGCGCGGCGGACATTCTGTGGACGCTGAACAACCCCGACGTCTGGCACCTGCTCGTGGGACGGCGCGGCTGGACGCCGAAGCAGTTCGAGAAATGGGCGGCGGACACCGCCTGCGTGCAGCTCTTGAAAGTAGTCGGCAACGAAGAAAGCTAGATGGGAACGCGGACGCGTGACGGCCCCCCGGTCGCGCGCATTCCGAAATAGAGGTTGAAGGCGAGCAACACAAGGGCGAAGAGGAGCCACATGCCCCAGCGCACCTTCGGCCGCTGTCCTGTTGGAGTCGACCCGCGCGGCGACGGAGGCGGTTTCCCGTTCTGGGACCGCTCCTCGCCGGTCTGGGTCACGCGCTCGGCCTAGCGCAGCGCTCGAACTCGTCGTCGCTCAGCTCGATATCGAGCGCGGCGAGATTCTGCTTCAGATGGTCGAGGGACAGGGTCCCGGGGATCGGCAGCATCACGGGCGAGCGCTGAGCAGCCACGCGAGCGCGATCTGCGAATGGGTGGCTCCGTGCTCTCGGCGATTTCGTCCATCGCCAGGACCGCCGACACCTCGTAGCGGGAAGTACGGGACGAAAACGATGCCCTCCTCGGTGCAGTAGTCGACGACGTCCTCGTGCTGACGCTCCGCGAGGCTGTAGTGGTTCTGCACGGCGGTCACCGGGACGACCTTCCGGGCCTGCTCGACCTGTCCGACGCTCACGTTGGACACGCCGACGTGCCTGATCTTGCCCGCCTCGCGGGCCGCGTCCATCGCGGCGAGGCTCTCCTCTATCGGCGTGTCCGGATGAACCTTGTGCAGGTAATAGAGCCCGATGCTGTCGGTGCGCAGGCGGCGGAGGCTCTCCTCGATCTGCTCGCGCAGTATGTCCGGCCGGCCTTCACCCGCCTGGTAGCCGCCCTTGGTCGCGACCACGCTCTCGCCCACCACGCCCGCCGCGCCGATCGTGGCCTCGCTCTCCCCACCGCTGTACAGATGCGCGGTGTCGATGAACCCCATGCCCGCGGCGACTGCCTCCCGCACGAACTCCACATGCGAGGGCCTGAGCCGGTTCGTGCCCAAACCGATCCGCGGTACCTCGATGTCGCCCAGGAGGATCTGGCGCTCCACGCCCTCACCATAGTGGGACTCCTGGGGGAGCCGGAGGCTCCCCCAGGCTTCGACTGTGTTACAGCGTCCAGCCGCCGGAGAGCGGCTCGCCGACGCGGAGCCCGAAGCGCTCGGCCAGCTCGGGAACGGTCTCGACCTTGAGGGTTAGGCCGTAGCGGTCGCCGAGCGCGGTCAGCTCGTCCGGGTCCGCCTTCATCGCACCGCCCATGTCCGAAAGCTCCCGGAAGAAGTTCTCGAAACCGGCGGGCGAGATGATCTCGAGGATCCTGCACGGCTCGTCACCCGCGTTCCAGAACGTGTGCCACTGGTTGCGCGGCTTGAAGACGAGGTCACCCGGGCCGGCCTCGACGACATCATCGCCGAGCAGAGCGCCCATCCGCCCCTGGAGGACGAAGCTGTACTCGTCCTCGCGGGTATGAATGTGCAGCGGAGCCGCGAGGGCCCGCGGCGACATCGGGTGCTCCACGAGCGAGAACCGCTCGCCCGTCTCGTCACCGTCGATCATGAAGCGCGCGCCGATCGAACCGAGGAACCCCGTCGCGCCGTCCTCGGGGCTGACGATCTTCACGGCTGTCGTTGTCGCCTCCATCTCATCCTCCTTCTTTCGATTTACATATTTGTCAACCGATTTGCGGCACCCTTACACATCAGCTACATTCGTGTCAAGCGAAATGTCGAAGACTCGAACTTACGAGCTGAAGCGACGCGCTGAGCGCCAGGAAGAGACGCGGCAACGGATCGTCGACGCGGCAGTGGAGCTCCACACGACGCTCGGTCCCTCCCGGACGACGGTACAGGCAATCGCCGAGAAGGCCGGTGTGACGCGACCGACCGTGTACGCGCATTTTCCGGACGCCCGGTCCCTATTCTCGGCGTGCTCGGGGCACGTGCGCGCGACCATCCCGCCTCCGGATCCCGCCCGCTGGGAGTCGATCTCCGATCCCGCGGCCCGGCTCGGAACCGCCCTGCGTCAGCTCTACGCCTACTACACGCGGCTCGAGCCGCTGTTCGAGAACGTCGAGCGCGACGTCGCGGTGATGCCGATCATCGCCGAGCTGAACGCCCAGCGGGTTCGCTACCTCGAGGGGATCCGTGACCTTCTACTCGAGCCCTGGCCGGCGCGGGGCAGCGCGAGGACGCGCCTGCGGCGGGTCATCGGCCACGCGCTCGAGTTCGGCACGTGGCGATCCCTCGTCCGCCGCCAGGGATGCACGCCCGGCGAGGCGGTTCGGCTCATGGTCGCCCTTGCTTCGGCGGCCGCTGTGAGCACGAAACGGCCCGCCTGAGCTCCCTCTAGAGTGTCGCCGTGCTGAAAGGGCGCTGTGCGTGCAACGCCTTTGCGTTCGAAGTCTCGGACGAGTTCGTGGTCGCGTACAACTGCCACTGCTCGAACTGCCGTGCGGCGACAGGCTCGGCGTTCTTGCCGTGGGGCGAAGTCGAGCCCGAGAAGCTGAGGGTGACCAAGGGTGCCGACTCGTTGACATTCGACGGCGATGCCCACGGCCACCACGCGAGGCGCTGCGGGGAGTGCTTCCCGGTGCTGTATTGGACGGGCTACGAAGGCAAGATCCGTGTGCCCTATGGGTCACTGATCGACGAGCCGGCGCTCAAGCCGACGGTGCACATGTTCGTCGGCTCGAAAGCTCCTTGGTATCAGATCCTCGACGACCTCCCCCGGCACGACGAGCATCCGTGGTCTTGACCGGCCTCGAGTGGGTGCGTGGGGACGAGCAGCCGCTCCAGGGGAGCGCGAACATGACGTGGCGAAGTTGGGAAGAGGCCGCCCTCGATTCCCCAGGGACGTTCTCCGCGGATCTTGCGGCCTCCGGTTTCCCGTCCGGCGACATCGCCGACGCAGTGAAGCTGCGCGACTCCGCGCAGGCGGACGTCGATGCGGCGGTCGCGTCCTTCTGGGAGGCGCAACCCGACAAGTACATCGACACGCCTCCTGAGCTCCAGGCGGAAGCCGGTCAGGTCTACGAGAACGCTCGGCGGGGAGCGCTTCAGCGGTTACGGGATTGGCTGGCGGGGCGCAAGGTCGAGGTCCAGGAGCGGCAGCGGATCGACCTGAAGCTCCCGCTGTTCCTGCTCGCCGCGCCGGGCGCGTCGGGGGCGAGCGCGGAGTTCGAGACCACGATGGCGCGCGGAAAGCAGGTCGGCTGGTCTATCGCCATCACGGGCACCGGCTTGAGCGGCGCGGCAAAGGTCGACGCGTCCGTCTCGGCCGGGTTCACGGCGGGCACGAACGAGGCGAAGCTCGTGTTCCTTCCGGTGACCGTCACCGCCGAGAAGCTCCGCATCACGCAGGGCGGCATGGAGAGCATGCGCATCGACCTGAGCGACATGGCACGCGAACAGGGGCTCGCACCGGGGGTTCTGCTCCTCACCGGTGCCGAGCGGCCTCCGGCGGGCGCACTGGCACAGACGTATCCGCTCTCGGGCGATCCGACCGGGGCGCCGGCGACCTATTCCTGGGCGTACAAGCAGACCAAGACGCGGGGGCTGAGCGTCGGGATCAAGGCGTACGGTGCCGACCTTGCGCTCGACTACAGCTCGACCCTGGCGTTCTCGATCGAGCTCACGTTCAAGCTGCCGTCCGGCCGGGACTACGACCTCTTCCGGCTCGCCGAGGGCGACGGCGTCCTCTGGGGCGCTTGACCTGTCCGCCGCACCTCGCGCTCGTCCGCCCTTTCAGGCGATCGTGGACGCGCTCGAGCGCGAGGCCGTACGCGGCCCACAGCGGGAAGTAGTCGAAGCGCGTCAGCCCGTGGAGCTGAAAGCGCGCATGGGAGTAATCCCACGGTGCCTCCCCGACCCCACGGCGGAGCACCCGGCCGCCGGCGTACTCCACGACGATGAACCCTGTTCCGTAGCCGAGGGCGCGAACCGGCCACCGTCGCCGGCGCAGCGCGTCGTGCACCGGCTCGTAGAGCGGCTGGATGAGCGCGTAGAGGGGAAGGTTCCAGGCACTCGTGCGCAACTCGAGGACGCGCTGTCCCCGCTTCCGCGCGAGGAGCCGGTTGAAGGCGAAGTCCGTCGACCAGCCGAGAACGCCGTAGAGCGCTGCTCGTGGGAGGGCGTTCATCGGAGGTGACGTCGCCCGGCACGCCGGGCGTCGGCCAGGATTGCCCGGGCGGCGTTCCTCCCGGGACCGCCGGTCACCCCGCCCCCGGGATGTGCACCCGCCCCGCACAGGTAAAGACCACGGATCGCTGCGAGCCGGTAGCGCGCCTGGCCGAGGAGAGGCCGCCACGCGAAGAACTGGTCGAGGGCGTGCTCGCCGTGCATCGGGTGCCCACCGCTGAGGCCGTACTCTCGCTCGAGGTCGGCGGGAGTGACGACGCGGCGAGCGACGATCCTCTGCGAGAAACCTGGCGAATAGGCCTCGAGCGTTCGTACGGCCGCCTCGCCTACCTGATCGCGCGCCGCCTCGTCCCACTCGGCGTCGCGTAGGCGGCGCGGCGCGTACTGAAACAGCGCCGTGAGGACATGGGTGCCGTCGGGGGCGAGGGAAGGATCCGAGAGCGTGGGGATCGTCGCCTCCAGATACGGGTGCTCGGAGATCCGGCCGTACTTCGAGTCGTTGAACGCCCGCTCTAGGCTGTCGAGCGTCGGCGCTACGACGATTCGCCCGTGCAGGCGCTCGCCGTCGGCGCCGCCGATGGCCGGCAGGCTCTCCAGGACGACGGTCACCTTGGCGACGACGCCGGGCGTGCGGATGTGCTCCGCTCGCCACCCCAGCGTGGGGCCGACCACGGCAGGATCGACGAGACGCAGAAGAGTCTGCTTGGGATCGGCGCTGGAGGCGACGTTCCGCGCGTCGATCTCCTCGCCGGTCGCGAGAGTCACGCCCTCGACCGCCCCCCGGCCGGTCCGGATCGCTGCTACGCCGGCGTCGCAGCGAATCGTCGCGCCGTAGCCTCGCGCGGCGCCGGCGAGCGCCTCGGCCAGCGCATCCGGCCCGCCGCGCGCGAAGACCGTCCGCCCCGCGGCTCCTCCTCCAGAGGCCGAATCCCAGAGGAAGTTCAGCGCCGTTCCCGCCGATCGGGGTCCCATCGCCGCGTAGCGAACGCCTCGAGCGGCGAGGACGCCACGGAGAGCCACGCCCTCGACCGCCTCACCGACGAGGTCGGCCACGGACATGGGCAAGACGCGCGTCGCCTCCCGGATCTGCTGCCTGCCGAGCCGGCGCAGGCCGTCGAGCAGCGTAAGGGCTCCGGTGGCGTCGGAGAGGGACGGCGACGCGAGGTCCGGAGGCTCGGTTGAGTGGACGCGGGAGAGGAATTCCCCGAACGAGCGGACCCTGCGGTCGAACGCGATGTAGGCCTCGGCGTCACGCGGCTGCGGCGACGCCCGGAGCTCCGTGGCCGTGCGGACCGGATCGCGCCACAACGTGATTCCGGGGCCGTCGGTGGAAGGGGCGAACGCCACCACGTCCGGCTCGATGGCGCGAAATCCGCGGGCGCCCAGACCGAGGTCGCGGATGACGTCGTCGCGAAGGCCGCCGACGCCGTCGGCGGCGACCGGCGCGCGCACGCCTGGCGTGATCTCCTCGGTCGCGAGGAGACCGCCTACACGGGCGCGGCGCTCGAGGACGAGCGTCTGGAGCCCTGCTTTCGCGAGGTACGCGGCCGTGACCAGACCGTTGTGACCGGCTCCGACGACGACCGCGTCGTACCTCTCGCGTGCCACGCTCAGGCCGCCTTCCTGGCGCGGAGCGAGCGGAGGACATGCATCGCGGCGAGGCGTCCGGAGGCGCCCATGATCCCCCCTCCGGGATGAGTCGCCGAGCCGCACATCCAGAGATTTCGCAGCGGCGTTCGATAGCGGGCCCAGCCGGCCACGGGACGATTGAAGAACAGCTGCTCGAGCGAGAGCTCGCCCTGGAAGATGTTGCCCTCCGACAGCCCGAAGCGTTCCTCGATGTCCTTCGGCGTGAGGACCTGCGCGTGCAGGATCAGGTCACCGATGTTCGGGGCTCGCTCGGCGATCGTGTCGACGACGGTCTTCCCGAACGCGTCTCGCCTTGCGTCGTCCCAGTCGTCCCCGTCAGCCAGGCGGTAGGGCGCGTACTGCACGAAGCAGCTCATGACGTGCTTGCCCGGGGGGGCCATCGACGGATCCACGAGGGTCGGGATGACCATGTCGATGTACGGGCGCCGGCTGAAGCGCCCGGCCTTTGCGTCGTCGTAGGCCTGCTCCATGTAGTCGATGCTCGGGCTGAAGCTGATCGCGCCGCGCAGGTGCTCGCCCACGCCGGGCAGGCACGTGAACTCCGGGAGCCCGTCCAGCGCCAGGTTCACCTTGCCGCTGGAGCCTCGGTACCGGTAGCGGTCGACCTCGTCCAGGAACGCCGCATCGAGGAGGCCGGACGGAAGGAGCCGGAGGAACGTCTGCCGAGGGTCGAGGCTCGACAGCGTCACGCGCCCCACTACTTCCTCGCCCGTGCTCGTGACGGCGCCGGCCACCTCGTCGCCGCGGGTCAGGAAGTGGTCGACTGCGGTCTCCGTCCGGATCTCGGCGCCGAACGACCGGGCGGCGCCCGCGATCGCCTCGCTGACCGCGCCTGTCCCTCCCCGCGGGATTCCCCACGCGCGCAGGACGCCGTCGATCTCGCCCATGTAGTGGTGCAGGAGGACGTACGCGGTGCCCGGTGAGCGGATCCCCTGGAACGTGCCGATGATTCCCGAGGCGCTCATCGTCGCCTTGAGCGGATCGGTCTCGAACCACTGGTCGAGGAAGTCGGCGGCGCTCATCGTCATGAGCTGGACGAAGACCGCCTGCTGCTCTTCGGGAAGGTCCTTGAACGCGCGGGCGAGACGCGCGACCGGAAGCCATTCGCGGGGGTTGAGGCGCCCGGCGTCCGGCGGGGCCATGGACAGGATCGGCTTGACGAACTGGGCCATCTCGAGCATCAGGCGGCTGTACTCGTCGTACGCCTCCGCGTCGCTCGGCGACCAGCGCCGAAGCTCTCGCACGGTGCGCCCGTGATCGTTCACCCGCCACAGGTAGTCGTCATCCAGCGGCGTGAACGTTCCGTCGAGTGGCAGGATCTCGAGCCCGTGCTTCGGTAGCTCCAGCTCTCGGACGATCTCGGGCCGGAGCAGCGAGACGACATACGACGCCACGCTGAACCGAAAACCGGGGAACACCTCCTCGGTCACCGCCGCCCCGCCGAGGACATGGCGGCGTTCGAGGACGACGACCTTGAGGCCGGCCCGTGCGAGGTACGCGGCGGCGACCAGCCCGTTGTGCCCGCCGCCGATGATCACCGCGTCGTACATCAGCGGCGACACTAACGGCGACCTATAGTGCCGCGCAGATGAGTCTCGCCCCGACAATGAGCAAGCCGTTCGACATGTCACTGGTGCAGCGAGGAGCGCGGTTGCGGCGCAGCTCCTACTACGAGGCGACCCAGCGCTACGGCCCGAAGGGTTTCACCGTCTACAACCACACGCTGTTCCCGACGAACTTCGACGACTTCGAGGCCGAGTACTGGCACCTCCTGAACCACGTGACCGTCTGGGACGTGGCCGTGGAGCGGAACGTCGAGGTGACCGGGCCCGACGGGTTCCGCTTCGCGCAGCTCCTCACCTGCCGCGATCTGAGCAGGTGCGCCGTTGGCCAGGCCAAGTACGTGCTGATCACCGCGCCCGACGG
Organism: uncultured Actinomycetes bacterium; assembly: GCA_963717765.1. GTDB lineage: Bacteria > Actinomycetota > Thermoleophilia > Gaiellales > Gaiellaceae > JACDER01. The sequence goes on along the minus strand of CAVQWX010000002.1, from coordinate 43,463 downwards.
CGGGATCCTGAACGACCCGGTGATGCTCCGGCTCGACGAGAACACCTTCTGGTTCGCGCTCGCCGACAGCGACGTGCTCCACTACGCGAAGGGGCTGGCCGCGCACGCAGGGATGGACGTCCGGCTGTCGGAGGCCGAGGCGGACCCGCTCCAGATCCAGGGGCCGCAGTCGAAGGACGTCGTGCGCGACCTGTTCGGAGAGGAGATTCTCGATCTCCCCTACTACCACTTCCGCCGGCTCGAGCTGGACGGCATCCCGGTCATCCTCACCCGCACCGGGTGGACCTCGGAGATCGGGTACGAGCTCTACCTGCTCGACACCGCCCGCGGGACGGATCTCTGGGAGCGGATCATGGAAGCAGGGCAGCCGTACGAGCTTCGGCCGACCGGGCCGGTGGACATCCGGCGGATCGAGGGAGGCATCTTCAACTGGGGCGCCGACATGAACTACGAGAACAATCCCTACGAGCTGGGCCTGGACCGACTCGTCGATCTGGACAGCGACGCCGACTTCGTCGCCCGGGAGGCGCTCGCGAGGATCCGCGACGAAGGGGTGAAGCAGAAGATCGTCGGGATCGAGATCGAGGGCGAGCGGCTGGACATGAACGCGACGACGTGGCCGGTCTCGACCGACGGTGCGAGCGGGAAGGTGACCTCCGCCGTGTACTCGCCTCGACTGGAGAAGAACATCGGCTACGCCTGGCTGCCGATCGAGCACACCGAACTCGGGACAGGGCTCACCGTCCAGACACCCGACGGGGCCAGGGAAGCGACGATCGCGCCGATGCCCTTCGTAGACCCCGAAAAGCAGATTCCGAAGTCCTAGCGTTGTCCGTCGGGTCGGCGTTCTACCCCCGCGCGGCGCCGCTCAACCGCAAGCAGCAGTGGCGGGAATGGTCGGGCTACTTCGCCGCCAGCGCCTACCACGACTCGCCCGAGATCGAATACAACGCGATCCGGGAGGCGGCCGCGCTCATCGACGTCTCTCCCCTCTACAAGTACCTCGTCTCCGGGCCGGACTCCACGCGGCTCGTCGACCGCGTTATCACCCGGGACGCGCAGAAGCTAGCGGTCGGCCGCGTCTACTACACGTCCTGGTGCAACGAGAACGGGCGCGTCGTCGACGACGGCACCGTCGCCCGCCTGGACGAGCAGAGCTACCGCTGGACTGCCGCCGACCCGTCGCTGCGCTGGCTTCGGATGAATGCGCGCGGCCTGGACGTCGAGATCGAGGACGTGAGCGAACGGGTGGCTGCGCTGGCGGTGCAGGGGCCGTTGAGCCGCGACGTGCTCGAAGCGTCCACCGAGACGGGTTGGGGAGATCTCAAGTACTTCGGCCGGCGGGCGGCGCAGGTCGGGCCTGTCACCGTTGACGTCTCGCGGACGGGCTACACGGGCGACCTCGGCTACGAGGTCTGGGTGGAGCGCGAGCACGCGGTCGAGGTCTGGGACGCCCTCGTGGCCGCGGGGAGCGCCTACGGTGTGCGACCTGCCGGGATGCTCGCCCTCGATATCACGCGAATAGAGGCCGGGCTGATCCTGATCGAGGTCGACTTCGATTCGGTGCGGCGGGCGCTCATCCCCGAGCAGTCGTTCTCGCCGTTCGAGCTGGGCATCCTCGGCCGCTTCGTCGACTTCGAGAAGCTCGCTGAGTTCGTCGGCCGTCGCGCGCTCGAACGCGAACGAGAGCGAGGCGGGCCTGCGCGCCGCCTCGTCGGCCTGGAGCTCGAATGGGAGCCGTTGGAGGAGCTCTACCGCGCGAAAGGCCTTACACCGGCGATGGACACGGAAGCCTCGCGCGTTCCTGTTCCGCTGTACGTGGGGCGCCGTCAGATCGGCAAGGCGACCAGCACGACGTGGAGCCCGACGCTCAAAAGGGTGATAGCTCTTGCGTCGGTGCAGGCGGACCACAGTCCGTTGGGGACGACGATCGAGTTCGAGTGGACGGTCGAGGCGCGCCGCGCCCGGACACCCGCAACGGTGGTCGAGCTGCCGTTCTTCAACCCGAGCCGCAAGACGGCGACGGTCGCGATCGCTAGCTTGTCACATCACGAACGAAGTTCTCCACGGGAACACCCAGCCATGCGACCATCGCCAACATGCCGTCAACTTCCATCCGGCCTCCCCACTGAGTTCTGGTGAGCGTGGAAACACTCACACCAATTTGCATTGCCACCTCAGGCCACGACAATTCACGAGACTTTCGTTTCTCATCGAGCGCCTGGTAAAGCGCTTTGCTATCGAATCGCCTCATCGGACCTGTAGCGCGGGACTACTTATTATCTCTGCCGAATCTCGCTCCTAGCTGGGCAACAAAAAGCCCCGCCTGAGCGGGGCTTTTGTGAGTAGCGGGCGCAGGATTTGAACCTGCGACCTCCGGGTTATGCCCGATCCGAGGTGTCCACCGCATCCGACCGTCCGTCCGAGTCCTCCAGAGTTTTCTGATTTGCAGGGGCTTTTCGTGCATTCACTCCTTAAGCAGGAGTTTGTTGCGTCGGCGAATAAGCAGGTTTGCCCGACGCCGAGGACCTAACCGCGCGGCAAGATTCCCAGCGGAACTGCGTCACACCGTCGCCGCCTTCTGGCCCGGAGCGCAGCGGAGAGCCCGCACTCACCGCGGCCCCCAGTCGGGTGCGGAGTCCCACAGCTTCGAACGAGTCAGGCGCCGAACGTGGCTGCCATCGAGACGCATGGTGAAGACGTCGATGTTGCCGCCCTCAGGGCCCTTGCTGAAGACGATTGATTTCCCGTTCGGCGAGAAGGACGACAACCCGACGTGGGTTCCCTTGCTGAAGTGTGTCACCCGCCTACGACCGGTGCCGTCCGGTGGATGAGGAAGATCTGCGACTGCGCGCGCGCGTCGTCGACGTGTGAGTGGAAGAGGATCCACTTACCGTTGGGCGACCAGTCCGGCTTGTCGGCGTCGTTCTCTGTCCACGGTGTCAGCCGACGCGGGTTCGATCCGTCGATGCCGACGACGAAGACCGCGTTCTTCCCCGCGGGCGTCGAGAAGCCCGAGTTAGCGCGCACGAAGACGAGTTGCTTCCCGTCTGGCGAGAACACGGGGAAGTTGAGGTCGGAGCTGTAGGGGGCGCCCTGGTAGATCACGTGCCGGCCGCTGCCGTCACGGTTCATGATCGCGATCGCTGAGTGCTCGATCATGTTCTCGACGACGGGGTCGGATTTGACGTGCCCGGTTGACTGCGTGAACGCCAGCTGCTTCGAATCGGGTGCGAAGCTCGCATTCCCATCGTCCGGGCAGTTCTCTCGTCGGAGCCCGAAGGACACACCGGGCCGACCGGCGCCAGGCCGCTGCCGTCAGGCGCCACAACGAAGACGTGGCAGGCCTGTTCACAGCGCATGAACGTGATCACGCTGCCGTCGGGTGCCCAATCGGGCACGTCGTCGACGATTCCCCGTGCGGGATGCGTGATCTGCCGCAGGCCTTTGCCGTCAGCGGCGATCGTGAACACGGCGCCCCAGCTGTGCTGGGCATCGAAGTGCGGCGGAATGCGATCGGACCGCTGTTGCCCGGTGCGGTCGCGGACGCCGTGGCAACCACGATCGCTATGGCGCTCAGCGCGAGCGCAATGGCGAATGGCACGCTGATGTGCAACGTCTTGGACGACATGATCCTCCTCGGCTTGACCGATGAGCACTGCTGACTTGAGGCGGTTCATCTCGCTCCCTTCTCCGTTGACCCAGCCAGTCTCCGGAGCAGGGTTCGAGTGACCTTAAGCCCGGCTTCAAAGAAGCAGTCGGCTCGGGAAAGGAAGCCGGCAGTTTTGCCGGCGTGAGATAGGCGACGTCGAGAATCAGACCGCCGCCTTGCGGGTCGGTCATCACCCAGCCCTTCGAGCTGATCGTGATCTTCCACAGCCCCGGCGGCGGCGGCGGCTGCCCGGACGTTGCCTTCTTGGCGTCGTCAGCGGTCATCGACCGCTGCCAGGTTCCGACGAGTGGCGCGGGCGGGGCTGGCGCAGCGACCACTCTTGCGCGAACAGTGTCGGTGCTCTTGCCGCCGTCTAGCGTGGTCAGCCGGATCGCGAAGGCGTGCATCCCAGGTGTCAGGAACGAGGTGACAAGCCAGTTCCCGCCGTTCGCGTAGACGAATGGCGTTCTGTGCTCGACCCAGCCAGGACGCCCGTCGATCAGAAAGTCCAGCTCCTTAGACCTTCGACAGGGCAACCTCGGCCGCCCGATCCAGTGGATGCGAAGCGGCATGACCGCCTTGCCGTCCATGCTCGAGGTGACCTTGGGCGACCTCGTTTCGCCACTCGCAAGCGCCGATGAAGCGACGACGGCGGTGAGGCAGCCGATCGCGACGAGATTTCGAGCGGAGTGACATCGCTGGCTCCTTGTCGGTGATTCGCTCTGGCAATGCTGCTCCGCGCTCGTTGCAGGAATGTCGAAAAGGCCTTGCAGACGGCGTAAGCTCGGCCGATGGAGTTCGCGATCCTTGGTGCCGTGGAGGTCGTCGCCGACGGGCGCCCGGTGCCAGTGGGTGGGTCGAAGCAGCGCGCGCTCCTGGCGTTACTGCTGCTGAACGCGAACGAGGTCGTCTCGCGTGACCGTCTTGTCGATGGTCTGTGGGGGGAACGACCCCCGCTGTCGGGGCAACGGTCGCTCGAAAGCTACGTCTCGCGGCTGAGAGGTCTGCTCGGCGCGGAGCGGATCGAGCGCAAGGCGCCTGGATACAGGATTCTTGTTGGAGCGGGCGAGCTCGACTTGCAGCAGTTCGAGGCGCTCCTCGAGTAAGGTCGCGCCCTGGCCAGTTCCCGTGACGCCAGGGGAGCCGTGAAGGTGCTGCGGCGCGCTCTCGAGCTCTGGCGAGGGCCGGCGCTGGCCGATGTCCGCGACGAGTACTTTGCAGGCCAGGAGGCGGAATGGCTCGAAGAGCGTCGTCTCGTGGCTCTCGATGAGCGAATCGCCTGCGAGCTCACTATCGGAGGAGACCTTGTTCTCGTCCTCTTTCTGCAGCGGCTCGTAGACCGGTATCCGTTCCGCGAGCAACTCGTCGAGAGTCTGATGCAGCGGCTCTACCGCGCGGGGCGCCAAGCGGACGCGCTCGCCGCCTACCAGGGGGCGCGTCGCCGCTTGGCCGAGGATCTCGGGCTCGAGCCAGGGCCGCAGCTCGAGAGCTCGAGCGCGGCATACTCGAGCACGACCCCCGTCTCGGTACTCCGCCAACACCTGGAGCGGCACGCCGAGTGCGCCGTGTTGCGAGTCGAAGACGGGTTGTCGTCGCCGGATGCGTTATGGCGGCCGTCGTGGTGAGCGGAGTGGTTGGGATCAAGTTGTGGACAGGCCTTAGCCCGGCGTCGGTGACCGCGGTCGCGTCGGCCCGCGTGGTCGAACTCGGGAGCCGTTCCACTCTTCGCAGGCGCACCGCCGCCTATGACGTACGGCGGCTTCGGCCATGTGCCGAACGGAGACGCTCGAGTGGCCCAGATCAACTGGGCGCTGATCCTCTCGACCGAGCGTGAGTCGCGCGTCGACAGGCATTCTCACGCTGAGGTGCATACCCGGGAGCGATCGCCCTCGGCGCAGGCGCCGTCTGTCGCCAAGGTTCCTGGAGCGACGATTTCGCGGATCGATCCGGCGCGGGCGCTGGCCCAACGTCATCGCCAACTCTTTTGACGCAGGGACGCGCTCGCCTTCGGCTGGAGCTCTAAGGGAACCCGAATCGCCGGATACATCGCTGATCGGACTTCGGTCCCGTTTCGGATTCTTGGTGGCCGGCACTCGAACGCCGCGACCAGCCCAACACGAGGCCGTCAAGGCAAGCTCAACTGGTCGCAGATTACGGCGCCGGTTCGCTGACCGGGGTGGACGCTCGCTCCGGGGAGACGAGCGACTGTTCCAATCGGGAACCCCGCACGCGATCGCTCTCATGCGGCCGTCTGGCGCGAACTGATCCCCTACGCGACCGTCTCGAGAGTCTACCCGCTCACCGCTCGATCCACCGTGTTCCGTCGCGAGCGCCGCGGTCTCACTCGCGGCCGATGCCGAGTCGGTGTGGGTCGCAAGTCGCTACTCCGGGACGGTGTCGCGCATCGATCAGCGCAGCAATCTTGTCGTCGACATCTCACGCGTGGGTGGCGGCCCGCCGCGCTCGCGACCGACGGCGGAAGGATCTGGTCGCGACGAATCGACAGGAACGAAACGCCGGAGGCACGCTCGTTCTTCTGCACACCATGCCGTTCTCGATGGATCCAGCTCTCAGACCGACCTCTCACCCTCTTCTGGAAGGCCTCACGCCGACCGCTCGTGATCTTCAACATGAAGCGGACCGAAGGGCTTCGCCTCGTACCCGACCTCGCGCTCAGCCTCCCGGTCGCCACTGCCGGCGGTACCACCTACACCTTTCGCCTCCGCTCAGGGATCCGCTATTCGAACGGCCAGCCGCTGCGCGCTCGGGACTTCCGGCGCGCCTTCGAGCGTCTCTTCAGGCTTCGCTCGCCCGGAGCCGATTACTTCGCCGGCATCGTCGGCGCGCGGGCCTGCGGGGTCGAGCGCTGCGACCTCTCGGCCGGCATCGTCTCCGATGACGCAGCGTCCACACTCACCTTCCGTCTGACCGCGCCGGACTCGAACTTCCTGCAAAAGCTGACAATCGGAGGACTTGCAACGCCCGTGCCGCCCGGCACTCCGACGTCCGCCGCTCGCACGCGACCGATACCCGGCACCGGCCCTGCCGGTCCAGATCGCCGCCGAAGGAGTCCGTCGTCCGCAATCCCTCTTTCGGGGTGTCGCATCGCACAATTCCAGGACGGCAACCCGAGGTCACTGTATGTGCTTCGTCCTCAAATCATGTCCTGGAGGTCCGCCGGTCGAAGGCGTTCGAGCAGACTGAATGGCCGCCTCGATCCCACCGCGAATGCTGTTCGTGCTCAGAACCCGTTACAGCGGCCAGCTGCACAGCTCGCCCGGCACCCAAACGGACTTCCTGCAAATCAACACCGCGACGCCGCCTTCAAGAGTCCGCGGTGGCAAAGCGTCAACTACGCCATCGATCGGCGAGCCATTGTGAAGCTCTCCGGCCGCAGGACGCGCCTCGCCGACGCGACAGGTGCTGCCACGGGCATCGTGGGTGACCGCCGATACTGCCCTTACACCCGCCACCCGAATGCGCAGGGAGCATGGACAGCACCCGATCTCGCCACCGCACGGCACCTGGTCCTCGCTTCGGGCACCCGCGGGCAGCGGATCACTGTCTGGGCCGCCAGTGACGCGGGTGGCTGGCCGGTCCGTGATGTCGTCACCTACACCGTCCGGTTATTGCGTCGGCTCGGGTACCGGGCGAGGTCGCACTTCGAGCTCGCTTCCTACTTCGACAGCGCCGGACCGACGACATTTCGCGCGATCCAGATCACGCCACCTGCGTGGTCCGACAGCACGCCCTACAACTTCTTCGCCCCCTGGTTCGCGTGCGCGGCCGCATACAACCACCAATTTTTTTGCGTCACGGCGATCGTCCTCACGTCGGTTCCGCGGCTCTCGGCACCGATCCGCGGCATGCCTCCATCTCCTAGCCCGGCGCGACAGAAAGCTCGTCGATCGCGCAGACGTGGGTGCCGCTCGTGAACCCACGTCAAATCGAACTCGTGTCCAAGCGCGTCCGCAACTACCAACACCACGCGCTGCTCGGAATCATCGTCGATCAAGTCCAGGCGCGCTGAAGAGGTCATTCAAGCCAGCCACCTCGCATCGCGATCGCCGAGACTCGTAGTCGTTAGACACCCGGGATTTGCTGCGAGAACTGAGTCCTATCAACTCGGACCGCCGAGCACCTCCCTTCAACGGAGGTGCTGTGTGGTCTGCAACCTGCGTGCTCAAGCCAAAGAGCTGCTCGGCTTGAGATGTAGGGGACAGCACTTGGGGACAGGTAGATCTTGCGGCACCCCTACTACAAAGGCGTGATCGTGTATCGCGGCGTCGAGTACGAAGGTCGACACGAACCGCTCGTGACCGCAGGCGTATGGCAGCGAGTACAAGACGTGCTCACCGCGCACAACCACGCCGTCGAGAAACAACGAAGTCACAACCACTACCTCAAGAGCAGCCTGTTCGCTTGGCGTTGCGGCCGTCGCGTGATCGTCACTCGCTCACTCAGCCGCACCGGGAAACGATACGCCTACTTCACCTGCATCGGGAAGCATCAGAAGCGGACAGATTGCAAGATGCGCGCTCGCCATGGCTCGCGTTGAGGAACTCGTGGAGGAGCACTACGCAACACTCGAGGTTCCGTCAGACGCAGCTGACGCACTGCGCGAGTTGCTCCTCAATGGGCTGCGCGCGCACTTCGAAGAGGCGCGCACCGCGCACTACCGGCTTACCGGCGAGCAGACGCGGCTTCTCAACGAGCGCACGAAACTTCTTGAAGCCCACTACGCCGGAGCCGTTCCGCTCGACCTGCTCAGGGTCGAGCAGCACCGCATCTCAGCACGACTTGCCTCGATCGAGTGTGAAGTCGCGGCCACAGCCGATCATCAAGCAGGTCGAGACAAACCTCGAACGAGCGCTCCAGCTCGCGACTGACTGCGAATACGCGTATCGGCTGCTCCACCACTTGTGCGAAGGCTGTTCAATCAAGTCTTCTTCACGAAGCTTTACGTCGAGGACGAAAAGCCTCTTCGCAGCGACCTCGCCGCTCCGTTCGATCTTCTTCTACAAGCGGCGCGAGAGGTCGCCGCGCAGGAGGGTCCAAACAGAAACACCCCAGGGAGCGAGTCCGCGAGGGTGCCATACAAACACTTAGGGCCCTAAAGGCCCTAGGTGTGATTACAACTCAAAATGGTAGCGGGGGCAGGATTTGAACCTGCGACCTCCGGGTTATGAGCCCGGCGAGCTACCTGACTGCTCCACCCCGCGTCGCAGCGGCAATTATAGCTCCATGCGTGTGGCGGCCGTTGATCTCGGCACGAACACGACTCGGCTCCTTGTCGCCGACGTGGGCGACGGGACGGTCGACGCCGTGGAGCGGCGTGAGGAGATCACCGGGCTCGGCGAGGGCGTGGACGCGCGCCGGCGGCTCCTCCCCCTCCCCATCGCGCGCGTGCGGAACGTCCTCTCCGAGTACCGGCGGCGGATCGAGGAGCTCGGCGCCGAGCGCGTCCTGTGCGTGGCGACGAGCGCCGTCCGCGACGCGGAGAACGGCGAGGCCTTCCTCGGCGAGATCGAGTGGAGCTACGGCTTCACGACGCGGCTCCTGACCGGGGAGGAGGAGGCGCGGCTGACCTTCGCGGGTGCGACCCTTGGCGAAGGCGACCTCGCTGGCGTCATGGTCGTGGACATCGGTGGCGGCTCGACCGAGCTGGTCCTGGCCGACCGGGCAGTCGAGCATGGACGTCGGCTCCGTCCGCCTGACCGAGCAGTTCGGCGAAGACCGCGAGGCGATGGCAAACGTGGTGCGTGGGCACCTTCCGGACGACGTCGACCTGGGGGCCGCGATCGGCGTCGCCGGTACGTTCCTGGCGCTGGCCGCCCTCGACCTCGGCCTCGAGCGGTTCCACGAGCACGAGGCGGAGGGGCACGTCCTCCGCGCGGAGACCGTCGCGCGCCAGGTCGCCGAGCTGGCGGCGCTCTCGCTCGAAGAGCGAAAGGAGCTCGGGCCACTCAACCCCAAGCGCGCCCCGTTCATTCTCGCCGGGTCGGTCATCCTGAACGAGATCCTCCGCGCCTATGGCCTGGACGAGATCGAAGCGAGCGTGCGCGACCTGCTGGACGGCGCGGCGCTCGAGGCCGCGGAGCTGCCCGAACCGGCCGAAGGCGAGGCGCCTCCGGGCGCCTACGTCTGCTGCTGAGCCTCGGGGCCCTCGTCCTCGGCCAGGCGGCGTTGCAGGACCGACCTGCTCAGCACCCCGACGAGCCGCCCACCGTCCACCACCGGCACTCGCTCGGCGTCGTGCTCCTCGAGGAAACGAAAGGCGCCGTCGAGCTGCTCGGAGGCGTCGATCGTGTAGTGCGGCTCCTCGGCGATCTCGCCGAGCGGCGTCTCGCGCGGATGCCGTCCCGGCGCGACGACCTCGCGGACGAGAGTCTTCCGCGTCACGACGCCTGTGAGCCCCTCGTCGTCGCACACGAATACGGCGCGCACTTCCGGTCGAGCCAGCAGGACGCCCGCCTCCTGCGCGGTCGCCTCGGCCGCCAGCCAGGGCGGGTCCGGAACCATCGCGTCCTTGACCAGGCTCACCCGCATCAGGGATAGATGCCGCGCGCGGTAAGAGCGCCGGCCACCTCGCGGATCCCCGCCACGAGCGCGGCGTTCCGCAGCGTCAGCCCCTGCTCCTCATACAGGCGCCAGACGCGGTCGAAGGCGTCGGTCATCATCTCGCGCAGTTTGAACCTTGTCTCGTCGCGACCCCAGAACAACCGTCCCAGGTCCTGAACCCATTCGAAGTAGGAGACGGTCACGCCGCCGGCGTTCGTGAGGACGTCGGGCAGAACGGGGATGCCGCGCTCGACGAGGATCTCGTCCGCCTCCAGCGTCGTCGGGCCGTTCGCGCCCTCGGCGATCAGCGACGCTTGCACGGCGCCCGCGTTCTCGGCCGTGAGCTGCTCCTCGAGCGCCGCGAGCACCAGGACGTCGCACGGTAGCTCGAGGAGCTCCTCGTTGGTCACCACCTCGCCGCCGGGGAACTCGACCATGTCGTGGCGGTGCTCGAGCACCCACTCGGTGACCGCATCGAGGTCGAGCCCCTCCGGGTTGTACGTCCCGCCGGATACGTCCGAGACGGCCACCACCTTCGCCCCGACCGCGACCAGCTCCTCGGCCGCAACCGCGCCGACCTTCCCGAACCCCTGCACGACGCAGGTCTGCCCGGGAAGCGGCCGGCCGAGCCGCTCACAGGCGCGCTCGGTCACCATCACCACGCCGGCGCCGGTCGCCTCCGCCCTGAACACCGAGCCGCCGATCGAGATCGGCTTCCCCGTCACGACCTCGGGGACGGCATACCCCTTCTGCATCGAGTACGTGTCCATCATCCAGGCCATCGTCTGCTCGTCGGTGGCCATGTCCGGCGCGGGGATGTCCTCCTGCGGGCCGATCACGGACATCATCTCGGCGGTGAAGCGGCGCGTCAGCCGCTGGAGCTCCGCGGCCGACAGCTCGCGCGGGTTGCAGCGGACGCCGCCCTTGGCACCGCCGTACGGGAGCCGCAGCAGCGCGCACTTCCAGGTCATCCACATCGCCAACGCCGCGCACTCGCCGAGCGTCACGTGCGGGTCGTAACGGATCCCGCCCTTGGTCGGCCCGAGCACGCTCGAGTGCTGCACCCGGTAGCCGGGAAGGACGACCCAGGCGTCGTCGTCCATCTGCACCGGCATCGAGACCATCGTCGCGCGCTCCGGGAAGCGGAGCCGCTCTGCCACCGCGTCGGGGACGCTCCGCGTGCGGTAGCGCCTGCTCGAACTGGGTGCGCGCCGTGAGGAACAGCGGCGTGTCCCACTCGAGCCCGACGTGCTCGACCGTCTCGGCCACGCCCGGGAGTGTAGGTACTAGCAGCGCTTCGGCAGGGTGCCAGCACGGAGAACGACGCGACCGTCGTTGAAGGAGATGCGCGGTGACGGTGCGGCCCTTGCGCGAGAACGAGGCCTTGCATGCCGCGCCGGCGCAGTCCTTCAGCTTTGCGAGCCGCACGGCCAGCTCGCCCTGGATCGAGCCGTAGCCGGCCCGTCCGGCGACGTTGGCTCTCGATCGAGACGATCGAGCAGGCGACCGCGAGCGCGGCGAGGATTGCCGTCGCGAGACTGATGCGCGCCTCACGCCGCACATGGTCGCCGCCGGAGATGGGGGGCTGATGCAAGATTCGTGTACGAATTCAGCAATGGCGGGGCTGTCCGAGCGAGCGCGCGAGCTGCTGACCAGGACGAACTTCGCCTACCTCGCCGAGCTGATGGAGGACGGCTCGCCGCACGTCTCGCCGGTCTGGATCGACGTCGAGGGCGACCTCGTTCTCGTGAACACGGCGAAGGGACGGCTGAAGGAGGCGAACATGCGCCGCGACGCGCGCGTGGCGATCTCCATCTCGCCGGACGGCGACCCGTACACGCATGTGGACCTCCGCGGGCGCGTCGTCGAGATCCGCGAGGGGGCCGAGGCCGTGGCCGACATCGACCGGCTCGGCAAGAAGTACCGCGGGTGGGATCGCTACCCGCTCGGCGAGGGAGAGCAACGGGTCTCGTACCTCATCGAGCCGACCGTCTGCACCTAAATAGCCAGCCCCGGCTGCGAGGGCTCCGAGCGCGAACCGGGAGCGAACGCCACCGAGGCTGTACGCCTCATTGTGCCTAAACGATGAGCGCTGGGCGAGTGGTTGCAGCGGCCAGTTTGCGGTCGGCCGTGACGAGGACGGCATCGTTCGCTTCGGCCAACGCCACGTAGCAAGCGTCGTACGCGGACAACGCGCGAGCCGACGCAATGGCGAGCGCATCACCGATAAGGGCGCGGATGGGAACCACCGCGAGTGGAAGTCGCATGATCTCGTTCAACGCACTCGCCAGCTCGGATGCCGGCAACAGGCCGGCCCGTTGCTCTACAAGCAATGCGTTCCCGATCTCGGCGTACACCAAGCCCGGGGCGAGGGCCCGGACGTGGCCGCGCGTCGCGCGAACGCGCCACTCGCGCGCTTCCGGCAGGCGGGTCCGAAATGCGCGGAGAACCGCGCTCGCATCGAAGACGGCGAGATCGTTAACGAGAGTCCCTGTCCCGGCGGATGATCTCCTCCGGAGTAGGACCGTCCTCCGGCCACGACCAGCGTTCGATCGAGGCGTCGACCTCCGCGATGAAGGCTTCCGGGTCGAAAGCGGCAGGCAGCGAATGGCGAAGAATCGCGATCGTCGTGGCGCTGATGGAGCGCCCCTCGTACTCGGCGCGCTTTCGCAGCGCCTCGTACACGTCCTCCGGAACGTTGCGAACATGGAGCGTCGCCATACGCCTATGGTAGCATTTTGCTAGCAGACTGCTAGCAAAGGATGGCGGCGCTTTTCCCATCCCAGCATCGAACCCGGCGGTGCATTACTGCTTTGTCGCTACTTTGAAGAGAGATGGCGACAAAGGAAGAGAAGATCGAGCTGGACGGAGAGGTCATCGAGGCCTTCCCCAACGGACTGTTCAAGATCCAGCTCGAAAACGGCCACGAGACCCTCGGGTACACCGCGGGCAAGATGCGCCGCTTCCGCATCCGCGTCTACCCGGGCGACAAGGTCAAGATCGAGCTCTCGCCGTACGACCTGAACCGCGGCCGGATCGTCTACCGCTACTAAGCGAAATCCGCAACTAGGAAAGCGTTCGAGACTGCGCGGGCGAGCCGCCGGTCTCCCGTGACTAGCGGAACGCCCAGCCAGGTGGCCGTCGCTGCGATCAACGCGTCGCTCAGGCGTGCCAGGTCCGACACGAGCCACGCCGCAGCCTTTGCAATCTCGTAGTCGACGGCCGCGACGCGAACGGTCGGGGTCTGGAAGAACCGCTCGATAGTCGCCACCGCGGCCGGTCCAGCCTGCGCGGGCCGGACGAGAGCCTCGCTGACGCTCACCGCGCTCACGAGACACGTGAGCCGGCCCGTCGCCACGGCGTCGAACAGCGGATCGCACGCGGCGACGAGCTGCCGCCGAGCCGCGCGCTCGACGCGGTAGACGAGCGGCCCCGTGTCCGCGAGGAAAGCATCGGTGCCGGTCGCCTCGACGGCCGCTAGGAGATCTCTCGGTCGCCCCACTGATCGCGGATCTTGTCCACCCACTCATCCGGATCGGGCCCCCAGAGTCCGCGGAGCGGATTGTCCTCTCGGTCGTACTCGCGCTTGAATTCCTCCGGATCCCGGATGTCGATCTTCTCGACCAGGAGGGCCCCCGGACGAACGGGTACCGAGACCACGAGATCACCGGGCTCGATCCCGGCCTCACGGCGTGCGCGTGCCGGCAGGACGATCTGGCCGTTCCGGCTCACGCGCGTCGGGCGCGGCTTCGGTTGCGGTTTCATCTTCTCCTGCCAGGATGGCATCTAGCACCTCCACGAAATGTTGTAACTCTGTGCCAAATTTACAACATCGATGATCAAGGGCATCGACGTCTCGAATCACCAGGACCGCATCGACTGGTCGCGGGTCAAGGCCGACGGGATCGCGTTCGCGTACGTCAAGGCGAGCGAGGGCCAGACGTTCGTCGACCCCAAGTACGACGCGCACGTCGCCGGCGCGAAGTCGGTCGGGATCAGGACCGGCGCGTACCACTTCGCGCGCCCGGACACGGACGCGAGCGACCCCGAGCAAGATGCGCGCGCCGAGGCCGACTTCTTCCTCTCGCTCGCTGCGCCGCGCTCCGGTGACCTCCTCCCCGCCCTCGACCTCGAGACCGCGGGACTGCCGGCGGCGCAGATGGTCGCGTGGACGAAGGCCTGGCTCGACCGTGTCCGCAAGGTCGTCGGCGTGCGTCCGCTCGTCTACACGTATCCGTACTTCTGGGAGCAGCTGGGCGGAACGACGGCGTTCCGCAACTACCCGCTGTGGATCGCGAACTACGGCGTGTCCGAGCCGATGCTCCCCGGCGGTTGGCGGCGGTACTGGATCTGGCAGTACTCCGCATCGGGCACGGTGGACGGCATCCCCGGCCGCACCGACCTGAACCGGCTCGCGGACGAGCTCCGGCTCACGCACATCACCTACCGGCCGGGCCGCCAGCCACGGCCGCGCCCGCCGAACCTACCCGGCCCGGTGCCGAAGCCCGTGTGGTTCTGGCCGTGGCTGCGCTGGCGGTTGGGTACCGGCGAGTTCGAGGGGCTGCAGATGAACGAGCACGTGCGGCCGGACGAGGCGCCTGACGACATTCCCGACTGGGCCTTCGCCTCCGTCGAGAAGCTCGTCAGCGAACGATCAGCCGGTACGCGAGAGACTGGTTGAGGATCCGCATCCCCACGCTTTCATAGAGCTGCGTCGCGCCGGTCGGGTTCGCCGCGTCTACACCCAGAACGGCCCGAGGCTTCCCACGCTCGCGGATGTCGCGGAAGCTCTGGTGGAGGAGCGCCCTGGCCAGCCCGCGCCGCCGCCACGGACGCCGGACGCCGAGGACGCCGATCCAGCCCTCGTCCGGATCGAGATCGCAGAGCGAGATGCCCGCGATCTCGTCACCATCCCGGGCGAGGAGCCAGAGGGACGGGTCGTAGTTGTCCGACTCGACCATCCACTTGCGCCACTCCTCGTACGGGGTCGGATAGTGCTCCCAGTGGTCGGCGAAGGCCTCGTCGGACGCTGCGTGGACGGCTCGCTCGTCGATGCCGCGCCGGGCGCGCTCGAGCCCGATCCCGTCCGGCCACTCGGGCTCGGGCGGCTCCTCGTCGAGGTCGATGGCCATTTCCCAGAAATGGCGGATGAGCTCATAGCCGCGTGCTTCGAAGAACCGCTGCGCGGTCTCGTTGGTCGACGCGGCGTCCGCGCCGAGCCAGACCTCCTCGCCGTCGGGAGCGGCCTGCGCCAGCTCGCGCGCTCGTTCCTCGATGCGGTCGCGCAGCTCGGTGCCGATCCCGTTGCCGCGGTGCTCGGGGAGAACGCCGCCCTGCGACCGCAGCCGGTGCGGATGCCGGGGGCGAACGACGCCGCCGGCGACGAGCGTCCCGTCCGCGTCCTCGACCAGCCACCAGTCGCGCTCGAAATCCGTCGTGCGGGCGAGCCCCTTGATGAAGAACGTCGGATCGCCCTCGTCCCTGTCCGCGCGCCAGAGCGCACGGACGAGCTCGACGACGGCGGGGAGGTCGTCCTGCGTGGGCCGGCGGAAGCGGTAGCTCGTCGTCACTCGCGGCGATCGCGCTCTGGGCCGATCAGGTGCGCGGGCGTGCCGCGCTCGCGCAGGAGCCGGGCTTCGTCCGGGTCGCGAGGGCGTTCGCGCCTGTAGGGCCGAGGGAAGGTGCGAGCGATGAGCGCAAGCCGCTGCTGCGCAGCATGACGCCCACTTTCCCACTGCTCCCATGAGATCCGTCGCATCGAGTCAGTCTACGCCGGGGCGCTGGAGGCTCTGCGCGATTTCATGGAGTTTCCCATGCCTCGATCGCCCCTCCGCCCTGGCCCGCAGGGCGGGTGTCAGCCAGGACGCCTTCGGCAGGTTCCGCATACCCGGGATTGCGAGGAACCTAACGCGGGTCGGCGCCGTCCACGTTCCAGTGCCGGCCGGCCTCCGCCAGCCACGAGCCGTCGTCGCGCGCAAGCACGCCGAAGCGACTGATTCGCCGCTGTCCGCCTTCCTCGTCCCCGTACAGGATCTCGATGCCGAAACCTTCACGCGCCTCGATCACGCGGCGTGCCTCGATGTAGCCCTCCGAGGTCGGATCCCGGAACGAGCCCTGCCAGTAGCCGAGGCTGCCGGCGCCGAGATAGAGGTCGCGCGTCAGCCGGGTGAAGGACTCGAGCGGCATGTGATCGCGGACCCGCACGTCCCCGGTGATCATCGTCCAGCCGTCGAGCACGGCGATGCCGCTGCCCGCATTGCGGAGCGAGATGCCCAGGTACACCGCGTCGTCGACGATCGCAACGCCGGCACCGCCTCCGGGGGCGATCACGTACCGCTGGTCGGCGAAGTAGACCTTCTGCGCCGGATCGTCGCGCTGCGAGGACACGAGCAGCGGCCGCAGCCCGGA
Source organism: uncultured Actinomycetes bacterium (assembly GCA_963717765.1). GTDB lineage: Bacteria > Actinomycetota > Thermoleophilia > Gaiellales > Gaiellaceae > JACDER01. The sequence goes on along the minus strand of CAVQWX010000002.1, from coordinate 26,842 downwards.
GAGCAAGGCGCGCTCGGCGACGCGTGCGGAGCGGTTCGAGGAGCGGACGGCTGCGAAGGTCGCGGCCGCGAGGACGAGCGTCCCGCCCGCGGTCGCCAGCGCCGAGATGGTCGCCCAGTCGGCCACTCAAGGAGTCTAAGGTCGCCCCGCCGAGCGGGACCGGCGTCCGCGAGAGCTCTACTGCCCGAGCCAGACGACGCCGCTCGACAAGGCGTCCGCACCTCCATGGTCGCCGAGAAAGCGCTCGAGAGCATCCACGAGCCCATCGAGATCTTGAAGGGAGCTCCACAGCCGTTTTGGGACGAAGAGCACGCCGAAGTGCTCGACGTCATCGATGGCCGCCGCGCGAACGAGGGCGACGAAGTCGGCGTAGTCCTGTGTGACGATTGCGTACCCCGTCGACCGAGCGTGCGCAAAGAGGTCGGCATCGGGCAAGCCGCGCAGCTCATCGTCCTCGGTGACAGCTATGACGTCGTGTCCGCGACCGCGCAACTCCTCCGCCACGCGCCGGGAGAAGTGCTCGTCGAGGAGGAGCTTCAAGCGAGCGCAGATTGCTCGGCGCGCCAGCGCGCCTCCTCGCGCTCAGCGAGGCGGCTGTCCCGCTCCATCTCGGCGTCGATCTCGGCGCGGAAATCCGCGTAGTACCTGAGCGCCGCCCGTACCTTCCAGATCGGCATATCGAGCGACTTCGCCGCCTCTTCCGCCGACCCCGCTGACTTGGCGATGGCGGCAACATCCGCGACGTTGAGTCGCGTCCCGCCCAGTGTCGCTCGCCGGCCCGCCGGGCGATCCACGAAGGTGATCAGCGGGTGCTCGTCCCTGCGCAGTCCCTCATCGAGATAGCGGGCCGCGAGGGCGTTCGCCGACTCTCCGGCCCGGTCGGCGCGCTCCTCCAGGAGTTCGAGTAGTTGCTCATCCAGCCGAAACGAACGGGTATGTGTTGCCATGTGTTACATGGTAACACAACGCCTACTTTACCGAGCCGGCGAGCAGCCCCTGCACGAAGTAGCGCTGGAAGGCGAAGAAGACGGCCAGCGGGAGCAAGAGCGAGACGAACGAGGCCGGGGCGATGATCTCGATGCTCGACCCGAACTCCGACAGCTGCGACAGGATCGCGACCGTGATCGGGCGCGTGTCGCGGCCGAAGGTCAGCGCGACGAGCAGGTCGTTCCACGTCCACAGGAACTGGAAGATCGCGAGCGACGCGATCGCCGGCAGGCCGAGCGGGAGGATCAGCCGGAAGAAGATCCGAAACTCGGAGGCGCCGTCGATCCGTGCCGACTCGAGCAGGTCCTTCGGGATGCCGATGAAGAAGTTCCGTAACAAGAAGATGGCGAACGGCAGCCCGAACGCCGTGTGGAACAGGACGAGGCCTAGCACGGTGTCGAACAGGCCGACGGCGTTGTAGAACGAGAAGATCGGGATCAGCGCCATCTGCAGCGGGACCACCAGCAGGCCGATGACGAGGATGAAGAGCCAGTCCCGTCCGGGGAACTCAAGCCAGGCGAAGGCGTAGGCGGCAAGCGCGGCCACAACGATCGGAAGCACTGTCGCGCCGATCGCGATCTCGAGCGTGGTCAGCAGCGCCGTGCGCAGCGACTCGTTCTCCCATAGCTGCCGATAGCTCTCGAGCGTCGCGATGCTCGGCTTGGTGAAGATCTGCCACCAGCCGCCGGCGGCGATGTCCGCGGGCGACATGAGCGAGGTCAGGAAGAGGCCGATCGTGGGCACGAGCCAGAGCACGGCGATGAAGACCAGAGCGATGTGGACGGGCGCCTTCCCCAGCACCCGCACGATCTTGTGCGCGAGCCCTTCTTCGACGACCGGCGTCGCGACGCGGACTTCGGCTTCGGCGACGGCCATCAGACCTCCCTCCTGAAGCGCCGGATGTTGAGCGCGAGCACCGGAAGGACGAGCAGGAACAGGAAGACCGCGATCGCCGAACCGACGCCGAAGTCGTTCTGGCCGCTGAAGGAGACGCGCCACATCGCGAGTGCGATGACGTTCGCATCGTCCTGCGACGAGCTCGGCGCCACCGAGATCACGATGTCGAAGACCTTTAAGACATTGATCACCATCGTGATGAAGACGACGCTGAGGATCGGGAGGAGCAGCGGGACGGTCACGCGTACGAACGTCTGCCACTCGCTGGCGCCGTCTGTCCGCGCCGCCTCGAGCACGTCGCGCGGGATGGCGGCAAGGCCGGCCGCGATCACGACCATCGCGAACCCGGCCCAGACCCAGATGTAGGCGATCATGATCGAGGGCGTGATCAGCTGGGCGCCGAGCCAGTCGACCCCGCCGAAGGGCTGGGCGAAGGTCTGGCCGGAGATCGCCGCCGTGTAGGTGCCCGATGCGAGATTCTCGAAGGCGAAGGTGCCGTCGTCGGCGCTCGACGTCGTCGCGACCTGCTTGCCGGAGGAATCGCGCAGCTCGAGCGTGACGCCGGGCAGCCCGAGCTCACCCTGCTCGACCTTGCCGGGCTTGCCTCCACCCGGCTTGAAATCTCTCCACACGACGCCGGTGATGCCGTCGGGCTTCGCCGGCGGCTTCACCGCCTGCTTGGCGCCGTCCGGGACATCCTCCGGCGGGATCGCCGACAGCCCGAGCACGGCGACCTGGCCGGGCTCGAGCGGCGTCTTCAGCGTGAGCGTGCCGCCGGGCTTGCCGGCGAGCTGCGCCGTGGACGGCTCCGCCCCGGGTAACGCGCCCTGCGGCTCGAACACGCCCTTGACCGCCGCGATCCCGGCGTTGATCGTGCCCTGGCTGGGATCCTGGATGTACATCAGGCGCCAGATCACGCCGGCCGCCAGTAGCGAGATCGCCATCGGCATGAACACCACCGTCTTGAACGCGACCGACCACCGAACGCGCTCGGTGAGGACGGCGAAGATCAACCCCAGCGCCGACACGAAGACGGGCACGATCGCCACCCACAGCACGTTGTTCTTGATCGCGGTCAGCAGGATGTCGGTCGTGAACAGCTGCTTGAAGTTCGCGAACCAGACGAAGTGATCGGCCTCGTCGAAGAAGCTGCGGATGATCGTCCTGATCGCGGGGTAGACGACCCAGATCGCGAGCATGGTCGCCGCGGGCGCGAGGAACGCCGCCGCGATCAGCAACCGGCGCCAGCGGCTCTCCCCCGCGGGCACGTCGGGGAGCGGAGCCCCCCGTGGGGGAGGCTCCGCGGTGATGCTCGCCCCGCTCACTTACCGCCGTAGGCCCTGGCTGCGGCCACCTCCAGCTGGCTCGCGATTCCGTTGACATTCTTCGGGTTCTTCAGGAGGTCCTGGAAGAGCTTCCACATGCCCTGTCCCGGCGTGCCGCCGAAGGCCGCGGGCTGCAGGTCGGACATGTCGAAACGGACGACCTTCGCGTGCGCCAGCCCGAGCGCGGCCCGGCGAGCGATCGGGTCGTGGTAGGCACTCCCCTTCACGCGCTTGTTCGGCGAGGAGAAGCCTCCCTGCTTCGCATACACGGTCGCCGCCCGCGCGGTTCCGAAGTACTTCATCAGTGCGCGGGTCGCCGGCTTGTCCCGGAACATGACGACGGCGTCTCCGCCGGCGACGACGTTCGAGCGTGTGCCGCGCTTGATCGCCGGCCACGGGAAGTAGTTGAAGTCCGTCCCGGGCTTGGAGTTCGTCGAGCCCGTGATCACGCCCCCGACGAAGTCGGCCTCGAGCACCATCGCCGCCTTCGGGTTGGCGCCGAAGGCCTGAGTGACCGAGTCCGCGAAGACGGTCGTGAGCGCTCCGGATGTCCCGCCCGCGATGTTGTTGCCGTCGCTGAAGATCTTCGCCATCGTCTTCAACGCGGTCTTGACCGACGGGTGTGTCCACTTGATCTTGTGCACGGACAGCTTGTCGTACAGCGAGCCGCCCGCCTGCCGGAGGTAGATGTTCTCGAACAGGTCGGTGAGCGTCCAGCCGTCACCGCCGCCGATCGAGTACGCCTTCGTACCGGAGGCCTTCAGCGTCTTTGCGGCCTTCAGCAGGGCGGAGAACGTCTTCGGCGTCTTCACGCCGGCGTTCTTGAAGAGCTTGACGTTGTACCAGATGGTCGATTTGTTGGCGCCTTTGAGATACAGGCCGTAGAGCTTGCCGCCGACGCTCCCCAGTGCGAGCCATCCCGGCGACCAGTCGCGCTTGACCGTCTTCTTCATGAACGTGATCGGCTTCAGGGCCTTCTTCTTGACCAGCTCGCGCATGTACCCGGGCTGCGGGATCAGCGCCATGTCGGGCGGATTCCCGCCTGCGACCGCCGTCGAGAGGATGGTGGTCAGGTTTCGTCCTGCCGACGTGTACTTGGTCTCGACGTCCGGATACAGCTTCTTGAAGTCCTTGAGGACGTTCAGGAAGTGCTCCTGCTCGGCGCCCGTCGCCTCGGAGATGATCGAGACCGTCCCCGAGACCTTGGCCGCATGGTGGGCGTTGGTCGCGGAGCCGCCGGCGGTGCTCGCCGCGACGAGGATCGCCGCGATCGCCACGGCCGCCACCGCGTACACACGTATGACTGTCATGTTTCCCCTTTCGTTTGATGGTCGTAGATCCCGAGCCCGGTCTGGGGATCGAAGAAGTGCAGCTCGGTTGTGTCGACGACGGCCTCCGCCGTCTCCCCCTCCCGCACCCGCGAGTGCGGGTCGAAACGCGCCACGATCGTGGTCGTGTCGCCCCCTTCTGTCAGGGCCGGTTCCTCGCCGAGGTCCTCGGCCAGCTCCTTCACGTCTTCGGTGGTTGCGGGACGGGCTCGGACGGCGAGGTGGACCACGATCTCCGACCCCAGTCCTTCCCGCAGCTCGACCGTTCCATGCAGCCGGCGGTCGGGCGGGGCTCCGTTTGCCAGCGCCGCGTCCTCGAGATTCTCCGGGCGGATGCCCAGGACGACGTCGCGCCCCTCGTAGTCCGCCAGCCGCGGTCTCGCCTCCAGCGTCCGCTGGTCGAGCGTGAGCGTCTGGTCACCGGTGACGACGCGCAGGTCGCCGTTCTGCCGCTCGAGCCGAGCCTCGAGGACGTTCATCGCCGGGCTGCCGATGAAGCCGCCGACGAACAGGTTGACCGGGTGGTCGTACAGCTCCTCCGGCGGCGCCACCTGCTGCAGCTCGCCCTTGCGCATCACCGCGACGCGATCCCCCATGGTCATCGCCTCGACCTGGTCGTGCGTGACGTAGATCGTCGTCACGTCGAGGTCGTGCTGAAGCTTGCTGATCTCCGCCCGCACCTGCACGCGCAGCTTCGCGTCGAGGTTGGAGAGCGGCTCGTCCATGAGGAAGGCCTGCGGATGCCGCACGATCGCCCGTCCCATCGCCACCCGCTGCCGCTGCCCGCCGGAGAGGGCGCGCGGCTTGCGGCCGAGGAAGTCTGTGAGCCCGAGCGTGTGGGCGGCATCTTTGACGCGCCGGTCGATCTCGTCCTTCGGCACCTTCTTGACCTTCAAGCCGAAGGCGATGTTCTGGTAGACGGTCAGGTGCGGGTAGAGCGCGTAGCTCTGGAACACCATCGCGATGTCGCGGTTGCGAGGCGGGACGTGGTTCACCACCCGCTCGCCGATGCGGATCACGCCGTCGGAGATGGCCTCGAGGCCGGCAACCATGCGCAGTGCTGTCGTCTTGCCGCAGCCGGACGGGCCGACGAGCACCATCAGCTCGCCGTTCTCGATGTCCAGGGTCAACCCCGAGACCGCCCGGGTCCCGTCCGGGTAGACCTTGCTCACTTGGTCGAACGCGACTTCGGCCACGCCCTATCTCCCCCTGCTGCGACTCCCGAGAACGATACCCGCGCGGCGCCGCGCCAATCCCTGGGCGGCAGCAGCGAAGTGATCGGCCTTGCGCATCGGCGGCGTCTGCTAGAGCGCATCCGCAAAGACGGAGGTCTCGGTCCTGGCCCCGACGAGCTCCGACGCCTGCGGACACCGTGACCCAGTACTTGGTCGACACAAGTGCCTGGCACCGCATCGGTCAGGTCGTCGACAGGTGGAGTGAGCTGGTCGAGGCAAAGGAAGTGACTATTTGCACGCCGGTCGCGCTCGAGCTGCTTCATTCGGGCTCGCGGACGCGATGATTACGAGTCACTCACGGAGGATCTCGGCTGGTTTCCGCACCTTGCCATTGACGCGCGTGTCGAGTTGGCCGCGCTGCGCAACCAGCGATCGCTGGCGGCACAGAGTCAACGCCGAGGCCCAACTCCAACGGATCTCTTGATTGCCGCCCTGGCAGAGGTGCATGACGTCACCCTCCTGCACTACGACCGCCAGTTCGACCTGATCACGTCGGCGACGGGCCAGAAGACTGAGTGGCTCGCGCGGCGCGGAAGCCTCGGGTGACACCCGACGTGCGCACGTGAGAGCCTCAGCCGATACGCCTTAGCTCACCCCGTCAGCGCGTCGATCACGTCCTTCGAGTGTGTGATCGGCATCCGGTTTCCCTCAAGCTCGATACGCGAGCCGCTGGCCTTGTCGATCAGCTCGACCACGCGAACGTTCGCTCGCTGGTGGACCTTGACGTCGAGGTTGTCGCGCGGAACCTTGAACGCGAGCTCGCTCGGTTCCTTGCTCCGGCTGCGTCCGGCGAACCCGTACACCGCGCGCTCGGACACTCCGATCAGCATGAAGGCGGGAAGGCCCGAACGCGCGTCCGCCATGTGCATCCCGGCCAGCGATCCGACCGCCGTGCCGGCAGCCTCGCCGATCTCGCCGCCGATCCCGCCCGCCGCATCGCCGACGATCGCCCCGAGAAAGAGCCCGCCGGTGTGGCCGCGTGGATTGAACTGCCCGGCGGCGATGAGCTCGTCCTCGATCCCGTGGTGAGCGAGTGCGCTTTGCACCGCGTCGATCATCTTCTCCTCTGACATTGCCATCTCCCCCTGTGAAGTCGAGACACTCGAAACCAGTATGGACCGATGGGACTGATCGAGCGGCTACGGAGGATCTCGCTGGCTTCCGCACCTTGCCATTGACGCGCGTGTCGAGCTGGCCGCGCTGCGCAACCAGCGATCGCTGACGGCGACCTCATAGATGTCCCCGCGATTCAGAGCGGGTCGCCGCCTTCGGCCCGGTGCCACGCCTCGAAAGCCGCGAGCCCCACCTCTCCGATCCACTCCTCCTGTGGGTACTTGCCGTATCCGCGCCGGTACGACTCCTCGATCTCGCGCTCGCGTAGCTCGCGCAGGACCGCTCTGAGCCCGGCACGGAGCGCGTCGCTCCGGCTGGCGAAACTGCCGCCTGCGACGGCCTTGTCCAGCTCCGCGAGGTCCGTCACGGGGACTGTGCCGGACCAGCAGACTCGGCGGCCTATGCCGCCAGATCAAGCCGGAGCGGCCGAAGCGCTCCGACGGCATCGGCGAGAAGCAGCGCGAGCAGCCGTGCGCGGACGGCGGCGCGACCGTCGAACTCGGAACACGCCGTAAGGAGCGCAGCCGCAGGCGCCGGGTGCGCGCCACTCGGCAGCCGGTCCGGGAGCCTCGCGACGAGAACGGCGAGCCGGCGTCGGTGCCGGCGAGTCGCGAGCCGGGTGGACTCCGAGTCGATCACGGCGTCGAAGAGGTCGTCATCGAGAGCGCTGTCCGGGATCCGTCCGAGCGCGTCCTCGGCGAGCGAGGCCTCGTGGATGCTCCAGAGATCCGTGGCCTCGAGGGCAAGCGCAAGCGTTTCGGCCGCATCCTCACCGGCCCACGCGCCGATCAGATCGAGCATGGCCGAGTCGAGCGGGTCTCGTTCCCGGAGCCCGGCCGAAACTGCTCCCATGACGATTGCTTTCTCGGCTAGCTCCTCCTCGCCGAGGTCCGCGACGAGGCCCGCCCAGACCCGGGGGAACTCGCGTCTGTGCCCGCCGGCGATTCGTTTGCGTTCCCGCCGGCCGAGGGAGGCACCGCCCTCCTCGAGCAGCTCCTGCGAGAGCTCCCACTGTGCGGCGACTCCGTTCGCTCAGCGGTCGAACCCGGCGGAGTCGGGCCGGAGGAGCGGAAACAAGCTCGGTAGCAAAGCAATCTCTCCGAGCACGCCGACCCACCGACCGAGCTGCCGTTCCTCGTCGCGGGTCATCCCGCAGCAGAGCTTGTACTTGCGCCCGGACCCGCACGGACACGGAGCGTTTCGGGGGAGGCGCGAGCTTGCCACGCGCGCACCCTATGAGCGAGCTGAGGACGGTGTATGATGTATGAGCGATGCAGCGCACGAACATCTATCTCGACGAGCGGAGCCTGGCAGCACTCCGCGCCCTGAGTCGCGCGCGTGGCAAGCCGGTCGCGCAGCTCGTGCGCGACGCGGTCGATTCCTGGATCGAGGAGCAGGGCATCAGGCACATCGACCGCGACGAATGGGAGCAGCGCTTCGATCGCCTGCTCGGCGAGCGCCGCCGGATCTACGACGAGAATCGGTGGGATCCGGACGAGGTCGAGCGCGACGTGATGGAGGCCGTCCGGGAGGTCCGAGCGGAGCGCGCTGCGCGTCGTCGTTGACACCAACGTCTGGGTCTCGGCACTCATCAATCCCTACTGCCGGCCCGGGCTAGTCCTGCAAGCGGCTCTCCGCCGTGAGTTCGAAGTTTCCGCATCGTGGAGGCTCGCCGAGGAGCTGACCGGCGTCCTTGCCCGTCCTTCTCTCGACCGGTATCGAATCCTCGACCGGCACGTCGCTGACCTCCTCGTCCTCCTCGCCCCCTACCTGCCGGAAGTCGACATCGACGTCGAGCCTCGAGATCCGGACGATGTTCCCGTAATCGCGAGCGCGCTCGCGGGAGCCGCCGATGCGATCGTGACCGGCGATCGGCATCTGCTCGAAGACGACGATCTGCGGATCTGGCTCGGGGAGCGCGCGGTCGAGCTGCTTACCCTCGCCGAGCTATTGGCGCTGCTCGACTGATTCCCCGGCGCCTTGGGCCGCGACCAGATCCAGGCCGAGCGGCCGCAGCGCGCCGACGGCCTCACCGAGCAGAATCGCGAGCAGCCGCTCTCCGCGCATCATCGTCAGGGGTACAACTCGTCAGCCGGTCGCTCCTCACGTGCCATTCCCCGACCGTAGCCAGGGCGGAGGACGCACTACTCGACGTCGTCGCCGCGGACGAGACGGCCGCGGCGCGGGCGGCGAGGGGGAATCGATGGGCGTTCTGACCCCGGTGCGAGCTGGGAGAGCATCTCCGAACGCATGCGCTCGATCTCGGTGCGGTCGAAGCGCCGGTACTCGCTCCCGGGTAGCCGGGCGGCGCGGAGTACACCCTTCTTCTCCCAATTGCGCACGGTGTTCTCGTGGACGCCGAGAATCCGTGCTGTCTCTCTGACGCTCAGGAATGTCCCGGTGGTCAAGGCTCACCTCTCGGGTTGCTGGACAACACAAAGCGTAGCACTGGTTGTGGACTTTGTTGACTTTGTTGATTCCTCTCTTGTACCAAGGATCCGAACTGCGTAAGAGTTGGAGCCAACTGTGGCGACTCTCGAAGCAGTGTCCGAGCTCGACTCCTACCAGCAGGCTGCCGTCGCCCATGACGACGGCCCCGCGATCGTGCTCGCCGGACCCGGGCTCCGGCAAGACCCGCGTCATCGTCGAGCGCGCCGCGCGCCTCCTGACCGACCCCGCCGACCCCGGCATCCTCGTCCTCACCTTCTCGCGCAAGGCCGCCGGCGAGCTCGCCGACCGCATCGCCGACCGCATCCGCCGCTGCTACGCCACCTTTCCCGTCACGACCTTCCACGGATTCGCCTACCGGCTCACGCGGGGACGTCCGCATCGCGCGAGCGGCCGAGCGCGAGCGCGCCATGCGCGAGGCGCTCGACGCAACACGGCAACCTCGGCCTCTCCCCCACGCGCAGCCTCGTCCAGGAAGCACTCGCCTTCGCCTCCCTCTGCGACGAGTACCTGGACGACACCCGACCACGAGCTCGCCCCCGTCCAACGAACCTACGTCGAAAGCCTCGCGGCCGCCGGCCTCACCGACTACGGCGGGCTCCAGCGGCGCGCCGTCAGCTGCTCGAGGACGAAGAGACGCGCCGCACCTCGCCAGCAGTTCCGCCACATCCTCGTGGACGAGTACCAGGACACGAACGTCGCGCAGGAGCGCATGCTCGAGCTGCTCGGCCGCGACCACCGCAACGTCTTCTGCGTCGCCGACGAGGACCAGTCCATCTACGGCTTCCGCGGCGCGGAGATCGACAACGCGCTCCGCTTCGAGAGCCGCTGGACCGGCGCGGCGCAGTACCCGCTCCCGATCGACTACCGCTCGGCGCCGAAGATCGTCGAGGCCGCGCTGGATGTCATCCGCCTGAACGTCGAGACGCACCGCGACAAGGAGCTCGAGCCCGCCGACGACCGCCCGGCCACGCTCACCGGCCGCACGTTCCGCCAGGTCTCCGAGGAAGCGGACTGGATCGCGCGCGAGGTCGCGCGCCTCCGCCTGAACGGAACGCCGCTCGGCGAGATCGCGATCCTCGCCCGCTCCCTCCGCTCGCTCGGCCCGCGGCTCGCCTACGCCCTGCGCGCGCACGGCGTCCCGTACTACGCGCCGCTCGCCGCGCCGCTCCACCCGACGGTGGATGCATTAGTGACGCTTATCGAGCTCGCGTCCAGCGATAAGTGGACGCCGGAGCAAGGCGAGCGCGCGCTCGGCGTCCTCGCCTCGCCGCTCTTCGGCGCGGACGCGCTCGAGCTGCGCCGCTTCCGCCGCGTCGAGCGGACGATCTACGGCGCGCTCCGAGACGACGGCGGCTTCGACCCGTTCTTCCGCGCGCTCGCGATCGTCCAGCGGCAGCGGAGCGCCGGCGGCGCGGTCTACGCGCTCTGGAGCGCGCTCGACTACTTCCGCGGCCTCCAGGAGCGCGTCGGCCCCGGCTCCGAGCCCACTCCCGAAGACGTGGAAGAGCTGGAGGCCGTCACGCCAGCTCTCCGACGCGGCGAACGAGTTCGACGGCGACGCTCGCCGACGTTCCCCGCCGCCTTCCGCTCAGGCGAGCTGGCGGACGAGGACTGGCTCCCCAGCCGCTCGAGCCTCCCCGAGGACGCGGTCGCGCTGCTGACCGTCCACGCGGCCAAGGGGCTCGAGTGGGACTGCGTCTTCATCTGCGACCTCGTCGAGGGCCGCTTCCCCGCGCTCGGGCGCTCGCAGTACTCGCTCTTCGACCGCGGAGCTTCGCGCGCGAGGAGCTGAGCGAGACCGAGCGGGCGCAGGCGCGCGCTCGAGGAGGAGCGCCGCCTCTTCTACGTCGCGCTCACCCGCGCGCGCGACCGCGTCGTCCTGACCGCCACCGAGGAGGGAAGCGAGCAGGCCGGCCGCGCGCTCTCGCGCTTCTACCTCGAGGTCGAGCGCTTCCTCGACGCCGCCCGCCGACGGCGGACGAGTTCGTCTCGGCGGACGAAGCGCGCATCGCGCTCCGACGAGCCGGCGGCGGCGACCAGGGCTGGCGCGACATCCCCGAGACGCCGAACCCGAACCCGATGCTGCCCGCCGGCGGCCTCCCCACCTCGGCGTCCAGCATCACGCCGTACGAGAACTGCCCGCTCCAGTACTACTACGGCTCGCTGCTCGAGCTCGTCCGGCCGACCGGCCCGAACCTCGTTCTCGGCTCGGCGCTGCACGACGTCCTCGAGGCATTCCACGACCCAGAGCGGAACGAGCCGCAGACGCGCGAGCGGCTGTTCGAGCTGGCGGCCGAGGAGTGGCGCGAGGGCTGCATCACGCCGCGCGCGCTCGAGGTCGAGTTCCGCGCGCGCCTCGACCGCATGCTGCAGCGCTACTGGGAATTTGCCGTCGCACCCGGCCTCGACGCCGACATACTCGCCGTCGAGCAGCGCTTCGCCTTCGATCTCGACTCGTCCACCGTCCGCGGCCGCATCGACCGCACCGACCGGCTCGACGACGGAAGTCTCCGCCTCATCGACTACAAGAGCTCGAAGAAGGCGATGACGCAGAAGGAGGCGGTGGAGGATCTCCAGCTCGCGCTGTACGCGCTCGCGTTCGTCGAGGATCCGGCGCTCGCCGAGCTCGGCGAGGTGCAGCCGCATCGACTACCTCTATCCCGACTGCGATCCCGTCTACGGCCAGCTTGCCCACCGCGGCCGCGACGTCGACTCCGCGCTCTGCGACACGACCCGAGAGCGGCATCCGCGCGCTCGATCCGCGAGATCGCCGCCGAGCACTTCGAGTATTCCCCCGACGCCGACTGCGACTTCTGCCAGTTCAAGTCGATCTGCCCGCGCCACCACGGCGAGGTGCCGGTGTGAGCCCGACGCCCGAGCAGCAGCGAGATCCTGGCCGCAGCTCTCCGGCCCGCTCCGGATCGCCGCCGGCGCGGGCACGGGCAAGACCGACACGCTGCGCCTCGCGATCGTCGAGCTGATCGAGCGCGGCGTCCAGCCCGGCCACATCCTCTGCCTCACGTTCACCGTGGACGCGACCGAGGAGATGCGCCGCCGCGTGCTCGACCATTTCCACGCCCGCGACGGACATCGACGCGGACGCGATCACCGTCCAGACCTACCACGCCTTCGCCGCCGGGATCATCCGCGAGCACGCCGTGCGCGTCGGGCTCGACACCGAGGCGACGCTGCTCGACGACGCGCGCGAGTGGCAGCTCCTGAACGAGGCGCTCGACCACGTCGCCTTCGCCGCACCTGGAGATGAAGTGGATCCCGTACTTCCTCGGGAACCTGAAGGCGCTGCACGACGAGATGCAGCGCCACATGGTCACGATCGGCGAGCTGCGCGCGCTGGTGCCGAGCGCGCACGCGACGACGTCAACCTCCAGCGGCTGGACGCGCTCGACGCGATCGAGGCCTACGCGCGGCTGAAGCGCGAGCGGAACGCGATCGACTACGGCGACCAGATCGGCCTCGCCGTCTGGCTGCTGCAGCGACAGCCCGAGATTCTCGAGCGGCTGCGCGAGCGCTTCCGCTACGTCTTCCTGGACGAGTACCAGGACACGGACGTCGCCCAGCGCGAGCTCGTCAAGCTCATCGCGGGAGAGGCCGAGCTCGTCTGCGCCGTCGGCGACGTGGACCAGGGCATCTTCGGGTGGCGCGGCGCGACCATCTTCAACATGGCCGGGTTCGGCGACGATTTCCCCGGCGCGCGCACGGAGACGCTCTCGGTCAACTTCCGCTCGCGGCCAGAACATCCTCGACCTCGCGAACGCGCTGATCGCGCCGTTCGAGCTGGAGGCTGGGAGCGGAAGCCGCTGCAGGCGCTCGACCACGAGCCGCAGGCCGAGATCGAGGGCTTCGTCGCCGCGCACGAGCTGGACGAAGCGGCGGGAATCGCGGATCGGATCGCCGCGGCGCGGCGCGCCGTGGAGCCAGTACGCCGTCCTCGTCCGCAAGCGCGACGAGCTCGACCCGATCTACCGCGCGCTGGTCGAGCGCGGCGTCCCGGCGGAGGTGGACACCCTCGGCGGCTTCTGGGGCCGGCCCGAGATCCTCGACGTGTCGGCGTGGCTGCAGCTGCTGGTCGAACCCGGGCGACAACATCTCGCTCGCGCGCATTCTGCTGGGCCCGGCATACCGCCTGAGCCGCCGCGACCTGTACTTCCTGGCGAAGCACGCGCGCCAGAAGAACTGGCAGCATGCCGCGGCGCCGCTACGGCGAGGAGTTCCTGCTGCCGTACGCGATCGTGGACGCGATCGCGTCCTGCGACGAGATCGAGGAGCTGTCGGACGAGGCACGGGCGCGCGTCGAGGACTTCCGCCGCGTCTGGCGCGAGCTCGCGGAGGCGGCCGGACGCGTCTCGCTCGCCGACCTCGTGGGCGAGGTCGCGCGGCGGACGGGGCTCGCGCGCGAGCTCGCCGCGTCCCCCGATCCGGAGGCGGAGGTCTCGCTGCGCCACCTCGCGCGGCTGCGCGACGTCGCGGCCGGGTTCGAGCCCGTCGCCGGCTCGAGCGACCTCGCGGGCTTCGTCGCCTACCTCGACTCGATCGAGGAGTCGCCGCAGGACGACGACGAGATCCGCGCGGCCGAGGAGAACGCCGTCCGGCTGATCACGATGCACCGCGCGAAGGGGCTCGAGTGGGACGTCGTCTTCGTCCCCGGGCTGCCGAAGGGCGTGATGCCGAGCGAGCGGCAGCAGCGAGAACCCGGCGGAGCAAGTGGTGGCGCCTGCCGTTCGCGCTGCGCGGCGACGCGGCGTTCCTGGGGCCGGAGACGAAGGAGAACCTCGAGCGCCTGAAGGCCGAGGAGGAGCGGCGGCTGATGTACGTCGCGGTCACGCGCGCGAAGCGGCGGCTCGTGCTGTCGCGGGCGTGGTTCTACTGGGACAGGAAGACGCGCGCGAGCCGTCGATCTTCTGGGAGGAGGCGCTCGCGACCGGGCTCGTGCGGCTGACCGGCGACGCGCCGTGCCCGGAGGAGAACCCGCATCCCGAGGGCAGCGGCGTCGCCGACCGCGCCCGTGCCGTCGTGCCCCTCACCTCGCCGGACCCGGCCGAAATCGCGCGGATCGAGCCTGTGCTGGAGCGGCTCGAGCAGGTCCAGCGAGCGCGGCCGAAGGCCGCGCGCTGGCGCTGCCCGAGCGTGATCTCGGTGACGGCGCTGCTGACGTTCCTGCGCGACGAGGAGGAGTTCTACTGGCGCTACGTCCGCCGAGTGCCGATGCCGCCGTCGCCGGCCGCGCAGCTCGGAATCGAGCTCCATCGCCGGATCGAAGAGCACGCGCGCGGCGGCGTCGCGCTGTCGACGCCGCCGGAGGACGAGGAGCCGTACGACCTCGACGTCGGCGAGCGCCGCGGCGACGGCGGCGGCGTGAGCGCGGAGCAGATGTGGCAGAACTTCCTGAGCGAGCCGCTTCGCGAAGATGACGCCGCTGATGACGGAGCAGCCGTTCACGCTCTACCTCGGCGAGGGCCTGTCAGTCGCGGGCCGGATCGACGCGATCTTCGAGCGCGAGGACGGCATCGTGGGAGATCGTCGACTACAAGACGGGCGCAAGCGAGCCCGGATCCGCTGCAGCTCGCGATCTACGCAAGAGCCGTCTCCGAGATTTGGAACCACGACGCGCAGGCTCACTGGCTCCTCCTCCGCGAAGGTCGAGAGCGAGAGCCGGACCCGTCGATCGACCTGGAGTCCATCCTCATCGCCTCGGGGCCGCGGCTTCGCTCCTTCGGCTGACGCTCGGTATCCATGGACCGCCGCAGAGCGGCAGCGTGATAGTATGATGTGGTCACTAGAGTGATCACATGCGAGTCGTAACTGTCCGAAACTTTCGTGATCGGGCGAGCGAGATGTTCCGCTCGGACGACGTCATCCTGGTGACCCGAGAAGGTCGCCCGGCCGGGTTCTTCCTACCGTGGGAAGGTCCCGAGCTTCCCGAGGACGTGCGGCGCGAGATCTTCCTCCGCCTGACCGACCAGATCAGGGCGCAGCGTGAAGCTCTCGGTGTGACCGAGGAGGAGGTCTCGAGCGATTTCGCTTCCTCCCGTCGTCGTCGCTGACGCGAACGTCGTCCTCTCCGCGCTGATCGGCGGGCGCGCCCGGCTCGTCTTCGCCGCCTCCACTCTTCCCAGGTGCATCGGCGCCGAGGCGGTGGCCGACGAAGTCGCCGAACATCTGCCCGCGCTGGCCGAGCGGCGCCGGCTCGATGCCGGTCTCCTCCTTGCGGCACTCAGCGTCATGCCGATCGAGTGGCAGCCGGCTGAGGTCTACGAGCCGCAGCGGGCAGAGGCCGAGCGACGCATGGCGGGGCGCGATCCAGAGGATTGGCCGACCGTTGCGCTCGCGCTGGCCCTCTCGCTTCCGATCTGGTCGCAAGACAAGGACATGGAGGCTGCCGGTGTCACTGTCTACACGACCGGCGATCTCCTCGACGCGATCCGGGACGAACCCCGGCATAGTTGAGGCCTACTCGGTCTACTGCCTGGGCGAACTCAGCTGCTCACTCGAGTTCCTCGAGGATCCTCGCAACGCCGCGAGGGCTCCTCCTCGGACAGGCCCCCGCGCGCTTCTTTGGCTGCCATGGCGTCATACAACCGTGCGTACGTAGGCTCGCGAGGTGCACCGGCATGGCTGGCTCTCGATCAGGGTGGAGCTACTCTCCGGCCGCGGGCTCGTGCTCGACCATCCCGCGGGCGAGGGTGATGATCGCCGCCCCGAGCCACACGCTTGCCCGAGCTTTCGGAGGCGATCGATCTCGCCTTCGCGCGCTGGGATCTCGCACACCTGCATCAGTTCGAGCTTGGTGATGGTCGGCGCGCCATGCCCGAGGGCGACGAGTTCGACTCAGACGTCCTCGACAGCACCGCAGCGGCGCTGAGCGCGCTCGGGCTCGACCCCGGATCGA
Organism: uncultured Actinomycetes bacterium; assembly: GCA_963717765.1. Taxonomy (GTDB): domain Bacteria; phylum Actinomycetota; class Thermoleophilia; order Gaiellales; family Gaiellaceae; genus JACDER01. The sequence goes on along the minus strand of CAVQWX010000002.1, from coordinate 10,599 downwards.
GCTTCGAGTACGTCTTCTCGGTCCAGGCTGTGGACGTTGATCCGGAGGAGGAGTATGGAGCCCCTCGCCGACCGGCCGGTTCCGATCTGGGGCTGGGGCTGGATCCCGGATCAGTACGGCCGCATCAAGGAGGACGAATGAGGGAGTCCCGGCCGAGGTGGACACGCTCGGCGGCCTACTGGGGCGACAACATCGCGCTCGCGCGCATCCTCCTCGGCCCGGCGTATCGCCTGAGCCGCCGCGACCTGTACTTCCTGGCAAAGCATGCGCGCGAGAAGAACCGGGGCATGCCGCGCCGACGCTACGGCGAGCAGTTCCTCCTGCCATACGCGATCGTGGACGCGATCGCGTCCTGCGACGAGATCGAGGAGCTGTCGGACGAGGCGCGGGCGCGCGTCGAGGACTTCCGCCGCGTCTGGCGCGAGCTCGCGGAGGCGGCGGGACGCGTCTCGCTCGCCGACCTCGTGGGAGAGGTCGCGCGGCGGACGGGGCTCGCGCGCGAGCTCGCCGCGTCGCCCGATCCGGAGGCGGAGGTCTCGCTCCGCCATCTCGCGCGGCTGCGGGACGTCGCGGCCGGGTTCGAGCCCGTCGCCGGCTCGCGCGGCCTCGAGGGCTTCGTCGCGTACCTCGACTCGATCGAGGAGTCGCCGCAGGACGACGACGAGATCCGCGCGGCCGAGGAGAACGCGGTGCGGCTGATCACGATGCACCGCGCGAAGGGGCTCGAGTGGGACGTCGTCTTCGTCCCCGGGCTGTCGAAGGGCGTGATGCCGAGCGAGCGGTACAGCGAGAACCCCGCGGACAAGTGGTGGCGCCTGCCGTTCGCGCTGCGCGGCGACGCGGCGTTCCTGGGGCCGGAGACGAAGGAGAACCTCGAGCGCCTGAAGGCCGAGGAGGAGCGGCGGCTGATGTACGTCGCCGTCACGCGCGCGAAGCGCCGGCTCGTGCTGTCGCGGGCGTGGTTCTACTGGGACACGGAAGAAGGCGTGCGAGCCGTCGATCTTCTGGGACGAAGCGGTGGACACGGGCCTCGTGCGGCTGACCGGCGAAGCGCCGTGCCCGGAGGAGAACCCGCATCCCGAGGGCAGCGGCGTCGCCGACCGCGTCCGTGCCGTCGTCCCCTCGCCTCAGCCGGACCCGGCCGAAATTGCCCGTATCGAGCCTGTGCTCGAGCGGCTCGAGCAGATCCAACTAGCGCGGCCGAAGGCCGCGCACTGGCGCTGCCCGAGCGTGATCTCGGTGACGGCGCTTCTGACGTTCCTGCGGGACGAGGAGGAGTTCTACTGGCGCTACGTCCGCCGAGTGCCGATGCCGCCGTCGCCGGCCGCGCAGCTAGGCATCGAGCTCCACCGCCGAATCGAAGAGCATGCGCGCGGCGGCGTGCCGCTTTCGACGCCGCCGGAGGACGAGGAGCCGTACGACCTCGACGTCGGCGAACGCCGCGGCAACGGCGGCGGAGTGAGCGCGGAGCAGATGTGGCAGAACTTCCTGACGAGCCGGTTCGCGAAGATGAAGCCGCTGATGACGGAGCAGCCGTTCACGCTCTATCTCGGCGAGGGCCTGTCAGTGGCGGGCCGGATCGACGCAATCTTCGAGCGCGAGGACGGTCTGGACGCCGTGGACTATAAGACGGGAGTGGCTCCGCCCGACCGCCTGCAGTTAGCCGTCTATTCGTATGCTGCCCGGGAGATCTGGAGACGTGCCGTTCAATGCTCGTGGCTGCTTCTACGCGATGGGTCAGAGGATGCGCCAGAAATCACACCCGAGGACTATCGCCGCCTCAGAGACGCACGTGATCGCATTCAGGCGGGAGACGTAGCGTGAAGGATCACCGAGCGACACCGACCGTTGCCACGGGTGATGACACGTTCGTTCGCGCCCTGGCTCGCTTGCCTCGAGCTTTGGAGACCGCGTTTGACGCGGTCGTGGCACACGGGCCACTGCCGACGAACGGAATGGAGGTGACGGAGGCAATTCTCCGCCGCATGGCCGCGTTCTACAAAGCAAATGAGCGGATACGGGACTTCCTCGGCAAGCGCTACATGGCACCGGCCGCCGATTTCTTCGTCGAGACGATCGCTTTCTATTTGAAAGCTCTGATCGAGACACACCAGTTGAATCCACAAGTCGCATCAGAGCGTCAGGTAAGGCGCGCAAGAGGGTCGATGCGCCCTGACATATCACTTTGGCAACGTGATCGTTGTATGGCCTGCGTAGAGTGCAAGACTCAACTCGGCTGAATCGAACCGGCTGGGAAGCTCAGTTCCTAGATCGTGAGGCCCGCCTGATTGAGGAGTTCAGTCGTGCGCGCACCTTTCTCGTTGTCCTGACTGCGGACAACTGGGCGGGTTTCGGCGACCACGCAAACCTCGGCAAGAAGTACTTCCTTCTCTCGGATACCTGGCCGAGCGCGATTCCCTTCGACCGCCTCCAAGACGCGGTAGTGACGCCGGTGGAACTGCTGCTGGGCGAGGTGGTGAAAATCGGGAAGACGAGGACTTCGTCGGGGTGACTCCTCCCACGGCTTGTCGCAGTTTCCATGCCCTCGTCTTTCCGCGACTCGCTCACGCACCAAGAGGCCGTGGCTGTGTCAGCCGGGAGTAGCGCTACCCAACGTCCCAAGACGTGCCTAGCACCTCAACGAATTCGGCGATCACGGTGACGGCGTCATCCTCAGCATCGATGACGATCGCTTCGAAATCGGGATTCAGCGGACGGAGGGCGACCGAACCACGAACCTCGTCGTCTTCGAGCACCTTCGTGCTGTCGTAGACCTTCACCGTAAACGAACCGCCAGTATCAGGATCCTCTATGTCGCGATGCTGTGCCAGGACAATCTTTCCTTTTCGGGTGCCCGGGCGAACCCGGCGAAATACGCAAAGCGACCTGTCCGAGATGCGCGGTTCCATCGATCGTCCGCGGACGAGCGACACGAACATCGTCTCGTCAAGGCGGCCCGCGACCTCCACCCACCCCTCGATCTCAACGTCGCGGCCTGCTCCGAAGTAGCCTGGCGGCGGCCTAAGGGAGTAGACGGGGAGGTGAGTGGCGAATCGAGCGCGGGGCTCGAGATCGTCCGGACCGACGAGGCGCTTCCCAACCGGAAATCTCAACACTACGGCGGTGGATGGGACTATCAGGGACTCGGGCTTGTCGCCGAAGGCATAGTCGACTCCGATCGCCTCGAAGTGTGCTCGGCCGAACTTGATCTTCCAGCCTTCCGACTCGAAGCGCAGCTTGTCGATGTCAGAGCGGCCCTTCGTCTCACGCACGAGGTAGACGAACCGGCCAGCCGGTTCCTCGCGCACGAACGCCCAGTCAGGGTTGTAGTTACCAAGCGGCGTTGGCACCTTGAACCACTCAGGCAGCTTCAGGAACAGGGGGATGTCGGAGCGATCGTCGAGAAAGCGGGCGAACCGCTCCTCCACCTCCGAGTCGCACACAACATGATCGGTGACGCTGTTCTTCACGCGACGACACGCGGCGCGACCGTTTCCTCCTGGTGGTGGTCCTTGATGAGCTCGGCTGACCAGGATTCCCCGTTCGAGCGATAGACGATTCCGTCTGCTACTTGGTCGTAGAGCGCTCGGCTGATCGCGTCGGATACCTGATCGATGAACACCGCCGGGTTCAACTTCACGTCATCGAGGCGATTGCACTCTCGAAGGATCCGAACGATCGTGGCTCGCGAGAGCGGTAGCCGTCGACACAGGTCACCGACTACGTTCGGAATCTTACGTGCGCTCTCGGCAACTACCTCGCCGCGATCTTCGCTTCCGACGCCGGACAGGCCCACAGACTCCATTTCGACGACATTCCTCGAAGTCGAAACTTGATCGGCTCGAGAGCGGGCATCGCGTTCATTCGCTCGACCGCCTCTGCGACCACGGCGTCCGTCGAGAACCTAAGGTCGTACGACGTCTGCGGCGAGATCCGCTCCCACAATTCGGCGAAGTAGGACGACTCCAGGGTGTCCGCCTTGAGCGTCAACGAAGTCTTTTTGCGGAGGTCGATGATGCGGCCCGTGAAGGAAACGCCGGTCTCGTCTTCAATCTCTTTCTGGAGCGCGCCGGCGAATGTCGCGAACGACTCCTTTGCAATCACCGTCAGCACGTTGATGTTGTCCATATGGCAGCGCTCGCCGTTAGTCATCACTGGGAGCCGCAGACCGCGGCCGACCTGCTGCCGCTTACGCATCGTCGACCTGCTGTCTTGCAGGTTGCAGATCGTGAAGACGTTGGGATTGTCCCAGCCCTCGGCGAGTGCCGAGTGGCTGAAGATAAATCGCAGTGGCTCGTCGAAGCTGAGTAGCTCCTGCTTCTTCTGCATGATCCGCTCGAAGGCGTCGGCGGCATCTTTCGAGTCGGCGCGCGCCTCTTTCGCGATCCCCTTGTTAGTCACCGCGAAGTAGCCATCATGCACGTCCTCGAGGTCGGGCATCTCGAGCGCTCGGAACTTGGCATCGGCGCGGACTCCCGCGTACTCCTCCTCGAACCATGCGCGCAGCTTCCCGCTCGGGGAGGCGTAGTCGGCTACGCGTTCGATGAAAAACAGAGTGAGTGGCTTGATCGGCGCAGGAACAACTCCCCGGCGTTGCTGACGCACGAGCTGGAGCTCCTTCTCGAAGTGGCTCTCGATCGCATAAGCGCAACATCAGCCGCTGGTGTTGGTCGTCGGCGTCCGAGCTCGATGTCTCGACAGCGACCCTGTAACCGTTGCTGAACTCGACCAAGCCGACGTTGGCGTGGATGTCCTCGACCATCCATCCTCGGTAGATCTCGCGCTTTCCGCTCAGTTCGAATAGGTCGTCGTCCTTGTGCAGGGTCACGTTGGTCGGCTTTGTTCCCTGGGCGGTGGCCTTGTGGATCACCGCACTGGCTGTCACTCCGGTTGGTGTCGCGGTGATCTTCGTGATCTCGACGTATGCCTCGTTGACGTCAGCGTCCTTCGTGATCGAGTAGACGCCTATCCGCTTGACGAGCCGCTCTAGATATGCGTCGACGGGAGTCAGCCGGTAAACGAGGTGCGGACCGTCCGGTGGGGTCGCCGAGTACCCCACGCGAAACAGCGGTTCGAGCGCGTCGATCGCCGGCACCTGCGTGGGCCCGTCGAGGCTCTGCGGCTCGTCCATGATCACGATCGGCCGACATGCCCGCAGGAACTCGATGGGGGCATAGCCATTCATCGCGTCGGTCGGCCTGTGAATGATCCGAGTGTTCTCGTTCCCGGTCATCGCTGCGATGTTGACGACCATGATCTGGAGGTGCGACGCAGTCGCAAACTGCCGCACCCGGGTCGAGCGCCTTGCTGTCATAGACATGGTGGTCGTACTGCAGACCGTCGTATACGTCGCGAATGTGTTCTTGGAGCAGGCCCAGGCTGTTCAGCACGCCCTCGCGAATCGCGACGCTTGGTACGACGATCACGAACTTCCTGAAGCCGTATTTAGGTGCAGCTCGGCGATTGTCCGCAGGTACACGTACGTCTTGCCGGTGCCGGTCTCCATTTCGACCTTGAAGTCGAGCGGCATCTCGCCCGTCTTCAAGCGGCCGCCGCAGCGCCTCGGAGACTGCCGGCGCAACTGTTCCATCCTCAAGTTCGACGGGCGGTCCTGGACACGACGCAGGTTGGCGCGCAGCGTCTCCGCGGTCAGTGCAAGCGAGTTTCCGAAGACAAGTTCGGCAAAGAGGACGCCTTCGTCGCCGAGTCCGGAGCTGCTACCCCCTGCTCGATCGCATCCTGACCCGCAAAAGGTCGACCACGCTATCGATCGCGTCGCGCTGGTACTGCTGGTTGGCGTCGAACTTGATCCCGACGGCCACTACACGGTCTTCATCGCGATGCCGCGGTTGCGCGCGTTGTGAAGGCGTTCGCCTTGACAGCGTCCTTGCCGGCAAACCCATCTTCGAGGAAGACAACCACACGCGGCTCGAGCTCAAGCGCCTCGGCGACCACGTCGTCCGTGATCTCGAGACTCGCTACGACCGCAACGCCGTCGGCCACGATCACGTCGGAACCGCCGGCTGTCTCGCGTTTCCAGGCCGACGTCGAGAGCTACCCCTTCCTTCAGCAGTACCTCGGCGGCGACGGCTTCAAGGTTCTGCTGATCCGGCACCAACGTTGTCTCGCTGAGATCAAAAAGCGAATCGGGCTCGTCCGAAGTCAGCTCAAAAGAACTGCGAGCGAGCCAGAACGTGCGCAGGCCCAACTCGCGGGCGTGCTCAACTCCCTCGACAACAGCACTGAGCCGCCGATGAGCGATGTCCGCAACAGTGGCGAGACCCGCTTTCTGGCGCCTCTGAACCTTCAGCGGTTGGCTCCGGAAGGTTCACGAGCATGCAACGCCGCCGTCCGCCGTCAACAAGATTCTGTAAGGCGACCGCGTGCGCAGTCGTCCCCGACCCCGCAAAGAAGTCGAAAACGAGTGAATCGGGCTCCGTCGCAACAGCGCAAAGCAGCTGGATCAGCTTGACGGGCTTCGGATAGTCAAACCATTTTGGTTCGATGCCGATCTTCTCAGCATCACTTGACCCCTCATTAGTGCTGATGTCCATTACGAGGTCTTTCACTGCGGTCGAGTCGACATCCCGGACCTTCGTAAATACCTTGAACCCGTCGGATGAAGGAACAAACTCAAGGTCGTAGGTTTCGGACTCTACCTTGCCTCTGCTCCAGCGGAACGCGTGGTACTGGTGCACGCCGTTGTTGTTTTTTTTGGGGCCAATCTTCGAATACCCGGGGTATTCGTGTTTGTCGGAGACCGGAGATGTCTTGACATCTCCGGGAATCGGGGTTGTAGTAGATGTCGAATATGAGGTTCGGCCGTGTCACCTCATTGAAGGCGGAGTTCGTGTTGTAAAGCTCGTTCTTCAGAACGTATTGCCCGCGCTCGTCTTCTTGACCGGTGTAGTTAAAACCTTTGTAGACACTGGGCATCCAGGCGTTTAACAGAGACGCAGAGCCCCGTAGCGCTCCGACCTCCTCAGTTCGCCTTGCGTACAAGAGAACGTATTCCTTTGTCCCGACCGCGCCGCTTCCAGCGATCTGCCGACCCTTGATATTGCTCACCCAGACGATTGTGTTGAGGTAGTTCTCCTGACCGAAGACTTCATCGAGCAGGCTTCGCAGATTGGCGACTTCGTTGTCATCGATAGAAACGGCAAGCAGAGCCCCTCCTGGCTAAGAAGATTCCTAGCTAGTACAAGGCGCGGGTACATCATCGAGAGCCACCTGCTGTGCCGGCGGCCAGCGACTTCGGCGGTGGCCGATGCGCGATTCCCGTCAGCATCGAGCTGACCCGTGTACTCCAGATACGCTCGGAGCCCGTCGCTGAATCGTCGTTGTAGATGAACTCTTCGCCGGTGTTGTACGGCGGGTCGATGTAGATCAGCTTGACCTTGTCGTTGTACGCCTTCTGGAGAAGCTTGAGGACTTCGAGGTTTTCGCCCTCGATGAACACGTTGCTAGGCGGTGTCGAAGTCGACAGACCTCCCGAGATCCGGCACGAGGGCACCGTGGCTCGGCGTGAGCAGCGACCTCACTGCTTCCTGCTTGCCTGCCCACATCAGCCCGAAGCGTTCCTGGCCGTCAGCCGGCGCTGTTACCGGGGTATCGAGCAGCTCGCCGAGCCTGGGCAGCATCTAGCACGCCGTCGACGAGCACCCCAGGGAACAGCTCCGCTAGCGCCGTGCGCTTCGCTGCCGCGAGGTCAGGTGTGGAGAGTTCGACCCTGCCCGGCCCGTCTGATGCTGCGGGCGGCGGTATCTCCTCGGACACGGACACGGCCCGAGAATAGCCCAGTCCCACAAACCAGCGACCGCGATACGGTGAGCAGGTGGCAACCAAGATCCCACCGTCGGAGAGCTCTTCCCCCCTGTGCTCGAAGGTGAGGCAGCCGATGCCGTCGCACACCGCGGCGGGCACCTGCAGGTGATCGCCTGCGCGGGGGCCGGCAAGACGGAGTCGTCTCGCGCCGGATGGCGGCGCTGATCGAAAGCGGAGTTGCCGAGTCGATCGTCGCCTTCACATTCACCGAGAAGGCCGCGGCAGAGCTGAAGGAGCGCGTGGCCCGGCGCGTCGGCGAGCTGCTGGGCGTCGGCTTCCTCGACCGCCTCGGCCCGATGTACGTCGGCACGATCCACAGCTACTGCTTCCGCCTCCTCCAGACGCAGGTTCCGAAGTACGGCAACTACGACGTTCTCGACGAGAACCAGCTCACGCGGGCTTCTCGAGCCGCGAGTTCCGGGCGCTCGGCCTGAAGGACCTTCGCCCAAACGACTGGCGAGGCGATCGAGGAGTTCCAGACGGGTGCCGACGTCATCGCAAACGAGCTGATCGACGCGGACGACGTTCCGGGACCGCTTCGGCGATTCGTTACCGCGCCTACTTCCGCGATCTGGACCGGTATCACTTCCTCACGTTCGGCCGCCTATCGCCCTCGCGGTCGAAGAGCTCGGAGGCATCGGAGTCTTCTCGCGCGTGGCATGCAGCGCTTACCCACCTTTTCGTAGACGAGTACCAGGACATAAACCCGGCCCAGGAGCGCCTGATTCAGATGCTGGCGACCGAGCCGGTCGAGGTCTGCGTCGTCGGCGACGACGATCAGTCGATCTACCAGTGGCGTGGCGCCGACGTCCGCAACATCCTTGAGTTCGCGCGTCCGCTACCCCTCCGTGACGCCGCACTTCTCGACAACCGCCGCTCGCGGCCGGGGATCATTGCGTCGCGAACCGTTCGCGAAGAGCATTCACCCCGCCTCGAAAAGACGATGGCGCCGGCCCGGCGCCGCGCCGGCGATGTGCTGGCGGTCGGCTACGACGACGATGAAAGCGAGGCCGACGTGATGGCCATGGACATCAAGGCGCTCCACGCGAGGGCGTCGCCCTATCGAGCCATGGCGGATCCTGGTTCGCGGGAAGGGTCGCTTACGGGAAGATCCTCGACGCTTTCGAGGGCTGCGGCTCCCGGTTCAGCCGGGGGGGAGAAGGGGCCTTTTCGAGCAACCCGATGTCGGCCGTGTTCGGGGCCACATACGCGTGGTTGGGCGACATCGATTGGCCTCGTGGGCGCTACATTCAACGCGAGACGGTGGATCTCGCTGATCTCGCTCGACCCCTACACGACGATGTTCGATCTGGACTACGGAAGGAGGGTCGAAAAAATCTGGGGACCTTATTGCCGTGGCAGCGACCGACGTACCCAACGGACTTTCGAGGTCGATCCTTGTCGGCGACCTCTACGCGCTGCTCGGGGCCGCTGGACGTTTCGACGCTTGGAACATCGATTACGAAGGCGCAGCGCAATCGCTTAGGTACGATCGCGAGGTTCACGAGCGTCCTGGCTGACTACGAAACGGTCACCTCGCCGAGCCCGACGCGATCCGGACAACGCCGGCGAGCAGGTTGGCGGCCAGAGCGGTGGCATCGAATGGTTCTACCGGAACCTCGCTCTGCTGCTGGTCAACTACGCCACCGGCAGCTACGACGACTTCGAGGGCGAAGAGGACGTCGCTCACTGACGGGGTCGACCTCGGAACCGTGCATGGCGCTAAAGGCCTCGAATGGCCGTCGTGTTCTTGCCGTCGCTGACTTATGGCCGAAGTTCCCATCCAAGCAGAATCAGGGAACGCCGGAGCGACTGGCTCCTGCCGCGCCAACCGGTTCGATGCAGACGCGATACGAGGGGACGCGATGCCGACGAGCGGCGGCTGTTCTACGTGGCGCTCACGCGGGCCCGCGACTGGGTGTCGCTCTCCTCGCACCGCGCGTGAACGAGCAGCGGCGCTCCGCCTTCGCCGTACCTCCTCGAGTGCGGACGAGCTCGTCGGCGAGCGCCGGCCTCCCGACCAGCGCGGAGCCGCGACGGGTCGAGACGCCCGATCTCGTCGTGACCTACAGCGAGCTCGAGGCGTACATGAGCTGCCCCCAAGCAGCTTCCTGCTCCGCAACGAGCTCGGTTTCATGCCGCCGGCGAAGACCGAGCTCGGCTACGGCCATGCCGTGCACCACCTGATGCGGGTGATCGCCGAGCAGGTTAAGGCGATGGTCTGCTGCCGACGCCGAGATCTATCCACGACTTTCTCACCACGGGCTTCTACTTGCCGTTCGCAAATAAGCCGGCGCATAGGAGATGAGGAGAAGCGCCCGCACGGTCGCTCTCGTAGTACGTCAGCGATCACCCTGACGACCTTCTGCGGACGTGGGCTACCGAACGCCCGTTCGAGCTCTACCTCCAGGGCCGTCGTCATGAGCGGCCGTGCGGATGTGATTCACGACGACATGATGGGACCCGGAGAACCTTGCCATCGTCGACTACAAGACTTCGACCGGCGACGCGGTCGAACCGCTCCAGCTCCAGGTCTATGCCGATGCAGGCCGACGTGAAGGTCTTAGCGTGCAGGGCGCTGTCATCGAGGACATGGCTTCGGAAATCGGGCACGAGGTGTCCGTAGACCTCAGTAAGCGTGGCGGCCGCCGAGGCGCGCGTCGCTCGGCATCGCAGAGAGTCTTAGGCAGTGTGACTTCACTCCCAAGCCGGAAGTGTCGAAGTGCCGCCGCTGTGACGCGGTGGACCGTGTGTCGCGCGGCAAAGCTCAAGTAG
>CAVQWX010000001.1:0-382275 GCA_963717765.1 uncultured Actinomycetes bacterium | reverse complement strand
CGTCTCGACGTCGTTCGCCGAGGGGGAGCCGCAGCCCGTCTTCACGGTTGCGTCGCCGTCGGTCAACAGCAGCCTCCGCGAGACCACGTTCGGTGACCGTGCGCGAGATCGGGTAGCGATACGATCCGTCCGTGAAAGAGATCCTGGGAGACGTCGAGCGCTGGCAGGCGCGAGGGGAGCGGTTCGCGCTCGCCACCGTGGTCGCCACCCGCCGCTCGGCGCCTCGTCCGGTCGGGTCGAAGCTGGCGGTGTCCGACGGCGGCGAGATGGCCGGCTCCGTCTCAGGCGGCTGCGTCGAGAACGATGTCTACCAGCATGCGAAGGAGGTCCTGGCCAGCGGAGAGCCGCGCCTTCTCACCTACGGGATTACCGACGACATGGCGCTGTCGGTCGGCCTGCCGTGCGGCGGGGAGATCGACGTGTTCGTGCAGGAGGCCGACCCGACGCTGATCGGCGAGATCAATGAGCTGCTCGCCCGGGATGAGCGCGGCGTGCTGTTCACGGTTCTCGAGGGTGAGGGGAAGGGGACACGCACGCTGTCGACCGAGGACGGCGAGGCGCTCCTGCGCGGGCGCAGCCACATGCTCGAGGATGAGCGCGGGAAGGTCTTCGCCGACGTGTTCGGCCCGCCGCCGCGCCTGCTCGTCTTCGGCGCCGTGGACACTGCGGAGGAGCTCTGCCGCCTGGCCAGGCAGCTCGGCTGGCGCACGATCGTCGCCGACCCGCGCGGGAAGTTCGCCACCCCGGAGCGCGTCCCGAGCGCCGACCAGCTGATCGTCGCCTGGCCGGAGGAAGCCCTGGCGCAGGTACGGCCCGCGAGCGACACCGCCGTGGTCGTCCTCACCCATGACGACAAGTTCGACATCCCGGCGCTGAAGGGCGCGCTCGAGACCGATGCGCACTACGTAGGCGCGCTCGGCTCCCGTCGAAATCAGGCGCGCCGGCGCGAGCTGCTGGTCGGGGCGGACGTCCCCGATGAGCTGCTCGACCGGATCGCAGGCCCTTGCGGGCTGGACATCGGCGCCGGCACGCCGGCGGAGACCGCGCTCTCGATCATGGCCGAGATCCTGGCCGCGCGGGCAGGGCGCGAGGGCGGCCCGCTCCGCAAGTCGTCCGGCCGCATCCACGCCGAGGTTGGCTAGCTTCAGCTCGACCAACCGGTTGTACTTCTCCTCGGTGCCATAGGCGAACCTGATCCGCGCTTCGCCGTCGTTCCCCAGACGTAGGCGCCCACCGAGTGCGGTTGCATGGCGTCACTGAGTCCGCGCACCCAGGTGAGCTGTGCCTCCTCCTCGCTGGCTCGAGCCAGTGCGCCATTCCGAGGAAGCGAACTCGGCATCGCGGTACGATTTCTCCTTGGTGGAACTGTTGCCGGCGATATAGGCCGTACCATTTCAGGTGTGAACCATTCCTCCATCGAGCAGGTCGAGCAGGCTCTCGGGCAGGCCGCCTATCTCTCCGACCGAGGGCTTGCGACCTCCGTCTACCTCGCGCTCCAGATGCGCAGGCCGCTGCTGCTTGAGGGCGAGGCCGGGGTGGGGAAGACCGAGGTCGGGAAGACGCTCGCCCGGATTCTCGACGCCGAGCTGATCCGCCTGCAGTGCTACGAAGGCATCGACGCGGGGCAGGCGCTGTACGAGTGGGACTACGCCCGGCAGCTGCTCTACGCGCGAGCGCTCCAGACGGGGGAGGTCGACGTCGAGCGGCGCGTGGCCGAGCTTTACGGGCCCGAGTTCCTGGTCGAGCGGCCGGTGCTGCGAGCGCTCCGGGCCGGGCCGCGCGCGCTCCTCCTGATCGACGAGCTCGACCGCGCCGACGACGAGTTCGAGGCCTTCCTGCTCGAGGTGCTCTCGGACTTCGCGGTCACCATCCCGGAGGTCGGCACGGTGGCCGCGGAGGAGCCGCCCGCCGTGGTCATCACGTCCAACCGCACGCGCGAGCTACACGACGCCCTCAAGCGCCGCTGCCTCTATCACTGGATCGACTTCCCCGACCTCGAGCGCGAGGTGGAGATCATCCGGCTACGCGCTCCGGGAGCCTCGGACGAGCTTGCACGCGCGGTCGCCCAGGCCGTCGCGGGCCTCCGAGACCTCGGTCTGGTCAAGCCGCCCGGCGTCGCGGAGTCGATCGACTGGGCGCAGGCGCTATCCCACCTCGTCCACGACGAGATCACCGAGGACGCGGCCGTCGCGACGCTCGGCTGGGCGGTCAAGAACCGCGAGGACCTGCGGCGGGCCGAGCACGCGCTGCCCGAGCTCCTCCGTGACTGACCCGGTCGAGCGACTGACCCGGTTCGCGCGGGCCTTGCGCGCCGAGAAGCTCCCGGTCGGCAGCGACCGGGTCGCATCGTTCTGCCAGGCAGCGGCGCTCGTGCCTGACGATCTCTACTGGGCGGGACGCGCGACCCTGGTCGCGCGCGAGGCCGACGTTTCCGTCTACGACGCGGTCTACCGGCGCTTCTTCGGCCCCAGGGCTCCCGAGTGGGACCCTCCTCCTCCTCCCGGCCGCGTGCAGGTCGACGAGGAGCTTGAGCTGGGGCTGGCCAGCCGGATCGAGGTGCTGCGGGAGAAGAGCTTCGCGTCCATGACCGCCGAGGAGCTCGCCGAGGTCGGGCGGATGATGGAAGGACTTCGCTTCGTCTTCCCGGAGCGGCGCTCCAGGCGCTCGCGGACGGGGCGGCGTGCCGGGCGCCCGGACCTGCGCCGGACGATCCGCCGCTCGTTTCGCACGGCCGGCGACCCGGTCGAGCGCGTCTACCGCGAGCGCCGGCGCAGGCCGCGCCGCGTCGTCCTGCTACTCGACGTCTCGGGGTCGATGGCGGACTACTCGCGCGCGCTTCTCCTCTTCGCGCATGCGGCCCTGCGTGCCGACCGCCGTTGGGAGGCGTTCTGCTTCGGGACGCGGCTGACCAGGGTGACACCGGCCCTCGGTGACACGCGACCGGACGAAGCCCTCCGCCGCGCCGAAGCCGAGGTCTTCGACTGGGACGGTGGAACGCGGATCGGCGAGTCGCTCCGATCGTTTCTGGACGAGTTCGGTCACCGCGGGATGGCCCGCGGGGCGGTGGTGGTCGTATGCTCGGACGGGCTCGAGGTCGGCGATCCCGAGCTCGTCGCCGAGCAGATGGCCCGCCTCGCGCGTCTGGCGCACCGCGTGGTCTGGCTCAATCCGCTGAAGGAAGACCCGCGGTACGAGCCGCTCGCGCGCGGCATGCGCGCCGCGCTGCCGCATGTCGACGTCTTCGCCGGCGGGCACAACTTCGCCAGCCTGGAAGCCGCGCTTCACGCGCTCGGACCTCTCTAGACCCGGGGCTAGTCGTTCAGGTACTCCGGGACGATCCGTCCGCTGTCGGCGATCAGCTCGTCGTCCAGGTAGAAGCGGTGGTTCTTGAGAGCGAAGTCCTGGTGGCAGCCGGTCGTGTGCGTGCCGCCGAATGTCACGTTCGACCCGAGCGCGAACAGCGTCCGTCCCCAGGCGGTGCGGCCGTCCTGGCCGATGATGTCGAGCGGGTCCTGGAATAGGAGCGCGTTCCAGAGCGCCCGCTTGTGCGTCCCCCAGCCGAGATGGCTCATCATGTAGCCCTCGGGGTCGTTCCAGCCCTCGATGTACTCGCGGATCATCGCGGCGTCCCAGCCGCCCTCGATCGAGACGGCGGCGCCCTTCTCGAAGGTCATGCGCACCGGCGTCGTCAGGTACCGCTTGGGCGGGTACCAGATGTCGCCCGCGTCGAGCACGATCACGCCCTCGCCGGCTCCCTCGGTTGGGGACGTGTACTGGAACGCGCCGGGCCAATGGTCCCAGCGGCCGGGTTGGTCGGTCCAGCCCCACTGCTCGATCACCGGCTGTCCCTCCATGTCGAACCAGGCGTCGGTTCCGTTGTCCGACTCGAGCCGGATCCTCTTGCCCTTGCGCATGCGCTCGGCGTGGCGTTGCACGCGCTCCTTGTCGCTGTCCTCGGGGAAGAGCCGCTCCAGCACCTCGACCGGGTCGTGCACCATCAACATTCGCGTCCCCGACTCGAGTACCGCCACCTGCTCCTTCGTGTGGAGGAGCCCGATCGAGGTCATGTCGATCACGAAGTCGGCCATCTTTAGGTACTCGAGTGCGAGCTTCGAGTTCGCGACGATCGTGGAGGAGATGTTCCCCGTCCGGATGAACGCGGCTTGCTCGGGCGGCGGCGGCGGCAGGATCAGCGTCATCACGTCGGCGCCAAACGACCGTGCCGCCGCGAACATGGCCGCCGCGTACTCCTGGTTCGTGTCCGGATCGGTCACGACGAGCACCGTCTCGTCGGGGGTCACCTTGCAGCGCTCGAGCATCCGCTGGAAGAGCGGGACGAGCTGGGCGGTGCGGTAGTACGTGTTCATGGGAGCGGCCACGTCAGTCCTCCTTCTGCCGGAATTGCTGGATCTCGCGCTCGAGCGAGGTTGCGAACTCCTTCGCCACCTGCTTCGCCTTCAGGGACATCACCTTGGTGCCGACCGACCCGAGCATCCCGCCGACAGCGACCTCGGCCGAAAGGCGGACAGTGGTGGCGTCCTCCCCCGCCGGCTCGATCTCGACCCGGTTGGTCGAACGAAGCTCGCCCATCGCGCCCTTGACCGACTTGCCGATCGACTCGACCTCGACGAACGTACCGGGCTCGCTCGACTTCATCTTCGTGCGCAGGTCGAAGGTCGCCGACAGCGGGCCGACCTTCTGGGTCATGCGCACACGCGAGCGCCCGTCCTCCATCGGCTCGACTTCGGACACGCCCGGCACACAGCGTGCGATCCGGTCGACGTCCTCGAGGAAGGCCCACACGTCGCCGTGCGGCGCGCTGACGGTGAAGGACTCCTCCAACTTCATCGGCCCTCCTGAATGAGCCGCCAGACGTACTCGGCCGTCAGCGGGAGACGGTTGATCTCGACGCCGAAGGGAGTGAGCGCGTCGCAGAGCGCGTTCGCGATCGCCGCGCCGGGCGGGATCGTCCCGCTCTCGCCGATCCCGCGTACGCCGAACGGCGTCACGGGCGACGGTACCTCGGTGTGGTCGAGCTCGATCTCGGGGAGATCGGCCGCGGTTGGCATGAAGTAGTCCATCATCGAGCCGTTCACGAGCTGGCCGCTTTCCGGGTCGTAGACGAGCTCCTCGAACAGCGCGTTGCCGAGCGCCTGTGCGATGCCGCCGTGCAGCTGGCCCTCGACGATCATCGGGTTGACCTGCGTACCGCAGTCGTGGACGAACAGGAAGCGCTCGAGGCCGTACGCGCCCGTGTCGGGATCGACCTCGACGATCGCGGCCGCCGTTCCGTACGAGAAGGCATTCGAGATCGGGTCGTAGTACACGGTCGCCTCCAGCCCCGGCTGCTCGCCCTCGGGCAGGCGATGGCCATAGAAGGCGTTGAGCGAGACCTCCTCGAAACTGATGCGCGTCCCGGGATCGCTCCGGCTCGTGAAGACGCTGTTCTCGAGCACGAGATCCTCGACCGGGACGTCGAGCATGAACGCCGCGATTCGCGTCGCCTTCTCCCGGATCTCGGTGCCGCCACGCTCGATCGCGCCCGATCCTGCGATGAGCGTGCGGCTGGCGAAGGAACCGGTGCTGACCGGAGTGTCCTTGGTGTCCCCGGCGAACACGCGCACCGTCGCCGGATCGAGCCCGATCACCGAGGAGGCGAGCTGCATGAACGCGGTCTCGGTCGACTGGCCGATCGGGGGGACGCCGGTGTGGACGTCCACCCCGCCCGAGCGGTTCGCGCGGATGACCACACCCTCGTGCGCCCCGTATTGGGCATCGTGCTTCCCGAGGAACTTCGAGCCCGGATAGCCGGTCATCTCGACGTACGAGGCGATGCCGATCCCGAGGTGGCGCCCCTGCTCGCGCAGCTCGGCCTGGCGCTTCCGTGCGTCCTCGTAGTCGATTCCGTCCGCCGCCATCTCCAGGCAGGTGAAATAGTCGCCGGAGTCGTAGCGCGCGCCGCCGATCGTCCGCCACGGCATGTCGCCGGGCGTGATGTAGTTCCGCCGCCGGATCTCGACCGGGTCGATCTGCAGCTTGCGCGCGATCCGGTCCAGGAGCAGCTCGCGCACGAAGCACCCTTCCGGCTGCCCGTAGCCACGGTACGCACCGACCGGGACCTTGTTCGTGAGGACGACGTTCCGCTCGACGTAGCCGTTCGGGAATTTGTACGGGCCCTGGAACATGAGCGCCGAGAGCATCGGCGAGCCCATCGGGGAGTTGTATGCGCCTGCGTCGACGTAGTACGTGTTCGTGTACGCCTGGATGCGGCCCTCCGAGTCGACCCCCATGCGCGCCTTGTGCACGGACTCGCGCGCCTGCGTCGCGCCGCGGAAGAACTCGTTGCGGTCCTCGATCCACTTGACCGGCCGGCCGAGATCGATGGAGTGCAGGCAGGCGAGGAGATCCTCGGGGAAGATCCCGAGCTTGAGGCCGAAACCGCCGCCGACGTCGCTCGCGACGACGCGTATGTCGGCCTCGGGAAGCCGGAGCGACTGGGCGAGCTGGCGGCTGAAGAGGTGCGGAGCCTGGGTGGACGCGAGCACTTCGAGCTGCTTCAGCCCGGGCGTGTACGAGGCGAGGATCGCCCGCGTCTCCATCGGCAGGCCGCTCACGCGGTTGATGCGGAAGGTATCGCCCTCGACCAGCGCTGCCTCCTCGAAGGCGTGGTCGGGGTTCCCCTCGCCGCGCGGGTTGCAGACGAGCAGATTGGTGCCGAGCTGGTCATGGAGGACGGGCGCGTCCTCGTCGAGTGCCTTCTCGACGTCCACCACCGCATCCAGCGGCTCGTACTCGACGTCGATCAGGTTCGCAGCGTCCTCGGCGACGTAACGGCTCAGGGCGCAGACCGACGCCACCGGCTCGCCCTCGTAGCGCGCGACGTCGTGAGCGAGGGCGCGGAGCATGATCCGCGGAGAGTCAGGGATGGGACGGAGGACAGTGATCGGGCCGGTCCGGTCGACGACGTCCTCGGGAAGGAGCACCTCGAAGACACCCCCGAGGTCGCGCGCTCGCGAGGCGTCGATCGCGACAATGCGCGCGTGCGGGTACGGGCAGCGCACGACTGCCATGTGCGCGAGCCGCGGCGGGTCGGCGTCGTCGACGTACCGGCCGAGGCCGCGTACGAGGCGCTCGTCCTCGATGCGCTCGACGTTCTCGCCGATGACGCCCGGTCGCGTGACCTCGACCGGAGCGGTGACCGTCTCAGTCACTCCGTCACCTCCTCGAGATACGACTCGACCGCCTTGAAGATGTTCTGGTAGCCCGTGCAGCGGCAGAGCACGCCGGCGAGCTCCTCCTTCAGCTGCTCACGGTCGAAACGGACGCCGCGCCGAGCGAGCGCGAGGGCCGTCATCTCGAAGGCCGGCGTGCAGTAGCCGCACTGGAGCCCGTGCGCCTGCTTGAACGCGCGCTGAACCGGGTGCAGCTCCTCTCCGTTCAGGGACTCCACGGTCGTGATGTCTGCGCCGTCGGCCTGCACGGCGAGCATTAGGCACGACTTGATCGGGTCGCCGTCGACCAGGATCGTGCACATTCCGCACACGCCCTGCTCGCACCCGACGTGGGTGCCGGTGAGGCCGAGCTCATGGCGGATGAAGTCGACGAGAAGAAGCCGCGGCTCGATGTCGCGCGTGACCTCTTCGCCGTTCACCCGCATAGTGATGTTCATTCGCCTCTCCTGCGCTCCAGCTCCTGCAGCGCGCGCTTCACGTAGATCGGGATCAGATGCCGGCGGTAGTCGGCCGAGGCGCGGACGTCGTCGAACGGGTCGGAGGCCTCGATGCACGCCGCGACGGCGCTCTCGATGACGTCGGGCTCGAGCCGGGTGTCGTCGAGCTCTGCGCCGACGTACGGGCTGGGGGAGACGCCGGCGAGCGCGATCCGGACCGACTTCCAGCCGCCGTTCTGCGGCTCGCCGACCGCGGCGACGCCGATCACGCAGAAGTCGCCGTGCTTGCGCGCATGCTCGACGATCGCGCTGATCGCTCGCTCGCGGTAGGGGAAGCGGACCGCGGTGATCATCTCCGCCGGCTCGAGCGTGGTGAAGTAGGGGCCGAGGAAGAGTTCTTCGGCCGGAAGCTCGCGCGTTCCATCCGGGCCTTGGACGACCACCGTCGCGCCGAGCGCCAGTGAGGCGAGCGGCATTTCACCGGTCGGATCGGCATGGGCGAGCGACCCGCCCACCGTCCCGCGCGAGCGCACCTGCCGGTCGCCGATGTAGCAGACGGCCTCCGTGAGCAGCGGCAGACGCGAGCCGATGGTCGGCGACCACTCCACCTGGCAGTAGCGCGTGAGCGCGCCGATGGTGACGTGGCCCTTCCCCTCCTCGATCTCGGCCAGGCCGGGGACCCTGTTCACGTCGACGACGGCCTCCGGCTGGAGGAGGCGCATGTTCAGCATCGGGACGAGGCTCTGCCCGCCGGCGAGCAGGCGGGCCTCGCCTTCCCGCTCGGCCAGCGCGCCGATCGCCTCGTCGACGGAGTCGACGCGGACGTACTCGAACGGCGCCGGCTTCACGTCGGTTTCGTCCGCTTCAGCATGTCGTCGAGCACGTACTCGAGCGCGCTCGTCTTCTTCGTGACGAGCGAGGGGCGCTCGCGCCTGCTCCAGACTGTCTCGGCGCGTGCCTGAAGCACGAACAGCTCGCCCGTGTCGGCGTCGATCACCCACTCGATGTCCTCCGGCCGCCCGTAGTGGCGCTCGATCTCCTTCCCGAGCCGTGCGAGCTCGATCACCTCGACGTGGGACAGCGACGCCGTCGTGCGCCGCTCGTCTTCGATCGGCTGGGCCGAGACGATGCCGTTCTCGAGCCGGTACTCGATGTCCTTTTCGCCGATGTTGGACTCCAGGGCCTCGAGCGTCACCTTGTCGACGAGGAACCGGTCCGGGTTGACCTCCCCGGCCACGAGCGCCTCGCCGAGTCCCCAGGTCGACTCGATCGCGATCTTGGAGCGGTCGCCGTTGATCGGGTTGAGCGTGAACATGACGCCGGCGGAGCGCGCGTGCACCATGCGCTGCACGCCGACGCTCATCAGGGTCTGCTCGTCGACCATTCCCAGGTTTTTCCGGTAGCTGAGCGCCTCGGGCGTGAAGAACCCGCTCCAGCAGCGGCGGACGTGTTCGACGACTGCGTCATCACCCTCGATCCAGAGGTACGTCTGCAGCTGGCCTGCGAAGCTGGCCGTCGCCATGTCCTCTGCGACGGCGCTCGAGCGGACGGCGACGGGCCGGCCGTCCGTGTTCGCGTACGCCGAGCGGATCTCCGCCTCGACGTCCTCCGGCACCGTGGCCTGTTCGACCAGCTCACGGAGCCTTCCGGCTCGCCTCGGCGACAGCAGAGGGGTGTTCGTACTCGATGCCGTCCAGCAGCTCCTGCTCGCGCCGGCGCAGGTCGTGCTCGTCCAGGAAGCGCTTGTGCGCGGCCGTCGTCACGGCGAAGCCGGGCGGCACGTTCATCCCCGCGCGCATCAGCTCGCCCAGGCTTGCGCACTTTCCCCCCACCTCGGCCACGGATGAGGCGTCGCAGTCCTGGAACCAGACGATGGCGCGCGAGGGGGAGCTCAAGTCAGTCGAGAACGGTGACGACACCGGTGTTCCCGTCGACGCGGACCCGCTGCCCCGTGGCGATGTTCTTGGTGCCGAAGCCGGTGCCGACGACGGCGGGGAGCCCGTACTCTCGGGAGACGATTGCGGCGTGGGACATGATTCCGCCGATATCCGAGACGGCACCCTTGATCCGCGAGAAGACGGGCGCCCAGCTCGGCGCGGTGATCGGGCATATCAGGATCTCGTCCGTCTGCACCTGGTCGAGCTCGGCCACCGTGAGGATGACCCGCGCCGGGCCCTCCGCGATGCCCGGCGAGGCGGCAAAACCGCGCAGCTCGTTCGAAGCGCCGTCCGCTCCGTTCGTTCCGTGGTGTGCGTCGAGCCACTGCTTGATCGTCTCCGCCGTGATCCCCCAGAGCATCACCGTGGCGGCCTCGGTCACCGCCTCCGGGGGCTTGCCGAGCGCGGCCGGAGGCGCCCACTGGCGCAGCTTCTCGATGATCCGGTTGCGTTCCGCGACTTCGCTGCGCCAGTAGGCGGGCCGCGCGGGGTTCGTCGTCGCCCAGCCGGTGAGTAGGTCGAAGAGCGCCTCGTACACCTCGTAGCGGTGCAGCAGGAAGATGTCCTCGGAGTCCTCGAGGAAGCCGCCGGCCTCGAGTACGCCGCCAAGCTCGCGCACCTTGTTCCAGAAGATCGAATGGTGCCAGTGCTCAACGTAGAAGTTGTGGTTCTCGACAAGCGGGTAGACCTTGCGCGCGAGCTCGAGAACCTGGTGGAACGCCTCCCGGTCCTCGTCCGTCGGCAGTAGCTCCCGATACTCGGAGGCGATCCGCTCACGCTCGCCGACGAGCTCGTGGAGCGGCCGATCGATGTCGATGCCGTCCTGGAGCTTCTCGACGTAGCCCTTCATCGCGCTGAACGGAACCGTGAGGTCGTCGACCCAGGCACGGTGCTGATGGCAGTAGCCGGGTCCGGTCGAGAACCAGAACCACGGTTCCTTCGCTGCCTCGAGCGCATCCAGCCACTCTTGGCCGTTCTCGTGCCGGCCGATTGCTGCCAGCGTGTCGTCCCGCTTATCGCCCGCGGTGATCGCGTCGGCGACGCCGAGCTCGATCGCCAGCCGTGCCAGCTTGCGCAGCTCGTCGTCTGGACGGAAAAGGAGAAGGTCGACGCCCCCGAGCATCTTCGCGATCGTCTGGTCGGGGATTCCGGGAAACGCTTGCTTGCAGAAGTCCGAAAAGGCCATGATCGCGCCGTAGCCGAGCATGTGCATCTCGAAGTGGTAGTTCGCCATCTCGTGCATGTTCTCGAGGAGGCGCGAGTAGCTCGCGAGCAGGTCGTACCCGGTCGTCAGCCCGCGTCCGCTCTGGACGGTCTCCATCGGCTCGAGGTCGGGCAGGGGCTCGAACGTGATCTCGCGTAGCCGGCGGATGCAGTCCTCTGCCTTGGCGACCCACTTCTCGTAGAGCTCGTCCCAGTTGTCGTAGTAGAAGCCGGCGCGCTCGAGGAACACCGGCACCCGCTCTTCGATCTCCTGCGCGTCCGTGATCGTCGTCGGGCTCACGTACAGGTACCCGTTGACGATCCGCTGGTCGATGCCGAGCGTGGGGGGAACCATCCACACGCGGGTCAGGTACTGGTTGAGGAAGACCCACCAGCTCTCCGGCATGATCGCGTCGAACGGGTACACGGGCTCGGGGTTGTGCATCCCGTCGAAGAACCAAAACTGCTCGTCCTCGTACTCGCGGCGCTCGTCGGAAAACAGGTAGTAATCGGGATACAGGCGGCGCCACTCCTCGGCGCCCGGAGGGGCCTCGACCTCGAAGGGGCTCAGGAAAGTTCGCTCCGTGGCCTCGCTCAAAGCGGCCGAAGCATATCGTATATCGTATCCATTTAGCGCCTTGCCCCTCGAAGCCGCTCCTCTCCTAACGACGGTCGTCGGCAGCTATCCGCAGCCCGACTGGCTGATCGACCGCGAGGCTCTGGCGGGGCGGCTGCCTCCGCGCGTACGAGCCGACGAGCTGTGGCGAGTGGACGCGTCCTTCCTGGACGAGGCCCAGGAGGACGCGACCCGCCTGGCGGTCGCCGAGATTGAGAAGGCCGGAGTGGACATCGTCACCGACGGCGAGATCCGGCGGGAGAGCTACTCGAACAGGTTCGCGACCGCGCTGGACGGGGTGGATGTGGACAACCCGGGCACCGCGCTCGACCGGACTGGGCACCCGAATCCGGTGCCGCGCGTCGTCGGCCCGATCCGGCGCACGCGGCCGGTCGAGTTGGAGGACGTGAAACTGTTGCGCTCGCTGACCGACCGGCCGATCCGCGTGACGGTGCCGGGGCCGTTCACGATGAGCCAGCAGGCCCAGAACGACTACTACCCAAGTGTGGGCGAGATGGCCATGGGCTACGCCGCCGCCGTGAACGATGAGCTTCGCGACCTCGCCGACGCGGGCGCAGACGTCGTGCAGATCGACGAGCCGTACCTGCAGGCGCGGCCGGAGGCCGCCGCCGAATACGCGCTCCCGGCGATCGCGCGCGCGGTCGAGGGGATCGAGGCGGAGACCGCGCTGCACACCTGCTTCGGGTACGCGGCGATCGTCCACACTCGGCTTCCCGGCTACCCCTTCCTGACCGAGCTGGACGCGTGTCCTGTGGATGAGATCTCGATCGAGGCGGCACAGCCACGCCTCGACCCGGCGCTGCTCGAGCAGCTGCCGTCGAAGAAGATCGTTCTCGGCGTTCTCGACCTAGGCGACACGGAGATCGAACGCCCGGAGAGGGTCGCGGAACGGATCCGCGCCGCACTGCGCCACGTGGAGCCGGAACGCCTTCTTGTCGCGCCGGACTGCGGCATGAAGTACCTCCCGCGCACCGTCGCGCGTGGGAAGCTGCGCGTCATGGTCGAGGGCGCGCGCATCGTCCGCGACGAGCTGTGACCGCGCCGCCGCTAGCGCCCGACGTTCAGCCGGGCGACGATCGCGTCGCCCACTTCGCTCGTCGAGCCGCCGCCTCCGACGTCGCGGGTCTTCGGCCCGTCGCGGGCGACAGCCTCGAGCGCACGCATCAGCCGCGCCGCCGCGTCCGCCTCGCCCAGGTGCTCCAGCATGAGCACTGCGCTCCAGATCGCCGCCATCGGGTTCGCGATTCCGCGGCCTGCTATATCGGGCGCCGAGCCGTGCACCGGCTCGAAGAGCCCGGGCGCGTCCGAGCCCGGCGCGACGTTCGCGCTCGCCGCCATGCCGAGACCGCCCTGCAGCGCCGCGGCGAGGTCGGTGAGGATGTCGCCAAAGAGGTTCGACGCGACCACGACGTCGATGCTGCCCGGGTCGCGCACGACACGCGTGCAGAGCGCGTCGACGAGCACCTTCTCCAGGCAGATGTCCGGAAAGCCGGCTGCCACGTCTCCGACGACCTCGTCCCACAGCGTGTACCCGTACCGAGAGGCGTTCGACTTGGTCGCGCTGATCAACGAGCCGCGCCGCTTACGCGCTTGCTCGAACGCATGACGAGCAACGCGCTCGATTCCCGCACGCGTGAAGACGGCGGTGTCGGTCGCGAGCTCCCCCGGCCGCCCGCGGTGCGCCCGCCCGCCGATTCCGGAGTACTCGCCCTCCGTGTTCTCGCGGACGAAAAGCATGTCGACGTCCTCGGAATCGCGCCCGGCGAGCGGACAGGGGATGCCCGCGAGCAGGCGTGCCGGCCGTACGTTCGCCCACAGGTCGAGTCCCTGGCGCAATTCGAGCAGGAGACCCCAGAGGGTCACGTCGTCCGGCACGCCCGGGTCGCCGACCGCGCCCAGCAGCACCGCATCGAAGGCGAGGATCTGGTCCAGCGCGTCCGCCGGCATCATCCGCCCGTGCTCGCGCCAGTAGGCCGAGCCCCATTCCAGGTCCTCGAACTCGAGCCCCAGCTCTAGCGCGTCCAGGCCCCTCCGCGCCTCGGCGAGCACCTCCGGGCCGACGCCGTCGCCCGCGATTATCGCGATCCGCGGGCTCACCCGTCGACGAGGTGGCCGGAGAGCAGCGTCTTCGTCTCTCCGAGGTGCTCGCGCATGCAACGCGCGGCCTCCTGCGCCTCACCGGCGCGCACGTGCCGGAGGATCTTGCGATGCTGGTCCTGAGCCGTGCGGAAGCTGCCCACCGTGATCACGTATAGCCGGAGGTACGGCTCGACCGCGACCCAGAGCCGGTTGATGATCTCCTCCAGGCGCGGCATGCCAGCGGCGCGGTAGAGCGTCCAGTGGAAGTCCTCATTGGCCTCTCGCCAGCTCTCGGGATCCCGTTCGGCCGCGTCCATCTCGAGGATGATCTGCTCGAGCCGCGCGAGCGCCGCCTCGTGATTGCGCAGGTTCGGCACCGCCTGCTGGGTCGCGAACGCCTCCAGCTCGCCGCGGATCGTGTAAATCTCGCGCATCTCTTCCCGGGAGAGCCGGTTGATCACGATCTGGCGGTTTCGGAGGCTGACCAGGCCCTCCGCTTCCAGCCGGCGGAGCGCTTCGCGCACCGGCGTCGCGCTCACGCCGAAGCGCTCGGCGAGTACGCGCACGCGGATCGGGCCGGGTTGGTACACGCCGTGCGCGATGTCCCGCCGGAGCTCGCGGTAGATGACGTCGGGAATGGACGGCAGCTCGATCGGCGATGAGGGAACTGCGTTCGGCTCGGGTTGCGTGGCCAGGTGACGCTCCTCTCCGAGGCGCAATATGATATACGCCATGTCGGACGTCCCCAGCCCGCAGAAGTTCCAGGACACCGCCGAGATCTACACCCGTAGCGGGATCGGCAATCGAATGGGGTTCGGAGACCGCGCCGGAATCGTCGTCGTCGACCTCCAGAACGGCTTCACCGACGCGTCCTGCCCCGTCGGCGGCAACCTCGATCACGTGGTCGCCGCGACCCGGCGGGTCCTCGCCGCTGCGCGCGCCGGCGGCCTGCCGGTCGCGTTCACGGTGATCGCGTTCCAGGAGGGAACACTGGAAGGGGAGCCCTGGCTGAGGAAGATGCCGGGGCTGCGCGAGCTCGTCGAGGGAACGAAATGGTGCGACGTGGACGCCCGGCTCGAGCCGCGCCCCGAGGAGCTCGTCGTCCACAAGCGGGCCGCCTCCGCGTTCTTCGGCACGCACCTTGCAAGCTTCCTCGCCGCCTCGGGCGTCGACACGCTGATCGTGACCGGCTGCGTCACCAGCGGCTGCGTGCGCGCGACCGTGATCGATGCAGTCTCCTACGGGTACCGCGCAATCGTCCCGCGTGAGTGCGTCGGCGACCGCGCCCAGGGGCCGCACGAGTGGAACCTGTTCGACATCGACGCCAAGTACGCGGACGTGGAACCGCTGGAGCGCGTGCTCGAGCAGCTCGGCGCGGCGGTGGAGGTTGCCGGCTGATGGTCGGGAAGGACGGTTACTTCCAGAGCGGCGACGTCCGCTTGCACTACCTCGAGTACGGGGAAGGACCGCCGGTCGTCGTCGTTCCCGGAATCACGAGCCCCGCGATTACCTGGGGTTTCGTCGCCGAGCAGCTGGCGGACGAGTACCGGCTCCTCGTCCTCGACGTTCGCGGCCGCGGTCTCTCCGACAGGCCGCGGACCGGCTTCACCCTGCCGGACTACGCCGCCGACGTTGCCGCACTGATCGCCGAGCTCGACCTGGGGCGGCTCACGGTGGTCGGCCACTCGATGGGCGCGCGCATCGCCGCCGCCTTCGGTGTTCTGCACGAGGACGAAAGCGGAGCGCTGATCGTCATCGACCCGCCGCTGACCGGCCCGGGCCGGCCCCAGTACCCCACCTCGCTCGAGCAGTTCATGGAGCAGCTCGAGAAGGCGCGCTCCGGCGCGACGGTGGACGATATTCGCCCGTACTTCCCGACCTGGGACGACGAGCAGCTGCGGCTCCGCGCCGAGTGGCTGCCGACGTGCGACGAGACCGCGGTGCGGGAGACGTGGCTCAACTTCCACACCGAGGACATCTTCGACTACCTCAGCAAGGTGACCGTCCCCGCGATGTTCATGTACGGCGGGGAGAGCCCGGCCGTGTCGGCAGAGGGTGCCCACGAGGTGCACGAGGCGAACCCGGCCTTCGAACTAGTCGAGATCCCGCGTGCGGGCCACATGATCCCGTGGGACAACATGGACGACTTTCTCGCGGCGACGCGCAGATTCCTGGCCGAGCATGCCGGCCGCTGAATCGGGCGCGGTCGCGCTCGGAGGGCATCCCGCCGTCCTCGTCGTCGACTTCTCCTGCGGCTTCACCGATCCCGCGTGCGCGCTCGGATCGGAGCTGACCGCCGAGGTCGAGGCGACGCGGCGGTTGCTCGACCGCGCGCGCGAGCGCGGCCTCCCCATCCTCTTCACCACCGTCGGCTTCGATGAGTCGCTCTCCGACGCCGGGATCTGGCCGCGGAAACTGCCGGGCCTCGCGGAGCTGAAGCTCGGCAGCCGGTGGGTCGACCTGGACGAGCGGCTCGGACGGAGAGAGGACGAGGCGGTGATCGTCAAAAAGGGCGCGTCCGCGTTCTTCGGCACGAACCTGACCGCGCTCCTTGCCGCCCGCGGGGTCGACTCGGTCATCCTCTGCGGCACCACCACGAGCGGCTGCATCCGCGCGACCGCGGTGGACCTCGTGCAGAACGGGTACGCAACTGTCGTCCCGCGCGAGTGCGTCGGCGACCGCGAGCGGGGGCCCCACGACGCGGCGCTGTACGACATCCAGGCCAAGTACGGCGAGGTCGTCGCGCTGGACGACCTGCTTGCCTCAGTCTGACCCTGGCGGGACGATCTAGGTGGCGTCGTGGCAGCGGATCTGCGCCTAGGCGACGGCGACCCGGTTGTCGACGAGCGCCGACACCTCGGCAAACTGCACCTGCGGCTCGACGCCCCAGAGCTCGATGATCTGCGCTTTCAGCTCCGGGGTGAAGAATGCGCGGGCGGCCGACTCCGAATCCCACACGTAGGTGTTGATGACCGTACCGGTCTCGTCGTTCCACATGAACACCTTGCTTCGCAGGCCGTCCATGCCTTCGAACATAGGCGCTGCCTGCTCTGCGGCCGCCGAGGCGCGTTGGCGGTTGAGGTCCTCGCCTGGACCGAGGGTGACGATGACTCCGATCATGCCTTCTCCTCTCGGGTTTGTGCGAAGCAGCGCGAGACTATTGTGCAACCTGCACTCGTGCTCCGATCACGAGGGAAACAGGGCTGGAGGCCCTTTCTTCGTCTCTGTACCGGGTCCCTGCTCATGACCTGCGAACCCACATCAAGCCTCTAGATGACCCCGTCGGAGTGAAGCTCTTGGAGCGAGTCCGCGTCCAGTCCGAGCAGGTCGCCGTAGACATCTGCGTTGTGGCTGCCCTCATCCCACGCGGCCGACCAGCGCACCTCCGCCGGCGTCTCCGAGAACTTGGGGACGATCCCCGGCCCGACGTACTCGCCGAAGTCCGGGTCGACGTGCCGCACGAGCATCTCGCGGGCCCAGAAGTGGTCGTCCGCGAACATGTCCGCGACGGTGTAGATCGGCCCGCAAATGACGCCGGCCTCGTTCAGGACCGCGTCGATCTCAGCGGAGTCGTGCTCGGCAGCCCACATGCCCACGATCCCCTCGATCTCCTCCTGGTTCTCGCCGCGCGCGATGTGCGTCGCGAAGCGCGGGTCATCGGCCAGCTCGGGCTTACCCATCACCACGCACAGCCGGCGAAAGACGGTGTCGGCATTCGCCGCAATCACGATCCACTTGCCGTCCTTCGACTTGAACGTGTTCGAGGGCGCGATCCCCTCGATGCGCGTGCCGCCCGGGCCGCGGATGACGCCGAGCCGATCGTACTCCGGCACGGTGCTCTCCAGAAGCGCGAAGCAGGCCTCGAGCAGGGAGACGTCCACGACCTGGCCACGGCCCAGCCCAAGGCCGTCGCGGCGGTGGAGGGCAGCGAGGATGCCGATGGTCGCGAACATCCCCGCGAGCGAGTCGCCGAGCGAAAGGTGCAGGCGCGGTGGCGCCTCGCCCGGGAAGCCGTTCACGTGCCGCAGGCCGCCCATCGCCTCCGCAACCGAGGCGAACCCCGCTCGCGACGAGTAGGGGCCGGTTTGCCCGTACCCGGAGACGCGGCAGACCACGAGGCGCGGGTTGACTTCCCAGAGCTGCTCGGGCCCGATGTTCCACCGCTCCAGCGTCCCGGGGCGGAAGTTCTCGAGCAGGACGTCGGACTCCCGCACGAGGCGGAGGAGGAGCTTCTGCCCCCGCTCGCCGCGCAGATCGAGCGTCACGCACTTCTTGTTGCGGGACTGCACCGGCCACCAGAGCGAGCGCCCCTGGTAGCGCGCCCTTCCCCATTCGCGAAGCGGGTCGGGCTTCCGCGGCGGCTCGACCTTGATCACCTCCGCGCCAAGGTCGCCGAGCAGCCGGCCCGCAAATGGTCCGGCAAGCAGCATCCCGAGCTCGAGGACGCGGACGCCGGCCAGAGGCCCGGACGAATCCGCGCCATGCTCCTTCGGGTCGGTGACGCGCAGCGCTTCGGTCACTCGCCGACTCCGAGCTCGCGCATCCGTACGACCAAGACGTCGCGCGCCTCGAAGACGTGCTCCTTCATCACCAGCTCGGCCCGCTCGCCGTCGCGCGCTTCAAGGGCACGCGTGATTTGCTGGTGGTAGTGGAGCGATATCTTGCGCTGCTCTGGCGAGTACCAGATGTACGATCGATAGACGAGCGGCAGGTCGGTGACGTTTCGGACGATGCTTTCCAACCGGTGGCTGCCCGCGGCCTCGAGGATCAGGTTGTGGAAGGTGAGGTTCTCCTGGACGAGCTCGTTGACCTCGCCCTTGGCGATCAGCTTGTCGAATCGCTTGCAGCTCGCCCAGAGCTCGGGGACCAGTTCGTCCTTCGCATGCCCCGCGGCGCGCCGCGCTGCGTGCCCCTCGAGCAGGGCTCGGAGCTGGTACAGGTCGTCGAGCTCCTCGGCGCTGTGGCTGCGGACGATCGCGCCGCGGTTCGGCGCCGCGTCGATCAACCCCTCGGCCTCGAGCATGACGAGGGCCTCGCGCACCGGCGTGCGGCTGATCCCGAGACTCCGGGCGAGCTCCTCTTCCTTCAGGCGCTGTCCGGGTGCGAGCCTCCCGTCGAGAATCGCGTTTCGGAGCAGTTCGGTGGCGACGTCACTCGCATTCCGAACGAGCGGTTCGGGGCGCTCCATGGCCATTTAGCACACAGTATGCAATCGTCCCGAGGCCACTAGAGTCCGCTGCAATGGTACGCCCCCGGACGCTCACTGCCAAGATCGCCGACGCGCATTTCACCGCCGCCGCGGACGGGGAGATCGACCTGCACGTCGACCAGGTGTTGCTGGAGGACGCGACCGGAACGATGGCGTGCCTGCAGTTCGAGCGGCTCCGGGTCGAGCGCGTGCAGGTGCCGCTCGCGGTCTCGTATATCGACCACAACGTCCTGCAGTTCGACAACCGCAACCCGGACGATCACGTCTACCTCCGCTCCTGCGCCGCGCGGTTCGGGCTTCTCTACTCGCGTCCGGGGAACGGGATCTCGCACTACCTGCATCTCGAGCGTTTCGCGCGGCCGGGCCACGTGCTGGTCGGGGCCGACAGCCATACGACGATGGCGGGTGGCCTGGGCATGCTTGCGATCGGCGCGGGTGCGACGCAGGTGGCGCTCGTCATGGCCGGCCGACCGTTTCCGCTCGAGCGGCCGCTGGTCGCCGGAGTCGAGCTTCGCGGCAGGCTTGGGCCGTGGGTCGAGTCCAAGGACGTCGTCCTCGAGCTCCTGCGCAGGCGCGGCGTCCGAGGCGGCCAGGGACGGGTGTTCGAGTTCTTCGGCGAGGGAGTCGCGTGCCTGTCCGCCACCGATCGCGGGACGATCTGCAACATGGTCATGGAGACGGGCGCGACCACCGGAATCTTCCCCTCCGACGAGCGAGCCCGAGAGTGGCTCGAGGAGCAGGGCCGCCCCAAAGCCTGGGTCGAGCTCGCAGCCGACGCGGGCGCGGAGTACGACGAGCTCGAGGTGATCGACCTCGACGCGCTGGAGCCGCTGATCGCGCGGCCGGCGTCGCCGGGGAACGTCGTTCCGGTGCGCGAGGCCGCCGGCGTCGAGGTTGCGCAGGTGTGCGTCGGGAGCTCGGTGAACTCGTCGTACGAGGATCTCGCGGTCGTCGGCGCGGCGCTGCGGGGCAGAACGGTGCCGCACGGACTCGACCTGACCGTGACCCCGGGCTCGCGCCAGATCCTCGACCGGATCGTGCGCGGCGGCGTCTACTCCGATCTCCTCGCAGCGGGCGCGCGCATCCTCGAGCCGGCCTGCGGCCCATGCATCGGGATGAGCGCGGCGCCGCCGAGCGGAGCCGTTTCGGTGCGCACGTTCAACCGCAACTTCCCCGGACGCAGCGGGACGCCGGGCGACCAGGTGTTCCTCTGCTCCCCGGCGACCGCGGCGGCCACGGCGCTACGCGGCGCGATCACCGACCCGCGCGAGCTGGGTGAGCCCCCGGAAGCCGGACCTGCGCCGACGCCGGAGCCCGCGATCGACGACGGGCAGATCGTCACGCCAACCTTCGCGGGCGAGGTCGTGCGCCCGGCGAACATCGTCGGGCCGCCCGACGTTCCGCCGGTGCCGGACGTGATCGTGGGCCGCGTCCTGATCGTCGTCCCCGACGACGTGTCGACCGGCGACCTCGCCCCGGACGGGGCCCTCGGCCTGGCGATCTGGTCGAACATCCCGGCGTGTGCCCGCTACATGTTCCGCCGCTTCGACCTGCAGTTCGCGCAACGAGCGGAGGAATGGGGAGGAGGGCTCGTCGTCGCGGGCCACAACTACGGCCAGGGCTCGAGCCGGGAGCAGGCTGCGTTCGCGGCGCTGCACCTCGGCATCCGCGCCGTGATCGCCAAGAGCTTCGCCCGCATCCACCGCGCCAACCTGATCGCGCAGGGCATCCTCCCGCTCACCTTCGCCGTCGAGCAGGACTACGAGAGGATCGAGCAGGGGCAGAGCTGGTCGATCCCGGTCGACCTCGACACCGAGCGACTCGAGGCCGCGACGCCGGCTGGAACGATTGAGCTTGCCCTGCGCCTGAACGCCCGCGAGCGGGCGATCCTGCGCGCCGGCGGGCTGCTCGCCTACGCCAGGGAGGCGGCGGCCAGCTCGGCCTGATCCTGCTCGTAGTACGGCCGGGCGATCTCCTTCGCGCTCTCCAGGCGGATCCGCTTGTACATGAAGTCGAGCTTCGCCTGCCCCTTGGCGAGGTCACAGTCGCCGTCCTCGATCCAGCCGACCACGCGGGGAAGGCAGATTTCCAGGAACGAGAGCGAGTCGGCCGCCTGCGCCGTGTCGCCTTCCGCCGAGCCGCCGAACTCGTGCTCGAGGATCGGCCGCTCGACGCCCGCGATAAACTCCTGCGGAGCTTCGTGCCCGCGGAGCCAGCGCTGGACGACCTGCGCGGAGCGGAGGCAGTGCGCGCGGTTGTACTCGGGGTCGTCCCAAGGCGTAGTTCGCTTGTCGATTACGGGCCCGCCCGGCACAGAGCGCTCCATGTCGTGGAGCAGCCCGGCGATGATGAGTGGCTCGGACGCGTCCGGGTCGAGCTCGCAGACCCAGTAGGCCGTGCGGGCGAGGTGGAGCCCGTCGTAGTAGGGGACGAGCCAGTCGATCCCGAGCTGGAACAAGCGGAGGTACTCAGCCGAGAACGCCCGGCTGGCGGGCAGTTGCGCGAGCTCTTCGACCTCCCGCCGGCTGGACGGAACCCACCTCAATCGATGACCCGGACGATCCCGTTCGTCCCGTCGACCTCGACCATCTGCCCCGTCTCGATCGTCTTCGTCCCGATCCCGGTGCCGACCACGGCCGGCAGCCCGTACTCGCGGGCGACAATTGCCGCGTGCGCCATCAGGCCGCCGACGTCGCAGACGGCCGCCTTGATCTTCGGGAAGACGGGCGCCCAGCTCGGTGCGGTGACCGGGCAGATGAGGACGTCGCCCTCCTGCACGTCGCCGAGCTCGCCGAGCGAGAGAATCACGCGCGCACGACCCCGGACGAGGCCCGGAGAGGCAGGGATGCCCTTGAGCCGGCGAGGCCCTCCCTCCTCGCCCGACTCGGCGCCGAGCCACTCGGCGACCGTCTCGTTGGTCACGCCCCAGAGCATGTCGACGAGAGGGTCGGCGAGGTTGTCTGGAACCGGGCCGAGGGCGACCGGCGGCTTCCAGTGCCGGAGCGACTCGAGAATCGCCGTGCGCTCCTCCGCCTCCTTCAGCCAGTACGCGCTGCGGTCCGGCGGGCCGTCCAGCGCCCAGCCGCCGACCATGTCCCAGATCAGCTCGGGGATCTCCCAGCGGTGGAAGAGGAAGATGTCCTCGCGATCGGCGAGGAACCCCTGCTGGGCGATCACGTCGCCGAGCTCCCGCACCTTGTTCCAGAAGTTCGAGTGGTGGAAGTGCTCGGTGTAGAAGTTGTGGTTCTCGACCAGCGGGAAGACCGTGCGCGCGAGGCCGATCAGCTCGTCGAACTTCTGCTGCGCCTCGCCCTCGAGCAGGGCGCGGTACTCGGCCGTGATGCGCTCGCGCTCCTTCACGATCACGTCGACGTCGCGGTCGACGTTCTCGCCCGCCTTGGCCTTTTGGACGTAGCTGGTCAGGATCGAGAACGGGAAGGTGAGATCGTCGTTCCAGGCCGGGTACTGGTGCGTGAGCCCGGTTCCGGTGGAGAACCAGAACCAGGGCTCGCGCGTCGCTTCGAACGAGTCCAGCCACTTCTCCCCGCCCTCGTGCTCGGCCACGCGCGCCAGTACCTCCTCCGGCCCGCTCCCGTCGAACGCGTCCTCGACTCCGAGCTCGACGGCGAGCTTCGCCAACCTGCGCAGCTCGTCGTCGGGCCGTGTCATCAGGATCTCGATCCCGACCACCATCTTCGTGATCGTCTGGTCGGCGATCCCCGGGAAGGCCTCGCGGCAGTACGCGATCAGAACGTAGTAGGCGCCGTAGCCGAGCCCGACCATGTCGAAGTGCTGGTACTGCATCTCGTGGAAGTTCTCGATCAGCCGGTTGTACGACTCGAGCAGCCGGTGCGCCTCGCTCACGTTGCGGGACGAGTGCACGGCCTCAGACGAGATCACGTCGGGAAGTGGGTCGAAGCGGATGGCGCGCAGGCGCTCGATGATGTCCTCGGCCCGCTCGACCCATTCGTCGTACAGCCGGCTCCAGTTCTGGAAGTAGTAGCCAGCGCGGTCGTCGAAGAGCACTGCGCGCTTCGCGACCTCCTCGGCCTCCTCCACGGCGGTCGGGCTCACGTAGATGTAGCCGTTCAGGACGCGGTGGTCGAGCCCGCGCGCCGAGGGGACGACGAAGTACTTGGTCGTGAACTGGTTGAGGATCGCCCAGGTGCTCTCGGGCATGGCGATGTCGAACGGGTACATGGGCTCGGGGTAGTGGAGTCCGTCGAAGAACCAGAACTTGTCCACCTCGTAGTCGCGGCGCGTTCCGTCGAAGCGGTAGTAGCCGGGATACATCCGTTCCCAGCCCTCGGCCCCGGCAGGCGGAGGTAGCTGGTATGGATCGGGGAATGTCTTGGGCTCAGCGGTAGTTGCCATCGATCCTTCTCCTCCGTCTGTCGGTCCGAGGGATGAGAGGGCCACCGCCTCCTCGGCCCCTCTCGGTCGTGCCCAGCTACGAGGTCGCAACCGTCTCGAGCGAGACGAACCGCGGCCGCGGAACCTTCAGCTCGTCGATTACGAACTCGCCATCGACGATGATCGGCTCGTCGTCGAGGTAGAGCGTGCAGTTGCGCATCGGCATGTCGATGTGACAGGCCGTGTCGTTGTCGCCGCCGAGCTCGGTGTTCGGGCCGGTCGAGAAGAGCACGTTGCCGTAGAAGGCGCGGCTCTCCATCCCAATCGAGCGGCGGTCGTTCTGGAGACCCGACCAGAGGGCACTCTCGTTGCATCCCCAACCGATGTGGGAGGGAAAGTACGCCTTCGGATCGTCGAAGGCGGCGATGTAGTCGCGGAGGAGCTCGGCGTCGAAGCCGCCGCGTACGTCCACGATCTGACTGCCCTCGATCGTCCACTCGACCGGGTCCTGCACGTACTTCTTGAAGGGCGTGATGATGATGTCGCCCCGGTCGAGCACGACCTTACCGTCGACGCCTCCGTCGTTGCCGTGGGTGAACAGGAACGCCGCCGGCCAATGGTCCCACCGGCCCGGTTCGTCCGTGAACCCGTACTCCGTCATCACCGGGTAGTCGCCGAGCTGGTAGACGACGTCCGTCCCCACCGTGTTGGTGAAGCGCAGGGCCTTGGCCTTCTTGATCAGCTCCTCGCTTGCCTCAACCCGGCGCCGCTGGTCCTGGGTGGGGAAGAGGCGGGCGAGGTTGTCCACCGGCTCGACGCAGAGGAGCATGCGCACGCCCGCCTCCTGGATTTCGATCTGCTCGGGCGAAAACAGCAGGAACATCAGGTCGACCACCAGGTCGGCCTGCTTGAGCGCCTCGATCGCCGGCCGGTTCGTTGCCAGCGGCGTGGTGCCGACCGTCCAGGCGCCCGCGTCCCCGAGGAGCGTCGAAGACACCTCGGGGAGGCGGACGTGGAACGGCGTGGCCCCGAGCCTGCGGGCCGCGGCGAGGAAGGCGTCCGCGTAGTCGCGCCGCTCATCGCCCTGGGAGAGCACGGCGACGACCTCGCCCTCCTTCACCGCGCAGAGCTGGAGCTCCTTCGCGCAGAGATCGACGAAGTCAGTGAACGTGAGGGGTGCGAGCATCGCCCTTCTCCTTTCTGTCGGAGCCGTGCGTCACGGCGTGGTCGGCTCCTCCGCAGCCACTGCGGTGCGGACAGCGGCGGGGATCTCCGCCGCCTTGCCGTCGCCCACAACGACGTCCTCGTAGTTGTTCGTATCCCAGTAGGCCTGGTCATGGCCGTCGATCTCGACTTCGTCGGAGACCCGGAACTTCCCGAGCTTCTCGAAGATGAGGGCGATCGGAAGCGCGGTCACGAGCGCCATCCCGAAGACCACGCCGATCCCGACCAACTGCCAGTAGGGCGTGATCTCAGCGTGCTGGAACGCGTACTTCCCCTCCGTGACGCCGATGTAGCCGCCCGTCGGGTCGCCCCAGCCAACGAAGCCGGCCATCAGGGCACCGTATGAGCCCACGCCGAGGCCGAGCGGGACGATCTTGAGGTCGTCGATCCGCAGTCTCATGCATAGTTTCACGGCTCCGAGGGCGACGATCGGGGCTCCGAGTGCAACAAGCATCGTCTCCCACGGGCGTGCGATGTCGAGCATCGCGCCCGCGCCGACGATCCCGGCGATCGGCCCGAAGGCGAGCCAGAGCCACTCGCGCCGCCAGTAGGCAAGCAGCACCCCGACAGTGCCCCCCGCGCACATCGCCATCATGGCGTTGATCACGAGGATGCCCCAGCCGCCCGTGGTCATCGAGATGCCGAGGAATCCAATGCCCGGAATGATGTAGCCCGAAGCCAGCGCGATGAAGGGCAGGCCGAAGACGATCAGGATCACCCCCACTGCGACTAGCGACTTGTTGTGCGCG
Source organism: uncultured Actinomycetes bacterium (assembly GCA_963717765.1). Lineage (GTDB taxonomy): Bacteria > Actinomycetota > Thermoleophilia > Gaiellales > Gaiellaceae > JACDER01. Next base: position 357,215 of record CAVQWX010000001.1, on the reverse strand, counting down.
ACCGGTCTGGCTCCCGACGGATGCGGCGTATACATCCCCTTCCGCGGTCGCAGGCGCCAGTTGAGAATCAGGGCCATCGAGCCGCAAAACACGTACAGCGGCAGCACGCCTTCGAGATCGTGCACGCCCTGGTTGGTGAAGTAGGCCGCAGAGCCCCAGACGAGGTAGGCGAGGAAGCCCGTGTGGAAGATGCCCACGATGATCGCGATGACGTACATCGGGAGCATGCGGATCTTCTCGATCACGCTCGAGTGGATGAGCGAGATCGTGGCCATCCCGAAGGTGACGAAGAACAAAATAAAGACTTGCTGGACATCCGCAAACGGGAACAAGGCGGGATCGAGGTTTTGCGCGAACTGGGTCGATCCGGGGCCGAAGAGCCACCAGTCCTTGATCGCGTCGGCGAACGTGCCGCCGAAGACTTGGTAGAACTGCCAGTTCCAGAGCCCGTACCCAAAGAAGAACACGCCCAGGCCGCAGACGAAGACGAGGCCGAGCCTGTTCACCAGCGTGTGCAGAACGTTCTGGACTCTGGAGAGGCCGGCGTCGAGAAGCGCAAGGCCGCCGACCACCAGCACGACGGACATGGCGCCGATCGTGTAGAGCAGATCTTCTGTGAAGAGCTGCGTCGTTGCCTGGTCCTTACCGAACATCGACTCCCCCTCTCAGGAATCTCCGTATTTCTTTGAAAATCGGCCGATTGTATACTGTACGCGGCGCCTCCTAATATCACCCTCCTTCCGCAGAGTCAAGCGCTCCGGAGGGCGCCGACAAGGGGTTGCCCCGGGCCTCGGAGAGAAATGAGACGACCGCGTCGTCGAACGCGGCCGGGCGTTCGAACTGGGGCCAGTGGGCGGCGCCGTCGATGACGACGAGCTCGCCGTTCGGGAGCGCTCCGGCGGCCTGGGTGGCGGCGTCGAGCCCGTGGACGGGGTTCGCGGCGGTCCAGACGAGCAGGGTCGGAGCCGCGATCTCGGCGAGCTCGTCGGGCCCGATCTGCTGTGGCTCGTACCGGGCCGGCGTGAGCAGGCCGATTACCGTCGCGGCCACGCGTTGCCAGTCCTCCTGCGCCCAGATGCGGCGTCGAAGCTCGACCAGCTCGTCGGTGATGCAGGACGGGTCGGCGACGATCCACTCCATCCGCCGGCGGATCATGTCCGGGTCGAGCGAGCGCATCGCCTGACCGCTTCGCTCGACCAGGTCGGCGAACGCGCGGCGGCCCTCGTCGTCGGGGATCGGCAGTCCCGCCATCGTGTTCAGGACGATTCGGCCGACCCGCTCCGGGTGGTCGAGCGCGAGCCGGCAGGCGATCCAGCCGCCGAGCGACTGGCCGAGGAGGTCGGCATGTTCGATCTCGAGTGCGTCCAGCAGGTCGAGCACGTGGCTTGCGTAGTCCTCGACGTCGTAGGGGCAGTCAGGTTTGTCGGTCAGGCCGTGCCCGAGCAGGTCGGGCGCGATCACGCGCCGGACGGATCCGAGCGCGGCCAGGTTGCGCAGGTGGTTCTCGGCCGAGGCCTCGATTCCGTGGAGGACGAGCAGCGGCGGGCCGCTTCCGGCCTCGAGGCAGCGCGTGCGCACGAGGCCGGCGTCGCGGTAGCGGACCTCGACGCCGAGCGCGTCCAGCCAGTAGCTCATCGGTCGCTTCCCTGCAGGATCTTGAGCGGCCGGGCGACGCTCGGAGGGAGGAGCCCGAACGCTTCGAGCTCCCGTCTCGCCTCCGGCGTCATCCGCTCCGGCGACCACGGACGCGTGCGGTCGAAGCGCACCTTGACCCGTTCGACGCCGTCGACCTCGCGCAGCGCCGCCTCGACCTGGTCGACGAACAGGTTCCAGAACGGGCAACTCATCGTCGTCAGCCGCAGGTCGACCGAGACGGCGCCTCCTTCGATCGCGAGCTTGCCCACCATTCCGAGCGAGACGACATCGAGGCCAAGCTCGGGGTCGATAACCCCGTGCAGCGCCGCGCGGATCTGTGCTTCACTCGGCAATCGGGTTCCCCACCACGGCCGGTGACGGCTCCTCGAGCGGGCGCCCTTCGCGGATACCCTGCTGCGTCAGCAGCCGCAGCGCGTAGGTCAGCGAGCGCTCGTTCGGCCAGCTCGAGAGCTCCCGGTCGACCTCGGCGATCTCGCCGTCGACCACGATCGTCTCGATCAGGCTCTGGTCCTGGAGCACGCGGATGTCCTCGCTCGGGTCGCCGTCGACCACGAGCAGGTCGGCGAGCTTGCCGGGCTGGATTGCCCCGACCTCGCCTTCGAGGTTGAGGACAATGCCGGCGTTCCACGTCGCCGCCTGGATCGCCTCCAGCTCCGACAGGCCGGCGTACTTCATCAGCAGCTCGAGCTCGGTCGCGTGGAACTCGCCATACGGCGTCATGGCGAAGCCGGTGTCGGTGCCGACCACGAACCTGACGCCGGCGTCGTGTGCCATGTGCAGGCTCGTGTGTGTCCGGTCGAGCATGCGCCGGCAGGCCTCGGCGATGAAGCGCGGCGCCCCGATCAGGTGGCCGTGCTCGGCCCAGTTCTCGAGCAGGAGGAGGGTGGGGACGAGCGGAGTCTGTCTCTCGGCCAGCAGGTCGACCGTCTCCTGGGTCATCACGTTTCCGTGCATAACCCAGTCGAAGCCGGCCTTGACCGCGGCCTTCATCTCGGCGTCGCCGCGGGCGTGGATCGTGCAGCGCCGCTTGAGCTGATGGGCGAGGTCGGCGACCGTCTGCAGCTCCTCGTCCCGGAAGGACTGGTACTCGCCGTAGGGGCTGTCCGCGAGTTTGATGAAATCAACGCCGTTCTTCACCTGGCGGCGAACCTCGGCGATCATCTCGTCGAGCGTGTTGCAGCGGATCCCGATGCCGCCCTCGACTACGCCGGCCTCGTCGGGATACCAGTCGACCAGGCCGTTGCTGGTCGTGATGTAGCGGCCGGCGGAGGTCATGCGCGGCCCGTTGATCCGCTTCGCCTCGATCCCGTCGCGCACCGCGACGCCGATGAAGTAGCTGCCGCCCGGCTGGGAGATGCCGGTCACGCCCGCCGCGAGCACCTTCTGCACGTTCCAGGCCGCCCGGAGCGTTCGGCCCTCGACGCTGGTGAAGATGTCCTGCTCCTCCTGGGTCAGCGACTCGCCGTAGGTCATGTGGCAGTGCGCGTCGATCAGGCCCGGCATGACCGTCTTGCCGGTGCCGTCGATGCGGATGACATCTGTCTCCGCCGGCGCGTCGCCGTTGCGGCCGGCGGGGTCGACCTGGGCGATCCGGTTGCCCTCGACGACGACGTCCATGCCGCGGCTCGGCGGGTTGCCGAGCCCGTCGATCACATCGCAGTTGGTGATGACGATCCGGCCCATCAGTCCTCCTCGATCACCTCGAGGATCCCGTCGATCACGTGGCGCAGGTGGCCCGCGACTGCGTCGCTCAGGTCCTGCTCGTCGTCCCGCTGCACGCCGGCCAGGATCCGCCGGTGGTCCTGCTGCGTCTGCTCGAGGTCGTGGGCCTTGAAGTAGATACGGATGTATGGGTCGGCCCGCGCGATCAGGTTGTCGATGGTCGAGACGAGGAACGGCCGCTCGGATGCGACGTAGAGCGCGTGGTGGAAGCGCCGGTTGAGCGTGTACCAGTTCGCGGCCTCGAAGTTGTCCATCGCGCGCACAAGCTCCTCGAGCTCGTGCACGAGCTCGAGCGTGACGTTCGGCAGGGCAAGCCGCGCTGCCAGCGGCTCGAGCGCCGTCCGCATCTCGTACAGTTCGAGTACCTCCGGCCGGAGCGGCTCGAAGACGGTCGCGGCGTAACCCGTGCGCCGAACGACGAGGCCCTGCGCCTCGAGCTTGGAGATCGCCTCTCGCACCGGCGTCCGTGAGATGCCGAACTCGCGGGCGAGCGACTCGATGCGGAGGGTCTCGCCGGGGGTGATCTGTCCGTCCGCGATGCGCTGGCGGAGGGTCTCGACCACCTGGTCGACCAGCGAGACTTTGAGCAGGGGTGTTTGCGGGAGGCTCACCGCGCCGCCTGAACCTGAGGCGCCGCCTCGAGCGCCGCCTCGACGATCTTCTGGTAGCCGGTGCAGCGGCAGAGGTTGCCGCGGATCGCCTCGCGGACGTCTGCCTCACTTGGGTCGGGATGCCGCCGCAGGAAGTCGAGCAGCACCATCAGCATCCCGGGGGTGCAGAACCCGCACTGGACGGCGCCGTGCTTGCGGAAGGCGGTCTGGAGCGGATGCAGCAACTCGAGGTCGATCTCCCGCGCCTCGAGGAAGCCGCCGCCGTCGACGGGCGTAAGCTCGTCCTCGGCGAGGCCCTCTACGGTGAGGATCTCCGAACCGTCGACCTGGAGCGCAAGCACGTTGCACGACTTGACGGCGCCGCCGTCGACCAGCACGGCGCAGCAGCCGCAACGGGCCTCCCAGCAGCCCGCATGCGTCCCGGTCAGGCCAGCCTCGTCGCGGAGCAGCTCGATCAGGAGCGTCCGCTCGTCGATGTCGACCTCGAAGGGGTTCCCGTTGATCGTGACCGAGACTCGTTCCATACCGTCACTCCCTCCCGTCGTCGGCCGCGGCCCGGAGCGCCCGTCTGACGAGCGTGGGCAGAACGTCCCGCTTGTAGTCGGATGAAAAGCGCCCGTTGCCGTTCGACAGCGTCGGCGGCAGCCCGACGAGCGTCTGCTCGCCGGCCTCGCGCGCCAGCTCGTCCGTCAGCTCCTCGCCGGTGATGAGCTCCTCGGCCGCAGTCGCACGGAAGGGCACCGGACCGACCGCGCCGCAGGCGATGCTCGCCGAGGCAACACGTCCATCGGCGCCGACATCGAGGACGCACGCGACCGAGACGATCGCCGGGTCGAAGCGGCGCAGGCGGTGCTTGAGGAAGTAGCTCCTCGCTCCCTCGCCCGCGCCGGGGAAGCGGATCGATTTCAGCATTTCGCCGGGGGCGAGCGCCGTTGCGTACGAGCCCTGGAGGAACTCAGACGCGGGCAGGGTCCTCGTCTCCGAGGCGGAGACGAGCTCGACCTCGGCGCCGCCGGCGACCGCGCCGAGCGAGAAGTCGAAGACCGGGTCGGCGAAGCAGAGCGCGCCACCGGGCGTTCCCATCCGCTGCACCGGGATGTCGCCGACCTCGCTCGCGATCGTGGCCAGCATCCCGTGGCCCGGCTGCAGCTCGGCATGCCGGAGCTCGCGGTACGGCGTCGCTGCGCCGATCGCGAGCGCGCCGTCGTCGGTATAGGAAATGCCGCGCGCCTCGCCGACGTCCTGGAGCGAGACGAGGACGGATGGGCTTCGCAAGCGCTCCTTCATCGCCAGGAGCAGCGTCTGCCCGCCGGCGATGACCGCGGCCGTGTCGCCGTGCTCGCCGAGCGCGGCAGCCGCCTCGGCGGCCGTCGTCGGGCGAAGGTAGGTGAACGGCTTCACGAGGCCACCTCCTCCGTCGGCCAGGCGTGCGGGCCGGGCGCGGACTCCACGTCGAATGGGTACGTGAGTGTGTCGACGCCACGCCGCTCCTTCTCCCGCAGCGCCGCGACGACGTGGTCGGGCGTGATTGGGAGCATCGTGAAGCGGATGCCGATTGCGTCCTCGAGGGCGTTTGCGATCGCCGGTGACGGAGGGCCGGTCGCGGACTCGCCAGCACCCTTGCGCCCGCCGGGGACGACCCGCGAGGGAGCCGGGATCTCGTGGAGGTTGCTCAAGTCCGGCATGTCGGGTGCGTATGGCGCCAGGTAGGTCGCGAAGCTCGGGTTCAACATGTGGCCCTCGTCGTCGTACATCACGCCCTCGCCGAAGGCCATCCCGAAGCCGTGCAGGAAGCCGCCCTGGTGTTGGCCGTCCACAATCAGCGGATTCACGACCGTGCCGCTGTCGTGCACCATCACGTAGTCGACGATCCTCCAGACGCCCGTCTCGACGTCCACCTCGACCTTGGCGGTGTGCGCCGCGCCGGAGTACGTGACGGTGATGTTCCCGTAGCTGTCCTCCGTGAGGATGTCCGTCGGCGTGTCGTAGGTCGCGGTCGCCTGGAGCGAGCCGGGAGAGACGTCGGGCGGCAGTGCGTGCGTGGCGAATGCGGCCACGCCCGCAAGCTCCGGGATTGCCATGCCACGGTCGGGCGATCCGGCGACGTGCACCCGGTCGTTACCGACCACCATGTCGTCTGGGCTCGCCTCGAGCAGGTGCGCGGCCACCTTGATCATCTTCTCCCGGACCTCCTCAGCAGCCTTCTGCGTCGCCGCGCCGAGAACGGCCGCGCTCCGGCTTCCCCAGGTGCCGAGCCCGAACAGGCTGGTCTCGGTGTCGGACGAGTGGATCTGGATCTTCTCGAAAGGGACGCCGAGGATGTCGCCGACGATCTGGGAGAGCATCGTCTCGTGGCCCTGGCCATGCGGGACGTCGCTCGAGTGGACGGTAATCGTCCCGTCCGTCTCGACCTTGAGCCGGACGGACGAGAGGTCGGTGTCGACACACGGGTGGCGGCAACTCGTGTGCTTGAGAGCGATCGCCATGCCGTAGCCCTGGCCCGGCTGCTTGCTCGTGCGGCCCTCGTCCCAGCCGATCACCTCGGTCGCCTTCGCGATGCACTCCGAGATGCTGGTCGAGTCGATGTAGTGGCCCATCGGAATCCTCTGCGGGCAGTCCTCGTCGCGGAGGACGTTGCGCAGGCGCAGCTCGGCGGGATCGACCCCAAGCTCGTTCGCGGCCATCTCGACAAGCGACTCGAGCGCGAACACAGTCTGTGGGACGCCGAAGGCGCGAAGCGCCCCGCCGGAGGTCGTGTTCGTGTGCACGGCGTAACCGTCGATGTGGACGTTCGGGATCGGGTAGGCAGACAGGCCGATGTGCGTCCCGAGGGCAAGGATCTGGTTGCCCCACATCGAGACAGCGCCCGCGTTGTGATGGATGCGCTCGCGGTAGCCGAGGATCTCGCCGTCCTCCGCGACGAATAGCTCGGAGTAGCGGACCTGGTTGCAGCGGGCGGTCGTCGCCCGGAAGACGTCCGCGCGCGAGAGCACGAGCTGGACGGGCCGGGCCAGCATCATCGAGAGGATCGAGGCGATCACCTCGTGCTGGAACAGATCGGCCTTCGAGCCGAACCCGGCGCCGACGTCGACCGCCATCGCCCGGATGCGGTTCGCCGGGATCCGCAGCGACTCGGACAGGAGGTCGCGCAGCAGGTAGACGGACTGGGTCGAGCTCCAGATCCGGAGTTGCCCGATATTCGGGTCGTAGTCGGCGACGCAGCCGTGTACCTCGAGCGCCGAGCCGTGAGGGCGGTTGGTGACGAACGCCGCGCGGACGTGCGCCGCCGCTTTCTTCTCCGCGGCGTCGATGTCGCCGATGCGGGCGCGGTAGACGTCGAAGATGTTCCCGCTGCCGTTCGGGTAGTCGATGTGCTCGATCACCTGCGGCGCGCCCGGCCTTATGGCGTCCTCGACGTCCACGACCGGCGGGAGGAGCTCGTACTCGACCTCGATCGCCTCGAGCGCGTCGAGAGCCTGGTACTTCGTCTCGGCGGCAACGGCGGCGATCTCCTGCCCCTCGTAGTAGACCTTGTCGACCGCGAACGGCAGTCGCTCGCCCTCGGGAAGTCCCTGCGTCTGGTGGCCCCAGGCGATGACCTTGCCGGCGACGTCGGCGCCAGTCAGGACGGCGTGGACTCCCGGCATCGAGCGCGCGCGCTCGACGTCGAGCCGGGTGATGCGGGCGTGCGCGTGCGGGCTGCGCAGGACCTTGGCGACGAGCATCCCCGGCGGCCGAAGGTCCTCGAGGAACTTGGCCCGGCCGGTCAGCAGCCGCGCGTCCTCCTTCCGCGGGATCCTCTGCCCGACGAGCGGCTGCGTCGCCGCTGCCTCCTCAACGATCGCCACCTACACCACCGCCCTTTCTTCTCGCCGTGCCACGACATGGTCGTAAAGCTCCCTGAAATGCGTTTCGTCCAGCAGGCCCTTCGCCGCGAGCGAGCGCTCCTTGACCAGCGCCAGGAGCCGCTCGCGCTCCTCATCGGTCGCCTCAAGACCTAGGCGGTCGAGCCAGATCGTGACGTTCGGAAGCCCGCTGTTCTTGCCGAGGACGACCTGCGCGGGTTGCTGGCCGACCAGGTCCCAGTGATACGGGAAGATCTCCGTCGGCGACTCCTCGCCGCACATCCGTACCCAGCCGGCGATGATCCCGCTTTCGACGTTGAAGAGCCGGTCGCCGACGATCGCGCGGTTCGACGGCACGTCGTGCCGCGCGTAGCGCCGGACCGTCTGCGACAGCTCCGTGAAGCGCCTCGTGTCGATCCCGACGTCGACGCCGTACAGAACGAGGAGCGCCATGACCAGGTCCTCGAGCGCGCAATTGCCGGCGCGCTCGCCGATTCCGGTCACGGTCGTGTGCGCGCAGTTTGCTCCCGCTGCCAGCCCCATGACCGTGTTCGCCACTGCCATGCCGAAGTCGTCGTGGAAGTGGCACTCCAGCGGCGTGTCGCCGAGACGCTCGCGCACCTTGCCGATCCAGTACGGGATCGCGTGCGGCGCGACGCCGCCGAAGGTATCCACGACCGCGAGCGCGTCCATGTGCCCCTCGGCGGCCACGCGCTCGATCAGGTCGAGGTACCAGCCCATCTCGGCCCGCGAGGAGTCGATCGGGAAGAAGACCGTGTACAGGCCCGCCTCCCTGGCCGCGAGCGTTGCCTCGATCGAGAGCCGGACGGCCTGCTCGACCGGCCAGCCGTAGGCCTGCTCGATGATGTGCTCCGAGGAGGGGATCTCGAGCACGATTCCCTCGACGCCGCAGTCGGCGGCGAGCTCCACGTCCGAGACCATGCAGCGGGCGAAGGCGAAGATCGTCGACGGGAGGTCGGCCTGGACGATCTCGCGCACGGCCGCCTCGTCCGCCGGTGAGACCGCCGGCAGCCCGGCCTCGATCCGCTGGACGCCGGCGGCCGCGAGCTCGCGGGCGATTTCGACTTTCTCGTCGCACGTGAACTCGATCCCGGCCTGCTGCTCGCCGTCGCGCAACGTGATGTCGTGCAGCCGGACGTCAGGCGCGAAGGCGAGGCCGCCCGTTGTCTCCGGGAGGTCGTTCCACGGGCTGACGAACCAGCTCTCGCTCCTATGCGCCATCGCTTGCGTCCCTAAGGGCGACCGCGTTGACCTCGAGCCTCGCGCCGGGGAGGAGGAGGGCAGCCACACCCACTGCCGTCGAGGCCGGCCGGTGCTCGCCGAACAGCTCGCGCCTGACCCGCGCGATCCGTGAGATGTCGGTGACGTCAAGCAGGAAGAGGTTCAGCTGGACGATCTCGGCGAGGCTGGAGCCGGCCTGCGCGAGCACGTCGGCGATGTTCTGGAACACGCGCCGCGCCTGCTGCGCGATGTCGCCGTCACCGACGAGCGCGCCGGACGCGTCGACCGGTAGTTGGCCAGACACGAAGATGAACTTCCCGGCGACGAAGCCGTCGGAGAAATGGCTATCGAAGGTGGTGTCCCACCGGCCGGAGCCGAGCGCCCTGCGATCGACCATCTCCTTCACCGCCGGAACTTATTGCGTATTGCATGCAGTATGTCAAGTCGCCTCTGGAGACCCTGAAGAAGACGGTCAAACGAGCGCCGTCTCGGCCAGCGCGGCGCCCGCGCCCGGCACGGTGGGATCGAGCCCGAGCGCGAGCAGGAGCGACCTGGCCGTCGCCGTCGCGGCAGTGACGACCGGGATCCCGAGCTCCTCCTCGACCGTTGCCACGACCTCGAGGCTCGGCATCTGAACGCAGCACGAGAGGACGAGGGCGTCCAGCTCGGCCGTTTCCGCGTGCAGAGAACGTGCGTGCGCAACCAGGGCTTCCGACGGGATCATCCCGACCTCGACGTTGTCCACGACGTTCAGCGCGACCTGGCCGACGACGTCGAAGCCCTCGCCCCGGATGTAGTCCGCCACCTGGTCGGCCAACGCCGGCGCATAAGGCATGACCAGGGCGACGCGCTTCGCGCCCAGTGCGTTCAGCGCATCGACGAGCGCGCCGGCGCTTGTGACCAGCGGTGGCTGCCGCGGGGCCTCGTGCAGTGCGCGCTCGAGCCGCTCCTGGACGTCACGGTGGGCACCTGGTCCCCGCGCCATGACCGCGACGAGACAGGCGTAGCCGATCGCGTCGACCGGCGCGTCGGCGAGCGACTGCGCCGCCGCGTCGGAGTCCACCACCATCCGGTCGAGCTCCTCCGCGGTCACCCGCGCCAACTGCGCGCGCGAGGAGTGAAACGTGAAGCGCTCGGGGCGGCGCCCGAAGAGCTCAGGGAGCTCGGTCTCCATCGTCGTGTTGGAGCTCGGGACGATCAGGCCGATCCGCCGCATCACGACGCAAACGTATACAATATGCTAGGGGACCCCGCGGCTCCGCGGCCTCCGGTGGTTGGACGATTGAGCCAATGTCGCTACGAAGCATCCTGCAGCGTGCTCGTCAGTCAGCGATTCCGGCGCGCCATCTCGTGCCGCTGCGAAGAGCGCCGGCCAAGAGCAGCGCGGCCATGGTGCGTTTTCCTTGCTGCGGAGGTCCGCGCACACCGCCAGTTGAGCGGCCCGGTAGGTGCAAGCCGCGTCACCCTGCGTGACTGGCGCGACAACTGGCGCGCGGGTGCCGCGACCCCATTTTCCCTGCAAATCGAGATGTAGCGCCGCGGTTTCTAAACCCGACTCATAAATCCGTTGCTTCCAGGTTCGAATCCTCTGCAAGATTCGGACGGCTGTGAGCGAGCGCCGCGCTGACCGCGGTGTCGGCGACAGCCCGCCTGATCTCGGCCAGTTGACGCTTCACGCGCGTGGACGCATGGTCGTCCTGCACGCGCTCGGCAAGGTGGACGGCTTCCTCAAGGCTGGCCGAGGCCTCTGGGAAAGCGCCCATACGCAGCGCTTTCTCCGCGGCGAGCTCGTGGTAGTGCAGTGCCTTAGCTCGGTCTTCGCTGCGCGCGTAGTAGTACGCGAGAGCTTCGAACTCGGCCTCCCCGCCGCCCGTGCGCCCCTCATACGCGCGCCCCACGCGACCGAACAGCTTCCGGCGGTCCTCGCGGGGTAACGTCGACAGCGCTGCGTCCCGCAGCAGCGCGTGTATGAACCTCCACACGCCGGGCGGCCCGGCCCGGACCTGCTCGATGATCTCTGCCGCCTCGAGAGCTGTCGTTCCCGCCCTCGCCGTCGAGTTGCCAGCGAGGTCGCCGAGCACATCTTCGTCGAACGTCCGGCCGATCGCTGCCGCAAGCTGCGCGACCTCTCGTACGTCCTCCTCAAGTGCATCGAAGCGTCCCACGAGGACGCTTGCGACTCCTGGCGGAAGGAGCCGGGCTGTCGCCACGGTGTGCAGTCTTCCCTCCGCCTCCGGGGGCGCATCCGTCGCGCAGCGCGCGCGGATCAACTGCTCGAGGAAGAGCGGATTGCCCTCGGCTCGCGCCAAGACATCAGCGACGATCTCCTCGTCAGCGTCGGGCACGAGTCGATTGACAAGCGCCCGCGAAGCCTCTTCGCCGAGCGGCCTGAGCCGCAGGTCGAACGTGCGGTCACGATGCGCCGCCAGAACCGCGACGCGCAGGCCCGAGCCGTGCGACTGGGTCGTCGGCCGGAGCGTCGCAGCGAGCAAGACAGGCGCGTTCGCGGATAGCTCCGCGATCTCGACGGTGATGAGCGCGGCCGAAGGCTCGAGCCAGTGGGTGTCATCCATTTCGACGAGAAGAGGCTGCGCAGCGGAGGCCGCCCCGAGCCACGCCCGAACGGCCTCGGCGGCTTGGTGAGGAGTGAGGGCCGCGCCACCGGCTCTCTTTCCCTCCGAGATCGCCAGGAGACGCTCAATCGTCGAGGGCGCCAGGTTCGACAGCGTCTGGAGTCGTGCCTGCAGTGTCCGTACGCCGCTGTCGTGGGAATACCGCAATGGGCTCCAGGACCGAAGCATGGCGCCGAACGGCTCATACGGAATCGGAGCCGGGGACGCAGCGCAAAAGCCCGCGAGGACCGTGGCGCGACCCTGCGCCATGCGCTCCATCTCCGCCAGGAGAGTCGTCTTGCCCACTCCGAGATCTCCGACGATGAAGACGACGCCCCCCCGTCCGCCCTGGAGAGCATCGAGCCGTTGCCGCAGACTCTCGAGTTCCGGCTCGCGATCCAGCAGCGACCCTGTTGACGGCGGGTCCGGCTGATCGAGTGTTCCTGATAGTCGCCACGCCCGAACCGGCGCACGCCGCCCCCGGACCGTCACTTCTCCCAGGCTCTCGAGTCCGAACCTGCCACCGAGCGCACGCGCTGTCTCGTCGCCGACCACGATCGTGCCAGGTTCTGCGATCGCCTGAAGGCGCGCGGCCACGTTCGTCGTGTCACCGAGCGCAACGTTCGGCCGAGTCCCTGGACCGAGCGCACTTACCGCCGCCTCACCCGTGTTGATTCCCATCCGAACCTCGACCCCTGGCGCGCCCTGTCGCTCGAGGTCGAGCGAGTACTGGCGGACACTCTCCAGCACCTCGAGGGCGGTGAGCGCGCTCTGCTCAGCGTCGGTGCCCGATGCCCGCTCGAGCCCGAAGAAGGCGGCGAGGCCGTCTCCGGTGTACGCGCCGACGGAGCCGCCTCGGGCCTCGACGACGGACGCGATCCGCGTGATGCACTCGCTGATCACGACGCTGAAATCATCGACCTCGATGCTCTCGGCCAAACCGGTCGAGTCAACCACGTCGACGAACACGGCGGTGATCGGGCGCAGCTCGGTGCCTCGACGCGCCGCTACGTTCGACTCGGGTCCCTGCGTACTCACCGAGACAATCCGAGCGCGACGTCCCATCGAAGCGGCCTCGGGATCCGAGCGTCGCGAACAACGATCCTCGCGGCACGAAGCGTGGGAGCGAGGGAGTCCCGCGTCCATCGCACGCATCCAGTCTAGGGGCGATCCGCCAACATGCTCCCGCGGGACGGGCCGAGCTGCTTTTGACGCTCTCACCGGCCGACGTGCTCGTCTGCACCCTGCCGCACACTCGCTCCGCTGCAGACAATCGCCAGCCTCCCCGAGGGCTGCGAGCTGGACCGCCCCCAGCGTGACCACGCGGGCGTTTTCTGAGAGCCAGACAGGCGCTCGTAACCGCTAACGCTCGACAGCCTCTGGCGTGACTGGCGCGACAACTGGCGCATGAGCACCGCCGAAACCACATTTTCCTGCAAATCGCGCTATTGGCTCGCGGTTTCCTAAACCGCGTGCGCAAGTTCGATTCTTGCCGGGGGCATCACGCTTGTGTAGGCGATATGCGGCATGGTTGAGCCATTCGCCGCCGAGCTTGTAGCACGAACGTTTGACCGCTCAAGTCCGCCCAAGACCGCCTGAAACTGGCGCGCACTGGCGCGCGCGGATCCTCTCGAACTGTTTTATCCGGATAGATACAGCGCTCACATCCGAGCCGGATCCCGGCGGTGCTCGAACTCGAGATCTGCGCGCTCAGACGGCAGAAGCCGTGCTGGGGAGCGCGCGGATCCGGGCTGAGCTGGCCCGTGCAGGGATGGACATGCCGGCGGTGTCAACCATTCACCAGGCTCTGCGCCGCAACGGGCTCGTTCCGCCCGGCAAGCCCAGGCGAGTGAAGGCGGACAAGCGCTTCGAGCGGGCGTCCTCGAGTGAGCTGTGGCAGATCGACTCAACCGAGCTCGAGCTCGCACACGGCGAGCGGGCGTGCGTGTTCGACTGCCTCGACGATCACGCCCGCTACCTGCTGTGCGCCCTCGCCTGCCGCACCCGAGTGCGGAGGCGGCGTGGGCGTGCTTCAGCCAGGCGGCGGCAGCGTATGGCCTTCCGCGGCAGCTGCTCTCAGACAACCATGCCTGCTTTTCCCGCCGGCACGGCGGCACCGTTCGCTTCGAGCGACGGCTGGCCAAGGCCGGCGTCCAGCACCTGACCTCGGCTCCCGCGCATCCGCAGACGCTGGGCAAGCTCGAGCGCCTGCACCGGATACTCAAGGAGTGGCTCGCCGAGCAACAGGTGCTCGTCGACCTCACCGAGCTGCAGACGCTCCTCAACGGCTTCACGCACCACTACAACCACGAGCGTCCCCACCAGGGGATCGGCGCGACCACACCTCCGCGGAGCGCTACCGCAGCGGCTTCCCAGCGGCCGAGACGGCAGCGGCGTCAAGACCGGACACCGCCGGCCTGATTGCGCTTGCCTCGCTGGAACAGCACGGGGCCGCATCTGCCGCTCGGTACCGACGCGCTAATCGCTGAGGTGTGAGCTCGTGAAAATTGCTGAGAAGCTTCGTGGGCCGATCGTGACGACTCCCGTCGTACGCGGCGGTCTCTCGACACCACCTAGCCTTCTCGGGGAGTGTGACGGTGGCACCCGACAGCTATCGGGGACTCGTTCTCTCTTACGTCGAGGGTCTCGAGCGGATGGGCATACGCCGAATCGGCCTCTTCAGCTCCCATGGGGGCAATTTCGCCTTCCTGCTTTCCCGGCTCGTGCGGCCGTTTGAAGGTGTTCGCAGCTTCACGACGGCCGAGCCAGAATGGCTCGAGCGAGTCTTCACTGAGGGCGTCCGGGCGGTCAGCGAGTCCGGAGAGCTAGGCGACCCTGCCGCCGCGAGCGCCGAGGCGGGCCAAGCCATCGTTGCCGCGCATTGTCGGCCCGGTCGCGCCTTGGCTATCAGGCCCACCAGGCGGTGTTGAGGTTCCCTGCGGTGTCCTTGACGAAGACTTCGAACTGTCCGGCCGCCCGGCTGGTTGCTGCGATACCGCCACCCGGGGTGATGTCTGGCCCCTCGGCGCCGGCTTTCGTCCATGCCGGACGCGGATCGGAGGACGGACGGGCTGCCACCGGGACTCCGGCGGCGCCGATGGCAACCAGCCAGGGGTCGCCGTCGGTTGGGCTGACCCAGGCGAGGTCGTCATGTGTCGACACGAATCCGTCTGCGACCAGGTTCCACACCGGATCGGCGTCAAGTGCGTTCGTGCTCACGCGCACCGACCCGACGGCATCAGACAGCGCGAGGCAGAACGTGCCTGCGCCACCCCTTCCCGCCGCGAACCGTATGACTGGGTCGCCGTCGGGACCTACCTTGCTCCACTGGAGGAATCGACTCGTCTCCGCGTCGTCCGCGGAGGTGGACCACACCTCGCCCTTGTCACTCAGCACGAATAGCCGGCCGTCGACGACCTGAACCGCGACGCCAGGCGACGGCGTAAAGCCGACGCACGGAAGCTGCTTCCACGGGTTCTGGACATCAAGGTGCCACGCAGTTGCACGGTAGATGTTGTCGTCCGCGGCGGCGAGGTACAGGTCCGGGCCTTGAGTTACGAGTTGTCCTCCTGGTTCGACGGCAAGGGTGGTCCGGTCGTCGAGGGGCACTGCTTGGAGGGCGGCGAAGGGGCCTAGGATCGGGGAGGCCGCGAGATACGTCGGCTGGAGTTCAACCCATTCACCGCTCCATCGCGCCGAGACGTCGCGTGAACGGGCGACGAGCCGCCCCCGCGTCACGGCCACGACGTCGACGCCGCCGTCGGGGCGCGACAGAACCTGCATCGACACCGCGCCGCCCCAGTCAGGTGAGCTCCCCTGCCGCCCGATCGGCTCCCAGCCGTCTGCCGCGGTGCCGCAGCGCAGACGGGCGTACTGAAGGTCCGCCTGGCGGTCGAGGATCACGACGTCGTGGTAGCTCTGCCACACGAAGTCCACCGCCGGAGGACGGCCGAGCCACCAGCGCGATGCAGGCGGGTTGGCCACCGCGATTTCTCGCCAGCTCGACCATGCGGACATCGGGATGACGAACGGGAGCGCATCGGTGGACCTGGCGCTGTCGCGAAAGCTTGCCGAGTCGAGCGAGAGGGTGCAGTCGCGCAAGGTGCGATCGCCCATCAGCGCCTTGAGGGTGAAGGACATCGTCCATGCCGGGGTGTTGTCGTCGTCGTTTCCTGGGTGGTCGATGGTGATCGACATGTCGCAGTCACGCATCGCGGGTGCGTCGAAGAAGATCCACTCCGCATCGTGAGTGGTGTCGTTGTCCACGGGCCCGGCGGCGATCACCTGATCGGATGTCGCCGTCCAACAGCCGATCGCGACCGTCGCTCTGCCGATGGTGTTCGTGTCCATGTCCTCGTCGCCTGTGTGCAGGTAGATCACGAGTGCCTTGATCGTGCTCGCCTCGTTCGGCAGCGCGGGAGGCGCCTCGACGCGAACGGGGTTGGCCGAGTCGCTGAGGTCGTGCAGCAACGTCGCGCCGTTCCATTCGATGCAGTACTCGCGCTGGCCCCACTCGACTCGCCCGCCCCTGACGAAGGGCGTCTCGAACCGCGGGTACAGGTCGGTCGCGAAGCCGCCGCCGTTCAGCCCGAAACTCCCGCCGTCGCCGTAGGCAAGCGACAGGCGGTCACTCGAACCATCGGGTTTGGGGATGTCGTACGTGCACTCCATATCGCCCGTGTCGTCGAGATGGATGCGGGCCGAGGACACCCGATCCATGAAGTTCTCGAAGCTGCCGAACTCGTCCTTGCTGCCGACTTGGAGGATCCATATGTTCTTGCCGCTGACGTAGCAGTCGCGGCCAGCGAAGTAGTCCGGGAACGGTCGCGTCCATATGCGTAACAGCGTGCTCAGGTCGATGTACATCTCGGCGAGGCCGTTGACGTCATCGCGGTGCGCGACGACAACCGGATCGGTTGATGCCGCCACATCGTTCTTGACCGCCGCGAGCCAGTCGTCGCGTGGGATCCCGGGCGCATAGTGGGCGTTGATCCACTCGGTCAGAAGATCGTTGATGGTCGTGCGACCCGAGTCTCCGACGTCGTCCTTGTCCTCGAGGTCGTCCAGTTGGTCGATGATCGCGTTGACCTTGTCCGCGATGGCGTTGTCGCTCGCGGCGGCTTCCCGCTTGTCGTACGGGTCGGACGTGTGGTCGAGCCACTCCGGCCGCTCGTTGGAGAACACGCCGAGGTAGCCCTCTGTGGGCGGCTCGGCTGAGCCCGGCTTCGGAGGGTGGACGACCTGGCCGAAGGTCCAGAAGCCCTTCGGTCCGATGTCGGTGATGTCGAGCAGCGGAAAGTTGGCGTCGTCGTAGGCCGAGGTGCGGCGGTCCTCGACGCGCGAAAAGCCGGATTTCGGGAACCAGAAGTGCGAGCCGACGTCGGCAAGGAACCGCTGCATATCGTTGAAGTCGTACGCGATGATCGCCGCTGAGCCGCTCTGCACGATCATCGGCAGGGCCCAGTAGCCCGACCACCAGCCGGGGCCGTCGTCGTCGTCGCCGAGCAGGTTCTTGCCGTGGACGTCGTTCTCGTTGAGGACGACGCCGGCCACTCCGCCCGCGACGGCGCCCGTGGCGCCACCGACAGCGGCACCGCCTGCGGCGCCGGCGGCCGCGCCGACGGGCCCGCCGACGACGAAGCCTCCGACCGCTCCGACGACGGCGCCGCCGATCGCGCCGGTGATCGCCCCGCCGATCGCGCCGATCAGGCCGGTGGCGAGATCGGAGATGTCGAAGCCGGCGAAGCCTGCGGTGCTGAACACCGAGATCGAGGGCGCAAGCGTGGCTGAGCTGACCGTGCTTTGGAAGTTCAACTGTCCTACGCGGAAGTTCTGGATGCTGCTGAGCATCACGTCGCCGTTGCGGTAGGTCAGGATGTTCGCCCGCGTCCGGGTCGAGCCTTCGATGAACGGCGACAGGTCGTCCGCGGCAAGTGCTTGCAGGGTGGCCTCTGACGAGAAGAGGTCGTCGATGCTTTCGAAGGCGACCTCGGGCTCCTCGAGCGGGTGCCGCAGCGGTCCGAGGGTCGCCAGGTCGATCAGGCCATGCCCGAGCCGTTCGAGCAATGGGATCAGGCCGCCGATGAGCGCGCTCAGGAAGCCCTTGAAGATGGGTGACTCGCCCAGGCTGAATTTGGCAACGGTGAGGAACGTGTTGCGGACGTTCTGTTTGTTGTAGAACGCAGACATCGTCCAGAAGAACACGGTGTCGTCGTCGGTCGCGCCGTAACCATTGTGGGTTCGCTCGATCTCCTTGTTCGCCGCGTCCAGGTGCGGGTAGTACTTGGCCCGTTTGGTCGCATAGCCGTTGAGCACCGAGTCCTTCGCGTCCGACGCCTGTGACCATGTGATCCCGTATTTCGCCGCCTCGTCGAAGGTGATCGACACGCGCGAGCGATCGACGAAGCCGGTGCGCGGGGGCGAGGTCGCGATCTCGAGTAGCGCGTCAGGCAATCGGTAGGTGGAAGTGGTGAACGCGACGCCGATCTCGGAGTTGCCTTCGGCGAAGACTCCGCGGTCGCCGGTGATGATCTCAACCACGTCGCCGAGCGCGTTGTCCCAGCCGGAGTTCTTGAACTTGAACTGGGATCGGCCACCCGGTGCACCGTTACTGCCCTTGTGGGCGAACCGAAGCGTGTCGAACATGAGCAGGTCGACGGCCATCGTTGCCTTGACCCTGACCTGTTCGTCCAGCGCGAAGTCGGCCAGGTTCAGGATCGACCAGAGGTGCTCGGCGTAGTAGCCGTGCGAGTTGAACTCCGTCCACCCGAACTGGAAACGGTTGTTGAGCCACTTCAGCGCTCGCGCTCGGCCGCGCTCCTTGCGCTGTGTGCCGGTGAGCCGTCCCTTGCTGTCGCCTGGCTCTGCGAAGAGCTGACCGGGCTGGAAGCTGTCGGGTTCCCACAGCTGGCCCAGCAGGTGCTCCATCGACGCAAACATGATGTAGTGGTTCTCCGACCAGAACTCCATCTCGGTGTCGGCCTTGGCGTCCGAGTCACCGGGCAGGACGTCGCCCTTCACTTTGTTCAGCCGGTCGTTGCCCTTCGCCCGCATCACCTCGTCGAACCAGAACTTGTATGAGAGGAGGCACTGTTTGGCGATCTCCGAGGCGAGCGGCGAGAACATCGGCGACGTGCAGCGCGGGCGGGCGGCCGCACCCGTCAGGATGATCTCGAGCTTCGTCCGAGCCGTGGCCAGCCGCTGCTGCAAGGAGGCGTCGGTGCTGATCCGCGGATCCTTCGCCTTCTTGTCGAAGTAGGCCGCGAACGTGGCGTTCGGGGGGAGCCGCACGCGCCACATCAGCTGAGCATCGGTGCCCAGCACGTCAGCGATCGGCCCGTATCGGTAGAGCAGGCGGACGAGCTGGCAGTTGCCCATGTCGGAGTTGGCTTTGAGGATCGAAGCTTCCTTCATCGCGTTGAACATCACGCCGGTCCAGTACTTGACCTTGTCGGACAGCGGGAAGGCGCTGACCGGTCCCATCACGTACCCGGACGTCTGGATCGACGGCAGGTAGCGCCACGTTGCCGTCTTGTCCTTTGGATCCTTCATGTACAGGTCGAGAATTCGCACCTGGACCGCATCGCTTGCCGGGCGTGAAGACTCAGCGGCTTGCATCTGATCGATGAACGCCCGATAGGTCGTCGGATTGTTCGGATCGAACGCGACGACATTCCCCGAAGTGCCTCCGACGACGAGCTGCAACTCAGTTTCGTAGTCGGCGATGAACCTCTCGAGATTCTCGACCCAGTTGGTGATGTCCGTGGTGTCCTTGTTCTTCGCGTTGTAGAGCTCCGGGATGAGCCACGGCTTCGCCGCGGCCAACTCGGCTCGGGCGGTCGCGACGCCGATGCCCTCATCGGCCCCCTTCGGATCGACGCCGTAGCCGAACCCTGGCTGCGATCTCGAGAATCGCGACACGGCAGGCGCCAGGTCCGGATCGGTGTCGGATGCATAGGTCGAGGCGGCGTAGAGGATCTGGAGATCCCGCAATGCTCCAGCGAGCCGTGTCGGCTGGACGTTCTCGAGCCAGTTGCCGATCCAGCCCGTCAACGTCTTCGCGAATGTGTCGCGCCGCGTGTGCTCGTCCGCCGTCCACACCGGCCGCTGGTCATCGAGGTACGCTCGCTCAGTCGCCGTCGGGCGGATCCCCAGCGTCGCCGGGGAGTCCGTGCTGGCGCGCTCGGAGATCAGGTCGAGGAGCGGATCGGTGGAGTCCGGAGTGATGCCCCGAAAGGTCGAGTAGTTGAGTCGCCGCAGCTGCGTCTCATAGAGCCACGTCTTCCGTGACTCCAGGTCGTCACGGGCGCTCACGATCCGACACTACGGCCCAGGTGGCGGGTTACACGGCGTCGGTTTCCACGTGGGCAGTGTTTCGTCGTCCTTGAGCATGACGAGCGTCGTCGGAAGCGTGACCTCCCACTGGTCGACGCACACCTCGTCACCCGCTGCGTAGTTCGCCGCCTTGATCTCGGAGATGATCGACACGTACATGTCGCTGAACATGTCGGGGATCTCTTCTCCCAGCCAGATGTCGCCGGTCTCCTGGTAGTGCGCGAGCGCGGCCTCGAAACCGGGCCGCGCGGGAACGACCACCCGGGCGGCTCCGGCTTTGAGGAATGCCTCGAACTCCGGGTCGGTGTCCTGCGTGAGCAGCAACTCTTCCCAGCGATCCGAGCGCCCCCAGAAGTACGGATAGAAGACGTACATCAGGTTTTCCCACTCAAACGCACGCTCGAAGAAGGCGACCATGGCGCCCCACTGCTTGACGTAGGTGGGGTCGGGCGGCGATAGCGGCGGCGACATAGGCGTCGGCGTCGGCGTCGGCTGGTAGGCGCTGAAGTGCTCGCCGAGCAGCAGGAAGATGAACGCCTTCTTGAGCTCGTCGCACTCGATCGTCGGATCGTGGGCGTAGTTGGCCGACAGCCCAAGCTGGGTGCGGACAGCTGCGACGTAACGGTTGAGCTTGTCCTGGTAGTCAGCGAGCTGGCGCTGGTAGCCGCTTGTGATCGCGGCATGCGTCTTCAGCTGCCATTGCTCGAGTGCCTCGTCCGTGCGCTGACAGTTGATGGCGACCGCGTAGTTCATCTGCAGGACATCGTCAGAAGGGCTCGAGATAGTCACCGGGATGTCGCCGGTCTCGCTGTTCATCGTGAACCACACGTTCAGCGTGTCGTTCAAGTCCCATCGCATGTAGCTCCCACTGCCGACGAAGATCTCGAGGATGCGCGTGGGCGGGCTCTTCACCCAATGTATGTTCGTGCGCTGGACGTACCCGCTCACGGCCTTGTAGTTCTCCGGCACACGGATCTTGAAAGCCGCGAAGTACTGCGCCTCCCAGGAATTGCCTTGGGCCTGGATTTGCTTGTGGAACTCCGGTGCGTCGACCTGCGCGACCGTTTCGACGAAATCCAGCGGTGGCGGCGTCACCGAGCCCGTCACGCCGTAGGTCGACGCGTAGTACGTGTAGTTTGACGCGTCCAGCTCGTCCGGATACAGCGTGAACTCCGCCGGCTTTGTCAGCTGGAAGCTCTCCGGTTGGACGGCGTCTTTCAGTGACTGAGCCAGGAACGCGGCGGGCTCGGGAACGACGACGTCGTACATCAGCCGCTTCCCGTAGTTGAGCACGCGCATGCTGAACTTCTTGTCGACCCACTGATAAATGCCACGGACCTTTGCGTTGCCCTTCGAGTTGTCGAGCTGGTGGACGGCGTCCTCGACGAACGTCTTGCGCTCGCGCTGCACCCGCTGCTGCCGAACCGTGGAAGTCAGTGCCTCCACCGAGCGCTGCACTGTGCTCTGCGCGTAGTTCGACTTGCTGTTCTCGACAAGCTTGCCGTAGGCGCTCGAGGTCGTCGTGCCCGACGACGCCGCCGATTGTTGGCCCGCCTCTTGCTGTGTCTCGCTCGCCAGCTCGTTCCGCTCGGTCGACTGCTGGTCGCGCTCCTGGCTCTGGCTCGTGGTGAGCTCTTCGGTGAGAGTGAGCTCGGTGAGCTCGGTGCGCCGGGTCTCGCGCCTCAGCAGCTCACCTTCGAGGACGTTCTCGATGTGCGAGATCTCGGAGGCTTCGTAGCCGATCAGCTCCTGCCGGACGAGCTGCAGGTTCCCGATACCGACCGGGCGGGTGATCGCCTTACTGAAGTCCGGCGCGGGCGCGGGCGCGGGCGCGGCGCCGGACAGCGTGTGCATGACCGGGATGTCGGGCTGCGCGAAGATGTGCTGACCGACGCGGTAGACCTTCGAGGGGCCCGGCACGGTGGCGGGCAGCAGGTTCTGGCTTGCCTCGACCCATTGGCGCTTCACCTCGGCGACCACCTCCGAGGCCGGTGAGCTCGCCGCGTCGAGGGGCAAGCTGTCGAGCACGCGCTGCTGCTCCACGGGCAGCGCCTCGCGCGCTTGCGCGGAAATCCGCACGATCGAGCCTGCGCTTGACGAATCGACTTGGGCTACCTCGGCGACCTGCGCTTCAACGTCGTTGCTATGCGGCCTGGCGACTGGAGCCTCGCCACGCCCCTCGCTTGCCTGAGGGACGTGCACCTCGAGGTGTTGTGGTTGCAGCGACATCAGCGACGCATACGTTGCCTTCAGGCGCGATGTGCGCTCTGCCAGGTCGAGAAGGTGCTGATCGCGCTCGCCTCTGGGAGACTCCCCCGGCGTGGAAGCCGGGGCTCCTGGCACCGGGATGATCAGGTTCGCAGGCACGCGAATCGGCCGCTCGAACAGCGCGCGCACCGTATCCCGGTTCACGTCCGCGGGGAGACCGGACGCGACCCGCTCGACGAATTCGATCACCCGGAGAGCCTGGACCAGATCCGCCGCCCTGGCCTCAGCGAATCCTGTTGTGATCTTGATGCTCAGGACGCTGTTCTGCAGCAGTTCCTTGTCGGCGCGGAACTGATCGTCCTCGATGAGATCAGGTGCGGTCGCGCCGAGTGCGCTCTCGACGAGCGCCTCGACGCCGGCCCTGGTCGGGCTTTCCATGTCGAGCAATTGCGTCGCGAACGCCTGGTACCGAGCCGAGCCGGCGACGGGATCGGTAACAGCCGTCGGGAACGTCGACGAAACGAAAGCGCCGGCCACTTCACGTACCGCCGCGCCTGCGTCGTCTCCCGCCGCCGCGCGCTGCAACCTGCCCTGCAGCTGCGAATCGTTCACAAGCTCGATCGCGTCGACGGGCGCAGGCACCGTGAATTGCTGCTCGATATACCGGAAGAGGTCAGCCATGAGACAACTCCCGAGTCCTGCTCATGCGTCGAGATCGACGCTGGGTGGAACCTATCACCGGTTACCCCCAAAAGGCGTAACAACCGTCGGCGCTGACGACCACCCGAAGGAACGCTTCGTCGCCCTGCCCTCGGCTGCTGCTCTAAATCGTCCCCCTTCGTCCGACGCCGTTATGAGGGCCGCCCAGCAGGCAAGCGAACCGGCGACCAGTTCGCTCCGGCGGCTCCCAGGAGGTCTTTGGCCCTGAGAGATACGCTCGAAAGCCGTCCCGTTCGATCCACCACAAGGCGACGCGTCTGAACATTGACCCGAACTGGGTCTGCGTCCCGAGAATGGCCGGACACCACGGGACTGGCGCGACAACTGGCGCATGAGCACCGCCGAAACCACCTTTTCCTGCAAATCGCGCTCTTGGCTCGCGGTTTCCTAAACCGCGTGCGCAAGTTCGATTCTTGCCGGGGGCATCACGCTTGTGTAGGCGAAATGCGGCATGGTTGAGCCATTCGCCGCCGAGCTTGTAGCACGAACGTTTGACCGCTCAAGTCCGCCCAAGACCGCCTGAAACTGGCGCGCACTGGCGCGCGCGGATCCTCTCGAACTGTTTTATCCGGATAGATAGTGGACGTTTTGTTCCGGATACATCCTTGACGTTCCGGATACATCGTTGACACCGCCGTACGGGCCGATCGGCTTCAGCCTTGGCCGCGCAGAGCAAGCGAGCGCGGGAGGCGGCTGTGGCCCTAGAGGTGGTGTCGATGGAGGAGTTGAGTGCGGGGCCGGCTCGACCGCCGCCGACGGTTAGGTCGTCCCGAGCTTTTCGCTACTCGACGCCTGGAGGGTATTTCCGAATGAGCTTGTCGTGGAGTCGCCGTCGACTACTACGCCGGAGGCTTGCTTTTGTAGCGTCGTCGCCTGTGCGGCCAGGGTGACGGTTTCGGTTCCGGTCACGGTGGTGCCCGATGCGTTCGCACCGCTGAAGGCGAACGTGCACTCCGCCCGCGAGATTGCTTTCCGCCCGCCGGACACGATCTTGTCGTACGGGCTGTAGGTGATCGCACCGGCTGTCCACGCACCCGACTGCGCCCCGGTATACGGCGTCGTTCCCGGTGTCGCCGACACGTCACCTTCTCGCGCGACCTTGCTCACTGCACGTTCACGAGCGTCTTTGCGATGGCGACCCACCCTGCCGCGTCTCGGCCCGTCGCGTCGAGACCGCGGTTGTGAAGCTCGGTCGCGATCAGAGCCGGATTTGCCTTTGCCAGGGCGCCCACGCTCGTTACCCCGGCCGCGACAAGAGCGTTGCGCGAGTCGGTCGGGATCGATTCGATCCGGTCGACGGGGGCATCGGCAACGGTCGTAGTCGGGTCGATGCCGAGGCTGGCTGCGATCGACTGGCCCTCGATCGGGGAGGTCCGAATCGCCGCGCCTTCGCGCGAGGCGAGGCCGTCGAGCATGGTCTGCGAGTTCGTGAAGTTCGCCTCCGGCGGAAGGATGTCGATGACGTCCCGTACCAGCGCGCCGCTGTCTAGCTTTTCGTCGCCGAACTTCGCGATGAACTTGTCTCGGTTGACCGTTCCCGTCTGCGTGAAGAACTGGGTCACGCGGTCGTCGGTGAGGAACCTCCCGAAGTCGGTCACACGCTGGACGCGCGGATTGTCGGTCGGATCGATCTGGACGCCGCTGATGGCCGGCAGCATCACCGTCCCTTGATCGGTATGGAAGACGTTGACGGCCTTGCCAAAGAAGCTGGTCGCTCCCACGAATGTTCCCGGCTCGATTCCTCCAAACACGGGGCCGATCGGCGGCCTGCCCGGCGGCGCGGTCAACTGGGCGAGGCTTGCGTTGATGACGTTGATCTCCGTCTTGATCTCGTCGAGGAGCTGGCGCAAGGCCGCGCGCTGGTTGGCCAGGGCGAGGAAGGTAGTGGCGAGGTCTCGCCCGCAGGCGTCCAGATCGGCCTCGATGCGGTGAAAGCGCAGGTTGAACCCCTCCTCGCCGGTCGTCTCCTCGGCCTGGACGACGTCCTCTCCATCCACCCAGTCCTGATGGACGAACGTGCGTGTGAATTGCGACGTCTCCCCCGGGTCGGTGCCGGGAAAATCGGTCTGGTACTCGAACCTGCGCGGTGCGCGTCCGGCCGTCTGGATGATCCAGCTCCCGACGATGGTGGCCGCGTCGACCTTCGAGATGCCCGCCTTGGTGATCTCGTTGAAGACGTCTTCGACCGAGCTGGATACGGGAATGAGCGACTGGGGTGGCATTCCGACCTCCTTAGGGTTCGTCCAGCGTCACCGCCACCTGGCCCCGGTGGCGGGGGCGGCGAAAGGCGCGATAGGTCTTCGAAACAGCTGGGGTGAGCGGTTCGGCGGTTCCGTCTCCGTCAAGATCGACGTGGTCGTGGCGGATCGCATACGTGTTGACCTCTACGCCGACCGGGAAGGTCTGGTCGAGCACGTTCATCAGGAACTCGTACTGGAGCGGAGTCAGGCGGGCGTTCTCCGGCAGTTCGACCCGGTACTCGTAGGGATCGGTCTTGTCCGTGCGCGCGTAGCCGACCACGACGAGCGCGTAGACACCCGCATCGACGGGCGCGAAGAGCGTACGGCTGCCGACCGCGCTCAGGTCGCCGCCGATTCCCTGGATCGGCACCAGGTACCAGCGGAAGCCGGACGAGCGCCGGTCGGAGAGGTTGATGCCGGCCTGCGGGAGCCCGATCGCGCCGAGCACGAGGACGACCTCGCCCGCCACGGTGACCAACGGAAGCGCCGAGGCGATCCCGCTGGCGCGCACGACTCCGACCAGGTTGCGCAGCTCGGCCGCCGCGGCATTGGTCCCGGCGAGGATGCGGGCGGCTTGAGCGGCATCCAGCCGGATCGTTTCGATCAGCTCGGGCGGCAACTTCC
Organism: uncultured Actinomycetes bacterium; assembly: GCA_963717765.1. Classification (GTDB taxonomy): domain Bacteria; phylum Actinomycetota; class Thermoleophilia; order Gaiellales; family Gaiellaceae; genus JACDER01. The sequence continues at coordinate 331,401 of CAVQWX010000001.1, read as the reverse complement.
GCAGCTGCTCGGCCACCCGCGCGGGGTCGGAGACGGCCGGAAGCCCGGCGGCGCGGAAGACCTCGAGGGCTCCGGCACTCGGCGCCACGGCCGCCTGCCAGGCGGATTGCGCTTCGGGTGTTGTGATCACCGCCCACGCGGGCCCGTTGAGCGGCGTCCCCCTCCAGGCCGTGTCGGCTTCTGCGAGGCCGGTGACGAGCACGACGTTCGTGGCCGGGTCGCCGGACGCGCGGTAATGCGCCTCGTACTGCGCCTCTGAGCTCTTGGGCAGGCCACTGAGCGCGCGCACGAGGAAGAACCCGCTCCGTCCACGGATCGCCTGAATCTCGGCCGAGCCGGCGTCGCGGTCGTAGAAAAGCACGCCCGTCGCTCCCAGCGGGCCTCCACCGAGGTTCGCCGGCACGACCTGCGTCCACCCTGGGCGCAGAACGAACGACCCCGCCGCGAGCAGGTTCCCGACCCCGTCGGTCTCGTACAGCTCGGTTTCGCCCGTGTCGCGCGCATAGCCGAGGACGTCCGTGTACCGCTCCGAGACGAAGCCGCCGGCGACCAGGTGGGTCAAGCCCGGCCTCCACTCCGCCGTCCGCCGGACAAGCCGTAGCCGGCCACTGCCGTCGGTCGAATAGATCTCGACGGTGCCCGAGGTGCGCTCGTAGAAGAGCAGGTCGGTCAGCGGCCCGTCGGTGAACGTCCCGGCAAGGACGTGCGTCCAGGTCTTCCGCAAGCCCGTCTGCTTTGCGAGCAGCGTCAGCTTGCCGGTCTCGTCGATCGAGTGGAGCTCGCCTTCGCCCGTCGAGCGGTCGTAGAAGAAGAGTCCGGGCTCCGCGCTGTCCGGCCTGAATCTGCCGGCGACGATCGATGACCACCTCTTGCGCAAGCCCGTGTACGACCGGACGAGCGTCAGGGTGCCGTTGCCGTCGGTGCTGTGGAGCTCGGCGCTCCCGGTCGAGCGCTCGTAGAAGAGGAGGTCGTCGAACGGTCCGGGAGTGATGTCGGCGGCGACGATAACGCTCCATGTCGTCCTCAACCCCGCCAGCTGCGCGAACAGCGGCAAATCGGCGCGACGGGAACCTCGGCGTAGGTCCGCCAGCCCGCTCGCTCGCTCGTAGAACAGCACGTCGTCGAACCCGTTCTCGGTGAAGTGTCCGCGAACGATCGTCGTCCAGCCGGTGGGCTGGAGTAGCTGCGGCCCGATGATCTCCAGGCCGTAGATCGGCAAATGTGAGACGTAGAGCGTCTGTGCGTCCACGCGATGGACCGTCCTCAGGCCGCACGGCTGAACCAGCCAGGCGCCGTCCGGATCGTCCGCGGCCGAGCGCGGCGTCATGGACGCCAGCAACGCCTCGAGCTCGGGATCCGCGTTTGGGCTCCGTGCGGCGTGGGCTGCGGCGAGACTGTTCAGCTCCTGCGCCGAAAGTGGATCCAGGTCGGCGCCGAGGCCGAGCTCGTACCGGCTGCCGTCATCCGGGCGCTGCCCGCGAAGGAGCTTCCACTTCGTCGTCGCACCCAGCGCGCGCCGGCATGCTCCGGCCCGGGCGAGTGCTGCCGTGAGCATCGGCGCCAGGGCCAGATCGGCGCCTGCCGAGACGAAGCTGAAGGACTGGCGGAGGTTCTCTCGCAGCCTCTGGTCGCGGTCTCTGATCGAGGCCGGGATGAACCGTGAGGCATGAACGGCATCCGATGCGGCGTCGTCACGCGGCCAGATCAGCTGGGTCGCGCGAATGAACTCGAAGAAGCCGTCGCGGTAGGCAGGATCGTCGACGCCGACCATCGCGATCGCAACCGCGAACTCGTTGTCGTCCTCCGCGAGCGCGAAACGCTCCGCCAGCCCCAGTTCGCCGAGTGCGCCCGCATTCGGAGTCGCGGGCTCACCCGGACCGTTCAGTAAATCCATGATCCGGTTCTTCGTCGGCAGCAGCCAGGGCCGGTACAGCTGGAGGCGCCGCCGGTAGTCCGCATCTGGCTCACGGCGGGTGTCGGTGACGATCTCGCCTGCGCGGAAGGCGAGCGTGTCGGAGAAGCGGGGAACGCCGACGTCTGCGCCCATTCGGTCGAGAGCGTTGTCGCGGGCGCGGTCGAGCCGGCGCATGGCGGCGAGCTGCCGCGCCTGCCGGCGCAGCCGCTGCTTCTCGGCCGCCATCAGGTAGAGGATGCATCCGAGGTTCCCTTCGAGGATGCGCGCACCGATCCGATCGGCTATCTCGGCAACGGGGACCGCAGTCTCGGTCCCGTCCTCGGCGACCTTCCTCAACGAACCGAGCTTCACCGAAAATTGATCCGCGAAGCCGTCTGCGTCCACGGACGGCCTGAACGCCGGCAGGTGAGCCCCGTCTTCCGTGTACGGGGCGAAGTCGAGCTCGAACGCCTCTCCGTCGGGAGGGGTGACGGTCAACCGAAGCCCCGTTTCCTCGAGCGGCGCGAGCGGGGCAAGGAGCAGGAGCGGCAAACGAGCCTTCCAGTCGACCTCGATCTTCCCGGCCGCGTCGATCGCGAGCAGTGTGTCGACGGCTCCGGCCCGAAGCGGTGCGGTCAGGTGCTCGACCATGTTGCGGTACGAGGCCGCGCGGTGGACGTCGGAGTCGAGCAGCGTGGCCATCAGACGATCGTCAGTTGACCCGCGTCCTCGACGGTGACCGGAACCTGATTCACCTGCAGGTCGACGTTGCTCCCGCAGTCGAGCTCCTCGAACCCGCTCCCGACCGGTGTGGCACCGAAGTCGACGGCGTCGAATCCGGCCGGATACTGCAGCAGGCGCAGCCGCCGGACGTCTGCGATGCCAGGCTCGTTCATCAATGCCCAGGTCACTTCGGACGCACGCACCGGCTCCCCGAACCCGAGTGCGTCGACGTACTGCCGGACCCGTCCGACGAGGCGGGTCTTCAGCGCGGCGGCGGGCTCTGATGCGTTGACCGTCGCACGGCTTCCCGACGGCAGCGGCAAGCCCTGGATGACCAGGTCGGCCGCGATCCCGACGCCGACCTGCTCGGCCTGCTCAACGCGCGGGAAGATGCTGATCGGCCGCAGGTCCTCGATCGTCGATTCGACCGAGACTCGCAGTCCGTCCGGCCCGTCCCAGATGGCGGCCGGAGTCGGGGCCACGAGCACCGCTAGGTAATACGGGCTGCCGAGGTCGCGCTCGCTCCCGAACACTCGCTCGATGAAATTGAAGTTGCCGAAGATCGACTGGTGGATGTCGAGACCGCCCCAGGCGTCGCGCACCTGCACCTGGCGAACTCCGGGGACGAGCGAGACTGCGATCTCGATCGCATCGGCGCGCCACGTCGAGCGCGGTGCCCGCAGCAGCAGCTCGCGGTAGCGCGCATCGGGCCAGTAGAGGTCACCGCCGGCGAGAGGCGCTGCGTGCTCGATCGCGACGGAGAAGGCATTCCCGCTCGCTGCGATCAGGTCAAAGAGCGGCTGGAGCTGTTCGTCGAGCGGGTTGAAGCGATCGATCTTCTGCTCCGGAACGCCTGGATCGAGATTGTGCTCGGGACCCGGGTAGAAGGCGGCCACTCCGACGATGCGTTCCAGGTTGCCGGGGGAGAGGGTCGCAGGCTCACCGGTCGCGATGTGATGGCCCCCCGGCGTGAGGAGGCGAGCTCCGCGCGGGATCACGACTTCGGAAGTGCCGGGGGGGAGAGCACCCTGGAGCTTGAGCGTCACGGTGCCGCTCGCCTCGACGTGTGGGCGGATGTGGCCGAGCTCGTCGCCCAGCCGGCTGAGCGCCTCGCCCGTCGCCGAGGCGACGAACGAGTTGTCGTAGATCGTCCCCAGAGCCGCCCATGTTCGGGCGTCCTCGAGCGCGGATAGCTCGAGCAGCTTCCGCACCACTGAGCCGCCGCCGAGGTCGAGATCGGTCCCGAGCAATGCGCGCGCGAGCGAGAGCTTCTCGGCGAGCAGACGTGCGAACGACTTCGGGACGAACCCCTCCGCGAGCACGCCGAACGTGTCGGATCCGGTCGAGCGCGCCACGGCCGCGTCGACCGCGAGCACGTCGGCCGTGTCGACTCGCGTAGAGCCGTTGTCAGCCACGGGGCACGCTCCCGAGCTGGATCGTCGCCTGTTCGCTCGCGGCGGTCTCGAAGACAACGGTCACGTCGAGGGCGCGCAACCCCGAGGCAGGTGTGCCGAGCCGATCGCCGCCGAGGTCGACGTCCAGGATCCTCCGCACGCGCGGCTCGGCCTGGAGCAGCTTGATCACGGAGATGCGAACTCGCTCGCGGGCGAGCAGCGGATCGCTCTCCTCTGCGAGCGCGTTCACGCCGTCGAAGCCGAAGGACGTATCGAAGACGTCGCTGCCGAGGGCGGTCGTGAGCGCGAGCTCGACTGACTGCGCGAGTGCGTCGTCCGATTCGACACGGGCCAGTGCGAGCGGCGTCCCAGAACTGCCGCCGCCCACGAGGACGAGGTCGCGGCCGATGTCCATTCCCGGGAAGATCGGCTCGCACGCGATCGACCATCCGAGCAGGCGGCGGCGGATCTGCTTCTGGGTGACGACGACGCCGGCCGTCTCAGTGCACCTCCATTGCGTTCCCGACGGAGACGTCCACGCTGCCCTTGGGTGCACTCAGGGTGATGTTGCCTTCCCTGGAGACGAGCTCAAGGTTGCCCTTTGCCTGGACGACGATCTTGCCCTTCTGGTCGATCGTGATCCGTGCATCGCCGACGGCGTGCTCGATCGTGATTCCGTGCTCCAGCGGCGCGCGCTCGGCCCGCTGCTCGTTGCCGGCACTCTTCAGGGCGCCGACTCGCATGGTCAGCTCTCCGACGTGGATCACGCGGTTGCCGTCCGCGTCGATGAGGTCCTGTGTCACCGGGCCTCCCCAGGTGTCCGGACGCCTGTCGGAGTCCTCGAGGCTCGTCCGTCCGGCGGCGTCCATCCCCACCGGGAGGATCAGCCACCAGTCGCCCGGCTCCGAGTCCGGCGCCGTGCCGGACTCCCAGAGCGCCCCGACATCGACCGGGTCGCTCGGGTCCCCGTTGCGGTGAGCCAGAACAACGCGGGTGCCCGGATAGCGTGGCAGCACGAGCCCGGTCAGCCCCCACGCGAACGGTGACGCGTACGCGACGCCCTCCAGCATCTCCGGAGGCTTCCGGCTGATGTCGAGCCGGCGCGCCTGGTTCGGCCGGCCGTCCGACTGCTCGAGACCGCGCCAGACCGTCTCGGTTTGCCCGGGAGGCTCGCTCGCCATGGTTCTCGTAAGCACCGCCCGTACCTCGCCCACGTCCGGCGAACGCAAGGACCCGGCGATGTCCTCGGCGGTCGAGCGGATTGCCTGCGCAGTGGCGAGGGCGGGGTTCGCCGCGCCGAGCGCCGCGCTCGCAGCCGGGGTCGGGTCCCAGGGATCCGGAGTCTGCTCCCCCATCCCGATCACGACACCCGAGATCGAGGTCACGAACGCGCTGGTCCGGCCGAGCCGGTGCTCGACGGCGTTGACGTAGAGCGTCACCAGTGCCGAGGGGTCGTCCTCCTCCTGGAACAACGGCCCGGCGACCGAGGCGACGAGGCTCGTGAAGATGCCGCCCGGCGTCGTCTTCGAGACATCCTCGGACGCCGGCGCGAAGCGGACGACGTCCCCCGGGGCGATGTCGGGCCGCCCCTTCAACGTGAGGTGGTACTGGGTCCGGCCCGTCGAGGCCGACCGTTGTGCCTGGTCATCCGGCTTAGGCTCCGTCTGCGGGGCGTCGAGAACAGCCTCGATCAGGCCGTTCAGATATGAGAGATTGACGATCGCGTTCGGCGTCCAGGGAATCGGCCGCTCGCCGACCACCAGCGTGCCCTTATGCAGCAGCAGCATGCCGCGGCCGTACTTGCGCTTCACGTCCTCGATCGCCTTTCCGAGTCGCCGCATCGCGCGCGCGGCGCTCTCGCCCGACTGGAACGACGCGCCGTCGGCGCCGCGACGCGCGGAATGCTGCTCGGCGAGCGTCCCACTCGGTGTGAATCCATAGAAGTCAAGCGGGATGTTCAGGCCGTCGGCGAGCTTCTCCACGGCGTCGCGATACGTGGCAGCGACGAGCGTCTTCGCCAGCATGCGTCCCTGGAGGCGGACGAACGCGCGCTCCTTTGCGTCGATCGTCGTTTCGTAGCGCCGCGCGCCGGCCTTGCGCGAGACGCGAGTCACCACGAGCTCGGCGACGAGGAAGTCCTTCAGCGCTTCGGCGGAGATGTCGCCCGCCAGATCGGTGAGCCCCGCGATGTTGGAGAGGTAGCCGGCGGGGCTCGCGTTCGTGTCGCGCCAGAAGAGATAGAGACGGACGACGTCGTCGACGTGGATGTCTGCGTAGTTCGCGTCCGTCAGCCCCTCGATGGTGAACGTGTATCGCCCGCCCGAGAGGTCACCCGGGAGCGCCGCCTGGATGTTCGCGTAGTAGTCGTCGCGGCTGATCACGAGCTTCGCGGGACCAATCTCGCGGTCCTGGCCGAGGCTCCGATCGGAGTGCACCGTGAGCGCCCAACCGGCGTCGTTGCCGATCGCAACCCCGAGGCTCGTGTCGAGCGGGACGACGGTCACGATTCCGATTCCAGACGCTGATCGAGGCCGAGGCGGCGGAGGAGCTGCGGGTTCGTCGGCGGCGGAGCGAAGGTCGTCGCGGCCCCGTCGGCACGGCGCCAGGCCATCTCGACCCGTGAGCCGGAGTCGCCAGGGCCTGTCAGCGTGCCGGCGTGGATCTCCCAACCGACGACCATGAGCTCGAGCAGCTCTCCCTGTTCGCCCAAATCGGGAACCGAGCGTCGAGCGCCCGCGACGAGCGGGAGCGACGCGACCGTGGCTCCGCTGCGCAAGACAACAATTCGCGGCGCGGCGCGGTCGACCGCACCGACCGGCGCGCCCGGATCGCGCGCTCCAGGCGAGAGCTCATCCGCGCTCGTGCTGACGAGTGCCGACGGATCGGCGTCACGCCAGGTGACGGCAAGTCCGCTCGGCACGAGGAGGACGAGGGACACGTCCTGGTCGAGCTGGATCGTCTGCGGCAGTCCGGTCGGGAGTGTCGAGACGACCCTCGTCAGCGCGGGATCCGGTGCCGGGGAATCCGGTGGGACCAGGTAGCTCTCGATCGGGAAGCGCGGCATCAGAGCGCCGACCTGATGAGATGGGGAAGGGAACCGAGCGAGTTGGCGAGGCTAGTGACGCCGAGATTCCGTACGTCGAGCAGCCTCCCCGGCGATCCGGGCAGCGGCATGTGCGCGAAGGCGATCGAGACATCCAGCGCGTCCCGCTTCGCGGCCGTGGCCGTGAAGCCGAGCGTCTGCACCTGCATGTCGGTGCGAATCGTCATCGCGGTGATGACGATCAGGCCCGTGATCCTCCCGCCGCTGGCGGCCGCGATCGCCGACCCGCGCTTACTGGACTCCGCTAGCAGCTCGAGCTCGAGCTTGCGCCGGAGGCGGTCGGGGCCGACGAGGACGCCGCTCAGCGTCATGGCGTCGTCGTGCGTCGACACGGCGGCGCGCGCGCTGGTCGAACCGATCGGCGGAAGCTGGTATGTCTCGGTGAGACCGATCGTGGTCACCGCCGAGAGCGGCACCGTCACGATGCCGTCCGAGATGATCGCCGAGGGGCGGCTGTTGACTGCCAGAAAGCTCCGGCTAAGAGTCACAGTCTCCGCCGATCTGGATCCATGACCCGGATCCAATTTCGCAGGTCGGAGCCGCCGGGGAGAGACTCGTCCAGGACCTCGAAGAGCAGCTTGTTCATCTCCGGTAGGCCGGTGTCGTACGTCCAGCCGCGGCAGCGACCCGGCCCGAGTGAGCGGGCGGTCTCGGCACGCCTGATCATCGTGTCGCCCAGCTCCTTCCTGAGGTCGGGGCGGTTCCTATATGCCTCCACTGAGCCCTGCTGCAGCGGGTCCTTGAACTCGTAGAACTCGAGCGTCAGGTCGTCGTGGAACTGGGTCGCGTCGGGCATGAAGACGTAGCCGTCGGCGGCCGTGAACTTGATTTCGAAGCCATGCCCGGCAAACACGGGGTCGGCCGCGCCGAACGCCGCCTGCTGCGCGACGCGCGCGCCGTATTCGGGCGATTTCTGGAGGTCGGTGCGCCAGCCGGGCGGCAATTCGTAGGGCGCGTCGTTCCGCAGTAGCAGGTCGTGCATCACCTCGTTCATGGCAGGCCTCGTCGGGTCCGGGCCGAGCCGCCGTTTGAGGTCGTTGTAGTAATCCCGCTCGATTCGTTCTTCGCGCGAAATCGCGGGCTCGACGGCCACCTCCTGCGCGTTCTCGACCTCGATCCGCCACTCTTCGGGGACGTCCCTGATCAGGCCGAGGTCCTTCGCGCGCTCGACGATATGCGTCTTCTCCCGAAGCCTCGTCCCTTCCGCGGGTTGCCCGAGATCCGCGATCGCCCGTTGCAAGCTCTTTTGGTCGCGGATCGTCGGGAGCCGTGGCCCGCCGCCTCCTCCCGTACCTCCTCGCGCCGGAGTCGGCTCTGACTCCACGGGGTACCCGGGAGGCGCATCCTCGGGGACGGTCGCAGGCTCGGCTGGCTCCGTCGGACGGTCGCCCCATGGGCGCTCGAGCGGGTGCTGCGCCTCGGCCTCGCGCACTCCTTGCAGGAACTTCTCCGGAGGCTCGAGGCGGTCCATTGCTTCTGAGAGCCGCGTGAACATTGCGTCAAACGCAGCCGGCTCGAGGTGCGGGGGCAGCTTCAAGGAAACGCCGCCCATCGTCAGGTACTCGACCACCTGCCGGTAGCGCAGGCGAAGTTCTTGCCGGATGTGCAGGACTTCGATGACCTGATGCCGCATCGTCGCGACATAGCGCTGCGCGAGCTCGCCGATTCGGTCCGTGATGATCGAGTGGATGATCCCCTCGGCGCGCGTCGGCTCGACGTGCTCGCGCCCGAGGAACTCTCGGAAGCTGTTGACGCTCTGGCGCGTAAAGACGACCTCGGGAATGGGCACCCGGATCTCGGTCACGGTGTCGCTCCCGTCTCGACCTCCGCGGCGGCGCGACGCTCGGCGAGCCGCTGTGCGATCAGGTCGAGCGCGTGCTCGAGCCCGCCTACGGGCGCCTGCTTCTCGGCCTCGCGCTGCACCGCCTGGATCATTGGATCGATCACCCAGCTCAAGACCTCGCCGATCAGCAGCTGCTCGGCCATCCCCGCGACGACTGCCGAGATGATGCTGCGTTGCGTCAGCTCCAGGAGCTCCAGGGCAGCCGCCCCGAACCGCGCGAGCCCCGAGGCTTCTCGAGCCGTGGCCACTGCTACTTCCTCCGCCACTTCGACCGCCCCGCGGGCGAACGCCTTGGTTGCGACCGCCTTGATCTCGGCCCCCGCGCGACCGACGTAGGGGATCGCGGCGAACACCATGCCGAGCTTGGCCGCGAAGAGCTCCGCCTCGATGGCCGCCCAGTTCATCACCTCGTCCGGGTCGATCAGCGCCTTCCAGGCGGCCTCCTTCTTCTGGGCCTCCCCGAGCTCCCAGGCTGAGTAGACGAGATTCAGGAACTCGCCCAGCGGCGGGACGAGGATCGACAGCAACATCAGGTCGATCGAGATGATCTTCTTGAGGAGTTTCTTGTCCTCGACGGTGAAGAGGTAGTCGACGCCGAGCGCGTACCAGGTGTCCTCGTGGAAGGCCTCGCCGATCTGCTCGTGCGCCATCTTGTGGATGCCCTGCAGGGTGTAGCCCGTGCCCGGGATGTGGACGCCGCCGTACCCCTCGACGATCTCGCTCGTCTTGAACGCGGTCAGCCACTCGGATTGCGCTTCCTCCGTCCGCGACTTGTTCTCGCGGTGCATCTCGTCGAGCACGTTGTCCAGCTCGGCCTTCACCAGACCTGTCGTGTGGAAGAACTGCTCCCTGGCCTGGGCGGCCGTGAAGCGCGCCATGACTGCCGGGATGTCGTGGAACTGCTTGATCAGCGGATCAGCGGTTTCGAGCGCCCCTTTGAGGAGCGTGATCCTCATCTCGAGGTTCTCGGACGACCAGACGTGACCGTGCAGGTCGCGGACGCGGTACGAGCCGTCCTGCTTGAAGAGCTCATAGAGGTCCCCGGTCGCGGGTGGGGGCACGACCGGCTTCGGCGCCAGGCTTCCGGTGAGATTGCGCCAAGCGTCCTCCCACGATGCGGGCATGGCGGGCGGCGACGTTGCCGGCGGTACGTCGAGGAACCGGACATCCTTGAAGCGGTCGGCGTTGTACTGGGTGGCTGGACCGCCCATGAATCCGTACCTCGCGTATTCGATCGACCAGGCGTGATCGAGAATCTCGCGGACGCGGATGAGCTCCGAGAGCGGCATGAGCTGCGGCAGGAGGATGTGCTCGAAAGCCTCCGCGTACCCGGGCCTTTGACGCTTCTCTATCTCCGCCTTCGACGTCTTCAGGAGTTGCAGGAACAGCACCTGGCACGTCCGCGCGAAGATGTTGGCGACGCTTACCTCCATCGTCTTGTTCATGAAGTAGCCGTGCCGGATCTCCCAACCCAGTGGGTCTCCGCTCCATGCGCCGCTGATCGAATTCGGATTCGCCTCGTAGGCCGCCTCCATCCAGCTCTTGAGCTGGTGCATCAGCGGGACCACGGCGGCCAGGCGCCGCATCATCACGATCTGCGCCGACGGTTTGGGGATGAATTCGACCGGGCCGAGGTTCCCGTCACCGTTTGGCGTCGAGCGAACCTCAGCCGGCTCGAAGCCTTCCGGGTCGAACTCCTCGATGGAGGCGGCGCGACCGCCGAGCGCTTGCGCCGCGTTGTGCAAGAAGTTCCCGATGTACTCGCAGGGCGGGATCGCGAGCAGGTGGCTGATCCGCTCCATCTGCTCCTTTAGCTCCAGGCCCATCTGCCCGAGCTCCTTGTAGCTTGGCTCGCCGCGGTACGACTCGCAGGTGAGCTCGTCCGTGTTGACCATGGGCGACGGTGGAAGGAATCCGGCCTCTCCGGGAAGAGGGCTTTCGAGCCCGGCCGGCGATGGTTGCCCGGGAGCGCCCGCAGTTCCGTCGGCGGCGGTGCCCGCTGCGCCCGCGGCCTTGGCTGCCTCTCCTGCTCCACCTATGCCCTTGCCGGCGCGCGAGACCGGGACTTCGAAGTAGGTGTAGACTGGGAGGAGCCTGGCCGTGTACACCTCGCGCGGAAATACATAGTCCAGCGACATGAGCGAGTCCGCGCCGTTCACGGTCAACATCAGCCACGACCGAACGTCTTTCTGCTCGAGCTTGTCCCGCACGATCTTGTCGACCCGCGGTGCGATATCGACCTTTGCCCAGTCGGCCGGTGCGCCGTCCTTCAGCAACGCTGTTATTGCCGGCGTGTAGAAGGCGCGCAGCGCGGGCTCGGCCGCGGGGCCTCCTTCGGCGAACCAGGAGATCTCGTAGCTCGCGAGGGGCTCGAGCCCGCCTCCCTCCACTTCGACGATTTCGCGCGTTTTCTCGTCGCGCTTCAGCTGCGTGAATGAGTAAATCGTGAATGTGTCGAGGAGCTCCTGGCCCGGGTACTTGTAGACGCGGATGTGAAAGCGGCCGTCGTAGCCGAGGTAGATCGGCCCCATGTACTGCTGCGTGTGCACGCTGTACCCCTTGGCGTCGAAATCGATGAAGTACTGCTCGTCGGCCTCGTTGCTGCGTAGCCGGTACCAGGCAGGCTTGAGCTCCGTCGCCTCTTGCTTGACGCGGTGCGCATCGCCCCCGACGGGCATGCGCAACTTGGGTTGCTTGGCTCCGTCGTACGACGGGATCTCGTACAGCGCGAGCAAGCGGTCGTAGCGGCTGTCGTCGACCGTCTCCAGCACGCGCTCGAGCGCGCGCGGGCGCTCATCGGTCCGCCGGGCCAGGCCCGCCCGTTCGGCCGCGCGCCACAGCACGTCGGCGAGGCTCTCCTCGACTTCGGTGCGCACCGAGGTGGGCACCTCTCCAAGGCCCGCTCCGTACCAGGTGAACTCCGGCGGGTTCAGCCGAGCGGTTGCGTAGGACGCACGCGGCCGCAGGACCACGTCGGCCGAGTTCGCGAGCGCCCGCCCCGCCGCGGCGCCGAGGGCGTCCTCGAGGTCGGCGCGCCGGTCCGTCAGCGCTCCCGGGTCGACCCGCACGCGCGTCGGTACGTCGACGCGTACCGGCACTAAGCGACCTCCAGCGCGCCGCCGAGCGCCTGGAGCGTCTGAGCGACGATCGTGTCGGGATCGACCGCGTCCGGAGCCGCCCGTACCTCGATCTCGACCGGGAAGTAGTACTGCACGATCGTTCTGCTGTCCTCGAGCAACTGCTCGGTCTCGGCCTCGCTTCCCGGCGCGGGCAGGATCACTTCGCCCGCGTGGACGAGCGCGATTCCCGTCTCCGTGACGCGAGACCCGCGCTCCGCACCGCCGTTCTGGTCGACTGGCATCTCGGCCCGTTACGGGATCGACGCCTCGACGCCGACCTTGGGCTCCGACTTTGCCCCCAGGCTGAAGCCCGAGAACGTCGCCGAAGGCGCCCCGGAGATCGTCGCGGCACCGGGAGCAGCGCTCGTGATTACGCAATCCCGTAAGACGACGCTCTTGAACGCCCAGTCGTCGCCGTCCTTCTCCTTGAGCACGACGTCGAACTGCGTGCCGTTCAGGGCGAGCGTGGTCAGGCGGGCCGCCACGTCACCGATGGCCCGCACCGTCATCGAGAAGGAGATCGCCTGGGGCGTGTAGACGACGCCTATGTGGGTCTGCTCGACCGAATGCAGCACTTCCGCGTTCAGGGAGAACGTCGGAGAGAACGAGTCGATCGGCGAGATCTCGACGTCACCCGTACCGTCGTTGTAGGAGACGGCCAGCCTGGTATCCCAATCGGGCATCGGAAGTGCTCCTTTTCGCTAGCTAACGACGAGCGTCACGATCAGCAGGCTGAATGCGGGGCCGTACTTGACCCCGACCTGCATCTCGACCGTCCTGCTCGTCCTGGCCGTGGTGATGATGTTTACGTCGGTGGGAGTACGCGCGGCTTCGGGGATGAAGAGCAGATCGAGCACCGGGATCGAGACGGAGAAGTCGTCGATCACCGCGTTTCGCTGCAGCGGTCCCAGGATGCCCTCCGTGCGCGCCTTGACTGCGGTCAGCCCCGCCTTGGTGATCCTCGCGTCGCCGACGCTCCCGACCAACCCGGCCTTCAGCCGGAAGTCGATGTCGTCGAGGACGCGGACGGTGTCCACGTAGCCGAGCTCCTCATCGGTTGTGAACGTCTTGCCCTCGGCGAAGAAGAGGCCCTCGCCGGGGATGAGGACCGGATCGATGATCGGGATGATGTCCGCCTCGGAGAGGTCTTTGATTTCTCCCGGTGCGAACTGAGTTTCGGTTGGCATCTTCAGACCGCGCACTCGCTTGAGCACGACCGAGACCTGTGGCGCATAGCCGGCGATGGCGGCCATCGACGCCGTTGCGACGTCGGCCGGACCGCTTGTGGCTTCGTCCACGGCGCCCCGCGCGGCAACAAGAACCATGCGGCTGACATCGCTCTTCAGGTTGTCCGCCCGGTTCACGATCGTGGCCACGTCGTTGGCACTCTTCGAAGCCGGGTTCACCATTGTGATCGCCAGTCGCTTCTGGCCGGCGGCAGACATGTTCTCGACATGCGCCTTCAGCGGGGCGAGCAGCGTCGTTGCCGTATTGGACGTAGTTGCCCCGAGGTTGACCGGCTCGTTCGCCAGCGCCACGAAGGTGACGTCGTCGGCCGCTTCGAGCGAGGCGAGCGCATCGGTGTAGTTCGCAGCCGAGGGCGGCGCGCCGTTTGCCTTGACGCCATACACCTTCGAGGGTCGTGGCTCCTGGAGCAGGGCGAGCTCGAGTGAGGCCGACAAGCGCGTCCCGGCACCGAAGTGTGTGACCACGTCGGCGGCCGTATCGACGGCGGTCGGCGTGTTCACGGCCGCGTCGCCTCCGTCGGACTCCCCGACGACTGCGATCACGCCCGGCGCCCGGTCGGCAATCGGCGCGAGACCGGACGTATCGATGTTGACCTCAATGAACGGATAGGCCACAGCCATTTGGCTTACTCCTTCCTCGTGTTCGTCTTGCTCCTCACGGGATCGCCACCAAGCCGACGCCTTCGCGCGCCAGCCACTCGCCCGCCGTTGCGCGCCGGGCGGCTCGACGCTCATCCGCTGTCCCGGTGTCGCCCCCGGGCCAGTCGGCGTCGTCGAACAACGACGCGGGGACGACCCAGACGACGAGAAGCGGCTCGCGGACACGGAGCTCGGGATCAAACGGGCGCTCGAGGCCGTACGAGCGCAGACGTTCGCGCACGGTCTTGCTGTCGACCAGAAGCTGGGCGACCGAGAAGCCGGCCGCATCTCTGATCAGAAGCGCCGCGCCGATCGGAAGTGGCTTCGGCACGGCCGACACTGGTTGCGGCGCGGCGAAGGTGACCGCCGCGGCGAGTGTCGCCGGATCGTGCGTGGTGGTTACGACCTGCGTGATCGGATCGCCTGCTGGTACGAAGCGGGCGACGATCGATCCGCGCCAGAGTGCGTCCACACGCGGAAATCCATTGCTTGCAAACCCTGCGATCGAGAAATGAGCCTCGGTACGGTCGACTCCGCCCACGGGATTCCAGATTCCGTCGAGCGCCCCCAGCGGTTGCGCGGCCACACCGAGACGGAACTCCTCGAAGGTCGCGGTCAGTGGGCCCTCCACGCTCATTGCCGTTGCGTCGTACGAGGCCGCTACGAGCTGTTCCAGCGCGGCCTCGTCGAAGAGGCCCTCGCGCTTGGAGGGATCGGCAAGCCGCACGAGCTGCTGGTCGACGAAGTTCACTTCAGGCTCGCGCCTCCTCGAGCACGCGCACGAGTGCATCTCCGTCCATCAGTCCGAGCAGAGCCTGGTGCGGCACGAGCTCTGCCAACACCCCAACTCCGCCCCGGTTGGTGATGACGACCACGTGCAGCGAGCGTTCGTCGAGCAAGGCAACGGCGGACTCGGGCAGCTCGGCCTCGCTCGTTGCCATGACCACGGCACTCGGGTGGAGTCGCTCGACGGCTCGGGCGAGGTCAGCTTCGACGCAGTCGCCGACGATCTCGATGTCCTGGCGCCCGTCGAGTAGGCCGCTGACCATGTCCCTTGTCACCCGGGGCAGATCGACCAGTAGGACGCGCGTTTTCTTCACAGCCCTCCCGATCGCAGTGAAGCACCACGGCCCCCGGCTGGAAATGGATCAAAGGATGGGAAATGGCTCTAGGGGCGGTACTAGATCGAAAGCGGCAGACCGGCCGAAAAGGAACTAGTCCGCCGACGCCCGGGTGATGAGTGCCGGCCGCGATTCGACGCGTGAGATGTGCGCGACCGCTTCCGTTCGTCGCTTCGCGCCGAGCTTCTCGAGGATGTTGTGCACGTGATTCTTCGCCGTTGACAGCTCGATCGAAAGCCGGCGAGCGATCTCTTTGTTGCTCAGGCCCTGTTCGATCAGGGAGACGACCTCGCGCTCGCGCGATGTCAATCTCGTCGTTGGGTCGTTCGCGTCGCGCTCAGCGGCCAGCGCCGCCACCCGACGAACAAGTGCGGCTGCGATCCGCGGGCTGCAGAGCGTCTCCCCGCGAGCAACGCTCTCGGTTGCCTGCACGAGCTCGTCAAGCGTTGCGTCTTCGCGCACGTACCCGGCTACCCCTGCTTCCACGAAACGCATCACCTCTGGCTCGAGCTCGGGAACGGACAGTGCGAGGATCCTGAACCCGAGTTCGGCGGATAGGAGTTGGCGTACCGCGTTGATCGCGTTCGGAGTGCGCGCGTCGAGCAGGACGACGTCGGCGGCCTCCTTCTGAACCTGGCTGACGGCGGCCGCACCAGTCATGGCCGTCCCGACCACCTCGATCTCGGCGCATCGACCCAGGCTCTCCGAAAGCAGATCACGAAAGAGCCGAATTTCGGCGACAACAAAGACGCGGACGCTCACGTTTCCGCCAGCCCCCTCGTCCTTGCGTCCGAGAGTCTCCCCGCAGCAACGATGTGGACGGTCCGCACCAACGCAGCTCCTCCCTCGATGCTGAGACCACTGAACCTACGGCAGCCGCCGGTTCCGGTCAAGCCTTTTCGTAGCCCGCCCCGCCGCGGCCCCGGCCAGAAGCGGCTTCCCTTCACGCAAGGCGCGGACCGACATCGACAAGCACGCCTGCCAGGTCGGGACCCGACTGGCGCGAGTACTGGTGCGCGCGCGCCGCCGAAACCGGCCGTGCACGACATCGCCCTCGCGGAAATGCTGCCAGATGACACGTTCTCGCGCAGACCGTTGACGGTTTGTGGCAACGGCGTCAAACTGACTCAACGCACCAGTCACCAACGGCAGCCTGCGGCAGCCAGAGAGGAAGTGAACGACGTGCACACCCGCTTCAGATTCGCCATCACGATCGTGGCGCTCGCCGTCGCGGCCGCCCTCGTTGTCGGCACGCCAGGCGCCGGCGCAACCCAAGGTCAGCCGGTGCTCGCCGGAGCGCAGAATACCGAGACAGCACAGACGCTCCTCGTCAACACCAAGTGGGTGACGCTGAACGACTGTGCGGCTGCGGATTCGACCTTCGCCAACGGGCTGGTGGCATGCGGCTACCGCGGCATCTCAGGCCGCGGTATCGGAATCGGCGTCAGGGGCGAAGGCCGCACAGGTGTCCATGGCGACGGGTCGGATACCGGCGTCTCCGGAACCAGCCAGATCACCGGGGTTGAAGGAAGGTCAGTAACAACCGGCACCGGCGTGCACGGGCAAAGTGGGACCGGGACAGGCGTCTTCGGCGAGAACACCGACGAAACCGGGATCGGCGTCCGCGGCCTCACACACGGCCTGGGCTCCGCCGTCTTCGGGGAAGCGACCGGCAATGGGGTCGGCGTCTTCGGCAAGAGCGACACAAGCATCGCCCTGCAGGCCAGCAGCACAGCGGGGACGGCACTCCAGGTGAACGGCAAAGCCAAGTTCAGTAGCAGCAAGACGGTGACGATCTCCGGCGGAACGACGTCGAAGACGGTCACCGTGTCCGCCGTAACCACCAACAGCATGGTGCTGGCGACGGCGCAGCAGAACGCCGGCGTCTACGTGAAGGCGGCCGTGCCGGCGGCTGGCTCGTTCACGATCTACCTAACCGGCAACGCGCCCGCAGGTGGGCTGAAGGTGGCGTACTTCGTGCTGAACTGAGGCATGAGTCGCGAGGCCTCGCCGGCACGCGGTAGCGACGCACGTACGGTGGCCGCTGCACTGGAGGTGTGCAAGCCGGGATAACCATTGCACGGCATCCCTACGTCTAGAGATGCCGGGCCCTGCCCCGGGATTTGCCACTTTTGGAGGTTTTGCGACGCGCGCGCAGCCCGCGCGGGGAGTCCACCGATTGGTCGTCAATCGGCCTCTACGGGCTCTTTGGCGTGGTTGAGACGCCGGCAACCGCCTTCAGCACCTCGAAGAGCTGGAGGAAGCGCTTGTTGCAGCCGCCGCGCGCGTGGACGGTCTTGTCGCGCTTCCCGAGCCGCGCGCGGATGTAGTTCGTGGCCAGGCCACCGACACTCTCCTGGCAGGGGGCGAAGACGGGCATCGAGAAGAAATGCTCCGCACGGGTGAGCGTCCTAAGAGCCGCAAGGCCCTGGGACGTGACCGTCACGCGCTCGAGCGTGCGCACCGATCCCCTGACGGTGACCCTCCCGCTCGCGTAGATCTTGACGTTGAAGGGAAGGATCGTCCCGCCCCTCCGGCCGAACGAGAACGCGAGCGAGTCCTTCGCTCCCGCAGCTGAGGCGGGGGGAGCAACGGCGAGAGTGCAGGCCGCAAGCACAGCGACGGAGGGCGCCCGAAGACGCCCTCCGTCGAGCCCCTTGCGGATCAGCCGCAATACGTGGCCACGGTCTTCCCGGTACCGGCATGTCCGGGATTGGTGTCGTAGCCGGGATTCGTTTGCACGACGACGATCTTGACGATGTTCCCGCCGATCGTGCTTCCGGACTTCGTGACCTTGCTCGCCACGAGCGTTCCCATGTACGCCGGAATGCTCGCGACCGGTGAACTGCTGTTGCCCGGCCCCGTCGTCCACGTTCCTCCGCACGCGGGTGGCGTCGAAGCGATCGTCGCGGCGAAGCCCTTGAACGCCGACGGGGCAGAGCCGCCGGTCAGGCTGTTGAGGCTCGACCACTGCGCGCCCCACCAGGTGACCTTCGTCGACGGGCTCGCCGTCGCCACGGTCCGGTCACCGAGGACGAAGGCGCCGCGGGAGGGGAACGCGAAGATGAAGCCGGACGCCGTCCCGGACGAGGGCAGGTAGTAGGTGTCGCCGGCGAAGCCGGCCTTGAAGGTGACAGGCCCCTGCGGCACGGTCACGTTCGCGATCGTGCACTGCGCGTTCCCGGCCGAATCGGTCAGGCCCGTGCAACTCTGACTGCCGACGCTCAACGTCAGCGTCTGCCCGAAGGGTGAAGGTGCAGTGGTGCCGTCCTCGAGCAGCCGTCCCTTGAGCGTCACGGGCAGGTTCTGCGCGACGACCGTCGGGCCCGTGTAGGCCGTCGTCGTCTCTTCCCTCGTGACCGTGATCTGCACGGTCCCCGAGACCGGAGACGTGTGGTGGTGGTCGTCCGCGTAGAACGTCACGGTGTAGACGCCCGGCGTAGCGGTGATCGTGCCACTCACGGTCCCGGTCCGGTTCCCGTTGTCGGTCAGGGTCAACCCGGCCGGGAGGCCGCTCGCCGTGAGCTCGACCGAGTCTCCGGCGTTGGGGTCGGTCGCGCTGATCCCGAAGCTGAGGCTGTCGTGGTAGTCCTGGGACCGGGCACTCGGGAGCACCAGCGTCGGCTGTGCGTTGCTGACGGTGATGGTCGACGTCTTCGTGATCGGCGTCTGCGCCCGGTTGTCCGTGGACGACGTGCACGTCTGGTCGGAGCAGAGGCTGTCCTTGTACGAGAGCGTCGAGCTGACCGTCAGCACCGTCCCGTCGAGGAGCGGCGCCGTCGGCGACACGATGGTCGTGTTCGAGCGAGTGTCGTGGACTCCGACGTTCCCGACGAGGATGCTCAGCGCGGCGCCGCCGGTCCGCGCCAGTTGGGACGGGAGCGTCGTGTTGATCGAGACGTTCGTCGTCGGCTCGGCGTTGCTCGGGTCCGTGGCGCCGAGGTTGATGTTGACAGCGTCGCTGGTGTTGCCTGCGATCGTCGTCGGCGACGCCGCGTTGCTGTACGTCATCAGCCGGCTCGCGGATGTCCGGCGCGAGGTAGCTCATCGCACAACCCCGGTACTGGGTCGTGCCGTCTCCGAGCGCATTGCTCCATTCGCGCTGCACCCGGTACGGATTGCCGTTCATGTAGATGTTCGCCCCGGCGTCGTTCGTGATCCCGTACGAGTACGCGCACTTGTCCCCGTTCTCGCCGGCGAAGTAGTCGACGTTGTCGTACCACCCGCCGCCGTACACCGGGGGCGTGGCGCTCGACTGGGTCCCCTCCGGGTCGGTGATCGCCTCCATGTGCTCGTGCGACGTGACGTTGATCTCGACGTCGGCATAGCTGTCTCCGTTGACGTTGAAGTTGTCGCAGACACTGGGACTGCTGAGGCTGAGCGCGTCGGGCATGTTGGCCCAGATGACGTGATTCCCGCCGCCCGCGTCGTACCACGTGTGGTAGGCGCAGAAATCTGTGGCCGAGCACGTAATGCCGTCCGGGAAGCAGTCCTGGATCCCGAAGCCCGTGAAGATGAAGTACGCGGTGCTCACTCCTGTCGGCCAGCCCTGCGCCGTTCGAACCGCTTCCACCTCGTCCTGGAGGTTCTGCTGCGTGAGCGGATCGGCAACGGTGCCCGCGTGGGGATAGGCGTTCGTGTCTACGGTGGACCCGCCGAACGTCGAGCTGTTCGTGACGAAGCCGTTCGTTCCGTTGTACTGCGTCGTCGTGTCGTAGATGTCCGATCCGCCGACGTCGTTGAAGTAGCGGATCAGCAGGTTCTGGTACCGGGTGTCGTTCGCGGCATCCGTCGCCGCGTTGCCGGTCGTGGGCTCGTAGTGGTTCCCTGCCGGAAGCCAGAAGATGGCGTAGGTCGTCGTCGTCGGCATGATGTTGCCGTTGTGCCAGGTCATGTTCGTGACGTTGTCCGCCTGGGCGGCCGACACGAACAGGCCGAGCCCGAGGACGGCCACGAGACTGACCGCGAGCTTGAGCAAACGCCTCCGGCTAGGGGTTGAAACGTCGGCCATGCTGTAGTCCCTTCGCGACCCCTAGCTAGACGCTCTCGGCTCTCACCGCCGAAGCCCGCCGCGATCGGTCGATCGCTGCGCGGGAGTGTGGCGCAGTCGGCGAAAAGTGTCAAGGAGTGCGGTGTGCGTCCGTCTAGGCAAGCCTGGCTCGAGCTCGTGAACCCGGTCGTCGTGAAGCCGACGACCTGCCCGATCACGAGCCGTCGGTGTGGATCGACGCGACCGGCGCGTTGACGAGCGGTGCGTTAGGGTCGGGCGTCCACCTTCACAGGAGGTTCCAGGTGCTGTTCCACACGACGTGGGAGTTCACAGATACCAGCGAGGCGTCCATTCAGAGGAACCTCGCCTTTTTCGCGCAGTGGAAGCCACCAGACGGCTTCGAGTTCAAGGGCTTCTGGGGAAACGCAGACGGCTCTGGAGGCGTCGCCATCGTCGAGACAGACAGCGCCGCGACGCTCGCCCGGGCGACTGCCTCGTTCACTCCATGGTTGCGATTCAGCACCACTCCGATCCTTCCGATCGAAGAAGCCTCGGCAATCGCCGGCGAAGCAGTGGCTGCGCGCGCTTCCTTCAGCGGCTAGGTCGAGATTTCAAAGTGGCGGAGTAGGGGTTCCCTGGAAGCTCGCTCCGCCACCGCGGCCCTCGCCTCTGACGACCGTGCGCGGGCGAGCGTGAAAGAACCAGCTCATCCACCGCCGCCTCGGCCGTGACCGGATCGAAGACATCATCGCGAAGCCACCCCCGCGCGTATAGACTCGCGTCCCCATCGGCGTCGGGCGGCGGCGCCGAGGACAACAAAGGAGAGCGAGATGATCCTGGCAACGACGATGGTCGAGGATTTCGACCGCTTCCTGGAAATCTTCTCCACCAAGGGCGCTGAGAAGCGAAAGCAGCACGGGTCTAAAGGTGCGACGGTCTATCGCGATCCCAATGAGGGCGACCGGGTCTGGGTGCTCTTCGACTGGGATGGGGAGGGCTGGCAGAACTTCGTCTCCGACCCCGACGTCCCGGCGATCCTGCAAGAAGCCGGACACAAAGGGAAACCCCAAGCGGCGGAGCTCAGCGGCCAGTACGACGCCTAGGGTCGCATCTCCTCAGGCGCCGACGGCACACCTATAGGCGTCGGCCCTCCGGCGACTCATGGATCCGCTGGTGTTGGCTAGGGGCCGGCCTTATGTCGGCTGGCCCCTGCCTTGGCCTCTCCACTTGACCGCTGCGAACCGCATGCTGGCGGTGAAGGTACCGTCGCCCCCGAAGAGTGCAGGTGCGTCTCCTCTCGTGCCTGCTCCTCCACTCCAATGAGGTCGTCCCGCGCGACCTCCTGATCGACGCACTCTGGATACCGGCTGCACGTGCGTCCGGGCGAGCTCGACCTCGAGCGGTTCGAGGAGTTGTTCGGGCGCGGGCGGAACGAGCTCACCTCGGGCGCAGCGGACGAAGCAGCGACGACCTTTCGCAGCGCGCTCGCCCTCTGGCGAGGGCGCTCGCCGACGTCGCCTACGAGGCCTTCGCCCAGAGCGAATCGCGCGTCTCGAAGGGATGCGACTCGCCGCGCTCGAAGAACGGATCGAGGCCGACCTCGCGCTCGGCCGCCACCGCGAGCTCGTCCCCGAGCTCGAAGCGTTCGCTCATGCCGGCGATACGCTGGTTCTCGCCGAGCTCAGCGCCGACGTCGACCTGCGCGGCGCAAGGCGTCGAGCCGCCGGCGCGCCCCCTTCGTCGGGCGCGCACCGAGGTCGGCCCCGAGCGGGCGGGCGAGCCGTCGCTCGAGCGCGTGCTGCTCGCGGGCGGCGCGCGACTCGGGCGTCTCGGCGTACAACGTCGCCGCCACACTCGCGGGCCCGCGGCGATTGGCGACCCCGGTCACGGCCACCGTCCAGCGCATCGTCCCGATCGTCACCTCGACCGTGTCCCCGACACGGACGGCCTTCGAGGGCTTCACTCGGTCGCCGTTGACGTGTACCCGCCCGCCCAGAACGGCCTCGGTCGCGGAGCCGCGCGTCTTGAAGAAGCGCGCAGCCCACAGCCACTTGTCGATCCGCCCCTCGTTCACGGCCTAATGATCACAGTCGATGCCCCCGTGGTGTAAACGCCGGCGCGCGGCCCGTCGCCCCATCGACGCCCTGGTCGGCGGCCGCCACAGGTGGGCCGAACACCACGCTCGTGCTCGAAGGGCCGAGAAGCTCGCCGATCAACGTGACCAGTGTCTCGCTTTCGGTGTCTTCCAGCGACGCCGCCACCGTCACGGCCTTCGTCACGCTCTCCGCCTATCACGTCCCGAGCACAGCTACGACCTGTAGCGGCGCGGTTTCCGACGGAATCCTGTGGCAGATCCCACGGCTGACCGGCTCCGCGCCCTTTGGCATGAAAGAGGCCCACGGCCACACGAGATCGGGATATGTTGCGCCGCCCACCTCAATACGGCCCAGGAGGTTAGATGGTCACCCAACTCACGCAGCTTGGAGCAGCAGCAGCCGCCGTACCGGACGCCGACCGCGGCGTCGTCTGGATCGTCGAGACAAACCCACAGCAGCTGTCCTCATGGGATCTCGCGGCCGCGGAGCTCAAGCAGCACTCCGCGCTCTCCTTCGTGCCAACGGGCGTCGCGCTGAGCGGCGATCGCAACAGCCTCATCGTGTCCGGCGAAGACGGATCGGTCGTCGTCGTGCCCGCCGACGACCCCGCTGCCGGCCCGACGCCGCTCGCCCACACTGCGGGCGCCCTCGGCCAGGCCGCCGCGACGATCCCGGCGACGGGGCAAGGCTATGGGCTCCTCGTCTCCGAGGGACCGCCCGCGGTTCTTTCCGCTCGGCTGTCGGACGGGCTCGTACGCACGGTCGCCGCCGTGGAAGGCGTCACCGGCGTCGCTGCCGACGCACAGAGCATGTGGGCCGCCGCAACCACGGCGGGCGAGGGCCGGCTGGTGCGCGTGTTGCCCAGCGCGACGCAGCCGCTGGCGGCGGGACTGCTTGCGACCGGACATATAACGCGGACAGCCGACGGCGAGGCGCTACTGGTCGCTCACCCGGGCGCGGGCCGCGTCTCCGCGTACCGCTTCGACGATGGCTCGGTGACCGTCCATGCAACTGCGGAAGCGGGCATCACGGGCACGCTCGCCGAGGTCCACGAGCTCGCCGACGGAAGCGTCCTCGTCCTCACCGACGAGGCGCTCACGCGGGCCGACAAGCTCGCCGATCTTGCGCCGCGGCCGCGGCTCGTCCCGCCGGCCGACCCGCTTTTCGTGGGCTCCTGGGTACCGTTGCAATACGACCTCTCGGGCACCGGCCTCGACGACGACGACGTGTCGTTCATCGTCGACGACGACCCCGACGCGGCCTTCGTCTCACACACGTCGTGGCAGGGGCTGCCCGGAGGCCGGAAGGTGCCGATGCTCTCGGCGGGCGCCATCCTCGGAAGCTTCACCGTGAGCATGGTGGAAACCGCGACGGGCAACGTCCTCGACAAGGCGCCGTTCGAGGTCACCGACCACTGGCACGATCCCGACAACGGCCCGTCACGCATGTTCTCCGGCGACAACGCCCCGAAGCCGGCGGGCGATTGGGGCGGAGGCCCGGGCACGCCGCAGAACCTCGGGACGAATCGCCATTCGGGACGGTGGCGACTCGGCGTGCTGCTCGTCAACACGACCGACGGCTCCTACCCGACCGACGCTGCCGGCCTCGCGACGGCGCGCAAGGCTGTCCTGGACGAGGTCCAGGACGGTGTGAGCTTCAACGGGCAGACGCGTTCGGCGCGCATTTACTACGAGGAGCTCTCCGGGTGGAACCCGGGCGCGAATACGGGTCTGACGATTCAGGTCCAGGGCAACCAGATCTACGGTCCTGTCAACCTGCCCGAGGGCTGGGGCACGTACTTCGCACAGGGGAAGAACTCCGCCGGCGTGGTCACAGACACCCGCTGGACCTCCCTCGGGGCGACGGTCCAGACGATCGTCACGCGAGCGCTTGCCCAGGCAATTCTGACGAAAGCCGACCTCGCGGCGATCGACGTGCTCGTCATGGTTCCGTTCTCTCCCGACGCGCCCGGAATGGGCAGCAACCGCTTCGTGTGGCCGCACGCTCTGGACGCGACAACGGTCGTCGTCGGCCCGAAGGCGACCGACCAGGAGACGTTCGGGTACGTCTTCGCGCCGCCGGACTTCGCCACTCAGGACGGCCGGCAGCTGCACACGACCCTGTCGCACGAGCTCGGCCACACCCTAGGGCTGCCCGACCTCTACAACTTCCCGACCTACACGCCGGACATCACCAACCGTCTCACCATGGGCTGGGACCTCATGGCCGGCAGTCGCGACGACCTGCCCCACTACACCCTGTCGAACCGTATGCGCCAGGGATGGGTCCAGGCGGGCCAGCTCAAGCTCTACAACTTCGTCGGCGTCGGGAATCTGGATGACACGATCGCGCTTCAGGCGGCCGAGACCGGCGCACCACCGGCGGGCCGCTTCCGTGGGGCCGAGATCCGGCTCGCAGACGGGTGGAACGTCTACCTGGAATACCGCGCGAAGCAGGCGGGCCAAATCGGCGACAAGCTGCCGAACGACCAGCGCGTCGTCATCACCGACGTCACCTCGGACAGCTTCAGCAGCTCCCTCACCCGCCCGCCGATCGTGTTCGTCCACAACGACGCAGATGGAGACGGGCCACTCCTCGACAGCGGCAAGGACTACGAGGACATCGATCCAGGCAACCAGAAGAAGCTCGTCGTCACCGTCAAGTCGAAGGCCGCCGATAACGCGGTCGTCCAGATCCAGTACAACGCGGGCGGGAGGGCGGATCCGGGGATCCGGCCGTGGAACGGCCCGCCGGAGTGGAAGAGCCCGGACATCGAAATCCGCAACGACCGCTCCAAGGCCGACCCGGCCAAATGGGGGAACACCCCCTGGGTCGGGCAGACAAACGAGGTTGTCGCGAAGGTGCGCAACAGCGGCGACAAGCTCGCCAAGGGAGTAAAGGTCGACTTCCACCTCACGCGGTTCTCCAGCGGCGACGGACCGTGGGAGTATCTGGGCAGCGCAGTGCAGGACGTCCCGGCAGGCGGCGTCACCGAGTTCAAGACGACGTGGACTCCGCCCGAGGAGGCTCATTACTGCGTGATCGTGCAGATCGCGCTCTATGTCGACCCGGATCTTGCCGGCGCGTTCGAGACGAACATCTACAACAACGAGGCACGCTCCAACTACTGGCGCTTCGTCTCGGCGTCGTCGTCGCCGTCGACGCGTGCGGGCGCGGAGGTGCTGCTCGCCAATCCGTTCGACGACTCGGCCATCGTCCTTGCTCAGGTCAGGCAGACGCACGCTTACCATCGCGTCTACATCGATCATCAGTGGCTGCGCGTCGAGGGGGGCGAAAGCCGGCCGATACAGGTGTTCGACGAGGCGCTCGCCGGCTTTCCCGAGGGCAACGCGATGCCGCGCGAGCTTCTGGAGAAGGAGCTATCCGTCGACAACTTCGTCAGCGTGCAGGGCTGGGCCGAGCGGCCGTTCCCAGCCGACTGCGGCTCGCCGACGCTGACGGGGGGCGCCACCCTCCGCGTTGGCGCCGGTCGAACCGTCGTCGTGCGCTTCGACGAAGCGAAGATGACGCTCGCGACCGGCACCGTGAGGTTCTCCGACGGCTCTGGCTCCCCGCCCGACGGCAAGGTGCTCCTGGTCGTCTCGGAGATCGACGACGAAGGAGCGATCGACCCGCTCGGCGACAGGGTCACGGCAACTGCCACGGTGAGCAACGGCCACTTCGCTCAGGAGTTCCCGGCGCTGCGCGCTGATCGCGGGCAGATCGTCGCGCACTACCTCGGCGGCTTCGGGGCGGCGCCTGCGGACAGCGACCCGGTGGAGGTGCGTGCTTAGCGAGAGCTCGCAGCGCAAGGCCGTATGGCGCGAGACATTATGCATCGTTAGGTAAGAACCGGCACCTTCGGCGACCTCGCGCTGGACGAGGCGTTCACCGATCGCGAAGAGGAGATCGCCGAGCTCGCCTCGGATATGCGCAACGGCCAGAACGTGCTCGTGTATGCGCCCCGCCGCTACGGCAAGTCCTCCCTCGTCCTGAGGGCCACGCACGAGGCGCTTGCCAAGAAAACGCTGGTCGCCTTCGTCGATTTGATGAGGACGCCGACGAAGGAGCGCTTCGCGGCAGCGCTCGCGAAGACCATCTTCGCCGACATCGCGTCACCCGTCGGCCAGGCGTTCGAGAAAGCCGCGGAGCTCTTCCGCGACCTGCGCATCCGCCCGACGATGGAGATCGATCCGAGCGACGGGACGCTGCGGTTCAGCTTTCAGCCCGGCAGGCGCAAGACCGACATCGACGAAACCATCGAGCGGCTGCTCGAGAAGCTCGGCCGTCCAGCGCAAGCGACGAGTCGTGATCGTCTTCGACGAGTTCCAGGAGATCCTGGCGCTGGACAAGCAGTTCCCGAACCTGATGCGCGCGGTCTTCCAGGCGCAGCCGGAAGTCAGCCACGTCTACCTCGGCAGCAAGCGACACATCCTGGAGCGCATCTTCAGCGACAGGAACGAGCCGTTCTGGCGCAGCGCCAAGCAACTCGAGGTGGGAATGATCCCGCCAAAGAAGTTCGGGCCTTTCGTCGAGGCGCGGTTCGAGCAGACCGGCAAGCACATCGACGACGCCTCGCTCGAACGTCTCTTCGAGGTCACACACGGGCACCCGTACGGCACGAGGAGCTGGCCTACTTCGCGTGGGAGCTTGTTCCCAGGGGCGGAACGGCGACCTCAACCGTCCTCGCAGAGGCCCTCGCGCGTGTCGTTCGCTCGGAGCACAACCACTTCGTGCAGCTCTGGGACGACGCGACGCACCCGCAGCGCCTGCTTATGCTCGCGCTCGCGGACGAGCCGACGCCCGGGGTCTACTCATCCGACTATCACTCCCGGCACGACCTTCCGGCCAACCCCACGCTCCAGACCGCGCTCGCCGGCCTCGTGCACAAGGAGATCGTCGGGCGAAACACGGCCGGCGAGTACTCCCTCATCGAGCCGTTCCTCGCGGAATGGCTCGAGCGCGACCAACGCTAGGGAACCTTCTTTTCCGCGTTCAAGAGCCCTTCCCTCGGCGAACTCTGCCGGACACCTTGCTACCGTGCCGACGGTTCCGGCGAGGGTGCCCTGCCGTATGTGACTGCCGCGCGCACCTGCTCCGGAGTCTCGTCCACAAGCTGTTTGTCAGGCGCTGCGCCGAGCGCGTCGTTCACGGTGGAAAAGGCGAGGCGGAACGCGACGAAAGCCGTCGCCTCGAAGATCTCACGGTCATCGAGGCCCACCGCACGAAGCCGCTCGACGTCCTGATCGGACGTTCCGTTCGGGTCACGGACGACCTGGCGTGCCCAAGCCGCGAGCGCCGTCTCCCGCTCCGATAGTCCCGGTGCGGAACCGCCGCTAACGACCTGTGCAGCGGTCTCGCCGTCGCTAAGGCCGGCCAGGCGAGCGCCCCATGCGAAGGAGCAGTAGGAGTCGTTCAGCTCCGACGCGGTCGAGGTCACGAGAACCGCCCAGTCGCGGTCCTCGAGAACAGAGGATTTCATCACCGAGAAGCGGAGCGCCATGAACGCTTCCCGCAGGTCGGGGCGCCAACTCCACAGCCGCGTGTGGTTGGCAACGTACCCATCCTCCTGGCAATCCGCGTCGTACGCGGCTCGAGCTTCGACACTTACCGGAGGATCCTCGAGAAACATGTTCTGGCCGGCCATGCACGCAGGGTAGACGAAACTCACGCGATCTTCTTGCCCGGGTTCAGCAGCCCCTTCGGGTCGAAGACGCGCTTGATCTCGGCGTGCAGCGCCGCGGCGCGCGGCCCCCACTGGCGCGCCAGCCAGCCGCTCCGGACGAGCCCCAGGCCGTGTTCGCCCGAGACCGTCCCGCCGAGCCGAAGCGCCGTTGCCAGCAGTTCGTCGGCCGCCTGGGCGGCGCGCGCGAGCTGTTCGGGATCGTCCGGGGCCAGCAGGAACGTGGAGTGCAGATTCCCGTCGCCGACGTGGCCCCAGCTGCAGGCGGGAAGCCCGTGCCGGCGGCCGATGCCGAGCGTCTCCTCGATCGCCTCCTCGATGCGGTCGAGTGGCACGGCGATGTCCTCGCTCAGCTTCGCGCCCAGCTGTGCCGTGACTGCAAAGGTGACGCCGTCGCGCCAGCGCCAGAGGTCCGCGACCTCCTCCTTCGTCGAAGGCGCACTTACAGCGAGCGCGCCCTCACCGAGCACCGAGGCGACCTCGTCGCGCAGGCGTGCCGCCTCCTCCGCCGACCCGTCAGCCTCGGCGATGACCAGGAACCCGGCGCCCGGAGGCATGCCGACCGGGAACGACGCGCCCGCGGCGTCCAGCGTCCCGCCGTCCAGGTACTCGAGCGCTGCCACCTCGAGGCCGTTCCCGAACACGCGCTCGATCGCATGGCAGCCGGCGCCGATGCCGGCGTAGAACGCGGCAACCGGCCAGGCGGCCTCCGGCGCGGGGACGAGCCGGAGCCAGGCGGCAGTGACGATGCCAAGGGTCCCCTCCGAGCCGATCAGAAGGCTTCTCAGGTCGTAGCCCGCCACGTCCTTCCGCGTCGCACCGCCCACCGTGATCACCTCGCCCGGAGGGACGACCGCCTCGAGGCCGGTCACCCACTTTCCGGTCACGCCGTACTTGAAGGCGTGCGGGCCCCCGGCGTTCGTGGCGATGTTGCCCCCGATCTGCGACTGCTCGGCACCTCCGGGATCGGGTGGAAACATGAGCCCGTGCTCGCGCGCGAGGCGGCGCACGTCGCCGGTCGTCACTCCCGCTTCCACGTGCATGCGCCAGAGGAGCGGATCGAAGGCGCGGACGCGGTTCAGTCGCTCGAGGGCGAGCACGACTCCGCCGTCCGGAACCGCGCCGCCGGCATACCCCGTCCCGCCGCCGCGCGCGACGAGCGGGACGCCGTGCTCGTAGCACCAGGCCAACACCGCGGCGACCTCCTCCGGGCTCCCGGGCACGACGACGGCATCCGCGCGCCCGTGCAGCCCGCGCACCTCGGTCGAGTCGTTCAGGTACGCAGCGGCCGTGCCGTCGACGACGGAGGTTATGGCGGCCAGCTCCTGACTCAGGGTCATCGGAGGAGTTATAGATTGACGACATGGCGAGCTTCGAGCACGACATCCGTCCACTCTTCCGCCCACAGGACGTAAATGCGATGGATTGGGCATTCGACCTCTCCTCGTCCGACGACGTCAAGGAGAACGCGGAGGACATCTACGACCGGCTCGCGAACGGAACGATGCCCTGCGACCGCGCCTGGGCGGCCGAGCAGGTGCAGCTCTTCCGCGCCTGGATCGACGCGGGCGCACCCTCCTAAAGCGCGAGCAGCGCGGCCTCGGACGGGCCGAGCGTCAGACCCTCGACGCGCTCCCCGTCGCGCTCGCGGTTCGAGCCGACGAGGATCGTCCCCGTTAGGTCCGCGGTGGCCTCCGCGTCGCCGAGGTTCATCGCCACCGCGTGGCCGTCGCCGCGCTTCCAGGCCCACACGCCTTCCGGCGCCGGGAGCGATTCGTACGTTCCGGAGCGGAGGTCGTCGCGCTCGCGCCGCGCGGCCAGCAGGTCGCGGCACAGGAACAGGATCGAGCCTGGATCCTCGCGCTGCGACTCCACGTCCGGGCCGCTGCCGAACGGCAGCCAGGGCTCGACTCCCTCCTCGGTGAAGCCGTGGCCGGGGCCGGCCGACCACCGCATCGGCGTGCGTGCCCCATCGCGGTGTCCGGCGAAGTCGAGCTCCCGATGCGCGGGGATCTCCTGCTGCTCGAGGCCGATCTCGTCGCCGTAGTAGAGGACTGGCGTCCCGCGCAAAAGGAGCAGCACGAAGAGCGCGCAGCGGATCTTGGCGGGGTCGCCTGCGGCCCAGCGCGTGGGGAACCGAACGACGTCATGGTTGGACAGCGTCCAGACCGGCCAACCGCCGGCGGGGATCGCGGCCTCGGTCTGCTCGATGACCCGCCGAAGCCGCGCAGCTTCGAACGGCGCATAGACACAGGCGAAGTTGAACGCGAGCTGGAGCTCGTCACCGTCCCCGTAATACGAGGCCATGACGACGGGGTCG
Organism: uncultured Actinomycetes bacterium; assembly: GCA_963717765.1. Lineage (GTDB taxonomy): Bacteria > Actinomycetota > Thermoleophilia > Gaiellales > Gaiellaceae > JACDER01. The sequence continues at coordinate 301,229 of CAVQWX010000001.1, read as the reverse complement.
AGCACGTGCGTCTCGCCGACCAGCAGCCGCGCGGGCTCGTACTCCTCGCAGATCTTCCGCCAGCGCTTGAAGATGTTGTGCGTCTCGGGGCGGTTCATGCTGTACACCGGCTTGAGGCGCCGCTCGTGCTCGGGGTCGGGCGGATCGTCGCGCAGCTCCTTGTCGTTCACGATCCCGTGCGCGACGTCGATGCGGAAGCCGGCGATGCCGCGGTCGAACCAGAAGCGAAGGATGTCGTCGAAGGCGTCCCAGACTTCGTCCGCCCACCAGTTCAGGTCGGGCTGCTCGGGCAGGAAGTTGTGCAGGTACCACTGGCCCGTCGGGTCGTCGAGCGTCCACGTCGGCCCGCCGAACACGCTCTGCCAGTTGTTCGGCGGCCCGCCGTTCTTCCCGTCCGCCCACACGTACCAGTCGCGGTGGGCCGCGTCCCGCGACGAGCGCGAGTTTGCGAACCACGCGTGCCGGTCGCTCGAGTGGTTCGGGACGATGTCGAGCAGGACATGGATGCCGCGCTCGCCCGCCTCCGAGACCAGCCGCTCCAGCGTCGCCATGTCGCCGAGGTCCGGGTGGACGTCCTCGTAGTCGGAGACGTCGTACCCCCAGTCCTTGTTCGGGGACGGGTTGATGGGGTTCAGCCAGATCCCGTCGACTCCGAGCCACTCCAGGTAGTCGAGCCTCCGACGGATGCCGTCGAGATCACCGATGCCGTCGGTGTTCGAGTCGGAGAAGGAGCGGGGGTAGATCTGGTAGATCACCCCGTCTTGCCACCAGGGCGTCACCGCGGGGCTGGTCCGGTCGAGCTCCTGATGCGGAGATTGGGGCGGAAGTAGGAGTTCGGGAGCGGCTTCGGGTCCTCGATCAGGGTCCGCAGGGTCTCCACCGCCGTCTGCGCGATCTCGGCGATCGGCTGCTCGATGGTGGTGAGCGCCGGGTTCGTCCAGGACGTCGCCTCGATCCCGTCGAACCCGACGACGGACAGATCGTCGGGGACCCGAACGCCCATGCGCTCGGCCGTTTGCAGCACCCCGATCGCCATCAGGTCGTTGGAGCAGATGATCCCGGTCGGGGGGTCGTGGCGCGCGAGGAGCTTCTTCGCGGCGCGCGCTCCGCCGTCGACGTCGAACTCGTCGTGCTCGATCAACCCGTCGGAGACGATCCTGCGGAGGGCGAGCATCCCGCGCCAACCTGCTTCCTTTTCCCGCGCCGGCAGGTAGTGCTCGGGCCCCGATGCGAAAGCGATCCGCGTGTGCCCGAGATCGACCAGGTGCTGTGTGGCGAGCTCTGCGGCCGCACGCTCGTCCACGCCGACGGAGGGAATGTCCAGCCGGTTCAGCGCGCCGTTCACGAAGACGATCCGCGCTCCGTCAGCGAGCAGCCGTCCGTAGTGGTCGTGCTGGCCGCTCAGGTTCGTCATCTCGCAGGACACGAAGATCATCCCGTCCACCTGCCGGTCGAGCAGCATGTGCACGTACTCGACCTCGCGGAACGCGGCGCTCTCGGTGGTGCACAGGATCGAGGCGTACCCGCTATCGGCGGTGCGTGCCTGGAGGGCCTGCGCGATCGTGGGAAAGATCGGGTTCTCGAAGTTGGGCAGGAGCAAACCGATCACGCCCGTCGCCGGTATACGTCCTGGAGGGACGTAGAGCAGCTCGCGCATCGACCGCTCGACCCGCTCACGCGTATCGGCCTTGACGACGACCGAGCCGCGGGCAACGCGAGACGCCGTCGCCACGCTGACGCCTGCATGCCTGGCTACGTCTCTTAGCGTGGACACGTTACATTCCTTTGTAACACGTTTTCAGGATGTGTCGCAACCTCATCAGGTATGAAATCGGTGGAATTCTATCGTAACTCCGCCGCTGGCTTGACATTTCAGGAACTCCAGAGTAACGTGCCGTTCGTCGGCTTCTGTCATGGAACTGAAAACTGTTTCATCACGCATGATCGTGCCGCCCGACCTGGCAGTGCACACGCCTTGGGCGGAAGGTCAGGAAAGGACGGAATCTTCATGTTGAGGAAATTCTCCTGGCGTATCGGCGCGCTGCTCGTTGCCGCCGCTGCGCTGGTTGCGCTCGTCGGGGCTTCGATCGCCCCGGCGGCCAGCCACAAGGCATCCGCCGGAACGATGCGGATCTGGACGGACGGCGACCGCAAGGCCGCGGTCACCAAGGTCGCGAATGCCTGGGCGGCCAAGAGCGGCGTCACGATCCAGGTCGTGCAGAAGGACTTCGGCGACATCCGGAGCCAGCTCGGCACGGTCAAGCCCGAGGACGCACCGGACGTCATCATGGCCGCGCACGACTGGACGGGCCAGCTGGCCGCCAACGGCCTCGTCATCCCGCTCGTCCCGAAGGCGTCGGCGCTCAAGGCCATTCCCGGGTACGCCCGCAAGGCGTTCACCTACGGGAAGCTGTACGGCATGCCCGTCGCGCTCGAGAACGTCGGCCTCTTCGTGAACACGAAGCTCGCGAAGGTACCGAAGAGCTGGAGGGATCTCGAGAAGAAGGCGCTGGCCTTCCAGAAGAAGGGCGACGGCCGCGTCGGCCTCGCAGTCCAGCAGGGCTCGGGCGGCGACGCGTACCACATGTATCCGTTCTTCTCCGGCCTGTGCGGCTACATCTTCAAGACGACGCACGGCCGGCTGAACCCGAACAAGGTCGGCGTCGACAACAAGGTGTTCATCAAGAACTCGAGCCTGATCAACAGGTGGAACAAGGAAGGCCTGATCAACTCCAAGATCAACGGCGACACCGCGACCCAGCTCTTCACGAGCGGTAAGGCCGCCTACTGGGTCACCGGCCCCTGGAACATCGATACCGCCCGCAAGGCCGGCATCCCCTTCAAGATCGTCCAGGTCCCGAAGATCAAGTGCAACGCCGTGCCGTTCCTCGGCGTCAACGGGCTCATGGTGACGAAGTACGCATCTGCTCACGGAGTGGCCACGGCTTCCAAGGACTTTGTCGCCAACTACATGGCTGGTGCAGGCCCGCAGTACACCCTCGCGCTGGCCAACAACCGCTACCCGGCCAACAAGACGGCCGGCAAGCGCGTGACCGATCCGGCGCTCAAGCAGATCGGCATCGCCAGCAAGGGCGGCGTGCCAATGCCGAACATCCCCGAGATGAACTCGGTCTGGGGAGACCTCGGCGACGCCTGGGTCAAGTCGACCAAGGGGGCCGGCTCCACGCCCGCCAAGGTCGCGTTCAAGACCGCGGCCAAGAACATTCGCACCAAGATCGCCGGAGGCTAGTCACTCGGCGAAATCGCGATGACACAAACGCCCCGCACCCGCGGGGCGTTTGTGTCTAAATCCCCCTTGCTCGATGAGTGACGCAGCCGTCCCAGCTCCGAAGACGCCGCACTTTCGAAGCGCAAGCGCGAGGTCCATGCCCGCGCGGCTGATGGCCTTCTTCTCGGGGACGAACGGGCTCATCGCCAAGTTCGTCCTCCTCGGCGTCTTCAACGCCCTCGTCGTCTGGGCGGCCTCCACCCTCGCGACGCACCACAAGTGGGTGGCGCTCGTCGTGGTCGCCCTCGCCGCGGCCGCGATCGACGTGATCTACATCATCCCGCGGGAAAGCCTCATTCCGGCGAAGTTCCTCATCCCGGGAACGATTTTCCTGGTCGGGTTCACGCTCGTCCCGATCATCTATACGATCAACATCGCCTTCACGAACTACTCGACGGGGCACATCCTGTCCAAGTCGGAGGCGATCGAGCAGATACAGCTCCGCGCGCTGTCGCAGCCGAAGAACGGGAAGACGTACACCCTTTCACCGGCGCGCGACGCGAGCGGGAAGCTCGTCCTCCTGCTCGTCGACGACAAGACGCACCAGCCCGCAGTGGGGACGCCGGAGGGGCTGAAGCCCCTCCCAAGCTCGGATGTCACCATTCAGGGCGGCGCGATAACGGCGGCAACGGGCTACAAGCTCCTGAAGGGCGCCGCGCTCTTCTCCCTGGACACGGAGCTGAACGACTACCGCGTTCCGCTTCCGGGAGGCTCCGCAATCCATCCCGAAGGCTCCGACTACGCCGTCCAGCTGCAGCCCGACAAGAAGTACGACGCGAAGGCCGACACGTTCACGAGCACTGCGGGCGTCGTCTACCACGACAACGGGGCCGGCTCCTTCGCGACCGACCAGGGGAAGGTGCTCGAGCCCGGATGGAAGACCTACAACGGCTTCAAGCAGTTCTCGAAGATCGTCACCGACCCGGTCTACCGCCGGCCCTTCCTGCGCGTCCTCCTCTGGACGGTCGTCTTCGCGATGTCGACTGTGATCTTCTCCTTCGCGCTCGGACTCTTCCTCGCGATCACGCTGCAGAAGAAGTTCCGCGGGCAGCGCGTCTACCGCTCGCTCCTGATCATCCCGTTCGCGGTGCCGGCCTTCCTCACGATCCTCGTGTGGGCCGGCCTGCTGGACCAGCAGTTCGGGATCGTGAACAAGATATTGCCGGGGAACATCGACTGGTTGTTCAACCCGTGGTGGGCGAGGTTCTCGGTCATCCTGGTGAGCGTCTGGCTGACGTTCCCCTACTTCTTCCTGGTCTGCCTGGGCGCTCTGCAGTCGATTCCCGGGGATCTCGTCGAGGCGGCGAAGGTGGATGGTGCGGGGGGCTGGGCGGTCTTCCGCCGGATCACGCTTCCACTCCTGCTCATCTCGACGGCGCCGCTGCTGATTGCGTCCTTCGCGTTCAACTTCAACAACTTCAACAACGTGTACCTGCTGACCGGAGGAGGTCCTTCGACCAATGATCAGTCCGTCGCCGGCGCGACCGACATCCTGATCAGCTACACGTACAAGCTCGCCTTCTCGGCCGGACAGGGCGAGCAGTACTCGACCGCAGCGGCGATCTCGATCATCATCTTCCTCATCGTCGGGACGATCAGCGGCATCCTGTTCTGGAAGACGAAGGCGCTGGAGACCCTGCGATGACGACCGTCGAGCAAGCCGAGTACGGCGTCACCACCGCTGTCACCGCGCGCCGCCGGCGTCGCTGGCTCCCGAAACGCGGATCGAACCTCTGGCGCCACCTGGTCGCGCTGCTGGGGATCATCTTCGCGCTCTTCCCGATCGTCTACGTCACGGGAGCGGCTTTCAACCAGATCCCGACGCTCGTCGGCGCGAGCGCGAACCCGATCCCGCAGCACGTCACGCTGGACAACTTCAAGACGATCCTGTCCACGCACCAACCGGACCCGACTAAGCCGACGGCGCACTTCGCGTTGTGGTACGTCAACTCGATCGTCATCCCGGGCGTCGCGGCCATCTTCAGCGTGCTGATGGGCGCGATGGCCGCGTACGCGTTCGCGCGCTTCCGCTTCAAGGGCCGCCGCCTGGGGATGTTGACGCTGCTGCTGATCCAGATGTTCCCGGCGTTCCTCTCCCTCGTCGCGATCTACCTGATCCTCCAGAGCTTGGGCCAGGTCTTCCCGTTCGCGGGACTGACGCGGTTCGGGCTGATCCTGGTCTACCTCGGTGGCGCCTTAGGAGTGAACACCTGGCTCATGAAGGGGTTCTTCGACACGATCCCGATGGAGCTGGACGAGTCGGCGCGGGTGGACGGCGCGACGCCGACGCAGATCTTCTGGGGCGTGATCCTGCCCCTGGCCGTCCCAGTCCTCGCGGTGATCACCCTCATCTCGTACGTCTTCACGCTGAACGAGTTCGTGATCGCGAGCTTCGTCCTCCAGACGGCGGACTCGCAGACCCTGATCGTCGGCTTGCACCAGTTCATCGCGGACAAGTACGCCAAGAACTGGGGGCCGTTCGCCGCCGGCGTCCTCCTCACCGCGATCGCGCCCACTGCCCTCTTCTTCGCGCTCCAGCGCTACATCGTCGAGGGATTGACCGGCGGCGCCGTGAAGGGGTGACCGTCACGGAGACAACGGAGACGTCGCTGCTCTCGCAGCCGCACCACGACGGCTCGTACGTGCTCGAGGCGCCTGACGAGCTCGGCGGCGAGGCGGTCGTTCGCCTGCGGGTTCCACGAGCCGCGCGCGCGGACCGCGTGTTGCTGCGTTTCACCTGCGACGGCCAGCCGCAGGCAGTCGCAGCCGACGTCGACGAGGAGACGGAGACCGACGTCTGGTGGCGGGCGAGCTTCCCCGTGTGGAACCCGGTCACCCGCTACCGCTGGGCGGTCACGGGGGACTCGAGCTTCGCCTGGGTCAACGGGCTCGGACCACTCGCGCACGACGTCACCGACGACGACGATTTCGTGATCGGGATCGACCGCGGCGGCCCCGAGTGGCACCTCGGCTCGGTCGTGTACCAGATCTTCCCCGACCGTTACGCCCCGAGCGGCGCCGAATACGACGTGCCCGAGTGGGCCGTCCGGCGCGAATGGGACTCGCTCCCGACCCCCCGGGGCCACGAGACCCAGTTCGAGTTGTTCGGCGGCGACTTGCCGGGGATCGCCCAGCGCCTCGACCACATCGATTCCCTCGGCGCGAACGTCGTCTACCTCACCCCGATCTTCCCGGCCGGGACGGTGCACCGCTACGACGCGACCACCTTCGAGCACGTCGACCCGCTGCTCGGTGGGGACGATGGGCTCGTCGCCCTTACTTCCGCGGCCCACGACCGGGGCATGCGCGTGCTCGGCGACCTGACCCTCAACCACGTCGGCTCCGGCCACGAGTGGTTCCAGACGGCGCTGGCGGATCCGACCGCGCCGGAGCGCGCGTTCTTCTACTTCGACGACTCGCTCCCGCATGGCTACGCATCGTGGATGGGCGTGCCGCACCTCCCGAAGCTCGACTACCGCTCGGACGAGCTGCGCCGGCGGCTCACCCGCGTCCTGGCGCGCTGGCTGCAGGCGCCGTACGAGCTCGACGGCTGGCGGATCGACGTGGCGAACATGACCGGCCGCTACCGCGACATCGACGTCAACGCCGACGTCGCCCGCTGGGCGCGCCGGACCGTCGAGGGGGCGCGGGCCGACGCGGTGATCGTCGCCGAGCACATGCACGACGCGCGCCGCGACCTCGTCCCGGGCCAGTGGCAGGGGACGATGAACTACGCGGGATTCCTCGGGCCGGTGTGGAGCTGGCTCCGCCAGGTAGAGCTCGAGGACCAGTTCTACGACGTGGTCGCACACGAGCGAGCGGGGACGGACGCCGTGGCAACCATGAGCGTGTTCCGGACCGGGCTCCCGTGGTCTGCTGTGCTCCATTCCTGGACGCCACTGTCGAGCCACGACACGCCCCGTGTCGCCACCGTAGTCCCGTCCCGTGACCACAGACTGGTGGGGATCGGGATGCAGATGACGACGCCCGGCGTCCCGATGCTCTTTGCGGGTGACGAGATCGGGCTGGAGGGGCGATGGGGCGAGGACGGGCGGCGGACCATGCCGTGGGACCGTCGCGACACGTGGGACGACACGTTGCTCGGCGAGTACCGGACGCTGATCGGGCTGCGTCGGTCGCATCCCGCCCTGGCCCGCGGGGGCATCCGCTACGCAGCGGTCGGCGCAGACCACGTCGCGTACATGCGCGAGTCACCCGAAGAGCGGCTGCTGTGCCTGGCCGCGCGCGCCGACCACGAACCCGTTCGGCTCCCGCTCGCCGAGATCGGGGCGAGCGGCGCGGACACGCTGTACGGCGCGGATGCGGAGACGCGCGACGGAGATCTGATCCTGCCGGCCGACGGCCCGGCCTTCCATGTGTGGAGAATGGAGGACTGAGAGAATGGCGGAAGTCACCTTCAAAGACGTCGACAAGATCTACGCGGGCGACATCCAGGCGGTCAAGGACCTCTCCCTCGAGATCCAGGACGGCGAGTTCCTCGTCCTGGTCGGCCCCTCCGGTTGCGGCAAGACCACCGCGCTGCGCATGGTCGCCGGGCTCGAGGAGATCTCCGACGGGACGATCTCGATCGGCGGCCGCGTGGTCAATGACCTCACCCCGAAGGAGCGCGACATCGCAATGGTCTTCCAGAACTACGCGCTTTACCCGCACATGAGCGTGGCCGAGAACATCGCCTTCGGGCTGCGGCTGCGCAAGACGCCCAAGGAGGAGATCGAGCGCCGCGTCGAGTGGGCGGCCAAGATGCTCGACCTCGCGCCGTACCTCGCGCGCCGTCCGAAGGAGCTCTCCGGCGGGCAGCGTCAGCGCGTCGCGATGGGCCGCGCGATCGTCCGTGAACCACAGGCGTTCCTGATGGACGAGCCGCTCTCGAATCTCGACGCCAAGCTGCGCGTCCAGATGCGCGCCGACATCGCGCGCCTCCAGGACGAGCTCGAGACGACGACGATCTACGTCACCCACGACCAGGTCGAGGCGATGACGATGGGCGACCGCGTTGCCGTGATGAGCCACGGCGAGCTGCAGCAGGTGGACGGCCCGCAGAGGCTGTACGACTCTCCGGCGAATCTCTTCGTCGCAGGCTTCATCGGCACGCCGCCGATGAATCTGATCCAGGCGCAGATCCAGTCGCAGAACGGCAGCGTCGCCCTGACGGTCGGCCCGCAATCGCTTCTCCTCACCGACCAGACGCTCGCGCACTACCCGGGCATACGCGCCGCCGCCGGAACCCCGGTCGTCCTCGGGATACGGTCGGAGGACCTCTATCCGGCGCCGAACCGGCCCGACCTGCCGACGCTGACCGCGAGCCTCGAGCTGCTCGAGGCGCTCGGATCGGAGACCGTCGCCCACCTCAAGGTCGACGCGGAGGTCATGCGCGTCCACGCCGCCCACTCCGACGAGGAGCCGGAGGAGGAGGCAAGCGCCGAGGGCGTCACCGCCACGCGGCCGAACCTCGTCGCGAAGTTCTCGGCGCGTGACGCGGTGGGCATGAAGCTCCACGACCACATCCCGGTCGCCGTCGACGTGGCGAACGTCCACGTCTTCGATCAGGAGAGTGGTGCGCCGCTGCGCTAACTGCGTCGCCGTCCTAGGGGTCGCTCTCGCCGCGCTCGCGGGGTCGTCCTCCGGCGGCGGCGTGGCCGCTCCGGCACCACCGTCGGGAGCGCTCCTCGAGTCGCTCTCCCAGCCGCCGGTCAGGGCCGCGATCGCGTCCCAGCGCATCTACTTCGTCATGACGGACCGGTACCGGAACGGGGACCCGTCCAACGACACGGGCGGCCTCGGCGGCGGCAAGAGCACGAACGGGTTCGACCCCTCCGACATCGGCTTCTTCCACGGCGGCGACTTCAAGGGCCTCACCGGAAGCTGCACCGACACGCACACCGGCCTCGCGCGCCTGAAGAACCTCGGGTTCACCGGGATCTGGGTGACGCCGCCCGTCGGCCAGCTCGCGGTACAGGGCGACAGCGCGGCCTACCACGGCTACTGGGGGATCAATTTCGACCGCGTGGACGCCCACCTCGGCACCGACCTGGACTTCGGCGCGTTCGTCAACTGCGCCCACAGCCTCGGGATGAAGGTCTACATGGACATGGTCGTCAACCACACGGCGAACGTCGTCGGCCTCTCGCCGGGCGGCTCGTTCGTCTCGCCCGCGGAGAAGCCCTACCGCACGTGCAAGGGGAAGAAGTTCAACCCCGCGCTGTACGTGACCAAGACCTTCCCGTGCATGAAGGCCTCGAACATGCCCTACACGCCTTTCCTGGCGGCGAACGAGAAGCACCTGAAGACGCCGGACTGGCTGAACACCCTGACCTACTACCACAACCGCGGCGACATCGACTTCAGCTCGAGCGACTCGGCCGAGCTGGAGCAGGGCGACTTCTTCGGGCTCGACGACCTCTTCACCGAGCAGCCGAAGGTGATGCAAGGGCTCGCGGACGTCTACTCGGAATGGGTGCGCAAGTACAAGCTCGACGGGTTCCGGGTGGACACCGCGAAGCACGTCAACGCCGCGTTCTTCCGGCTGTGGGCCCCCAGAATCCTCGCCGCGGCGCGCGCCGCCGGCGTGAACGACTTCGAGATCTTCGGCGAGGTGACGCTCAACGATGCGATCGAGCTGTCCGCCTACGTGCGCAGCCGCGGGTTGCCGAACGTCCTCGACTTCCCCTTCCAGGACGTCGCCACCGGATTCGCCGCCGGCCGCACCGCGCCGGCCGCGCTCGCCGACCGCATCGCCGACGACGACTACTTCCGCTACACGCCGAACGTCATGCCGACGCCGGTCACCTTCCTCGGCAATCACGACATGGGCCGTGCGGCGTTCCAGCTCGAGCAGCACGGCGTGACTGGCGACCAGCTCCTCCCGCGGCTGCTGCTCGGCTACGACGTCCTCTACCTGCTGCGCGGCGCGCCGACGGTCTACTACGGGGACGAGGTCGGGATGATCGGGAGCGGCGGGGACAAGGAGGCCCGGCAGGACATGTTCCCGACCCAGGTCGACGAGTGGAAGGCGGAAGACCGCGTCGGCTCGGCGCCCATCGGGGACGGCTCGTCCTTCGACGTGACGACCAACCCGATCGAGCTGCGCCTGAAGGAGCTCGGCGCGCTCAAGGACGCGCACCCGGCACTCTCGACCGGCGCGATGATCGTCCGGCGCGCGCAGGGCGGCGTTCTCGTCGTGAGCCGCATCGACTGGAGCGCCAAGCGGGAGTACGTGGTCGCTCTCAACTCAGGCGGGTCGGCCGCGCAGGTCTCCGTCCCGACCTCCACGCCCTCGAGCTCGTGGGCCGGGTTGGCCGGAACACCCGGGCCCGTGTCCAGCGGCGCGGACGGCGCGCTGGCTTTCACCGTTCCAGCGACCGGCGCATCGGTGTACGAGGCGAACGCGCAGATCCCGTCGCCCGCCCCGCCGGCGCCGACGCTCAAGGTCGGCAAGGACGACTTCAGCACGCTCTGGCGGGCCGCAGCAACCGTCACGGGCAAAGCGCCGGTGACCGTCGCCTTCGCCATCAAGCGCAAGCCCAGCGCGGGCTGGCAGTTGCTGGCCGCCGACGACACACCTCCGTTCCGGGCCTTCCTCGACCGGGCCAAGTTCGCGAAGAAGCAGAAGGTCTATCTGGTCGCTATCACGCGCAGCCTCGGCGGACAGACCTCCGTCTCGAAGGTCGTCGGCCTCGTTCCGCGTCCCCGCTAGCGAGCTAGCGGCGCAACGCCGCGAGCACCTGCTGCTCGTCTCCGTCGCGCAGGGCGTCGAGCAGCGTACGACCTCCTGAAAGCCCGGCGCGGCGCTTGAGGTTCTGCCCCAGCTGCCCCGGACTGATGCCCGCCTCGCGGGCGGCTCCGAGGACGCGCGCGACCTCAGGGGTCACGTCCCCGTCGTCCTGGAACTGCCAGCCGGGATAGAGCCACTCGTCCACGCCCGGCTCGCGAAGTGCGAGCACTTCGCCGGCGCGCCTGCGAACGTCCAGTGCGACGGGATCGATGGCCCAGCGGGCGCCGATCCAGGAGGCGGTGAGGGCGGACTGCTGCGGCACGACGTCCTCGAATGTAACAGCGGCGGAGTCGGGGAGACGGTTCGCTAGGAAAGACGACGCGAAAGGAGCAAAACCTGATGCGCACCGTTTACACGCAGTCGAACGACGCGGACCGGAACGAGGCGATCGCCTTCAGAAGCAACGAGGATGGGACCCTGTCTCCACTCGGCCACTACGTCACCGGCGGCAGGGGAAGCGGCAAGCCGCACCTGGCGTCGCAGAGCTCGGTCGCGGTCGCCGACGACGGGACAAGGCTCTTCGTCACCAACGCGGGGAGCGACCAGCTGTCCGTCTTCTCGATCGGCGCCGATGGCCTCGAGCTCGAGGGCTGCCTTCCCTCCGGCGGCGAGTCGCCGACGAGCGTGGCCGTCCACGGTGAGCTCGCCTACGTGCTGAACGCAGGCGCGACGCCGAACATCAGTGGCTTCACGATCGAAGCCGGCGGCATCGCGCCGCTCGAGCTCTCGACGCGGCCGCTGAGCGCCGACTCGGCCGACCCCGCACAGATCGCATTCAGTCCGGAGGGCAAGACACTTGTCGTGACCGAGCGCGGGACGAACTCCATCAGCACCTACGCGGTCGGCGCCGACGGCCTCGCCGAGGGACCGACCACCATCGCGTCCTCGGGCGCGACGCCGTACGGGTTCGACTTCGCCGGCGGAACGCTCGTCGTCACGGAGGCCTTCGGCGGAGAAGTCGGAGCCGCCGCGGCCTCGTCCTACCGGCTGGACGACTCGGAGCTCCAGCCGGTCAGCGGCTCCGTGCGCAACACCCGCAGCGAGGTCTGCTGGGCGGTGGTGAGCAAGGACGGCCGCTTCGTCTACGTGACGAACTTCGGAGACGGGACGATCTCCCGCTACGTCACCGCCGCGGACGGCAGCCTCGAGCTCGACGATCCCGTGGCGGCGACAACGGTCGAGGGCGTGAAGGGCGTCCGCGACGAGGCTCTGTCCCGGGACGGCCGCTTCCTGTACGCGCTCCACGCGGACGCACAAAGGGTGTTCGGATGGGCACTCGAGGACGACGGCGGCCTGACGCCGGTCGGTTCATTTGACGGGCTGCCCGCAACCGTGGCAGGGTTAGCGTCGAGCTGATGCGACCGTTCATCTCCCGGGGCTTTCGGGGTCGCCGCCGCGACGACGCTCCGGAAGGACGGGTCCCGCCGGGCCAGTACCTGACCGACGACTTCCCCGTCCTCTCCGCCGGCCCCACGCCGCACACACCGCTCGAGGAGTGGACGTTCGAGATCCGCGGAGGGTCCAAGCCGTTGAGCTGGACGTGGGACGAGCTCCGCGGGCTGCCCAGCGAGTCGGTGACCAAGGACATCCACTGCGTGACGAAGTGGTCGAAGCTCGACACGGTGTGGGAGGGTGTGGCGGTCGACACGCTCATGGAGCGCGCCGGCTCCGACCACGCGTACCTGCTCGCCTTCTGCGACGGCGGGTACACGACGAACCTCCCGGTCGAGGATGTGCTCGACGGGAAGGCGTGGATCGCGTACTCCTACGGCGGCGAGCCGCTCGACCCCGAGCACGGCGGCCCGGCCCGGTTGCTCGTCCCGCATCTGTACTTCTGGAAGAGCGCGAAGTGGATTCGCGGCTTCGAGCTCCGCGACGACGACGAGCCCGGTTTCTGGGAGCAGAACGGGTACCACCTCTACGGCGACCCGTGGAAGGAACAGCGGTACTGGGGCGACTGACCTGGCAGGTAGCCCAGGTCACGGGAGCCAAGCAGGAGACACCGCGTGTCCGCACGATCACCCTCGCGCCCCCTGAGTGGCCGGGCCACCGTGCCGGCCAGCACGTCGACGTCCGCCTGACGGCGGAGGACGGCTACCAGGCCGAGCGGAGCTACTCGATCGCCTCAGCGCCCGAGCAGGCTCTCGAGCTGACCGTCGAGCGGCTGGACGACGGGGAGGTTTCGCCCTACCTGGTGGACGAGCTAGGGGCCGGCGACGGGCTCGAGCTGCGCGGGCCGATCGGCGGGTACTTCGTCTGGGAGGCCGACGATCCGCGCCCGGTCTTCCTCGTTGCAGGCGGCTCGGGAGTCGTCCCGCTCATGGCAATGATCCGCCACCGGACCGCGACCAGGTCGACGACGCCCATGCGGCTGCTCTACTCGTCGCGCACGATCGAAGACGTGATCTACCGCGCAGAGCTGGACAAGGTCGCGGCGGCCCGGAACGGGGTCGAAGTCACCCAGACGCTGACGCGGGCGCAGCCGGAAGGCTGGACCGGGCATGCGCGCCGCATCGATCCCGACATGCTGCGCGAGGTCGCCTGGCCCGCGGCAGAAAAGCCCGCCGTGTACGTCTGTGGCGCGACGCTGTTCGTCCAGGCCGTGACGGAGGGCCTGGTCGGCCTGGGCTACGACCCCTTGACGGTGAGGACCGAACGCTACGGCGGGATCGGAGGCTGAGGTGAAGACCGAGGAGATGATGCTGGACGGAAACGCGATCGGCGGGATAATGCTCGAGCTCTTCGGGCGGGAGATGACGATGGTCGTCTCGACCTGCCGCTCGTGCGGCGCGACCGGGCCGCTCGCGTCCGTCGACGTCTACATGAAGGCGCCCGGAGTGGTCGTGCGGTGCCGGACCTGCGAGAGCGTGCTGATGAAGATCGTCCGCAGCCCGAAACGCGTTTGGCTCGACGTCGACGGCATGCGGATGATGCAGATGGAGGCTTAGTGCCGCCAGTCGCGGAAAGCGTGGAGAAGCGCCTCTTCGGCCTCGGGCGAGAGCTCGTCAGGTGCAAGCGTCCCGGTCAGCCGGATCGTCGAGCGGATCTGCTCCAGGTAGATCTCGCAGTTGCCGCACTCGGCGAGGTGCTCCTCGAACCTGGCATGCTCGGCAGGCGGGAGCGCACCCTCGAGGTAATCCGTGACGAGCTCGGTGAGCTCCTGGCAACTGAGCGCCTCTGAGGTGGTCATCCCAGGTAATCCTCCAATGCCTTCCTGACCTTCGCTCTCGCTCGATGCAAGAGCACGCGTTGATTGGTCTCGCTGAGGCCCAGAGCGTTACAGACCTCCTCCGCGCTCCATCCCTCCAGATCGCGGAGGCTGATCACGGCACGTTGCGTGCCGGGCAGTGCGTCGATCGCGGCGGCGAGCTTCTCCCGGGTCTCCGCGCCGAGCAGCCGTTCCTCCGGCCAGGGGACCGGCGGGGCAGCCCAGTGCCCGGGCCAGCGGGGGTCGTCCCAGTCGCGGAAGCGGTTGGCCTCGAGCGCCGGCTCCTGGATGCGTTCCGGCTGGAAGGCCGACAGCGGCAGCGTGCGCCGTTCGCGCACGGCACGCGTCTTGGCCCTGTTCGCGAGGATGCGGAAGATCCATGTCTTGAGCGAGGAGCGGCCCTCGAAGCGGCCGAGGCCCTCGAGGACTGCCAGCCACGTCTCCGCCACGACCTCCTCGGCGAGCACCTGCGTGGGGACGTAGATGCGGGCCACGCGCAGGAGCGACGAGTTGTACGTCCGCACGACCTCGCGGAAGGCGTCCTCGTCACCGGCGCGGAGCGCCTCGACGAGCTTCGTCTCGTCCGGCGAAACGACGTCCTGCACGACGCGACTGTAAACCACGAAACTGCAACGACAAGGAGGTCACTCATGCCCGAATCGTTCGACCTGATCGTGATCGGCGCCGGCTCGGCCGCGCGTGACGGCGCCCGCAAGGCCCGGCGCGAGCACGGCGCGTCCGTGGCGATGGTGGAGCGCACACGCTGGGGCGGAAGCTGCCCGAACGTCGCCTGCAAGCCGACCAAGGCGTACATCGTCGCGGCCGACCTGCTCCACGACATCAACACCCTGGCGGGCAAGCTCGGGATCGAGGTCGGTCCCGCAAAGGCCAACCTGGCCAGGATCAAAGCGCGCAAGGATTCGTTGCTGAGGCCCCGGGAGCAGTGGATCGACGATCTGAACCGCGCCGGCATCCCCACGTACAGCGAGGAAGCGACGCTCATCGACGCGCACACGGTCCGAGCCGGCGACGCGGAGCTTCACGCCGACAGGATCCTGATCGCCACCGGATCGCGGACTGCCGTACCCCCCGTCAAGGGGATCGACCGAACCGAGTGGATCGATCACATCGCGGCGCTCGAGCTGACGGAGCTGCCCGAGTCGCTGCTCGTGGTCGGCGGCGGCGCCGTGGGGCTCGAGTTCGGCCAGATGTTCTCCCGCTTCGGCTCGCGCGTGACCATGGTCGACTCGATGCAGGAGGTCGGAGCCCACGCCGACCAGGAGGCTGCGGCCGAGCTGCGGGCCGCGCTCGAGGACGAGGGGATCGAGTTCTTCACCAACGCGTACGTCACGGAGGTGAAGCAGGAGGGCGATCAGGTGCTGGCGATGCTCAGCCCGCGGGACGGGCGCATGCTGGAGGTGCGCGCGAGCAAGGTGCTCCTCAGCTCGGGCCGGGTCCCGAACGTCGAGGAGCTGGGCCTCGAGACAGTGGGCGTCGAGGTGACGAAGGCCGGCATCACGGTCGACGACCACATGCGGACGAACGTGGAGGGGATCTGGGCCGCCGGTGACGCGACCGCGTCGATCCAGCTCACGCCGGTCGCTCAGTACCAGGCGCGACTCGCGGTCGACAACATGTTCGGCGGGGACGTGGCAGCCGACTACTCGGAGCTGCCGACGGCGATCTTCACCGACCCCGAGCTCGCGCAGATCGGCCTGACCGAGGACGAGGCGCGCGACCAGGGATTCGAGCCTGACACGGTGCGGCACGAGCTCAGGGACGTCCAGCGTGCGAGCTACACCGACACGAAGCGCGGCCTGTTCAAGCTCGTCTACGACGGCCCGAGCCGCCGCCTGCTCGGCGTGCACGTCGTCGCCCGCGGAGGCAGCGACATCGTCCAGGGGCTTGCGGTGGCGATGCGGCTCGGGGCCACGATCGACGACCTCGCGCATGCCCACCACGCGTTTCCGACGCTGGCGGAAGGGATCAAGGCGGCCGCGGAAAAGGCGGTTTAGCCGAAGCCTGGACGGCATCAGCGAGAGGAGCTACGGTCTGCGCATGGACAGGCGACTAGCGACAGTCATGTGTCTTGTCGGGGTCCCCTTCGTCTTCGCATCCACGGCCGCAGCGTCGGAGCTGATCGCCCGCAAGGCCACGCACGTCAAGCTCGCGGTCTCGCGGAACGGCAGCCGGGCGCTGCTCTCCTACACCGCGGCCGGGCGGCACTGGTACGTGCTCGCGAGCGGCGCGCTCAACGCGCTCGCGCCCTCGAGGGGGAAGAAGCAGGTGTCCTTCAAACTAAAGCGCTCCACGACACGGCCTGTGTTCAAGGGCTCCTGTCCCACGCTGAGCGTGCACCGCGTGAAGATCACGAGCGTGGTGACCGCATGCACGGTGGGAGGCGTCCAGAACTGGGCAGTCCAGGAATGGCAGCGCACACTCCCGAACTTCGGGGTTGCTCCGAACGCGCTCAAGGCGATGCCGGAGCTTCGGCTCTCGCACTGGACCGGTCCGCTCCCGCAGCTGGTCCTGAAATCCGACTGGTCGTTCGCGGGGAAGTGGCAGCACGTGTACGGCTACCTCGTCTACCGCGGGAAGGGCGTGTACGGCTTTCGCGCGACACGTTCCGGAACGCCGACCGACAGCTTCGGGCGCAACATCTATCTGGACACGCTCGATTCGGCCTACGGGACGGGTTGGCTACGCGAGAGCGCCTTCCTCACACACAGCCCGGGGGGCACGTTCTGTTACGACTTCGTGAAGCACCGGGCCGGGCTGACGGGCGCGGGGAAGCAGTATCGGGGAACCGTGATCGGGCCGGGCGTCACGCCGGACATCGCAACGGTCGTGAACTCGGCGGGCGCGTACGACCCGACCCGGGATGCGGTGGCGAACCAGGACATGACGAGCCTCATGCCCAACGACCGGCTCTGCCGGGCCAGTTGATTTTCCGGATTACCATGGGCGCGTGGACGACGACTCCCGCAGGGACCGCCGCCTAGAGCGTCGAGGCCAGGTAAGACGGAGACGACAGACGGCCGCGGCCGCGGCGACGATCGTCCTCGCCGGGACGGCCGCGCTCGTGTGGACGAACCTGGGTGGAAGCTCGCCGAGGCAGCAGGCCGCTCCGCGGCAGCCGCACGACCAGAAGCACCAGCATGCGGCCGTCTCCACGAAGCCGGTCACGATCCAATGGGTCGGCGACACGGTACTCGCCTCGGCCTTCGGGACGCCGCCGAACGGCGGCCGCGACTCGCTGGACGGCGTTGCCAGGAGCCTGCGTCTCGCCAATCTGACCTGGGGGAACTTCGAGGAGACGTTCTCCGTCGGCGGCGACTCCAAGTGCAGCTCGAGCTCAACGAATTGCTTCGCCTTCCAGGCGCCGCCGTCGTTCGCGCGCAACCTGACCACAGCCGGGTTCGACCTCGTCAACCTCGCGAACAACCACGCGTACGACTTCGGCGCATCCGGCTTCGCGCAGACGCACGCGGCGCTCGAGCGGGCGCACCTGCGCTGGGCGGGAGGCCGCGGCCAGATCACGATCTTGAGCCGCTACGGCGTGCGGGTTGCCTTTCTCGGCTTCGCCCCCTACCCATGGGCGTCCGACCTGAACAACATCCCTGCGGCACGGCGACTCGTCAAGAAGGCGGCTGCGCGCGCCGACCTCGTTGTCGTCGCCATCCATGCCGGCGCGGAGGGAGCCGACCAGACCCACGTCCCGCACGGCACCGAGTACTTCCTCGGCGAGGCCCGCGGGAACTCGCGGGCCTTCACCCACGCCGTGATCGACGCCGGGGCGGACGTCGTCGTCGGCTCGGGGCCGCACGTGATTCGCGGCGTGGAGTGGTACCACCACCGCCTGATCGCCTACTCGACCGGGAACTTCGCCGGCTACCACAACTTCGGCCTCGGCGGGACGCTCAGCCTGAGCGCGATCTTTCGCGTGACGCTGCGGCCGGACGGGTCGTTCGTGAAGGGGCGCTGGATCCCCGTGCGGCTTGCCGATCCAGGGCTCCCGCAGCTCGACTACTCGAAGGCGAGCCTCCACCTCGTGTCGTCGCTCTCCCGGGCGGACTTCGGCTCCCACGGCGCGCGGTTCAACTCTGACGGGACGATCCGCGCGCGTTGAGCCGCGGGCCGTGCGGGTGCCGCACGGCGCCGGCGACCGCCGCGAAGCGCGTCAGATGCGCCGGATGGGACCACCGCCCGAGACGGCTACCCACGAAGAGCGCGGCGGCGGCTACTGCGATGAAGGCGAGGGCGGAGTCGATCCGAAACGCCCAGTCGAAGCCTGTCACGAACGCCTCGCGCACGAAGTGGACGAGCTCGCCCCCCACTCCAGGGTACTGCTGCAGGACCTGCTGACCCGAGTCGGTGCCCGCCAGGATGCCGTGGGCGGCATCGCTTTGCGCGTCCGTCAACCGGTCGCCGACCAGCGAGTCCAGCTTGCGCTCCGACAGGGCGGTGAAGATCGTCGTGGTCAGTCCGAGGCCTACCGCGCCTCCTGCGATCTGGAACATGTACGCGATCCCGCCGGCGAGGCTCGAGCGCGACTCGTCGAGCGACGTGATTCCCGCCGTGGTCGCCGAAGCGTAGAAGAGCCCGAAGCCGATGCCGATCACGATCATCCCCGGGATCAGCTCCTTGTAGCCGGAGTCCTCCCCCAGCAGCCCGAGGAGCAACGCGCCGATTGCGATCGCAAGCGAACCGGCGGTGACGATCACCTTTGCACCGAGCCGGTTGTAGAGAGGCCCCGCTACGAACGAGAGGCAGGCGAACCCGAGCAGTAGGGGCAGCATCCCGACGCCGGCCCGCACCGGCGAGTAGTCCAGGATCTTCTGCATGAACTGGGGCAGGTAGAGCAGTGACGCGAAGAACGTCGCCGAGATGAGCATGATCGACACGCCGACGGCGGCGAACTTGCGGTTCCGGATCACGTCGGGCGGGATGAGGGCGCTAGTTCCCATGCGGCGCTCGATGAACGGGAAGGCCGCGATCAGGACGGCGGCTACTCCCAGCGCGGTGAGGATGCGCCAGTCCGACCAGCCCCATTCCACTCCCTGGTCGAGGGCGAACAGGAGCGCGAACAGTCCGAGCGAAAGCGTGACGATCCCGGCGTAGTCGATTCGCTCCGCGCTCGCCGGCGCGCGCGGTTGGTGGATCGTCCGCCAGGTCACGAAGGCGGCGAAGAGGCCGATCGGAAGGTTGATGAAGAGCGTCCAGCGCCAGCTCAGGTACTGAGTCAGGACGCCGCCCAGGATCGGGCCGACAGCCTGCCCGATGCCCGCCGCGCCAAGAATGAGGCCGCCCGCGAGACCCGCTTTTTCCTTGGGCAGAGCGGCGAACGTCATCCCGAGAATCGCCGGCCACATCAGTGCACCTCCGACTCCCATCGCGGCCCGGGCGGCGATGAGCCAATACTCGTTCTGTGCCGCTCCTCCGAGCACGGACATCGCGACGAAGATCCCCGTCCCGACGAAGAAGGTGCGGCGGCGGCCGAATACGTCGGCGAGCCTGCCGCCCGTGACGATCAGCATCCCGAACACGAGCGCGTAGGCGTTGATCACCCACTGCACCGTCGAGACGTTCGTGTCGAACGCCCTCTCGATCGCCGGAAGCGCCACGTTGAGCGCCGAGAAGTCGTTCGCGAGGATGAAGACGCTGAGGCCCATGGCCACCAGCGCGAGCACTGTGCCCCGGTTCATCGCCTCCGCACCACCACGAGGGCTCCCATCGCCCGGAGATTAGTAGGGTCCGCGGCGTGCCGACAGCCCCGGAGACGCCCGCCGACTCTCCGCTGACGATGCAGGACGACCTCGAGCGGGCGATTCGAGCCGCCCTGGCCGCCGAGTAGTCTCCCGCGCGTGATCGGCGTCGACGCCGAGTCGTTCCTCGTCATCGTCTCCGCGGCGGCCCTCGCCGCGATCATCTCCGCGTTCGTCTCCCCGCGCCTCGTCCTCCCGGTCGTCGTCCTCGAGCTGGTCCTCGGGATCGCCATCGGCCCGCAGGGAGCCGACCTCGCCCGCGTCGACAACGCCACGAGGTTCTTCGCGAACCTCGGGCTCGGGATGCTGTTCTTCTTCGCCGGCTACGAGATCGACTTCACGCGCATCAAGGGACGGCCGCTCGCGCTCGGGGCAGGAGGGTGGCTGGTTTCACTCGCGCTCGCGTACGGCCTGGCCGGGATCCTCTTCGCCACCAACGTGATCGACTCCGACCTGTACACGGGCTCGGCGATGGCCACGACGGCGATCGGAACGCTGATACCGATCCTCCACGACAGCGGCGAGCTCAGAACGAGATTCGGCACGCTCCTGCTCGGGGCCGGGGCGATGGGCGAGTTCGGACCGATCCTGCTCGTCACCCTCGTGCTGACGTCGCGCCATCCCTTCCACGAGGCGGTGATCCTCGTCGCCTTCGTCGCGCTCGCCGTCTTCACCGGGGTCGTCGCCGTGCGCTCGGCGCCGAAGGGCTGGGGCATCGTCGAGCGGACGCTGGAGACGTCGGGCCAGCTCGGAGTGCGGCTCACGGTCGTCCTGATCTTCGGCCTCGTCGCACTCGCGACCGAGCTCGGTCTCGACCTGCTCATCGGAGGATTCGTGGCGGGGATGATCACGCGTCTGGCCCTACGCGGGCGCGAGGTCGCGATCTTCGAGTCGAAGCTGACGGCGATCGGCTACGGCTTCCTCATCCCGTTCTTCTTCGTCGTCAGCGGGATGGCCTTCGACGCGGAGGGGCTCTTCACCAGCACCGGAGCGCTCGCGAAGCTGCCGCTCTTCGTGTCGTTCTTCCTGATCGTCCGCGGCGTTCCGGCGCTCCTCTTCTACCGCCGGGAGCTCGGCGGCCGCGACCGCATCGCGCTCGGCTTCTTCTGCGCGACCGAGCTCCCGCTCGTCGTCGCGATCACCACGATCGCCCGAGCCCACCACGACATGCGTGCTTCCACGGCGACCGCGCTCGTCGGCGCGGCGATCATCTCCACGCTCCTCTATCCGCTCATCGGGCTGCGACTAAGGCGCAGGCGCGCGGTCGCAAACCCGGAGATACTAGAAGCGATTTGAGCCTCGACGGTTATCTCCCGATCGCCGACCACGGCCTGATCGGAAACCACCACACGGTCGCGCTCGTCGGCGTGGACGGAACGATCGACTGGTTCTGCTGCCCGCGCTTCGACTCGCCCAGCCTGTTCGCCGCGATCCTGGACAAGGACAAGGGGGGCTACTTCCGCATCTCCTCCGGCGACAAGGACGCGCGCTGGAAGCAGTTCTATTTCCCGGACACGAACGTCCTCATCACGCGCTTCTACACGCCGGACGGTGTCGGCGAGGTAAGGGACTTCATGCCGGTCGACCGGCCGGGCGAGCTGTCCGGAAGACACCGGCTCGTCCGCTGGGTCCACGTCGTACGTGGACAGATGCAGTTCGAGGTCGAGGTCGAGCCACGGTTCGACTATGGACGCAGGCGGCACAGAACGCACCTCGACAAGAACGGGGCCCTGTTCGAAACCCCCGAGCTGACCGTCGCGCTGGCCACGAGCACGCCGCTCGAGCGGACGCCCATGGGCGTGCGCGCTCGACTCAGTCTCTCGACCGGCGAGTCTGCGAGCTTCGTGCTCGAGCCGGTGGAGGAGGCGGCTATTCCGCGCCCGTGCGGCCGGCGGCTGACGGAGGATCTCACCAGGCAGACGGTCATGTACTGGCGCACCTGGCTCGCCCAGTCCAACTACCGCGGTCGCTGGCGCGAGATGGTGCAGCGCTCGGCGCTCACGCTGAAGCTCCTCACCTACAAGCCGACGGGCGCGATCGTCGCCGCTCCCACCACGAGCCTCCCCGAGCAGATCGGCGGCCCGCGGAACTGGGACTACCGCTACACGTGGATCCGCGATTCGGCCTTCTCGCTCCACGCGCTGCTCCTGCTCGGATTCCACGACGCGGCCGAGCAGTTCATGGAGTGGCTTACCGACCGCTTCCGGGAGGTGAAGGAGGGCGAGGTCGACCGGCTGCGGGTCATGTACCGCGTGGACGGCAGCTCCGACCTGGAGGAGGAGGAGCTCGACCACCTGGAGGGTTACTGCGGATCGCGTCCCGTACGCGTGGGCAACGAGGCGTCCACCCAGCTCCAGCTCGACATCTACGGGGAGATCATCGACGCGATCTACGTCCACAACAAGTACGGCGGTCCCATCTATTACGACGCCTGGGACGGAATCCGCGACGGCGTCGACAGCCTCGCCGAAAGCTGGGACCAGCCCGACGAGGGCATCTGGGAGACACGCGGCGGCCGCAAGGACTTCCTCTTCTCACGCCTGCAGTGCTGGGTCGGCATGGACCGCGCCTCGAGGATCGCCGTGCAGCGGAGCCTGCCCGCGGACGTCTACCACTGGCGCGCCGTGCGGGACCGCATCCACGCGCAGATCCACGAGCGAGGATGGAACGAGAAGAAGAAGGCGTTCGTCCAGTACTACGGAGCTGACGTGCTCGACGCCTCGCTGCTGATGATGCCGCTCGTCAAGTTCATCTCGCCGACCGACCCGCGCTGGCTCTCGACACTCGACGCGATCAACAAGGAGCTCGTGACGGACAGCCTCGTCCACCGCTACAACCCGGAGGCATCGCCCGACGGGCTGGCGGGGACCGAGGGCACGTTCTCGATGTGCTCGTTCTGGTTCGTCGAGGCGATGTCGCGCGCCGGCCGGGTGGACGAAGCGCGGCTGCTCTTCGAGAAGATGTTGACCTACGCCAACCATGTCGGCCTCTACTCCGAGCAGATCGGGCCGAGCGCCGAGGCGCTCGGGAACTTCCCACAGGCTTTTACGCACCTTGCGCTGATCAGCGCCGCGTACGATCTCGACCGCGCGCTGGGTTAGTCTCCCGCGCGCGGTGCTGCACCTCCCTTATTCGTTCCGGTTTGCCCGTTTCCATGGGCCTGGAGGCCAGGGAGACAGCAAGTGGACGTTGCTCGCTGCGATGGCGATCTCGAGCGGGGTCACGTCGATCCCGACCTCGGCCGTCGCCGTCGCCATCCCGGTCATCCACAAGGAGTTCAACGCGTCGATCGGCGAGCTGCAATGGACGCTGGTCGGCTTCAGCCTCGCGTACTCGGCGCTCCTCGTCCTCGCCGGCCGCCTGGCCGACGTCTACGGACGGAAGTTGTTCTTCCTCGGGGGCACGGTCATCTACACGCTGGGAGCGCTCGGCGCGGCGGTCGCGCCGGACTCGATCGTCCTGATCGTCTCCGTCGTGATCATGGGCGTCGGCGCCGCGGTCCTGACGCCGGCGTCGCTCTCGATCATCACCGACGCGTTCGAGCCGGCACAGCGCGGAACGGCCATCGGCATCTGGGCGGCCTCCTCCGCGCTGGTGAGCGGCCTCGGCCCGGCGCTCGGCGGGATCCTCGCCGAGTGGGACTGGCGCGCGGTCTTCTGGATCAACATCCCCTTCGCCGTCGTCTTCTTCGTTATGACCATCCTCGCCGGGCGCGAGTCCCGCGATCCGAACGCGGACCGGCACATGGACATGGCGGGCTTCGGGACGCTCGCCGGCGGCCTGACCGCGCTCACGCTCGTCCTCAACGAGGGCCAGGCGTGGGGCTGGACGTCGACGAAGTCGATCATTCTCTTCGCCGCCGCCGGCGTCCTGCTCGTGCTCTTCTTCGTCCTGGAGCCCAGAGCGCGGAACCCACTCGTGGACTTCGGCTTCTTCCGCAAGCGCAACTACCTGGGCGGCAATGCGGCGCTCCTCGCGGTCAACTTCGCGCTCGCGGCCATCCTCTTCTTCATCCCGCTGTACATGCAGGAGGTGCTGGGGTACTCGGTGGTCAGGGCCGGGGCGCTGCTCTTGCCGCTGAGCGCGACCATGGTCCTCGCGCTGCCCGCCGGCGGGCCGATCTCGGAACGCATCGGCCCGCGTATCCCGATCGTCCTCGGGCTCGTCCTGACGGCCCTCGGCTGCTTCCTGCTGACGCTGATCGACGCGAGCTCCGGCTACAACGAGCTCTGGCCCGGACTGCTGGTTGCCGGCGCCGGCGTCGGCCTCGCGCTCACGCCGCTCAACACGGCTGCGATGAACGCGATCCGCCGGATCGAGCACGGCGCCGCCGCCGGGGTGCTCGTGACCATGAGCGGCATCGGCGCGACCTTCGGCGTTGCCCTCTCGGGCTCGTTCTTCCAGAGCGTCCAGGACAGCAAGACGGACGAGCTGCTCGGCAAGCTCGGCATCGGCCTGACCGAGGCGCAGGAACGGATGCTCAGCGGCGTTCTCGCGGGGAACCCGAATGCGCTCGCTGAGCTGCACACGTTTCGCCCGAGGCAGCAGGCGGCGATCAAGGTCGCACTGACGAAGGGCTTCACCGACGGCCTCGGCGTGGTGATGTGGCTGTCCCTCGGAGTCGCGGTGGCCGGGATGATCGTCGTTGCGCTGGTCATGCAGCGCTCGGCGCCGGTGCCCGACGACGAGGAGGACATGGCGCTCGAGGCGGCCGAAGCCCACGCGTAGCTAAATTCACCCGGTGAACGGCGGAGGCACCTTCGCCACCACCTTCCTCGCCTCGGCCGTCGAGGCAATCGAGATGGTGGCGATCGTCATCGGCGTCGGCATGATCCGCGGCTGGCGCGCATCGCTCGTCGGAGCGGCCGTGGGACTGCTCGTTCTCGTCGTGCTCAGCGTCGGCCTGGGCGCGGCGCTCACGTCGATCCCGATCGACACCCTACGGCTGGTCATCGGCGCGCTGCTTCTCGCCTTCGGCCTCGGGTGGCTGCGCAAAGGCGTGACGCGCGTCGCCGCGAAGGGATTCGCCGGGGACGAGGAGATCGTGGAAGACGACGGCAGTCGCGAGCAGCGGCTCGGCCTCGACTGGACCGGCTTCGTCCTGAGCTTCAAGGGCGTGCTCCTCGAGGGGCTCGAGATCGCCTTCATCGTCGTCACGTTCGGCTCGACCGCGAACCAGTTGACGATCGCGGCCATCGGAGGCGCCTCGGCGGTCGTCGTCATCGGCATCGTCGGCGCGATATTCCATCGCTCCCTGCGAGAGATCCCGCGCAGCGTGCTCATCCTCTCCGTCGGTCTGCTGCTGACGACTTTTGGGACGTTCTGGGCGGCCGAGGGCCTCGGCGTCCACTGGCCTGGGGACGAGATCGCGCTCCCGGTGATCCTCGGGTTCTACTGCTTGGTCGCGGCAGGATTGATCGCGCTGCAGCGGCGGCGCCTGCTCGGGAGTCCTCAGGAGGCGTATTCGTGAACACGCTCTGGCGCTGGACGAAGGAGTTCGGACGGTTCTGGTACCACTTCCTCGTCGGCGACGACTGGACGATCGCGGCCGGGGTCGCCGTCGCGATCCTCGTCACCTGGGGCCTCGTGGAGAGCGGAGTGTCCGCCTGGTGGGCGCTCCCGTTGGCGACGGTGGCCGTCCTCGTCCTCAGCGTCGTGAGAGCTAACAGGCGGGCATAGCGTTATATGCTCGGCAGCTGTGACGCAGCTGCGAGAGATCATGACCAAGGACGTGCTGACCGTCGCTCCCGAGGACACGCTCGGCGAGGTCGCCGCGCGCATGGTCGAGCGCAACGTCGGCTCGGTCGTCGTCTTCGACTTCGGCCGGCTCATCGGCGTGCTCACGGAGCGCGACATCATGCGCGCCGTCGCGGCGCGGACGCACTCGAGCGACGCGCGCGTGCGCGAATGGATGACCGCCGATCCGATCACGGCGAGCGCCGACATGTCGATCGAGGATGCGGCGAGGACGATGTTCGACAACGGCTTCCGGCACCTGCCGATCGTCGAGGGCGACCGAGCAGTCGGCATCGTCTCGATCCGCGACGTGGCCGAGTGGGGCATGGCCCATGCGTCCTCCGACTAGGAGGGATCGGCGGGACACTGCGCGCCGCCGGGGTGCGTCCGCTTGGTTCGAGGCAAAGACTCCGGGCGCGTTCGTATGCAGGCATACGGGCGCGACCGGAGGCTGCCGCCTCGGGCCGAGCGGCACTCCCCGGCGGCCCCTCCCGTGTTCCGCCGAGCCCTCCTACTCAACCGCGCCTGAACGGAAGCTTGCTCGCGACCACGCGGTTGCCGCCACGCCGGTACACGACGTCCACGGAGTCGTTCTGCCGGTACGTGCCGGCGATTCCGAGGAAGAGCGAGAGCCAGCGCCAGAAGCCCAGCCGGCCCTCCTCGGCCAGCGGCCGCTCGAACACGAGCGTGTGTCCTTCGACCTTGAAATCCGCTCCCTCGTCTTGCGGAACGCCGTTTAGGAAGACTTCGAAAGGGAGACCGACGTCCGGTGGCAGGTCGACGACGGAGCGTTCGGCCATGGCTTCGTAGAATGCCACCCGTGCGCGCCAGGCTCCTCGTCCTTGCCGGTCTCGTGACGCTTGCAGCATTGGTGTTCTCGGGCATCGCGCTCGCGGGGAACGGAGGGTTCGCGCCGGAGGGGCCGGACTCGCCGAACGGACAGCGGATCGAGACCGTCTACTGGTTCGTGATGGGCTTTGCGGTGTTGATCTTCGTCGTCGTCGAGGTCGCGCTCGTCCTCTTCATCGTCAAGTACCGCAACCGTGGCCGCCCCCTCGATGCCGAGGGACCGCAGGTGCGTGGCCACCTGAACCTCGAGCTCGCCTGGACGGCCGTCCCGCTGCTGATGCTCGTCGCGATCGCGATCTTCACGTTCTACGAGCTGCCGGGCATCAAGGACGTCCCCGCCGCGGGAGCCGCCGGCCCGCAGATGACGATCGACGTCGAGGGGAGGCAGTTCTACTGGCAGTTCACGTACCCCAACGGCGTGATCGCGATCGACACGATGCGCGCCCCCGTCAACCGTCCGGTGAGGCTCGAGGTCACCTCGCCGCTCGACGACGTCATCCACAGCTGGTGGATCCCCGCGCTCGGCGGCAAGATCGACGCCATCCCGGGGCACCCGAACCACACCTGGTTCGAGGTGAAGAAGCCAGGAACGTTCACCGGGCAATGCGCCGAGTTCTGCGGGATCCAGCACGCAGCCATGCGCGCCACGGTGCAGGCAGTTCCCGCCTCCGACTTCGACAGCTGGCTCGCGGGCGAGGCCCGGGCGCAGGCGAGCGGGACGTCCGACCTCGGCAAGCAGGAGTTCGAGGGCGTGTGCGCCAAGTGTCACGGCCTGAGCGGCACGGGCGGCGTCGGCCCGAATATCGCCAGCAGCGCGATCATCCAGAACAAGGACAGCCTGGAGACAATCGTCCGTGACGGCAGGAACGAGATGCCGCCGGTCGGAGCGGACTGGAGCGAGCGGCAGATGGACGCGCTCTTCACCTATCTGAAGAAGAGGTTCGGGAATGGCGGTTGACGTCCAGCCGTATCCCGCCCGCGTGCCGTGGACGCGTGGTCGCTTCGCCAGCTGGCTCACGACGACCGACCACAAGCGCATCGGGATCCTCTACATCTCGACGAGCCTGTTCTTCTTCGTCGCGGGCGGCATCCTCGCGCTGCTCATGCGCGCCCAGCTCGCGGTGCCGAACGAGCACTTCATCACCAAGAACAGCTACAACGAGCTCTTCACGATGCACGGCACGACGATGGTCTTCCTCGTCGTCGTTCCGATCCTCGCCGGCTTCGGCAACTACCTCCTCCCGCTGATGATCGGCGCGCGCGACGTCGCGTTCCCACGGCTGAACGCACTCTCGTACTGGCTGTTCCTGTTCGGCGGGGTCGTCCTGTACGGGAGCTGGTTCGCCTCCGGCGGCGCCCCGAAAGCGGGCTGGACGAGCTACGTTCCGCTGTCCGTCCAATCGCCGGGGACCGGGCAGGACCTGTGGATCCTGTCGCTCCACATCCTCACGATCGCGTCGCTGATCGGGGCGATCAACTTCGTCGTGACGATCTGGCGGATGCGGACGCCCGGCATGACCCGGATGCGCATGCCGCTGTTCGTCTGGGCACTCGAGGCGTACTCGGTCCTGCTCATCATCGTGCTCCCCGCGCTCTCGGCGGGCCTGACGATGCTGCTGCTCGACCGGCAGGTCGGGACGCACTTCTTCCTGCCGGCCAAGGGCGGGAGCGCGCTCCTCTGGCAGCACGTCTTCTGGTTCTTCGGCCACCCCGAGGTCTACATCATGATCCTGCCGGCGATGGGGATCATCTCGGAGGTCATCCCCGTCTTCGCGCGCAAGCCCGTGTTCGGATACCCGGCGATCGCGCTCGCGACGGCCGGGATCGCGGTCATCTCCCTGTTCGTGTGGGCACACCACATGTTCGCCACCGGCATCCCGATCGGGCTGCAAGCGTTCTTCATGTTCTCGACCATGCTCGTCGCCGTCCCGACGGGCGTCAAGATCTTCAATTGGCTCGCGACGACGTGGCGCGGAAACCTCCTCCTCACCACGCCGATGCTGTATGCGCTCGGGTTCATCGCCGTCTTCACCCTCGGCGGGCTGTCAGGCATCTTCCTGGCCGTCTTCCCGTTCGACTGGGACGTGACCGACACCTACTACGTCGTAGCCCACCTCCACTACGTGCTCTTCGGCGGATCGATCCTCGGTGTCTTCGCCGGCCTCTACTACTGGTGGCCCAAGATGTTCGGACGGGTGCTGGACGAGAAGCTCGGGAAGTGGCAGTTCTGGCTCACCTTCATCGGTTTCAACCTCACGTTCTTCCCCATGCACATGCTCGGGCTGCTCGGCATGCCGCGCCGGGTCTATACGTACGGCCACGGCGGGCTGTGGGAGGGCTACAACCTGACGTCCAGCATCGGGTCCGGGATCATGGGCCTCGGCATCCTGCTCTTCTTCGTCAACGTAATCGTCACGCGCAGGCGCGGCGCGCGTGCGCCGAACGACCCGTGGCTGGCAGATACGCTCGAGTGGTACACGTCCTCGCCGCCGCCGCCGGAGAACTTCGATGCCCCGATTCCGTACGTCACCAGCGCCCGCCCTCTCCGGGACATCCGCCGCCGGCTCAAGGAGGAGCGCCATGTCTAGCTTGACTCCGAGCCCGTGGCTACGGCTGACCGCGATCGGCGCAGCCGTGGCGACCGGGCTCGCGGTGGTCAGCGGCGCAGTCGGCGCGGGCGTCGCGCACGAGGCGCTGTCGGCGATTGCAGTGCCGCCGCTGGTCGTGCTCGTGCTCGCGGCGTGGCTCGAGTACCGGCGGCTGCTGTGGCCGACGGTCGCCGCGCTCGTCCTCTTCGGCGTCGCGGCTCTCGTCACGGGCCATGTCGCGCACGTCGTGCTCGCGGGGCTCGCGTTTGCCGCCTCGCTCGTGTCGGCAGCGCTCGTGCTGCGCGAGCGCTGGGCTCCGGCCGGCTCTTGGCGCGACTACGTGGCTCTGACGAAGCCCCGGATCATGTCGCTTCTGCTCTTGACGGGACTGTGCGGGATGATCGTCGGCGCGGGTGGCTGGCCGGAGACGTGGCTCGTCGTCGTGACGATGCTCGGGCTCGCGCTGGCCTGTGGCGGGGCGAGCGCGCTCAACCACGTCCTCGACCAGGACATCGACCGCGCGATGCGGCGCACGTCCGGGCGCCCGGTCGCCGCGGATCGAATGCCCGCCGCGTACGCCCTGGAGTTCGGGCTCGCGCTCTCGGCCCTCTCGTTCGTGCTGCTGGCGAGCTTCGTGAACGTCCTCACCGCTGTGCTGGCGCTCGTCGGAAACCTCTTCTACGTGCTCGTGTACACACGCTGGCTGAAACGGTCGACGCCGCAGAACATCGTCATCGGCGGCGCTGCCGGCGCCGTGCCGCCGCTCGTCGGATGGGCGGCCGCAACCGGAAACCTGACCGTGCCGGCGCTCTTCCTCTTCCTGATCGTCTTCTTCTGGACGCCACCGCATTTCTGGGCGCTCGCGCTGCTCATCCGGCGCGACTACGAGGCGGCGCGGATCCCGATGCTGCCGGTCGTGCGGGGCGAGCGCGCGACGACACGGCAGATCCTTCTCTACTCGCTCGTGCTCGTGCCGATCACGCTGTTGCCGTTCTTCTGGGACACCGTCGGGACGCTGTACCTGGTATGCGCACTGCTCCTGGGCGGGGCGTTCATCTGGCTCGCGGTGCAGCTCGTACGGCGGGCCACCCCGGCACGCGCGCGGCTGTTGTTCCACTTCTCCCTTGCCTACCTGGCGCTGCTGTTCGTGGCGATGGCCCTCGACCCGCTGATCGGCTGATGGAGCACGATCGCGAGCTCGAGAAAGGGAATGCCCTGCTCGGCTGGGCGCTGTTCGGGCTCTTCGCCGTCGTCTTCCTGGCCACCGTGCTCGTGGCGCTCGTCTACCTGCAGCTGGACTGATCGCCCGCCGCGGGCGCGGGGCGCCTCTCCTCCGTGTCGGTAGGTGATCGCTTGCGCGCGATCGCCGACACGAACCCGATCTGCCCGTCGGCCTCCTGAAGCATCTCGAGAACCGGATCTTTCTCCGTGCCTTTGACCTCACGCACGGCCCTCGCCCAGAGGATCCAGTTCTCGAGCCCGTCCGGCAGCCACGCTGCCTCGATGTCTTCGAGCAGGCCGCTCAGCTCCCAGTGGCGCCGCCACCACTGCGGGGTATGGAAGGCAGCGACCTCATACCCGAAGAGGGACTGCACGTTCGCCGGGACTCGTGCCTCGTAAGGGTCTGCCTTCAGGCCAGGCGTGGTCATGCCGATCGTCCCGCCCGGCTTGAGGACGCGAAGCAGCACCGGCAGGAGATGAACATCCGTTCCGAAGTATTCGAAGGCATCGATGCTGACGATCGCATCGAAAGCCTCGTCCTCGAATGGGAGCTGTCGCACGTCGGCGTGCACGGCTGTGATCGACTCCGCGAGCCCTGCACCTCGAAGGACCTCTTCAGGGGCGTGCGGATCGAGCCACGAATCGCAGGCGGTAACCGTCACCCCGCACTCCCGAGCGAGGAACACCGACGTCGCGCCGTACCCCGACCCGAGATCGAGAACACGCATCTCCGGACGCAATGCCAGCGCCGGGAGAATGTCTTCGAGCTGCCAGAGAGGATGAGGCCCCATATCGAGGCCGAGCAGCCACCGAGGGTCATAGCGCGACGAGAGCGGATAACGATCCGGCCTGACCAAGGCATCGATTGCGTCCATCATCCCGCCGTAGGCGACCGGCCCATTTTGCTCACGTCCGACTCGAGCAGCGCCCGCACCTCGTCCACGGCCGCCGACCAGATCTGCAGCATCTCTTCGTCCGGCCGCTCGTAGAACCCTCCGAACGAGCCGTCGCCCGCCAGGCCGCGGAACTCGCCCGGATCGGTCACGTCCTGCAGAGCGAGCGCCCCCTTGTGCCCCTCCGGGAGCGCGACGTCCTCGAGCCTCGTCCACGGGAATGTCTCCATCCACGAGGCATGGCTCGCCTCCGCGTCGATCTCGTCCACGAGGGCGCGGATGCGCTCGCTCCGCCACCAGTCGTGCCAGCGCACACCCTCGCCCTCGAGCTCCTCGGCCGCGAAGCTGTTGCCGCCGTGGCCGTTCACGAGCAGGATCCGCTTGAACCCCTGTCCGCGCAGCGAACCCGTGAGGTCGGAGAGAAGCCGGACGTACGTCTCCGCCGAGATCGAGGGGCTCCCCGGATACGCCGCGAAACGCGGTGTGACCCCGTAGGCGAGCACCGGCAGGACGGGAACGCCCAGCGGCGCCGCCGCTTCCTCCGCCACGCGTCCGGCCAGGATGTTGTCCGTCTCCAGCGAGATGTACGCGTGCTGCTCGGTCGAGCCGAGCGGGAGGACGATCCGGTCGTCGCGCTCGAGGTAGCGCTCGAGCTGCATCCAGTTAAGGTCGCGGACACGCATGCCCGCAAGCATGACCGACGGCATCTTCCTCGCGCGGCCGGAGCAACCGGCGGCCGGCACCCCGCTGGCCGTCAAGGACCTGTTCGACACGGCCGGCCTGACCACCACGTACGGCTCCGCGCTCTTCGCCGACCACGTCCCGGCCGAGACGGCCGAAGCGGTGCGTCTGCTGCAGGCGGCGGGCTACGTGGACGTCGGCAAGACCAACCTGCACGAGTTCGCCTACGGCGTCACCTCCGAGAACCCGCATTTCGGCACAGTCCCGAACCCGCTCCGCGAGGGACGGATCGCGGGCGGCTCGAGCGGCGGCTCGGCCGCCGCGCTGGCGGCCGGGCTGGCTGACGCCGCACTCGGCACCGACTCCGGCGGCTCGATCCGCATCCCGGCGGCCTGTTGCGGGATCGTCGGCTTCAAGCCCACGTACGGGCTCGTCTCGCTGGAGGGCTGCTTCCCCCTCGCGCCGAGCTGGGACCATGCCGGCCCCATGGCGCGCACGGTCGCTGAGTGCACGGCGATGATGGAAAACCTCGCGGCCGGCTTCGCACCCGCCCAGGTCGCGCTGGGCGACGTAACCGTCGGCATCGCGTGGTTGGAAGAGTGCGATCTGCTCGTCCGCGCCCGCATAGACGAGGCCGTCCGGCGGTTCCCGAGCCGCCGCGAGGTCGACTTCCCGATTCCGACGCGCATCTTCCCCGGTTTCATGGCCGAGGTGGCAGACGTCCACCGCGAGCTCTTCGCCGAGAACCGGGACCTGTACGGCGCGGACGTGGCCGGAAAGATCGACGACTGCCTCGCAGTCACGGAGGAGCAGCGGGCGGATGCGACCGTGCGGCGGGAGGGTTACAACGACGCGGCCGAGGAAGCGCTCGACGACCTCGACTTCCTCGTGGTGCCGACGCTGCCCTTCGTGGCTCCCGAGGTCGGCGCGACCTGGAACGAGCCGGTGCGCAGCCGCATGACGCGCTTCACGCGCGCCTTCAACGATCTCGGCTGGCCCGCGCTGGCACTCCCCTGCGGGACCGCCGAGGACGGCCTACCCGCCTCGCTCCAGTTGGTCGGGCGGCCGCACGACGACGCGCGCGTGCTCGGGGCTGGGCTCAGTCTCTTCGGTACGTGAAGTTCACCAGGGCGACGAGCGCGCAGTAGGCGGCGAGCAGGAGGAAGGACAGCCGCCCGTAGCCGTGCTCGAGGGCGGCGCCCACGATCGGTACCACGACGATCGCCGCGAAGTTCACCCCCTGGAGGCCGACCGCGAGCCCGAGCTCCGGATTGCCCTCGATCAGATCCTCGACCCGCTGGTAAGCGACGGCGAACGGAAGGCCGAAGCCGATTCCGAGCACGACGATCCCCACGGCCGCGACACCTTCGGTCCGGTCGAGGACGAGAGCGAGGAGGCCGGCGCCCGCGAGCGCCGGCCCGACGGTGGAGAGCAGGAAGCGCCGTGAGCGCGACACTGCGAGCTTTCCGCTGAGCGGCCTCGCCACCGCCATGACGCCGAACAGCACGAACCCGAGCGCGCCGGCGACGCCCGGCCCGAGTCCGTGGTGGATGGTCAGATACTGGAGCAGCCACGCACCGACGATGATCGGCATGGCATTGACGAAGACGAACAACGCGTCGGCCCACCAGAACCGCCAGCCCGCGAGGAGCTTCTTCACGCCGGCTGCGCCGACCCGGCGCATGTGCTGGACGGCGGGCATGTCGCCGAACAGGAACGGGAGGGCGGCGAGCCCGACCGCGGCGGAGATGCCGAAGTTGACGCGCCAGTCCACGCCCGCCTCGGCAAGCTCGCCGCCGACGAGGAGTGCCGCCGCCAGCCCTCCGGTGATGCCGCCGCCGTAAACACCCAGGAGGAGCACGCTCCCGAGAGCCCGCGCGATCACCGGACAGGCGATCAGCGCGATGCCCGTGCCGAGGCCGGTGAACGCGCGGCCCACGAGCATCACGGCGAAGGCGGGCGCGCTAGCGCTGATCAGGCCGCCGAGGCCCATGGAGATCGACGCGAGCCGCGCGCTCCACGGGATTCCGAGCCGTTCCTCCGCGACCGAGCCGACGAGCGAGAACGCCGCGATCGCGAGGAAGAAGACGGAGGTCATCAATCCCGCCTCGGCCAGAGAGACGCCGAACTCGTGCGCGACCGGGGCCGCGGCCGGTCCGACCACGCCGGCGCCGTAGCCGAAGGCCGCGCCGAGCAGGATGACGCCGATTCCGACACGAGAAGTCAGAGGCCCGGACACGGCCGGACGATATAGCGCTGGCCTACCGACTCAGGTCGGCGGTCGGGACGCGACGGTCGGGATCCGCGAGCGGGAGAAGCATCAAACCGTGCACCGGCCCCATCGGGCCGACGCTCGCCTTCGCCCGCGCGGGGACGTGTTTGTGCGCCTTGCTCCCGTGCGGCGAGACGCCGGCGTAGATACCGGCGCCGGCCGCCAGGGCGACGAGGCCGACAGCCGCGAACCTGGCGGAGGCATTCACGTCGCCGCGCGGACGGCCGCTTCGTACACCGGGTCGCGGCCGAACTGGTCGAGCTCGGCGGACAGGAGCTGGCTGGGATCGGGGGATTCCGTACGCGGAGGGCCGACGACGTCGCCGTCCACCGCAACTGAATGCAGCTCGTCCGCTCCCTCGTGCTCCAACGCGATCTTGCGATCGAGCCGGGAGCGCAGCCAGCCGGCGAGCAGGAGCGCGTCCGCCTTCGGGCCTATGACCGCGATCTCCTTCACGTCCGCGATCGCCGGCCACAGCTCGGCAAGCGACGCGCGCCAGCGAAGCGACCGGCGGAAGGCGATGTCGGAGACCGCGGTTTGATCGAACTGCTTCGCCAGCTCCGCGTAGTCGCCGCGAAGGTCCTCCCATTCATTCGAGTCGACGATCAGCCGGTCGACGACATGCACCATCTCCTCGAGCACGCGCGTCCCGAACGGCGGGCGTCCGCGCCAGCGCGAAAAGACCGGCAAATCGGAGATGAGAAGCGGTTCGATCACGCTGGCCGGGGACTCCATCCGCGACCCGCACAGGTGGAGCTCGACCACCTCCGAGGAGACCTGGCGAGCCTCGCTGGGGAAGCCGAAGACCGAGACGCGCGCGTCGATGGCGTCGCGATCGGCGTCCGGATCGGGGACGAGCAGGATGGTGCGCGACGGATGAGCCTCCGCCAGGCCCGCAAGGGCGCCGCGGGCGGCGTCGAGCCAGCTCTTCGGCACCCAGGCCGTATGCGTCATCACGCTCGTCCGCAGGTCCGAGTGTCCGTTCGCAGCGGACAGGCGCAGCTCGCACAGCCGCTCCTGCACCTCGGCGAGCGAGACGTCGTCGCCGTGCCACTCGTCGACGTGCGTCGTCTCGGTCACGTCAGTACCTGCGCCAGGAGCGCCCGTCGCGCCGGATGAGCTCGTCGGACGGGAGCGGCCCCCACGTCCCCGCTTCGTAGTTCGGGAAGACCGGCTTGTCGCGCCTCCAGAAGGCGACGATCGCGTCGACGAGCGACCATTCCTCGTCGACCTCGTCGGCGCGCGTGAACAGCGTCGCGTCTCCGAGCATGACATCGAGGATGAGCCGCTCGTACGCCTCCGGGATGCCGGTACGGAACGTCCCGCCGTAGAGGAAGTCCATGTGCACGGGCCGGATCGTCATCCCCTGTCCGGGAACCTTCGCACCGATCGCAAGCGAAACGCCCTCGTCCGGCTGCACATGGACGACAAGCACGTTCGGACGGAGGCCCTCTCCGGCGATCGCTTCGAACGGGGGATGCGGCGCGCGCTGGAACTGGATCGCAATCGTCGTCTCGCGGCGGGCGAGTCGCTTGCCCGCGCGCAGGTAGAACGGGGTGTCCGCCCAGCGCCAGTTGTCGACGAAGAGCTTGGCGGCGATGAACGTGTCCGTGATCGAGTCAGGCGCGACGTCCTCCTCCTCGCGATACCCGGGAACAGCCTCGCCCTCGATCCACCCATGTCCATACTGGCCGCGGACGACGTGTTTCGGCCCGGGCGTGTGCAGCGAGCGCAGCACCTTGACCTTCTCGTTGCGCACGGACTCGGCGCTGAAGTCGATCGGTGGCTCCATGGCGGTCAGCGCGACGAGCTGCAGCAGGTGGTTCTGGAAGACGTCGCGGATGACGCCGGCCTTCTCGTAGTAGCCGGCGCGGTTCTCGATGCCGATCGACTCGGCCACCGTGATCTGCACGTGATCGATGAACTGGCGGTTCCAGACGGGCTCGAAGATCCCGTTCGCGAAGCGCAGCGCGAGCATGTTCTGGACGGTCTCCTTGCCCAGGTAGTGATCGATGCGGAAGACCTCTGACTCCTCGAACTCCTTCGCGAGCAGCGCGTTCAGCTCGCGGGCGGACGTCAGGTCGTAGCCGAACGGCTTCTCGATCACGAGCCGATGCCAGCCGCTCTTCGGGCGGCGCTTGCCGATTTCCCCGACGATCGTTCCGATCACCGAGGGCGGGACGGCGAAGTAGTAGACGCGGTTGCCACCTGTCCCGAGGTTCTTGTCCATGTCTGCGAGCGTCCTCATGACCTTGGTCCAGCTGGCGTCCTCGCCGAAGTCCATGTCCAGATAGCGCATGCCCTCGGCGAGGGTGTCCCAGATGTCCTCGCGGAACGGATCGCGGCCGTGCTCCTGGACGGCGGCCTTCATGTCCTCGCGAAACTCCTCGTCACTGCCCATCGTCCGTGCGACACCGAGCACGGCGAAGTTCCGCGGCAGGAGGTGACGGAACGCGAGCGAGTAGAGGGCGGGGAAGAGCTTCTTGTGTGTCAGGTCGCCGGAGGCGCCGAAGATGACGAGGGCGCAGGACTCCGGCGTGCGCCCGAGCCCGAGGCCCTCGAGGAGCGGGTTCTCCAGTTCCTGCTCGGGCGCGAGCGTCACGCCTGCTTCTCGAGGTGGCCGCCGAAGGCGTGCCGCATGGCGGACAGGAGCTTGTTGGCGAACTCGGCCTCGCCGCGCGAGTCGAAGCGCTCGTACAGAGCGGCGGACAGTACGGGCGCCGGGACCGACTCGTCGATCGCGGCGTGCAGCGTCCAACGACCCTCTCCGGAGTCCGAGACCCGACCCGCGTAGCCGTCCAGATCCGGGCTGTCGACGAGCGCGGTCGCCGTCAGATCGAGCAGCCAGGAGGAGATGACGCTTCCCCGCCGCCACAGTTCGGTGACCGAGGCGAGGTCGAGGTCGTAGCGGTAGTGATCGGGATCGCGAAGAGGAGTCGTCTCGGCGTCGGTCTCCTGTTGCGTGTCACCCACGTTCGCGTGCTTGAGGACGTTCAACCCCTCGGCGTAGGCCTGCATGAGCCCGTACTCGATCCCGTTGTGCACCATCTTCACGAAGTGGCCCGCGCCGCTGGGGCCGCAGTGGAGCCATCCCTTTTCGGCCTGAGCGGGCTCGCCGGAACGGCCCGGCGTGCGCTCCGCGGCGTCCACGCCAGGGGCGAGGTCGTCGAGCACCGGCTCGAGCCGCTCGACCGCCTCGACGTCGCCGCCGACCATCATGCAGAAGCCGCGCTCGAGGCCCCAGACGCCGCCGGAGACGCCGATGTCGAGGTAGTGGAGGCCCTTTTTCGACAGCTCGCCGGAGCGGCGCAGATCGTCGACGTAGTACGAGTTGCCGCCGTCGATGATCGTGTCCCCCGCCTCGAGGTGCGGCGCGAGTTCGCCGATTATCCCCTCCACGATCGCGGCCGGGACCATCATCCAGACCGAGCGGGGCTTGTCGAGCTCCTGGACGAGCTCCTCCAGCGAGCCTGCCGTCGAGTCGACGTTCGGGTCGTAGGTCTTCATGTCATGCCCGCGCTTGCTGAGGCGGTTGGTCATGCCCGCGCCCATGCGGCCGAGCCCCACCATTCCGAGTTGCATCAGTGCTCCTCCCGTCGGTTGCGGTGATGCGTCTGCCGCGCGAAAAGCGAGTCAGGCAAGGACGCAGGGAGCGCTCGTATTCGGAGAATACGGGCGCGGCTGAGGACGCCGCCTTGCGAAGCTTTGCAGCCGGCAGCGCGCGCCGCAGCCGGCGGGCGGAGCACTATCAAATGTCCTCCATTCGGATTCGCACGATGGGACGGCCACGCTCCTGCAGCGAGGCGAAGTCGCCGGCTGCCTGCGCGCGGATGAGCTTGCCGAAGCCGAAGTCCTTGCCCGGGATCGGGATCTCCTTGCCGGTGTCGTCGACGATCTGGACGAACCGGCCGATCGGCGGGCCGCCCTTGTGCAGCTGGCCCGTCGAGTGGAGGTAGCGCGGGCCGAAGCCGTGGGTCGTGACGCAGCCCGTACGCGCCCGGATGGTCTGCACGAGCTCCATGACCCTGGACTCGTTTTCGTCGGTCGGGTCGACGAAGGCCTGCACGCACACGTAGTTACGCTCCTCGGCCCCCTCCAGCAGGTCGTCGAGCGAGCCCTGCGGCTCGACGTCCGGATCGGAGCCGCTCCCGAGGATCTCGTTCGTCCGGTCCTTGGCGGACTGCACGTCCGGCTGGTTGAAGGCGTTGATCCCGAGGATCGAGCCGGCGACCGCCGTGGCGAACTCCCAGCGGAAGAACTCGGCGCCGAGGTCGTAGGGGTCGCCGATCCGCACCTCGGCGCGCTGCCGATCCGGTCCCGCCGGCGATTCGCCCGGCGCGGGCACGAGCCCCTTGCCCTCCTTGCCCGTCGATTCGGCGATCAACTGCTCCGCCCACAGGCCGAATCCGCCCGGCGTGTTCTCGATGCAGATCTTGTCGCGCCCGTCGTTCCAGCCGTGCCCGAAGTGGAGGCCGAGCTGGAGGCCGGGATTGTCCTGTTCCGCGCGGCAGTTCCGGGCC
Source organism: uncultured Actinomycetes bacterium (assembly GCA_963717765.1). Classification (GTDB taxonomy): domain Bacteria; phylum Actinomycetota; class Thermoleophilia; order Gaiellales; family Gaiellaceae; genus JACDER01. The sequence goes on along the minus strand of CAVQWX010000001.1, from coordinate 262,415 downwards.
ATCTCCGCGGCCCGGCTGCGAATGCGGTCGGTGTCGGCGCCGATCAAGGCCGCCGCGACGAGCCCGAAGGCGGAGAGGGCCGAGTAGCGACCCCCGATGGTCGGCTCGCCGTGGAAGACGGCACGGAAGCCGCGTTCCTCGGCGAGCGCCTCCAGCTCGGAACCGGGGTCGGTCACGACGGCGAACTGTTCTGGATCGCGGCCGGCCAGCTGCCAGAAGTGCTCCAGGTGCGAGCGCGTCTCCAGCGTCGTGCCCGACTTGGAGGACGCGACGAAGAAGCTGCGCTCGACGTCGATCGACTCCTGCAGGCGGCGGATCGCCTGCGGATGCGTGGTGTCGAGGACGTGGAAGTTACGGGACTCGAATGTGCGGCGGAAGACCTCCGGGGCGAGGCTCGACCCGCCCATGCCCAACAGGACGTAGTGCTCGTACTGGCCGGTGGGAAGTGCGGTCAGGTCGAGCTCGCGGAAGGGCTCGTCCAGCCACCCGAGCCACTGCGCCTCGTCCTCTCCCGTCCAGACGGTGGGGTCACGCGCCCAGATCCGCTCGACCAGCTCCTGCCCGTCGCTCATGCGGAGACGAGCTCGCCGCGCTTGGCCTTGATCCCCTCCATCAGCTCCGAGAACGAGTCGGAGAACTTCTCCACGCCCTCCTTCTCCAGCACCGCTGTCACATCGTCGTAGTCGACGCCGAGCGCTGCCAGGCGCTCAAAGACCTGCTTGGCCTCGTCGACTCCCTCGGTGAGGGTCAGCGCGACCTGCCCGTGGTCCTGGAAGGCCTGGATCGTCTCCTCGGGCATGGTGTCTACGGTCTCGGGGCCGATCAGCTCTTCGACGTACAGCGTGTCGCGGTAGTCGGGATTCTTGGTCGAAGTGGAAGCCCACAAGCAACGCTGGCGCGTCGCGCCCTTCTCCTCGAGCGCCTTCCAGCGTTCGCCGGAGAACACCTCCAGGTAGTTCTCGTACGCGCGCTTCGCGTTCGCGATGGCCAGCTGGCCGAGCAGCGCGCGCGCCTCCTCCGTGCCGATCTCCTCCAGCCGCTTGTCCGCTTCCGTGTCCACCCGAGAGACGAAGTAGCTGGCCACCGAGGCGACCCGGCTCGGGTCGCCGCCGCTTTCGATCAGGCGCTCGATCCCGTGGACGTAGGCCTCCATGACCTCCTTGTGGCGCTCGAGCGAGAAGAGCAAGGTGATGTTGATCGAGCGGCCCGCGGCGATCGAGTCCTCGATCGCGCCGAGGCCGGGCTCGGTGCCCGGGATCTTCACGAACAGGTTCGGCTTCTTGATGCGCTCGTGCAGCTCCTTCGCCTGCTCGAAGGTGGCGTCGCGCTGGTACGCGAGGTTCGGGTCGACCTCGATCGAGACATATCCGTCGCGGCCCGCGCTTTCCTCCCAGATGCCGTGGAGGAGGTCGCACGCGTCGCTCACATCGCGCTCCGCGAGCCGGAAGAAGACCTCGACGTCGTCCTGGTCCTCCGCCAGCAGCTCGCGCAGCTGCTCGTCGTAGGCGTCTCCCTGCGAGATCGCCTTCTGGAAGATCGTCGGATTGGAGGTGACGCCGACGACTGCGTCCTCCTCCGTCATCCGCTCGAGCTCTCCCTGGTGGATCAGGTCCCGCGAGAGGTAGTCGATCCACACGCTCTGTCCCAGCTCCGAGAGCTGAAGTAGCCGGCTCTTAGGCATTGATTCCCATCTCCTCAATCCTCTTGATTTTCTCCAGGCGCCGCTCGTAGCGGCCGCCCCCTATGAACTCCGCCCCGAGGAACGCCTTGATCAGGTCGGCGGCCAGCTCGGGCCCGACCACCTCCGACCCGAGGCAGAGGACGTTCATGTCGTCATGCTCTACGCCCTGGTGCGCCGAATAGATGTCGTGGCAGATCGCCGCGCGGATCCCGGGGATCTTCGCGGCCGCGACCGAGGCGCCCACCCCAGAGCCGCAGATGAGGATCCCTCGGTTGGCCGTGCCGTCCAGGATCGTGCGGCCGAGCTCGAGCGCCTTGTCCGGGTAGTCGATCCGGGGCTCGGTCTTGTCCGTCCCGAGGTCGATCGCCTCGTGACCGAGCGCCTCGAGATCCTCGAGCGTGCGCTGGCGGAGCTTCACCCCGCGGTGGTCGAACGCGACGGCGACCCTCACAGCGGCAAGGCTACTCGACCGTACTATGCTCCGGCCAAGGGACTACGAGAGGAGCAGGGATGACCGAAGTGGACAATTGGAGAGAGCTCGGACAGCAGCTGCGGGTCGACTCGATTCGCGCCGCGAACGTGACGAAATCTGGCCATCCCACCTCGTCGATGTCTGCGGCCGACCTGATGGCCGTGCTGATGTCGAAATACCTCCACTACGACTTCGACAACCCCGGGAACCCGAACAACGACCACCTCATCTTCTCCAAGGGCCACGCCTCCCCCCTCCTCTACTCCATGTTCAAGGCCGCCGGCGCGATCACGGACGACGAGCTGCTCACGTTCCGCGTCTTCGGCAGCCGCATGGAAGGCCATCCCACCCCCGAGATTCCGTGGGTCGACGTCGCCACCGGCTCCCTCGGCCAGGGGCTCCCGATCTCGGTCGGGGTCGCGCTCTCCGGGAAGTACCTCGACAAGCTGCCGTACCGCGTCTGGTGTCTGTGCGGCGACAGCGAGATGGCCGAGGGCTCAATGTGGGAGGCGTTCGAGCACGCCGCCTTCTACGAGCTCGAGAACCTGACCGCGATCATCGACGTGAACCGGCTCGGCCAGCGCGGTGAGACGATGCACGGCTGGGACCTCAACTCGTACGCGAAGCGGGCAGAGGCCTTCGGCTGGAAGGCGATCGAGATCGAAGGACATGACCTCGAGGAAATCGACCGCGCGTACCAGGAGGCGCTGCATACCCACGGTCAGCCGACCGTGATCGTCGCGCACACGCTCAAGGGCAAGGGCGTCAAGGAGGTCGAGAACCAGCTGGGCTGGCACGGGAAGGCGCTCGACCACCCCGACGAGGCGATCGAGGAGCTCGGGGGCATCCGGAACATCGTCGTCGACGTCCCCAAGCCCGAAGCGGCCGAGCCACACACGTTCGAGGTCAAGGGCGGGGAGCTGCCCACGTACGAAGTGGGCAGCAAGGACGTCGCAACGCGCACGGCATACGGCGAAGCGCTGCGCGCCCTCGGGGACATGCGCGGCGACGTCGTCGCCGTGGACGGCGAGGTCTCGAACTCGACCTACGCGGAGTTCTTCCGCGACGCCCACCCCGACCGCTACTTCGAGATGTACATCGCGGAGCAGCAGATGGTCGCGGCCGCCGTCGGCTTGCAGGTGCGCAAATGGCACCCGTTCGCGTCCACGTTCGCCGCGTTCTTCGCGCGCGCCTACGACTTCGTCCGCATGGCCGCCATCTCGCGCGCGAACATGAGCCTGTGCGGCTCGCACGCCGGCGTGTCCATCGGCGAGGACGGTCCGTCGCAGATGGCGCTCGAGGATCTCGCGGAGTTTCGGGCCGTCCATTCGAGCACCGTCCTCTACCCGTCCGACGCGAACCAGACGGCCAAGCTCGTCGAGCAGATGGCCGGCCTCCCGGGCATCTCGTACATGCGCACCACGCGCGCCGCGACGCCCGTGATCTATGGACCGGATGAGGACTTCCCCATCGGCGGCAGCCGCGTCGCCCGCTCCTCGGACGAGGACGACGTGACGATCGTCGGCGCCGGGATCACGCTGCACGAGGCGCTCGAAGCCGCCGACGCGCTGGCGGGCGAGGGGATCAACGCCCGTGTCGTCGATCTCTACTCGGTCAAGCCGGTCGACGTCGAGGGCCTGCGCGCCGCCGCGGAGGCGACCGACGGCCGCATCGTGACCGTCGAGGACCACTGGCCCGAGGGTGGGCTCGGGGAGGCCGTCCTCTCGGCGTTCGCCGAGGTGGACGAAAAGCCGACGGTGGTGAAGCTCGCGGTCGACGGGATGCCCGGTTCGGGCAAGCCGGCCGAGCTGCTCGCGGCGGCCGGGATCGACGCCGAGCACATCGCCGACGCGGCCAAGAGCCTCGTGGGCGCAAGGGCAGTCGCTTAGTGCCGGATCAACGCGGCGACACGCCGCTCGACTGGCCGATCCGGATCGTCCTCGGCTTCGGCGCGAACCTCCTCGCGCTGTGGCTCGCGAGCCGGTGGATCGACAGCGTCGGCTACAACGAGTTCTCCGATCTCCTGATCGCGGCGGCCGTCCTCTGGATCGTCAACCTCATCATCAAGCCGCTCGTGATGTTCGTCAGCTGCATCCTGATCATCCTCACGCTGGGCCTGTTCCTCTTCCTGATCAACATGGGGATGGTCGCGCTGACCGCGTGGCTCGTCCCCGGCTTCGACGTGGGCGGTTTCTGGTCGGTCGCGGGAACCGCGCTCATCGTCTGGGCCGCAAACGTGCTCGTGAACGCGCTCGCGGGCCGAGCGGCACCCAAGAAGAAGCAGACGCCGCTTACCTAGTCTTAGTCGCATGGCCTAACGTGGGGGAACCCATGGTCCCCCCACGAGCCCCCTCCTTCACACCCGCTTGCAGGCCGGCGATTTCTTCGGCTCTCGCCGGGCGAAGCCCGGCTTCGCCGACGGGCACACCGCTGCACTCGACCACCCGAATGCGGACTACGTGAAATGGCCGTAGTGATCGCCACCAACCTCCGAAAAGAGATCGCCGGCTCGCTTTGCGCGGGGGAACCCATGGTTCCCCCGCGAGCCCCCTCCTTCACCCCTACCTGCGGGCCTACCGCTTCTTTGGCTAAGGCTGGGCCAAGCCCAGCCCCGCCGAGACACGCCCCGCTCCGCCCTACCACCGAAGCCCGCGGACTGCAATGGCCGTAGTGATCGGCACCAATCTTCGAAAGGAGATCGCCGGCTCGCTCCTGTTCGACGGAGTCTCGTTCAAGGTCGAGCGGCGTGACCGGCTCTCCCTGTCCGGCCCCAACGGGACCGGCAAGACGACGTTGCTCCGGATCCTGGCGGGCGAGACGGAGCTGCACGGCGGCGAGCTCGCCTTCGAGAAGGGGACGCGGGTCGCGCTGCACGACCAGCGGCCGCCACTCGAGCGGGGACTGTCCCTACGCGAATACGCGCTCTCCGGCGCCGGCGACCTGATCGCGACCGAGCAGGAGCTCACGCGCCTCGAGCACGCGATGGCCTCCGGCGAACACGAGCCCGCGACGCTCCGCCGCTACTCCGAGGCGCAGGCGCGCCTCGAGCATGCGGGCGGCTACGCCTGGCGCGAGCGCGTGGACGCGGCGCTGCGCGGCCTCGGTTTCGCCGACGACGACCTCGACCGGGAGCTGGACACGTTCTCGGGCGGGGAGCTGACGCGCGCCTCGCTCGCGCGCTCGCTCGGCGGCGACCCCGACCTGCTCCTCCTCGACGAGCCGACCAACCACCTGGACGTGAACAACATCGAGTGGCTCGAGCAGACGCTGCAGTCCACCGATGCGGCCGTCATCCTCGTCGCGCACGACCGCTGGTTCCTCGAGGCGACGACGACGGCCGTGCTGGAGCTGGAGGCCGGCCGCTCGACCTACTTCGCAGGCCCCTGGCACGAGTGGCGCCGCGAGAAGGCGGCCCGGCTGCACGCGGCCTCGAAGGCCGCCGATCGCGTCGGCCGCGACATCGCACGGCTGGAGCGCTTCGTCGAGCGCTTCCGCGCGTCCTCGCCGAAGATGGCACGCAAAGCGCAAGCCAAGATGACGCACATCGCTCGCCTGGAGAAGGAGCAGGCCAAGGCGCAGGGCGAGATAGAGCTGCTGACGCGGACAGGGAGGCGGCTTGGCTTCGAGTTCCTCAATCCCGCACGTAGCGGCCGCACCGTGGTCGAGTCCGAGGATCTCGGCGTCACCGCCGGCGACCGTAGGTTGTTGAACGCGAGCTTCGCGATCGAGCGCGGGGAGCATGCCGCGCTCGTCGGCCCGAATGGGTCGGGGAAGACCACGCTGCTCGAGACGATGCTCGGCCGCCACGAGCACAACGGCGGCCGGGTGCGACTCGGCCACGGGGTCGAGGTCGCGTATTTCTCCCAGCAGGACGTGGAGCTCGACGAGCGCGGCTCCGTGCTCGAGTGTGCGCAGGGCGCGACCGGCCTGCGGCGTCCCGACGCGCAGAACCTACTCGGGCGCTTCCTCTTCTCCGGCTGGGAGGAGCAGCAGAAGCCGGTCACAGCGCTCTCGGGCGGTGAGCGGCGTCGACTCGCGCTCGCACTCGTCGTGGCCTCGGGAGCGAACTTCCTCGTCCTCGACGAACCGACGAACCACCTCGACCTCGAGAGCCGCGAGGCACTCGAGGCTGCGCTGGAGGCCTTCCCCGGCACCGTCCTGCTCGTCTCGCACGACCGCGCGTTGCTGGATGGAGTAGCGGAACGGACTCTGGCGATCGAAGACGGAGGGCTGCGCTCCTATGACGGCGGCTGGGCCGACTACGTCCGCCGGCGCGCCGAGCTGGAAGCTCCGCCGGTGCCGACAGAGCCTCGTCCCCCGAAGACCAAGCCCGCGCCTCCCCCGAAGCCCACGCCGAGGCACCCCAGCGAGCTCGAGCGGATCGAGACCGAGATCCAGGAGCGCGAGCGCGCGGTCGCAGAACTGGAGCAGAAGCTCTCCGACGACTGGACGGACGTCGAGACGCTCGCGGCGCACCGCCGCGCGCGCGCCGAGCTCCAATCGCTCCTCTCGCGCTGGGAAGAGGTCTTCGAGCGAACCTGATGGTCGTGCCTCCCAAGGAGCGGACGATCGCGTTCCCAGGGTGGATCCTCCGCGGACTGCTCCGCCTCTTCCTCTGGGTGCTCGTCGCTTCCGCCGTATCGATCGGAATCGCGCTGCTCGTCGGCCATTTCCGCGGAACCGATCCTTCCCGTTCCGTCCCGCTCGGTCTCTACATCGGCGGCTCGGCACTCATCGTCGTGACGATCGGCGGCTTCAGCGGCCGCAGCATCGCGCCCGGCTACGAGGAGACGATGCGAAGCGACCTGAACATGAGGCGCATGCAGGCGATGCGCGGCGCGTACGTGCTCGTCGGCCTGCTGGTCATCGGCCTCGGCGTCCTCTGCAACTGGCTGCTCTGAAGAGCTCGAGCCACTCGTCGAGCCCCGCGGGCTGACGCCGGCGCCCGAAGCCGCGGCGCAAGAGAGCGCGAAAGGCCCTCGCCTGCGCGGGCGGCAGCAGCGGTTCGGCCCGGCGGACGGCGACGAGGATCCCGGCGTCCACCGAAGGCCGAGGCCGAAACGCTGAAGCGGGAACCTGACGGACGAGGCGCAGCTCCCACCACGGCGCCCAGCCGAGGCCGAGCAGCGTATCCCCGCGCGCCCGCTTCCGCGCGACCTCCCATTGCACGATCAGCGCGGCGCGCTCGAGCGACCCACGCGGGTCGTCGAGCAGCAGCCGTAGGGCACGGGTCGTCTCGTGGAAGGGGACGTTCGAGACCGCACGGAAGGGCAGGCGGGGGACAGGCTGCGCGAACGCGTCTCCCTCCACGACCAGAACGGAGGACAGCGGCCCGAAACGTTCCCTCAGCCGCATCGCCAGCGAGGAGTCGATCTCGTGGGCGATCACGTATCCGGCTCGCCGTGCGAGGACCGACGTGATCGCGCCGTCGCCTGCGCCGATCTCGAGCACGAGATCGCGGCGGGAAACTCCCGCCAGGGTTACGAGCTCCTCTGCGAGTCCCCTATCGCGGAGGAAGTGCTGGGAGCGCGCGGGCCGGCGCGCCCGTCTGGCGCGTTGAACGGCCACGGAAGACCACCGTCATCACGCCGTGAGCCTACCCCTTCTCGAGCGGAGCCATGGTCAGGCCGTGCCCCTGGAGCTGGTTCCAGTACAGCTCGGCCGCTTCCTTGTGTCCGGACCAGACGATCGCCTGTCCCGAGTTATGGATCCGGTTCGCCATGTCCATCCCCTGCTCGTAGCTCGTGGAGGGGAGCACGCTGGCAAGGGCGAAAGCGACTCCCTGGAACGTGTTGTGGTCGTCGTTCAGCACGATCACGCGCCAGGCGTCGCCCGTTCCCTCGCCCGGCCGCCGTGGCCGGGCCCTACGTGTTGGAGCCTGAGTTGCCATCGCCGGCCGAGCGGAAGTACGCACGCTCCGCCTTGCGGTTGCGATACCAGACGAACATGCCGATCGTCAGCGGGAGCAGGATGGCCAGCCCGAGGATGCCGATCGGAAGCGCCCACCACGCGCCGCGGGCGCGCGCCGTGTCCTGCGTGGCCGTGGTGGCGTCCGTCTTCGGCGTCGTCTTGGCCTTGGCCTTCACCGCATGGCGCTCGCGCAGCTTCTTTGCGCTCACCTTCGCCTTGGTAGTGTGCGCGACCGCCGGCGGCCCGTGGAAGCGCTTGGGCATCCAGTAGTCGACGAGCCAGTGCTTCTTCGGGTTCTTGAAGACCTCGACGTCCGCGGTCATCGCCGACCAGCCCGACTTCGGCTTGGGAAAGAGGAAGACCTCGACCCCCACAGTGTGCTTCTGCCCTTCCGCATAGGAGTACTGCACGAAGCTCCAGTTCCCCCATCCCTTGTCGAGCGCGGGATACGGGATGACGGGAAGGTTGCCCTTGTCCCACTGCTCGCGCGTCAAGCCCTCTTTCAAAGTCGGGCCGGCAATGTTCCATGCCTGCGCTACGTTCTTGCGGACGACCGCGGTCGCGATGAACTGCTTCAGAACCTGGTGTACCTGGTGGCGCTGGGCAGGCGTGAACGGCACGTTCTTCGTCTGCACGTAGTCGGCCACCGTCGGCCCGTTGGCGTTCTCCGGGTTGCCGGGATCGGAGTAGCGGACGCCGAGCCAGATGAGCGGCGCGGCGACGGCCACCCCGATGGCAGTGAAGGCGATCCTGCGGCGCCAGCGGTACGAGTGGAGAATCGACATCGCACCTTCATTTTGCCCACTGGGTCAAAGGTGAGTCCCGAAGGTCGCGAGCACGGCTTCCGCCACGACCTGCATCGGACGCCCGGAGACCTGACTTGCCTTGCGCAGGCGCGCGAACGCGTCGTCCTCGGACAGGCCCTCCCGCTCCATCAGGAGCCCCTTCGCCCGCTCGATCGTCTTGCGCGCGGCCAGGGCCGCCGCGAGCGACTCTGTCTCCTCGCGCAGCTCGACCAGCTCGCGGTGCCGGGCTCGCGCTGTGTGGATCGCCGGAAGCAGATCCGACTCGCGAAACGGTTTCACGAGATAGCCGAACACCCCCGCCTCGACCGCTCGCGAGACCAGCTCTTCCTGACCGTAGGCGGTCAGCATCACGATCGGGATCGGGCGCTCGTCCAGGATGGCGCGCGCGGCCTCGATCCCGTCCAGATTCGGCATCTTCACGTCGAGCACGGCCAGGTCGGGCTGCGCGGAGCGGGCGAGCTCGACCGCCTCGGCGCCGTCCTTCGCCTCCGCGCACACGTCGAAGCCGGCAACCTCGAGCAGCTGTTTGAGGTCGAGCCGGATGATCGTCTCGTCCTCTGCGATCAGAACTCGAATCGGACGGTCCCCTTCCTCGTCCACCAGTTGAAGACCTGGACGGCCATGCGACCAGCCTGCACGGACGGGTCCGACTCGGCCAGGCGCCGCGCCTCCGCCAGCTCCACCGTGTACAGGCAGAAGCCGCGCCAGGTCTCGTCGGGCTGCTCGCTGAACGGCCCCGCGACCGCCATCACGCCGCGCTCCTTCATTGCGGCGAGGTGCGCCAGATGCGCTTCTTGGAAACGGTCGAGCTCCTCCTCCGAGAACTCGTCAGCGCGCGGGCCGCGCCGGAGGAGGACGAAGCTGAAACGGTCGAGCTCCATTAGCTTGGGAAGACGACCTCCGCGCGCAGGCCGTCGTCGTCGGCGAGGCGCAGCGAGCCCCGGAGCTCGTCTCGGACGAGCGCACGCACGATGGACAGGCCGGTGCCTTCCGGCCCGCCGTTCAGGCCGCCGCCGTCGTCCGAGATCGTCAGCAGGACGTCGCCGTCCCTCCGCGCCAGCTCGATCCGCACCGTCGCGCCGCCGTGCTCGAGCGCGTTCTGGAAGAGCTCGCTGAAGACGAGGGCAAGAGCGGTCGCGCGGTTGCCGGCCAGCGAGACCGGCTCGAGCTCGGTCTCCACCTGCTTGGCCGCGCCGAGCCCTTGGACGAGCATCGCCCGGAGGCGGTCGACGAGCTCCGCCAGCTCCACGTCGTCGTCCCTGTGCTCGGTCAGCACTTCGTGTACGGCGGCGATCGCGAGGATGCGGTTGACCGAGTCGTCCAGCGCCTTGCGCGGATTGACGGAGTCGGCGCTGCGCGCCTGTAGACGGAGGAGCGAGGCGACGGTTTGGAGGTTGTTCTTGACACGGTGGTGGATCTCCTGGGCGAGGACGCCGCGCATGACAGCGCGCCCGTGCTCCAGGGCAACCGCCGCGTGGTGGGCGATCGAGGCGAGCAGTGCGCGCTCCTCGTCCGTGAAGCGCGTATTGCGGTCACAGACGAGCTCGCCGATTTGCCGCCGCTTCCACCGCAACGGCATTCGCACGTTGTACGCGCCCGCGCGGCCCTCCGGCCACGCGATCTTGCCGTCCTCGAGGACGAGCGCGGCCCCGGTCGCGCCGACCGCGTCCATCGTCGTCTTGACGATCGCCTCCAGCGACTCTTCAAGGTAGAGCGACTCGGAGACCGCCTCCGAGATGCGCGCGAGCGCCTCGAGCTCGTCCACGCGGCGCCGTGCCTCCCGGTACAGCTTCGCGTGCTCGATCGGCTGCGCCACCTGGGCGGCGATCGCGAGCAACAAGTCGACCTCTGCCGCGGAGAACGAACGGGGCGCCCGCGTGCGCACGTTGAGGGCGCCGGCGAGCTTCTCCCGCGCGAGGATGGGGACGGCGAGAATCGACTCGTATTCGTCCTCGGGGAGGTTCTGGAAAGCCTTGAAGCGTGGGTCGAGATGCGCTTTCTCGGCGATCATGATCGGCTCCCGGCTCGCGCCGGCCGAGCCGGTGATTCCCTCCCCGGGCCGCATCCGCGGCGTGCGTGTCATCTCCTCCACCCGCGTGCCGTGCGTCGCGCGCAGGACGAGCTCGTCGGCGCGATCGTCGTACAGGTAGACGAAGCAGGCGTCGGCCTCCAGCGCGGCCGCAACCTTGCTCGCGACCAGCGAGAGCACCTCGTCGAGGTCGAGGGTCGAGTTGACCGCTTCGATCGTTTCGGTCAGCAAGCGTAGGTGGCGGTCAGTGGCGTCCATGGTTCCGATTATCGTCTCGAGCGCGATGTCCACGTACGACTGGCTTCTGTTCCTGCACGTCACAGGCGCGTTTCTGCTGGTGGGCGGGGCCGTTGTGGCGATCGTCCTCGACATCGCGGCACAGGGCCGCGAGCGACCCAGCGAAATCGCGCTCCTGCTGGGCCTGATCCGGATACCCGTCGTGGGAATCGTGACCGGAAGCATTCTGCTCCTCGTTTTCGGTTTGTGGCTGGTAGACGAGAGGGGGTACTCCTACGGCGAGGCCTGGATCGTCGGCGCCGTCGTTCTCCTGGTCGCAGGCAACGTCGTCGGCGCGATCGGCGGCCGCCGCGACGACGCGACGCGCCAACTGGCGGAGGAGCTCGCCGAGAAGGGTGACGCTCCAAGTGTCGCGCTCAAACAACGTCTTCGCGACCCGATCTCGCTCATCCTGAGCTACTTCGGCGGCGCGGCGGTCATCGCCGCGCTCGTACTGATGGTCTGGAAGCCGGGCGCATGACCATCGCTTCGCTGTGCGGGCCGACCTGTGGGAGCCAGTTCTTCGTCCACGTCTTTGGCGCGCTCGCGTTGTTCGGCGGCGTCCTCGCTGTGGCGATCGTGTCGATCGCAGCACTGCGCATCCCGGCACACGCGCGGCTGCTCCGCCGCATCGCCTTCTGGACGACTCTCGTGCTGGTCCTCCCGGCGTGGATCGTCATGTACTTCGGCGGCTACTGGCTGATCGACCACGAGGGGCTCGACGAGAGCACGCCCGGGTGGGCCGAAGCGGGGATCCATCTGGCCGAAGTCGCGGCCGCGCTGACGATCATTCTGCTCATTCTCGGCTGGCTCGCGCGCAGGCGGCCGCGCCTGGGCCCGTGGCTGGCCGGAGTCGCGACGCTCTACGCGCTGGCGCTCGGCGTGGCCTGGTTCTTCATGTCGGCCAAGCCTTCGATCTAAAGCACCGCGAGGTACCGGTCCATCTCCCACTGCGTCAGCTGGACCCGATACTCGTCCCATTCCTTCCGCTTCAGCTCGACGTAGCGGTCGAAGATATGCGGGCCGAGGGCCTTGCGCGCCAGTTCCGACTCTGCCAGCGCGTCGATCGCCTCGCCGAGGGTCTCGGGGAGCGACTCGATGCCGCGCGCCCTCCGCTGCTCCGTGGTCAGGTGGTACAGGTTCGTCTCCATCGGGTCCGGAAGCTCGTAGCCCTGCTCGATCCCCTCGAGACCGGCGTGCAGGAGCGTCGCGAAGGTGAGGTACGGGTTACAGGCCGGATCGGGACAGCGGATCTCCGCTCGCGTCGCCTGCTCCGATCCCGGCTTGTACAGCGGGATGCGGATCAGCGCCGAACGGTTTCGCTGCGACCAGGCGACGTAGACCGGAGCCTCGAAGCCGGGGACGAGCCGCTTGTACGAGTTGACCCACTGCGCGAAGACGGCGGAGATCTCGCGCGCGTGCCGGAGCTGGCCGGCGATGAAGGCCTTGCCCGCCGCCGAGAGGTGCCACTTGTCGTCTTCGTCGAAGAACGCGTTGCGCCCGTCGGTGAAGAGCGACTGGTGCGTGTGCATGCCCGAGCCGTTCTCGCCGAAGAGCGGCTTCGGCATGAAGGTCGCGTGGTAGCCGTGCTGCTTGGCGACCTCCTTGACGACGAGCCTGTACGTGAGCATGTAGTCCGCCATGTCGAGCGCGTTCGCGTAGCGGATGTCGATCTCGTGCTGGGACGGACCCACCTCGTGGTGGTGGTACTCGACCGGGATGCCCATCGACTCGAGCGCGCGGATCGTGTCTCGGCGGAGCCCGGTGGCCGCGTCCATCGTCGTCTGCGCGAAGTAGCCGCCCTCGTCCAGCGTCTCCGTGCCTTTCTCGTCCCTGAACAGGAAGTATTCGGCCTCGGGGCCGACGTTGAAGGTGTCGAAGCCGAGCGACTCCATGCGCTCGAGCGCGCGGCGCAGGACGTAACGCGGGTCGCCGTCGTACGCGTTTCCGTCGGGAGTGACGATGTCGCAGATCATGCGGCCCGTCTTGCCGTCGGGGAGGACGCGGTAGGTGTCCGGATCGGGGATCGCGACCATGTCCGACTCCTCGATGGCGTTGAAGCCCGTGATGGACGAGCCGTCGAAGCCCATCCCGTCGTCGAGCGCGCCCTCGACCTCGGCCAGGGTGATCGAGAAGCTCTTCAGGTGCCCCTCGAGGTCGGTGAACCACAGCAGCAGGTCGTCGATCCCCTGCTCCTTGATCTGATTGAGCACGTCCCGGCGGGACTCCTCGCTCGACGTTGCCCTGCTCCTGCTCTCGACCACGCTCATTCCGCCTCCTTAAATGGAAAGAGCCCCGAGCGCCCTGAGGCGCCCGAGGCATCATCGCCTTCGGACGAGGACACCTTACCATCGGCACATGAAGGCAAGCGAGCGAGTCGAGGTCGAGGCGCTGCGCAGCCTGTTCGACGTGCCGGAGCCGCGCGGGCTGCTGCGCGAGGCGGGCGGCGCGATCGCCATCCGCGTCGACGGGCTGCCGATCAAGGAGCTGAACCGAATCGTGGGGCTGTACGACCTCGACGACCTCGAGGAGCTCGAAGGCGTGTTCGACGACCGGCCGTACTGGATCACGCTCGACCCCGAGGCGGATCTGGACGACGAGCTGGCGGCGCGAGGATACGTTCCCGCCGGCGCATGGCAGAAGTTCTCCCGCGGCGTCGAGCGATACGAGGCGCACACGGATCTCGACGTGGGCGATGCACGCTCGCGGCACGACGTCGCGACGTACCTGCGCCGCGCGTGGAGCATCCCGGCGCCGGAGGCCGAATGGCTCTCGGGCGTCTTCGGCCACCCCGACTGGCAGTGCTTCGTCGCCTACGACGGGGACGAAGCGGTCGGGGGCGGAATGCTGTACGTCCTGGGCGAAGTCGGATGGATGGGCGTCGCCGCCACGCAACCGGAATACCGTGGCCGGGGAGTGCAGAACGCCGTGTTCGCCAAACGGTTCGAGCGGGCACGCGAGCTCGGTCTCCGGCAGCTCGTCACCGAGACCGGGATTGCGGACGAGCCGGGCCCCTCGTACCGCAACATGCTGCGCGCGGGTTTCGAGCCCACCTACGTGCGGCCGGTCTACACGCCGCCCGGCTGAGCCGCGGGCAGCTCCTCCAGCTCGGGCTCGCGCCCCTGGTGCGCGATCGCCCGCCCGTACAGGGCGAGCGCGGGGGCGATCACCGCTGCACCCGTCGCCAGCGCGGCGCGAATGCCCCAGACGTTGCCGATCACGCCGAGGATCGGGCCGCCGCCCGCCTGGCCGATCGCGTTCGCCTGGCCGCTGATGGAGAGAACGGTCGCGCGCACGGACGAGTCGGTGATCTGCTCGTTCAGCCACGTCGTATAGAGCGGCCCCTGCAGGTCGCGGGCGAAGAAGACGCCCAGGAGCGCCGCGATCGCGAGCCAGACGTTGCCCGTGAGCGCGAACACGAACATCGTCGCCATTTCGATTGCGGTGAAGCCGAAGAGCCAGGTCGCGACGGCCCGCCGGCCCCCGCGCTCCACGCGCTTGATCAGGAGGCCCATCGCCGCGAAGCCGAGCACCATCCCGGCAAGCCAGAAGAGCCCGAACCAGACGACGGGATCGAGGTGGCCGGCCGCCGGGAGCCCGATGTCGCGCAGGAAGTGCGCCTCCTTGAGCCGGTCGAACGCCTCGCTCGACATCCCCATGAACAGCTCGACCGAAATGAGCAGAAGGATGATCGGCGCCGCCCACGCGAACCTGGCGCCGCCGAGCGCGGTCGTCTTCAGCTGCTGGAGGACAGGCTTCCGCTCCGAGCGCGGCTGCCGCCGGAAGCCCGTCTCGGGCATGAAGAACATGCAGCCGATCCCGCATGCGACGGTGACGACCCCGCCGGCGATCACCCCGGCGCGCAACGACCACAGGCCGAGCACGACCTGCAGGCCGAGCCCCACGACCGCACCGATGTAGCCGAGACGCTGTCCACGCAGGAAGAGCGATCCGATGTTCTCCCGGCCTACCTCGTCGGTGATCCAGGCCTGGTACGCGCCGCTCGTGAACGTGTACGAGATGCCCCAGAAGGCCCACAGCACGATCACCGCCCACGGCTCCGAGACGACCGCGACGAGCGCCCACGCCGTTCCCATCCCCAGATAGCCGATGATCAGGGACAGCCGCCGGCTGTACGTGTCGGCTACGACGCCGGTCGGGATCTCGAAGAGGAAGACCGCAGCTTCCATCGCCGTCCCCATGAGAACGAGCTGGAGCGGCGAGAGATGCAGCTCGTTGACGAGGTAGACGGCCATGACGACGAAGGTCGGCCAGCTGAGGAAGAACTCGAGGCCGTAGAAGACCGAGGTGGCCCGCGGGCGGGTCATTCGGAGAGCGGAAGCCGGCCGCGGACGCGGACGCTGACAGCGCGCGTGACGTAGCCGAGCCTCTCGTTGGCCGCGCGCATCGCCTCGTTCCCGGACTGCGTCCAGGTGTAGAGCTCGCGCAGCCCGTTTTGCGCCGCCCATGCGAGCACGGCCCGCTTGAGCGCCGAGGCAACTCCGCGGCGGCGCCAGTCTTTCCGGACGGCCGTGAGGCTGTTCTCGGCCCGGTCGGGATGGTCGTCGTCGCGCAGAAGACCCGCACACCCGACGATCTCGCCGCCGGCGAGCGCGACGAAGGAGCCTTCGGGCCAGGTGACCCACTCGCGCTTCCAATCCTCGAGCGAGACTTCGATCGGCCGGTCGACCGCGAGATCCTGGAGCGCCTCGCGCGCGAGCTCGCGGTAGACGCGCTCGAAGAGATCGGGCCGTTCGGCCAGGGAGACGAGCTCGATCCCTGCAGGCAGGATGGGGGCCCGTTCCTCGCCGACCGCGCGGACCTGCTCGACGTCGCGGCCGACCTCGCGGAACCCGAAACGCCGCGCGAACTCGAACGAGCCGCCGTCCTCGGTCAGCGAGCCGGCCTCGGCGAAGCCCAGGAGCTGCACATGCTCCGCCAGCGCGCGCAGCAGGGCGGTCCCCACGCCGCGCCGCCGTGCGGCCGGGAGGACGCGCGGCGCGACGAAACCCTGCCCCGCAAGATCGGAACGGCCTGCGATTCCCGAACCGGCAACCTCGCCGTCCAGCTCGGCGAGCAGGAAGATGGAGCGGGGTGTCGCGGAGCGGCGGATCTCCTCCACGCTTCCGCAGCGCTCGTTCGGGACGACGGTCATCCGCACCTGCCGCCACGCCTCGAGGTCGCTGTCGGTCTGCGCGGGCCGGACGACGATCATGGCTGGAGCGGAAGGTAGAACCAGCGACGCCCCTCGACGGGCTGCGTGGTGAACCCGAAGGGGGCGTACAGCCCGGCGCTTTCCGGAGTCGTCCCGAACAGGCCGAAGCGGCAGCCGAAGCGGCGCGCCTCGTGCAGGCGGACGAGCGCGAGCGCAGCGCCGATCCCACGGCGACGCTCGTGTTCGACCACAGCTACGTGCTCGAGCAGGACGACTCCGCTCAGAAAGAACGCCGTTCCGAGCCCGACCGGCTTGTTGCCGCGCCGCGCAACCCAGTGGCGGACGGGGAGCGGCCGGCGGGCGTGCTCGTCATAGATGCCCGCGCCGCGGGCAACCTCGACCCAGTCCTCGAGGTCCCGCTCCGTCACTGCCTGGGCGATCGAAACCCCTTCCGGAGGCGCCGCCTCGGGCAACTCGCCCAGCTCGGCGCCGGAGGTCACACCGCTCGTTTCCTCGCGCAGCCCGAGCCGAGCAAGGCGGGCGCGCAGCTCATCGGACGCGGCGAAACCGGAGCAAATCAGGGACGCCGGCTGGCGCAGCCAGTCGACGAGCTCGGCGATCGCCGCGTCGTCAATGTCCTCTCGCTCGAGGACGATGCCGTTGTCGGTGTTCGACCACGCGCCCGTGGCGACGGCGAGCACGCCGCGGCCGCGCCGGAACTCGGCGCGGCCGGAGCCGGCCAGGTAGCGGAACCGCTCGGCGTGCGCCTCCGCGTACAGGACTTCCCAGCGCGGAGGGGCCACCACGCTCATCCCGAGCGCTTGAGCTTGCCGTGGCGCTTCGCGTGCTGCTCCCCGCGGCGGAACACCCACAGGCCGAGCGGAACCGCAACCGCCCCGATCACCAGGAGCGGCCAGATGTCGCCCCAGAGCTGTGTCAAGCCCTTTCCGTGCAGGATCGACTCGCGGGCCGCGTCGAGCGCGTAGGTCGCGGGCGAGATCTTCGCGATCACCTGCATCCACTCCGGCAGGACGCTGATCGGGTAGTAGACGCCCGAGACGACCAGCAGGATGCCCTGGGCGACGAAGCCGAGCTGCATCCCCTTTTCCGGCGAGATCAGCGGCAGGACGGCCGTCATCATCCCGATCCCGATGAACGAGACCGACGCGATGATCAGGACGACGAGCGCCGCGACGTAGTTCGCGTCGGGCAGGTCGAGGCTGAAGAAGAGCGCGACCACGCCGAAGAGCAGCACGGCACGGATGACGCCGTAGACGATCGAGAACAGTCCCATCCCGAAGAGGTGGACGGGACGCGACAGCGGCGCCATGAACGTGTACTCGATCGTGCCCTCCCAGCGCTCCCAGGCGACCGTCTCGGTGACGATCTCGAAGATGATTCCGAGGTACGCCCAGACGACCGCGCCGATCAGGAGCACGGTGGTCAGGTGGTTCACCTCGGCGGGCGTCAGGCTGGGGACGCCTTTCGCGATGAACACGATCGTCAGCGTGTTCGCGACCGTCCAGATGAAGAATGCGACGTCCCACCAGATGTAGCGCTTGATCAGGTAGACGTTGCGTTCGATGACGCCCGCGAGGCCGATCATCTCGTGGCGGATGGTTGCGGCGGCGCCCTGCATCAGTTCTCCTCCCCTGTCTTCTCGTCCTCGTCGTCGCCCTCTTCCTCGAACGACTTGCCGGTCGCGGCGAAGAATGCGTCCTCGAGCGTCTCTGCGCCAAAGCGAGCCTTGAGCTCGTCCGCGGGCTCGAGCATCAGCAGCTCGCCGCGGTCGAGGATGCCGACGCGGTCCGCGAGAACCTCGGCCTCCGCGAGGTCATGCGTGCAGAGCAGGATCGTGGCGTCGTGTGTCTCACGGATCTCGCGGATGAACTCCTGGACCTCGAGCTTCGAACGCGGGTCGAGGCCCGTGGTCGGCTCGTCCAGGAGCAACATCACGGGCGAGGTCAGCAGCGCACGCGCGAGGGCGACCTTCTGCTGCATCCCACGGGAGAGGTTTTCCATCGGCTCGTTCCGGCGATCCTCAGGGAAACCGACGCGGGTCAGGATCTCCGGGATCTGGTCCTTCGTGTCCTTGCCGCGCATCCCGTAGAAGCGGGCGGCATAGCTCAGGTTCTCGACGGCGGACATCTTCTTGAAGAAGGAAGCCTCGACCGAGACCCGGTTGACGAGCCTCTTGACCGCGCGCGCGTCCTTGAAGACGTCGTGACCGAAGATGCTCGCGGTGCCGCCCTCGTGCAGGAGCAGGGTCGACAGGAGCCGGACCAGCGTCGATTTGCCCGACCCGTTCTGGCCGAGGATCGCGACCGTCTCGCCGCGCTCCATGGTGAAGCTCACACCCTTCAGCGCAGCGACCCGCCGGCGCTTGCGGCGCCAGCCCTTGCGCTTTCCACCGTCGCGGCGGATGAACTCCTTGCGCAGGTCGCGGACCTCGAGCGCGGGCACGGCTGCAGGCTCAGACGGCGTGGCCATCTCTCGGCTGGACGTGTGCTCGGCTGTTTGGGTCATCGGCTTGCTCCTGGAGGTCGGCGAGTACGGAAACGGGCGCGCTCGGCCAAGACCCAGCCGGGCGCGCGGGCGCGAATATGGGTACTCAGCCGAGGAACATGCCGGGAGCCACACTAGCAACCCCGTCGGCGCGAAATCAAATCCCGCTTTCGGCACGCATCCGTACCACCTCGCGCGGATCTCGTTAACACCGGGGTCAGACCCCGGTTCTCAAATGGCTTGTTCATCGCGATCGGATGTCAAGCGAGGTGCCAGACCCTTCCGACTTACGGGACACGTCCCTACGGGGCACTTTTCCGTCCGCCCGGGGCGTTAGGGTCGTTCCCGTGCGGGCCAGGAAGGCCTGCGCGGAGGCGATGGGGCCTCAGAGCTTTTCCGGCTCTGGGGCCTTTCGGCACTTAACGGGAGGAGGAGAGGTGGAGGAACAAGCCAAGCACTACCTGGCGAACGGAAGCGCGGAGAAGCCCGCCCCGGCCGAGGCGCTCGAATGGGCGGGCCAGACACAGGCGACGATGGTCGACCTCAAGTTCTGCGACCTGCTCGGCTCGTGGCAGCACATGACGCTGCCGCTCACATCCTTCGACGAGTCCTGCTTCGACGATGGTCTCGGGTTCGACGGCTCGTCCATCCGCGGCTGGCAGGGCATCGCGGAGTCGGACATGCTGCTCATGCCGGACCCGTCCAGCGCGATCCTCGACCCGTTCACCGAGGCGCCGACGCTGTCGCTCATCTGCGAGATCGTCGACCCGATCACGCACGAGCCCTATGCAAAGGATCCGCGCCGCGTAGCGAAGCGAGCGGAGCAGTACTTGCGCGCGACCAACATCGCCGACACGTGCTACGTCGGCCCCGAGTGCGAGTTCTTCGTGCTCGACTCGGTGAGCTACGCGCTCGCCGACCACCAGGCGCACTATGCGATCGACTCCGCCGAGGGGCACTGGAACTCCGGCCAGCCCGGTCTCGGCTATACAGTCCGCCAGAAGGAGGGCTACTTCCCGCCGGCGCCGCACGACACGCTCCACGATCTCCGCACGCGCATGGTGCTGACGCTCGAGAAGCTCGGCATCCCGTGCGAGTTCCACCACCACGAGGTCGCCTCCGGCGGCCAGTGCGAGATCGACCTTCGCTACCAGTCGCTCCTGCGGATGGCCGACCAGGTCATGACGTACAAGTACGTCGTCAAGAACGTCGCCCGCGCCGCGGGCAAGACGGCGACCTTCATGCCGAAGCCGCTCTTCGGCGACAACGGCTCGGGGATGCACACGCACCAGTCGCTGTGGAAGGAGTCGACGCCGCTGATGGCGGACAAGTCCGGCTACGCGGGCCTGTCACAGCTCGCCCGCTGCTACGTCGGCGGATTGCTCACGCACGCTCCGGCGCTGCTCGCCTTCTGCGCCCCGACCACGAACTCCTATCGCCGGCTCGTGCCGGGCTACGAGGCTCCGGTCAACCTCGTCTACTCCCAGCGCAACCGCTCGGCCTGCATCCGCATCCCGATGTACTCCGAGTCGCCCAAGGCGAAGCGCGTCGAGTTCCGCTGCCCCGACGCGGCGGCGAACCCGTACCTCGCCTTCTCGGCGATGCTGATGGCGGGGCTGGACGGCGTCGAGCAGGGGCTCGATCCGGGCAAGCCGGCCGACTTCGACCTCTTCGAGGAGGAGGCGGACGTGCCGCAGGTGCCGGGCTCGCTCGCCGAGGCGCTCGACGCGCTCGAGGCCGACCACCAGTTCCTGACCAGGGGCGGTGTCTTCTCGAAGGAGCTGATCGAGACCTGGATCGCGTACAAGCGCGAGACGGAAGTGGATGCTGTCCGGCTCCGGCCTCACCCGGCCGAGTTCGCCCTCTACTACGACTGCTGAGTCGTGCAAAAGGTCGAGGCAGTCAAGAACGGGGGAACCCATGGTTCCCCCGTTGGCCCCCTCCTTTACGCCTCGCTGCGTACCAACGACTCGTGCGCTGCGCTCGGGCCAAGCCCGGCTCCGCGCAGCTCCGCCGAACCAGGATCCAACACCGGGAGTCTGTGAATGCAAAAGGTCGAGGCGGTGGTCGTTCGGGAGCGCGTCGAGACGGTGATCGACGCGGTCGAGGAACAGACGGGACACGTGGGCGTGACGGTGGTCGAGGCCGTGGGCCACGGCCGCGAGCGCGGGATCACGCACGAGTACCGCGGCCGCGTGTTCGAGTCCCGCTTCCTCCCGAAGGCCCTCCTGACCTTCGTCGTCGAGGACAGCGCCGTGCGGGCGGTGGTCGACGCGATCGCCGACGCCGCCCGCAGCGGCCACGAATCCGGTGACGGCCTCGTCTGGTCATGCCCCGTCTCCAACGTCACCCACAACCGAACGGGGAGAGCGCTATGAGCAAGGCGGAGATCATCATCGCCGTCAACACCGTCTGGGTTGTGGTGGCCGCCGTCCTGGTCATGTTCATGCAGGCCGGGTTCGCCTTCCTCGAAGCCGGGCTGACGCGGATGAAGAACGCTGCGCACATCGCGGGCAAGAACGTGCTGATCTTCGGCGTCTGCTCCCTCGTCTACTGGGCGGTCGGCTTCGGGATCGCGTTCAGCAAGGGGAACGCGATCATCGGGACGAGCGGCTTCTTCCCTTCCGTCCACTCGCTGCTCGACGTCGGCAAGGCGCCGTTCGAGTTCTTCACCACGATCCCGGGTGCGGCCGGGTATCTGTTCGAGGTCGTGTTCGCGGGCGTGTCGCTCGCGATCGTCTGGGGCGCGATGGCCGAGCGCGCGAAGTTGTGGGTCTACTTCGCGTTCGGCGTCGCCTTCACGGTCATCTACTCCGTCACGTCCCACTGGGTCTGGGGCGGCGGCTGGCTCTTCGGCCTGGGGATGCAAGACTTCGCGGGCTCGACCGTCGTCCACTATCAGGGCGCGCTGGCGGCGCTGGCGGGCGCGATCCTGCTCGGGCCGCGCATCGGGAAGTTCGCCGGCGGCCGGGGCAATCCCATCCCGGGACACAACATCCCCTACGCGGTGCTCGGGACGATCATCCTCTGGTTCGGCTGGTTCGGGTTCAACCCCGGCTCGACGCTCGCCGTGATCACCGGGGACAAGCTCGGCTACTTCGGCTACGTCGCGCTGACGACCAACCTCGCCGCCGCCGCGGGCGCCGTGAGCGGCGCGCTCACCGCCTGGCTCGTCCTGAAGAAGCCGGACATCTCGATGATGCTGAACGGCGTCCTCGCCGCGCTGGTCGCAGTCACGGCCGCGTCCGGCTTCGTCGCGCCGTGGGCCGCGGTCGTGATCGGCGCCGTCTCCGGCATGATCGCGGTCGTCGGTGTCCTGTGGGTCGAGCGGATCGGGATCGACGACCCGATCGGAGCAGTCGCGGTACACGGGATGTCCGGGGTCTGGGGGACGCTCGCAACGGGGCTGTTCGCGGTTCCGGCTCTTGCCGCCACGCTCAAGACCGGAACCGGCGGCCTCGTCTACACCGGCTCCTTCCACCAGGTCTGGATCCAGCTCCTCGGACTGCTCGCCGTGGGCGCGTTCACCTTCTCGGCCTCGTTCGGCTGCCTCTGGGTGCTGAACAAGCTGTGGGGGATCCGCGTCGAGCCCGAGGTCGAGACGTCCGGGCTGGACGTCTCAGAACATGGAATGTGGGGCTATCCCGAGTTCTACATACCGGTTCCCGGCGGATACGGAACCGAAGCGCACAGCCACCTCCTCGCCCACCGGCACGAATTCCCGCCGCGCGAGGACGAGGAGGAGGTCGCCGACGCGGCCTAAGCTGGCCGCGTGCGTTACCAGTTCGTCGACTGCCGCTGGGAGCTGGGCGCGCCAGACGCGGGCCGTGAGCTCTATCTCGAGGGGCACATCCCGGGCGCGAGCTACCTGGACGTGGACGCCGACCTGTCCGCTCCGCCCGGGCCGGGCGGGCGCCATCCACTGCCCGCCGCGAAGGACTTCGCCGAGGCGGCCGGCCGCGCCGGCATCGGCGACGGCGTCTTCGTCGTCGCATACGGGAACATGGGCGGCCCCGAGCGGCTCTGGTGGCTGCTGCGCCACTTCGGCCACGACGACTGCGGCGTGATCGACTTCGAGGGCTGGCGCGGCCCACTCTCTTCCGGCGAGGAGGAGGTCGAGCCGGCCGAGTTCGTGCCGCGCGAGCGGCACGACGACACGATCACGGCGGAGCAGCTGGCGGCGCGCCTGGACGATCCCCGCCTCCTCGTGGTCGACGCCCGCTTGCCCGAGCGTTATCGCGGCGAGCCCAACCCGATCGACCGCAAGCCGGGCCACATCCCCGGCGCGCGGAACGCGCCCTACACCGGCGCGCTCCCGCAGGACGCCGTCGAGGCCGAGGAGGTGGTTGTCTACTGCGGTTCGGGGGTGACCGCATGCGTCCAGCTCCTCGGCCTCGTCCAGGCGGGCAGAAGTGACGCGAAGCTGTATCCCGGCTCGTGGAGCGAGTGGGAGCAGCTCAACCTGCCTGTCGAGAAGAGCTAGGCGATCGCGACCGTGGAACCTGCACTGAGACACGGGTGAGCGGCCAGTACGTCGCGAAGACGGGTCCGATCAGCCGGCTGCGCGGTATCGCACCCCAGACACGCGAGTCGCATGACGAAGTCCGGTTGTCACCCAGAAAGAAGTACCGGCCGCGAGGAGCTCGGAAGAACGCGGATCCATGGTTTCTCCGCGCCGCCGCCAGATAGGAATCGGCGAGCGGCGTACCGCACAAACTCAGTTTGATGACTACCAGAAGCCACATCGCTGCGGCCAAAAGGCCACCATCCGTACGGGATCAGCTTACTGCGGCCGTGACTGCTGAGGGAACGTCGGTGGCTAGCACGGACTCCTCGCGCCGACGTGTCTTGACCTCGTCTGCCGCGTGTGCTTTCGTGAAGTTCCCGTCACCCAGGAGGTACGAAACGATGTTCGACTCATTCCTACGCGCTGTGCGCTGGGCGGCCAGAGGCTCGCTTCGGGCGCGAGCGGGAGCGGAGGCGTGAGCCTCGCAGGCCAGACCAACTCGAACGGAGCCAATGCACACGGGGCGGAGGGAGTCCTGAACAGCGGCTCGCCGGAAATCGGCTCGGCAGGCCTCTTCGGCTACGGCTTGAGCACCAACGCCAACGGACCGGGCGTGTACGGACAGCACGGGTCGGTGATCGGCCCATCGGCCGGAGTGCTCGTCGAGACGAGCTCCACCTCGCCAAATGCCACAGGCATCGCAGGACGTGTGCTCTCGACCAGCCCGGCGAGCGGGACGGCCGGCGAGCGCGGGATCAACGACGCGATCGGAGGCAACGGCATGGGCGTGTGGGGCTCGTCTGCCGGCTACGGGTTGGGCGTCTACGGCTCGTTCTCCTACGGCCGCGGCTTCCTCGGCCAGCACACCGGCGTGTGGGGGGACGCCGGACGCGTGGAGGGCGCCACGAACTCGCGCGTACCGAACGCGGTGGCTGTGCAGGGCGCGATCTCGAGCAGCCAGCCCGGCAGCGGCGCGACGGCCAGCGCGTGGGGGCACGGCGCCGGCGTCGGGGGCAGTACGAGCACGTGCGTGCCCAATGCGGTCGGCGTCCAGGGCGTCGTGGCGTCCACCAGGTCCGGCGACGGATCCGCGCCTGTACGCGGGATCAACGGCGCGGACAGCGCCGGGATCAGCGTCTGGGGCTCCCAGGCAGGGTCGGGCTGGGGCGTCTACGGCCGGAGCCCGGCGTGCAAGGGCGTGGTGGGCGAGTCCGCCTTCGCGCATCCCCTGAGGGTGCTCCAGGACAAGCCTCGCGGCGCTCAGGGGACGTACCTCGATCCGGCGCTGTACAGGCAGCCGTGTTCGAAGGCGGAGACGACCTCGCCGCCCACGCGAACGCGGCAGGGCGACCGCCGTCCGCCCGGAAGCAGGCGATGACAAGCGCGCCAAGGCGACTGATCGGGTAGCGGCAGGCGGGCGGCGGGGCTCTTCTCCGCAGCATGGCGGCGCCGATCATTTCCCCACCTGCCGAGAGGTCAGTCTCGGCGCAACGGCTGAGGTCCAGCCTGCTCGCATCGATCAGGCGCTCGCCGGTCGCGGCTTTGATCGGCTTCGCCGCGATCGCGGCGGTCACGCGTCCGGCGACCTTCAACGCCCCGCTCGAGTACGACCCTCCGCTCTACCTCTACGGCGGCGGGCTCATCCTCCACGGTCACACGCCGTACGTGGACATGATCGCCACAAAGGGGCCGGCGACCTATCTGCTCTTCGCCCTCATCCGGCTCGTCTCGGGCAGCTCGGTGGTGGTCGTCCACCTCACGCTGGTGTTGTTCGCGGCGCTTGCCGCCCTGGCGCTCATGGGGTACGTGGGACGGTTCGCCGGACGCGCGACCGGATTTCTTGCAGGCATGGTTTTCGCCGCGTTCGCAGCCGCCTCGCCGCTCGAGGGCTACAGCTCCAACACCGAGCAGTACGGCGTCGCGCCGATGGCGGGCGCATGGTGGCTCGCCACGAGGCCGGAGCTGTGGGCGTGCGCCACGGCGGGAGGCCTGACGGCGTTCGCGGTGCTGATGAATCCCACGTTCGCCGTGGTCGTGCCTTTCGCCGCCTTCGAGCTCTGGCGCTCGAGCGCCGACGGGAGAGGGCGACGCTTTGCCGCGGCCGGCGGCGGAGTCCTCGCGATCGCAGGACCGATCCTCGTCTGGCTTGCAGCCACCGGTGCCGTCGGCGACATGATCGACCAGGTGTTGGGCTACGCGCGGGCGGGCGCGAGCGGCGGCGATCTGCTCGACAAGCTGCGGGGTGGAGGAGGGCTGTTCCACGTCCCTGGCCCCACACTCTGGGCGCTCGGAATCGTCGGGAGCGTCGTGGCGATGCGAGATCCGAGACTTCGGCGTGCGGCCGTCCCCGCCTTGCTCTGGATCGTCGCCGCCTTTCTGCGCGTCAAGCTCGCGAACTACTCCTATCCTCACCACTACTACCCGGTGCTGCCGGGGATCGCGGTCGGAATCGCCGTCGGGATCGCGTCGCTATGGCGCCGCTGGCTCGTTGAACGCGTCGCGCTGTGCGCGCTCGTGCTCGTCGTCCCGCTTTGGAACGAGGTCCTGAGCTTCCAGCGCGCGGCGCTGCGCATGCCGGCCACGCAGCGCTTCTTCGGCAACTCCTTCAACCCGCTGCACCTCGCCTACCCGGTCTCGGCGTTCATCGGCGCGCACACCTCCCCGGGCGACACGATCTACATGGCAGGCGGCCTCCCGAGCGCGGAGGCCACCGGGGCGCCGGGTGTGTACTGGCTCGCCGACCGCTACGCGCCGACGCGCTTCATCGACACCCCGCCCGCCCGCTGGGTCCTGCCGGGTTACTCGGGGGAGCGGCGCCGGGAACTGCTCGCTCATCCGCCCGACGCGATCGGCCTGATGCCGGGCTTCGAGATCGATCCCGACCTGCGACAGGTCCTGCGACGCTTCCACTACCGGGTCGCCTACCGCGTGGCCGGCGCGCGCGTCTGGCTCCGTCCGGGGCCGTAGCCGGCGAGAGCAGCAGCAACGCAACGAACCAGTCTTCGAGTTTTCATCGGTTGGCGGGCAGCGTGAGTACGGTCCTACTTCACCACCGGGATCGTCTCTACCTCGACTTCACCTGCGCCTTCGCATTCGACTTGCCGTGCAGACGGACGTACTCGGCGGGCTCGGCGCTCGCCTTCGCCGCGTCCGGGGCCCGTAGGCCGCCTTCGAGCTCGGCTGGCCATAGAAGTTCGGCGAGACGTACTTGCCTTGGTCGGCCCCGCTCTTCGCACGACGACCTTGATCCTGTGTGCGTTCGCCCTCCGGTCGTGGCGGATCCCCGTTACCAGCCAGGAGACGCTGAGGTTCGGCTGGTCCGTCTGGATCGTGAAGCGGTTGTCGGCGATCTTCTTTACGACGCGCGCGTTCCAGCCACGCGTTCCGACGATCGTCACCTGGTAGCGGAAGTCGCGGTTGAGCGCCTGGAACCACGCGGGGAGCTTGACGGTGGCGAAACCGTTGCCGTCCGTCGTGGCGTTGCCGTTGTACACGTCCATCATGTCCGGCGACTCCACGAACGAGTCCCGTATCCGTGGCCGTGAAATAGCCGCCGAAGAGGGCGTGTCCCGTTCCTCTCACACCCGGGCACAGGATGCAACCGGGGTGGCTGGCGGTGTCACCGAGACGCCCCAGGACGGACGTCGCCATCGGGCCTTGGAGCGCGGTCTGGCTGGTGGCGCCGTTCGTCTACCCGACGATGAGCGGCGAGCCGTTGGTCGCGCCGGCGCCGGAGACGGTGACCAGCGCCGCGGCGGCAGCCCCAGCCAGCGGCTAGCGTAGGCCGCCGAGGACTGAAGCGAGCATGGTTCGCTCCTTCTGGGGCCGGTGCCGGCCCCGTCCAACGTTGACTTTGCGAGCCAAGCGGGTTGCGCGTCCGTTGTCAATGCGCCCTGGGGAAGCGGCGGGCGGTGGCGCCTGCGCCCACGGGGCGGACGAAGCTCGCTTACTCGACCGCGTCAATAGCCCTCGAGTTCGGCTCCCCGTACGGCTTTGGGTGCTCGCGCAGAGCGCGGTGCTTCGCCTGGCGTCCCGGGCCGTGAGCGTCGCGGGGCGGCAGCGCCCGATCGGCAGCCGCCCCCCGGTGAGAAGGTCTATTTCTATTTCCTTGCGACGTTCCCCTGCGCGCTCTTCCAGTCGATCCCCTTCGCCTTCGACTGTCCGTACAGCTCGGGGTGCAGGTACTTGCCGGCGTCGGCTCCGCTCTTGGGCACGACCACCTTGATCCGGTGCGCATTCGCGTAGGCGTCGTGCCGGATCCCGGTCACCTGCCAGGAGACGCGGGCGTGCGGCTTCTCGCTCTGGATGGTGAAGCGATTGTGCGCGATCTCCTTCGCGACCGCAACGTCTTGCAGTCCGCTCAGGGAAGTGAGCTGGTAGCGGAAGTCGCGGTTCAGCGCCTGGAACCACGCGGGGAGCTTGACGGTGGCGAAACCGTTGCCGTCCGTCGTGGCGTTGCCGTTGTACACGTCCATCATGTCCGGCGACTCCACGAACGAGTGCTGCAGGTACTTGCGGGCCGGATCGAGCGGATGGTCGATCTTGAACGCTCCCGCTCCCTTCGTCAGTGTCCCGGTGACCGTGACGTCGCCGAAGAAGTGCCCGGCGAGGCCGGTCGAGCTCTCGCCCACGATGCCGTCGCCGCTCGTGCTGGTACCCACGACGCCGACGACGCTTGGACTGAAGCCGACGACGCCGTCGCCGCTCGAGCTGAAGCCGGAGACGCCGCGACCACGCGGCGCCGTGCCGTAGACGCCCCAGCCGAATCCGTTCTGGGATCCCCACACGCCGAATCCGTTTTCGCCGGTGCCGTTGTTCTCTCCACGGACTCCGGCCGAGCCCGCTCCCGGCGAGGTGCTGGTGACGAGACCGTAGACTCCTTTCGCCAAAAGGGAGGTCGAGCGCGTGTTACCGGCAACGCCCCCGTCGTCGCCGGATGGCGCAGTGTGGATGCCTAGGACGCCGACTCCGCCGACCGAGAGGCCGCGCAAACCGACCGAACCCGCGGCGCTGCTGGAGTTGCCACTCCCGATCGCGGGTGCATTCGGGCTGTTGCCGTTCACCGACAGACCGTAGGCGCCCGCGGCGGTGCTGAGGTTGGTGAGCAGGAGCACGGGCGTCGCCATTGAGCCCTGGAGCGCGGTCTGCGTATTGGCGCTGTTCGCTTGGCCGACGATGAGCGGCGAGCCGTCTGTCGCTCCCGCTCCGGAAACCGCAACGAGCGCGGCGGCAGCAGCCGCAGCCAGCGGCTGGCCAGCGCAGGCCGCCGAGGATGCGAACGAGCATGGTTCCCCCTTCCGGGGCCAGCCACGGCCCCTGAACAGTTGATCGCGCGAGCCAAGCACATTGGGCACCCGGCTGTCAAACGCGCCCGCGGGGTGAAGTGCGGCCACATCGTGGTGGCGGCCGCGCCGACGCGCGCGCATGTCGGCGCACACGGCGGATACGCCGTCCGCCGCCGACTCGCGCGGCCGCCGCCGCCGTGCCGCCTCGCCGCCTGCGGATCGGCGGCGCCGCGCTCGATCGCCCGCGCGAGCGAGGACGCATCGCCCGCACGGAAGAAGACCTCGTCCGGGCCGAAGTGCGCCCGAAGGTGAGCGGTCTGCGGGACGCCGGCCATCCGGTCGGGCTCCTCACGCTGAAGGCGCGCGGGGACATCTTCGACGCTGCCACGAGACATGGACCGCGGCTCGCGGACGTTGCCGTTGTACGCCGTGATGTACGGGGCCTTTCCGTACCCACCGATCCCTGGCCCGCGTGCCGGCCACAGACGCCGAAGCCCACGCGGCGGCGGCGGCGTTCACGCCTAGGAGCTGGTAACCGGCGGCGCCTGAGGCGTGGGCGTGGGTGTGGCCGTCTCCGCGCTCTTTCCCTCGATATCGAGATGCGGCAGGATCTTGTCCAGCCAGCGCGGCACCCACCAGCTCGCCTTCGAGCCGAGCACGAGCAGAGCCGGTGACAGCAGGAGAACATTCGTAGCGGCGAGGAGCACCCCGACAGCGAGGCCGACGCCGAACTGCTTCACGGTCGGGTCGCCGTTCAAGATGAAGCTCCCGAACACGGAGATCATGATCAGCGCGGCGGCGGCGATCACCTTCGAGCTGACCTCGAGACCATTCGCGACGGATTCTCGGGGTCCCTCTCCCGCCGCGCGATGGTGCTCGATCTGGCTGAGCAGGAACACCTGGTAATCCATCGACAGTCCGAACAGGACGGCAAACATCATCAGCGGGACGTAGCTGGCGATCGGATCGGTGCCGCTCGGCACGTCGAGGCCGATGATGGAGAGCCCCCATCCCCACTGGAAGCACGCGGTGAGGACGCCGAACGCTGCCGAGACGGAGAGGATGTTCACGAACGCCGCCTGCGCGCCGACGATGACCGAGCGGTACGCCATCAGTAGCACGAGGAAGCCGAGGAGAACGACCGCCAGGATGACCAGGATGAGACGCGAGGAAATAGCCGTGGCCAGATCCACATAGCTCGCGGTCGAGCCTCCGACGTACGCATGCACGCCCTTGGTCGTGATCGCCTTCGGAATGACGAAGTCGCGAAGCTGCCTCACGAGGCCGGCGGTTGCAGGCAAGGCCGGGTCGGTCGTCGGAACCGCCGTGAAGACCACTGCATCGCCGGATTTGTTGATGTTCGGCGGAGAGACGACCGCGACTCCCTTCGTCCCGGAAATCCCGTCCTGGAGGCGCACGAGCCGCGGATCGGTTCCGCGCTCGTCGCCGCCGGCCTTCGTGAGCTCGTTCGTCAGCTGCGTCTGCAGCTGGTCGGCCTGCTGCTGCTGCTGCTTCGCCTGCTTCTGCTGGTTCTGCAGCTGGACCTTCTGCGTGTTCAGGTTCGCCGCCTGCGTCTGCGTGTTCGCCGCCGAGACTTGGACCTGAGCGGCCTGCTGGGTCAGGGTCAGGTCCTTCTGGTTGATGGCATACGCCTGCTTGCCGAGCTCCTCGGCCTGGTCCGCGAGCGAGACCGTCGTCTGCGCCAGCTCTTTCTGGTTCTGGGCGAGGTCCTGCGACTGGGTCAGGAGCTGCTGGAGCTGGTTGCGAAGCTTCTTCTGCGCCTGCTGATCGGCGTTCAGCGCATCCTCCTGCTGCTGCTGCGTCTGCTCGAGCTGATCGAGCTGCGCCTGGAGTTGCTCCTGCTTCTGCGGGTTCTTTGTCTTCGCGAGCTTCGCCTCGACTGACCGGATGTCGGCGTTGGTCTTGGTCAGCGCAGCTGAGTCCGATGCGGTCTGCTTGCCGAGCTTCGTGGCCTGCTTCGACAGCGACGACGCCTGCTTCTCCAGGTCATCCGCCTGTTTGAGCAGCGCGTTTTGCTCCTTGATGATGCTGTTCTTCTGCGCGACAAGCTGGTTTTGCTCGGCCTGCAGCTGATTCGCGTCCTGCTCCAGTGACTTTTGCTCGGCCTCGAGCTGCTTCTGCTGTTTCTCGAGGGAGGCCTGCTGCTGCTCGACGCTCTGCTGTCCCTGCTGGAGCTGGTTCTTCTGCTTGTTGCCACTCTTTTGCTCGTTCTTCAGCTGGGTCTGAAGATTCTCGGCCTGCTTCTTTTGCGTGAAGAAGGAGCTGCTCGTCTTCGCCGGCGGGCGCAACGAGACGGCGATCAGGAGCGGCCCGTTGTAGCCGGGTCCGAATCCCCTTGCCATCAGGTCGTACGCCTGGCGCTCCTGCGTGTCCTTGGGAGTGGCGGCGATGTCCTCCTGCCCCAGGTTGAGCGAATGCAGTGGAATGATCAGCGGGACCAGGATGATGGTCGCAGCGCCCATCGCGGCCCAGGGGTGCCCGGTCACGAACCGCGACCAGCCGGCCCAGAACCCGTGGCCCAGCTCCTTCGGCTTCGGTCGCATGAAGGAGGGCAGACGCGCTGACTCGATGTGATCCCCGATGAGCGACAGCACCGCAGGGAGCAGCGTGATCGCAGCGAGGACGGCCGTTACCACCGCGAAGGCCGAGGCATACCCAATCGAGGTGACGAGCGGGACGCCCGCGATGAGGAGCGTGACGAGCGCGATTACCACTGTGCTACCCGCGAAGACGATCGCGCTCCCGGAAGTCGCGACGCTCAGAGCGAGCGCCTCGTGTAACTCCATACCTTCCTTGCGGTTCGAGCGATAGCGCGAGACCATGAACAGGGCGTAGTCGATCCCGACGCCGAGGCCGATCATCGTTGCGAGCGTCGGCGCAATCGATGGCACCGACGCCACGTGCCCGAGGAGACTGATGATTGCCAGCCCACAGCCGAGGCCGATGACCGCCGAGAGGATCGGCATCGTCATCGCCACGAGCGTCCCGAAGGTAAAGGCAAGGATGATCATCGCGACGACGAGACCGATCACATCGCTGCTTTCGGTGCTCGCCTCGGAGAGCTCGCTACCCATCGGGCCGCCGACCGCCACCTGCATCCCCGCGGCCTTGCCCGAGGCCGCGCCGTCCAGGACGGAGTTCGCGATGTCGTCGGTGAGCTGGGCGGAGCCGACGCTGAGCAGGACCGAGATGAAGGCGGTGTGCTTGTCCTTGCTGATCTGTGCCGACCCCTGCTGGCTGAAGGGGCTCGTGGCGCTGTAGACGTGCGGCAGCTTCTTGATCGTCTTGTACGAGGTGGTGATCGCCTGCTTGTTCTTCTTGTCGGTGACCTTGGTCTTCTTGGAGTAGAAGACGACCGGGCTCGCACCGTTCTGCTGCGGCGGGAACTTTCGCGTCAGCAGGTTCGTCGCTCGCTGTGAGTCCGCCCCGGGGAGGTCGAGGTTGTTGTTGGTATTGCTGCCACCGAACTTGAGGACGAGGACCCCAGCCAGGAACGCGACCATCCACAAACCGAGCACGACCCACTTGTGGCGGGCCGAGAACATGCCGAGCCGGTAGAGGAATTTCGCCACGGAGGCCTACGAGGCTAATGCGCCCTCAACCCGCGCGCAATAGGTCTAAGGACCTATCTGGCCTAGGCGGCGGCGCCGAACGCAGCCAGATAGGGCTGCCAGCCAACCGGGATCTTGGGCGAGGCGAGGCGGATGAAGAGGACAGGCGTAGGCGGCTTGGGGAGATGTGGCAGCGGCATCGAGACCTCTTCCGGCAGCCGGTTTCCCTTCTTCAAATTGCACGGCGCGCACGAGGTCACGACGTTCTCCCAGACGGAATCGCCCCCGCGGCTGCGCGGGACCACATGGTCGAGCGTCATTCGCCCGGTGGACGTCCCGCAGTAGACGCAGCGCCAGTTGTCCCGGGCGAACAGCGCGCGGCGGGAGATCTTCCGCTGGACGGCCCGCGGGACGCGAACGTAGGAGACGAGCCGGATCACGTGCGGCCACTGATACGTGTCGCTCGCGGAACGGAGCGGCTGCTTCAGCTCCTCCAATACCTCGGCCTTGCCCTTGAAGACGAGCACGTGCGCACGACGCACGGAAGTGACGTTCAGCGGCTCGTAGCTCGCGTTCAGGACGAGAACCTGCTGCATGGCCGAGCAAAATCTAGCGGAGGAATCGGTCCTGGATAGGCCCGTGGATAGCGCCCCCGAGAGCGCTCTGGGACGTCGCTCGCAAAGGAGGCGAGCGGGCGGCGCGCAGGACAGTGCGAGTAGCACGGACAAGCGCCGCCCGTGAAGCATCCTGCCGCGAGCGGCGTCAGGCGGCACGGAGCCCGGCTTCGCCGGGCGGAGGCCGCCGGCCAGAGCGCTATCGGGCCATGGCTCTTTCGACGGCCTCCATCTCCTCGGGGGAGAGGGCGACCGGGGCACGGCCGTGGTCGAGCTCCTTCATGTAGATGCGCGCGTAGTCGCGCCCCTGGATCGCGCTGACGACGATCCCGGTGCGTCCGCTGTCCAGCAGCGCGAGGGAGGCGGACTGATGGCCGCCCGTGTCCTTGTAGGCGTCGTAGCGGACGATCGACGTCTTTCCGACCGAACCGTCGACGCGCTGGTCGACTCGGCTCAGGCCCGCCGCGACCTCGTCCACCGCGCGGTGGAGGTCGTCGATCCGCGCCTGAAGCGAGACGGCGAAGTCGACGAGATCGCCCTTTCCTCCGCCGAGCAGCACCTGCTGCGCGTTCCGGACGCCTCGCAGCCGGAGGAGGCCCCAGGCCACGAGCGCGAGCGCCACCAGCGCGACGCAGGCGGCTCCGACTGCGATCCAGGCCGCGGTCGAGCCCGACACGCTCATGGCAGCGAGAAGATGACCGGATACTCGTACGAGTTGTTGGCCGTGCTCTTCTCGCCGGGTACCGGAATGACGTCGACCTTCAGCGTCGTCTTCTCGAACGGGGGCGTGCCGAGGTCGCGAAACACGACCGTCTTCGTCTCGCCGACATTCATGAGCGGGATCGTCTCCGTTTTCTTTATCGGCGTCGGCGTCCGCTGGATGGTCAGGTCGACCTGCACCTGGACCTCCTCCGAGTCTCCGGTGTCCTTGACGGCCACCTCGAACGCCAGATCCTGCGTCACCTTGATCGTCGTCTCGGTGTCCTGCGAGAGCTCGACTTCGCCCGGCAGCACCTTGACCGACTCGATTCCGGTGCCGTGCACGCCGGTCGTCGCGCCGCCGCCGCCGGACGCACCCTGGAGGCGCTCCCAGACGGTCTTCATCGCGGCCGAGCTGGCGAAGTCGGGGGT
The DNA here is from genome assembly GCA_963717765.1 of uncultured Actinomycetes bacterium. Taxonomy (GTDB): domain Bacteria; phylum Actinomycetota; class Thermoleophilia; order Gaiellales; family Gaiellaceae; genus JACDER01. The sequence continues at coordinate 228,472 of CAVQWX010000001.1, read as the reverse complement.
GATGAGGAACTTGGAGGACGGAACGGACACGCCGGTCACGCCCTCGGTCTTCAGCACGTCGGTCGCCGGCGTCTTGAAGAGGTCGTCCCAGATGATGTCGCTCGTCAGCAGGCGCTGAACCTGCGCGGCAAGCACCGTCGCGGCTTCGTCGGAGCTCGCGAAGTCCTTCGTCCGCCGGAACGCGTCCTCGAGCCCGCGCAGGCCGCTCACCCGGAACTGCATCGACTCGACCGCAGCGCGCTGCTCGTCCCGCAGCTGCCCGGGCGGACTGATCGCCTGGGAGGTCGCGACCAGCTGCTGCTGGCGCTGCGCGAAGCCGTTCAGCTTCGACTCCAGCCCCTGCTCCGTCAGGCCGGGCTGGGCGAGGAGCTTGCTCAGGTCGCTCCCGATGGCAGACGAGGACGAGGCCACGTCCGAGACCTGGGTCATGTAGCTCTCGAACGAGCTGCGCTTGCTCGAGCCGCGGCAGCTCTGCACCCAGAAGACGAGCAGGACGATGATCAGGATCGCGAGCGCGATCAGCCCGACGAGCCGCAGGAGCGGCGTTATGCCGGCCGGCGGGCGGGGCGGCGTGGGCGGCCGTGGGACGCGCCGAGTGATCCGCGGCTGAGCGGAGACGGCTTCCTGCGTCGCAGGCTCGTCGTCGAAGAACTCGAAATCGAGATCGTCATCACGTTCTGTCATAGCGGTTTGAGCCCGTTCGGCCCGGATCACTGTAACCCTTCGTCCGGCCCGTAAAGGACATTGAGCATGCATGTCCAAAGCGATGGAGCAGATGCAGCGCGCGTCGGTCGCCCTCTCCTCCAGCGAGCTCATACTCGCCCGGTACCGCCCGATCCGGCCGCTGGGCGGCGGCAGCTCCGGCTCGGTCTGGCTCGCGCGAGACGAACGGACGGGTCTGGACGTGGCGCTCAAGATCGTCCCGCGCGAAGGCAAGACCGGCGCGCGCGCGGAGCGTGAGGCCGGCGCGGCCGCCAAGCTCCGCCATCCCCGCTGCCAGCGCATCTACGCGCACGCAAGCGACGGGCAGCACGTGTACATCGCGTACGAGTACGTCCCCGGCTCGACGCTGCGCGAGGCGACGCGAAGCGGGAAGCTGACGGACGCCGGCGCGATCGAGGCCGCCGCGCAGATCCTGGAAGGGCTAGCACACGCGCACGGAAAGGGGATCGTCCACCGCGACGTCAAGCCGGCGAACGTCCTGCTGGAAGACAAGCCGGAGATCGCCATCCGCCTGCTCGACTTCGGGCTCGCACGCTTCGCCGAGGCGGAGACGCTCACAGCCGTCGGAGACGTGCCCGGGACGCTCGCGTATATCGCGCCGGAGCGCCTGCGCGGCGAGGCGGCCTCCCCCGCCAGCGACGTGTGGTCGGTGGGTGTGATGCTCTGGGAGGCGCTCGCGGGCCGCCACCCGTTCTGGGCGCCGTCGCTGCTTGCGACGTCGAAGAAGATCGAGGCGGGAGCGCCTCCCCTCGGGAAGCCGCGCCCTGACCTGCCGAAGCCGCTCGTGGCCGCGATCGCCCAGGCGCTCCACGTCGATCCGATGCAGCGTCCCGGCGCGGCCGAGCTCGCGAAGACGCTCCGGCTCGTGCGGCGTAAGCCCAGCTCCGCCAATGCGCCCGCACCGCGCCCGGCCCCCGCTCCTCTGCTCGCGCGCGTCGTCCCCGCACTCCTCAGCGCGCTCTTCGCCGGCTGGGCGGCCTCGGCACTGTCCTTCTACCCGATGGGCTGGCCGATCGGGCTCGCGCTCCTGGCGGGGATCCTTACCTTCTTCAGCGCGCGCGGCGGGCTCGCCTTTGCGCTCGCCATGCCGATCTTCCCGCTGGGAAACACCGCCATGGGGCTCGCGCTGCTGTACGGGGTCGCCGCCGCGGCCTGGTTCCTCCTCCACCTACGCGAGCCGCGCGCAGCCTTCGCGTTCATCCTCGGGCCGCTCCTCGCCCCGCTGAGCCTGCTGGGCTTCCTCCCGCTGGCGCTCCAGCCGGTGCGCTCGACCTGGCGGAGAGCGCTGCAGGCGGGGACGGCTGTGCTGACCGCCGCGCTCGTCGCCGGCCTCGTGGACGCGCCGCTTCCGTTCGCGGCCGGCCGGATCGACTCGCTGGGACTGGACGGGGAGCGCAGCCCGCTGAGCGCCTTCAGCGCCGTCCGTCACGCGCTGACCGCCCATCCCGCGGTCGCGCTCGAGGCGCTGGCGATTGCGGCTGCTGCCGCGGTCCTGCCGTTCGCACGGCGCAGGGGGATCTGGGGAATCGCGCTCTACGGCGCCACGGCGATCGGCGCGACGGTGCTGGCCGCGCCTCACGCCAACCCGGTTCCCGCGGTGCTGACCACGTGGGCGACGTGCATCGGGCTCGTACTCTGGACGACGCGCGCACGCTGGATTCCGCGCGCGCGTCCGCTGCTTTCGCGGGTCAGCCGTCTAGACTAAATCGCTTCCGGAGCCCCTTCCGAGGCGAGGTCCAGTTGACCGTTCTGCGCGCAATCGAGCAAAAGATCGAGGGCCTCTTCGAGGGTGTGTTCGGGCGCGCTTTTCGCGCTCATGTCCAGCCGGTCGAGCTCGCGCGCAAGCTGGCCAAGGAGATGGACGACCACCGCACGGCATCGGTGTCGCGCGTGTACGTGCCGAACGAGTACACGGTCTACCTTGCGCCGACCGACCGCGACCAGTTCGAGGGCTACGAGGAGGCCCTGCTCGGCGAGCTGCAGGACTACCTGGCCCAGCACGCGCGCCGTGAGGAGTACGAGCTGCTCTCCCCGCCCACCGTCTCGATGGAGACCGACGCCGACCTCTCGATCGGCGAGTTCGGAATCGCAACGCGCATGGTGCAGCGTGAGCCGCGCAAGCGGGCGGAAGGCGAACCGAAGTCTCAGGCGCAGCCCGGCCAGACCATGATCTACCGTCCCGAGCCGGAACCGGAGCCCGTCGCGGTCGCCGCCGCCGCTGCCGCGATTCCCGCGCCCGAGCCCGAGCCGGCTCCGCCGCCCGCCGTCCTGCGCACCGGTGCGGCCGAATATCCGATCGAACGAGGGCGACTGGTCATCGGCCGCTCGCGCGAATGCGACATCCGGCTCGCCGACCCCAACGTCTCGCGCAAGCACGCCGAGGTGCGTCAGGAGGGCTCGAACTTCTACGTCGTCGACCTCGAGTCGACGAACGGCGTCGAGGTCAACGGGCGGAGGGCGCGGCGGGCTCGGCTGGGGGACGGTGACATGATCCTCCTCGGCTCGACTGAGCTCGTTTTCCAACTTCCGTGATCGGTGCCGGCTCCGTCCAGATCGAAGAGGTCCTCCTAGCCCTCAAGATCGCCTTCCTCGTTCTCCTCTACCTGTTCATCTGGCGCATCGTCCGCCTCGCCCGCCGCGAGGTGCAGGAACCGCAGATCGCGGCGGACGACAGCATGCTCCTCACCCCCGAGCAGGCGCGGGAGCTGCGGCTCGCCGCGGCGAAGAAGATCGGCCTGCTCGTCGTGGTGAAGAGCCCGGCGCTGGACGAGAGAAGCGAAGTTCCACTGGACGCCGAGCCGCTCACGATCGGCCGGGACGGGCATAACGACGTCCCCCTTCCCGGCGATACCTTCGCCTCCGCCGAGCATGCCCGGTTCGAGGCACGCGGCGACGGGGTATGGCTGGAGGACGTAGGCTCGACCAACGGGACGTACGTCAACGGCGTCAAGCTCAAACGGCCGAAACGCCTCGAGCCCGGTGACATTGTCAAAATCGGCGAAACGGATTTTCGGTTCGAGCGATGAATCTGGGTCAAGTCGTCAGCCTCAGTGACACCGGGCGGAAGCGTCGCCACAACGAGGACTCCTTCGTCTGTGATCCGCCGCTGTTCGCGATTGCGGACGGGATGGGCGGCGCCCAGGCAGGTGAGGTCGCGTCCGAGCTGGCCGCGAGCGCGCTCCAGGGCCGGGGAGACGAGCCCGGAGCCGGAGAGGCGCGCGTCGTCGAGCTCATACAGGATGCGAACCGGCGCGTGTTCGAGCGCGCGCACGAGGACGCGTCCTACGCCGGAATGGGGACGACGCTCACGCTCGCGCTCGTCGAGGACGGCAAGGTCTCGCTCGGCCACGTCGGCGATTCGCGTGCCTACCTGCTCCGCGCCGGACAGCTCGAGCAGATCACCGAGGACCACTCGCTCGTCGCCGAGCTGACCCGCGCGGGGAAGCTTTCCGAGGAGGAAGCCGAGTCGCACCCACAGCGCTCGGTGATCACGCGCGCGCTCGGCACCGATCGTGACGTCGACGTGGACGCGTTCACCGTGGAGACGCAGGACGGCGACATCTTCCTGCTCTGCTCCGACGGCCTGACCGCGATGGTCGAGGACAAAGCCATCGAGGAGATCCTCGAGAAGCGCCGCGGCAATCTGAAGCGGGCCGCGCAGGATCTGGTCAAGGCGGCGAACAAGAGCGGTGGCGAGGACAACATCACCGTCCTTCTGTTCGAAATCGGCCAGGCGACGGGGCAACCCGCGGAGGCGGCCCCATCGGTCACGAAGGGGGAGGACGACGACGAGGACACGCTCTCCGAGCTCGACGCCGTCCCCGTCATCGCGGCCAGGCCGGACGAGTGGTCCTCACAAGACGGCGACGTGCCCGAGCCGGTGGTCGACCACCCGCGGCCGCGCAAGAGCCGCGCCAGGCTCTACTGGATCATCGCCCTCGTCATCATCCTCGCCATCATCGGCCTCGGACTGTTCGGGCTCTCCCAGTCGCACTTCGTGGGAGCGCAGAAGGACGGCCACGTGGCGGTCTATCAGGGCCTCCCCTACGACATCGTGGGAGTCCACCTGTACCGCACGGTCTACGTGAGCCGCGTGCTTGCGGCGCAGCTGACCCAGTCCGAAAGGCAACATTTGTTCGACCACAACCTGCGGGGCTTCGACTCCGCCAAAGCCGCCATACACCGGTATGAAGAGGAGATCCCGCCATAAGAAGTCGTAATCGGGAGCTCGTGACCCTGATCGGGGTCGGGGCTCTCACCGCGGTCGGGTTCGCGAGCGTCTACATCGCCAGGCAATCGTCCATCTCGGCTGCCTCGCTCTCGTACGCCGGCGTCTTCCTCGGGCTGTACCTGCTCGCCCATCTCGTCGCGCGCGCGACCGTTCCGTACGCGGACCCGTACCTCCTCCCGATCGCCGGGCTGCTGACGGCCGTCGGGATCACGGAGATCTACCGGCTCGACCCTACGGACGCGTTCCGACAGGGGATGTGGGTCGTGATCGGGGTCGCGCTGTTCGCGCTCACGCTCTTCCTCCTGCGACACGACTACCGCAAGCTCGAGGGCTACCGCTACCTGTTCGGCGTCGGCGCGGTCGCGCTGCTCGCACTGCCCGCCGTGCCGGGGATCGGCGCGACCATCAACGGCGCGCGCCTGTGGGTCAAGCTCGGCCCGCTTCAGTTCCAGCCGGGCGAGATCGCCAAGATCTGCCTGATCATCTTCCTCGCCGGCTACCTGCGGGAGAAACGGGAGGTGCTCGCGCAGGGTCGCCTGAAGGACTTCGGCCCGCTGCTCGTGATCTGGGGCTGCGCGATGCTCGTCCTGGTCGAGACGAAGGACCTCGGGAGCGCGCTCCTCTTCTTCGGGATCTTCCTCGTCATGCTCTACGTCGCCACCTCTCGGCTCCTGTACGTGGCGATCGGCGCGGGGCTCTTCCTCGCGGGCGCGACCGTTGCCTACGAGACCGTCTCGCGCGTGCGCGAGCGTGTGACGATCTGGCTGCATCCCTGGACGGAGCAGGCGGTCTATTGCGCGGCGAACGGGAAGATGGAGCTGCGCCAGAACTGCGCGAGCTACCAGCTGACGAAGTCGCTGTACTCGATCGCGAACGGCGGCTATACGGGAACCGGGCCCGGGAAGGGGACATTCACGACCACGGGCGGCGACGCGCTGATTCCGTTCCTGAACACCGACTTCATCTACTCCGCGCTCGCGCAGGAGCTCGGCCTGATCGGCATCTCCGCGCTCGTCCTCGTCTTCATGCTCTTCGTGATGCGGGGTTTCCGCACCGGGCTCCTCGCCAGTGACGGGTTCTCGAAGCTGCTCGCCGTCGGGCTGACGTTCGGCTTCGCCCTCCAGACCTTCATCATCGTCGGCGGGATCCTGCGGATCATCCCGCTGACGGGGATCACGCTCCCCTTCGTCTCGTACGGCGGATCGAGCGTGGTGGCGAACTTCCTCATGCTCGCGCTGCTGATGCTGGTCTCGAACCGGGCCAACGCGCTCAGGGGACAAGAGTGAACCGCGGCATCACACGCGTGGCGACGTTCGCGCTCGTCCTGCTGGTCGCGCTCATTCTCGGCACGACGTACTGGCAGGTGTGGGCGGCGAGCAGCCTGGCGGAGAGGCAGGACAACGCCATCCAGGCGGTCGCGCAGTTCACGATCAAGCGCGGCAAGATCCTCGGCTCGCACGCGAAGACCGTGTATGCGACCAGGGTGCGGCGTAAGGTCAAGGGCCAGACGCTGTACTTCCGCAAGTACCCGAACCGGGGGATGCTGGCGCAGACGATCGGCTACTCGACTCAGGTGCGCAACCGGACGGGCCTCGAGCAGTCGCTGAACGACTATCTGACCGGCACCAACACGAACCTGAACACGGTGCTGCAGACGTCTCTGGACCGCCTGCGAGGAGTCACGATCAAGGGGAACAACGTCTTCGTCACCGTCGACCCAGGGGCGCAGCGAATTGCGCAGGACGCTCTTGGCACGCAATGCGGCGCGGTCGCGGCCCTTGACCCCCGCACCGGGAAGGTGCTCGTGCTCGCCTCGAGCCCGACATTCAACCTCAACTTCGCGGATACGCGGAACTTCCTCGGCGCGGTCGGCAAGATCCGGGCGAACTGCCGTCCGGCCTCCCCGCTCGTCAATCGCACCACTGCCGGCCTCTATCCGCCGGGATCGAGCTTCAAGGTCGTGACCGCTGCCGCGGCTCTGGACACGGGAAGATTCACGCCCGAATCCGTGTTCCAGGACCCCGGCTATTGCGTCGAGTACGGCAAGCGGGTCTTCAACTTCCGCGACCAGAACGGCGCCGAGGAGTTCGGGACGATCAATCTCTTCAACGCCCTCGAACACTCGGTCAACTCCGTCTTCTGCAAGATCGGGATCGCGCTCGGCGCAAAGCGGATCCTCGACTACTCGAAGCGATTCGGCTTCTACGAGGACCCGCCACTCGAAACGCCGAGCAACGAGCGCTCGCCAAGCGGACTGTACGACCACGGCCGCCTTTTCTTCCCCCGGCGCGACTCGCAGGTCGACCCGGGCCGTCTGGCTTTCGGGCAGGAACGAATGCTCGTCACGCCTCTGCAGATGGCGATGGTCGCGGCCGGCGTGGCCAACAAGGGAGTCGTGATGCGCCCGTACGTGGTCGACCGCATCGAGCAGCCTAACGGGTCGCTCGTGACGCGCACCACGCCCAAGATGCTCAGTCGCGCGATCAAGCCCCGAACCGCCGCAGAGCTGACCTCGATGATGCAGGCGGTCGTGACTGGCGGAACGGGTACCGCCGCTCAGATCCCAGGTGTCGCAGTCGCCGGCAAAACGGGGACGGCGGAGACAGGGATCAACGGGATCAACACGACGTGGTTCATCGCCTTCGCGCCCGCGGACAATCCGCGCGTCGCCATTGCCGTGGCCCTGCAGAACCAAACCGAATCGGGCGGCTCGACGGCGGCTCCTATCGCCAAGACGGTCATGGAAGCCCTCCTCACCAAGCCCTAACCTGTAGCGGGAGACACATGGCCGTAACCGACACCCTGATCGACACCCTCTTCGACGGGCGGTACTGGATCGTCCGCAAGCTGGGCACCGGGGGCATGGCCAACGTCTACCTCGCCGAGGACCAGGAGCTCGGGCGCAGCGTCGCGATCAAGATCCTGGACGACCGCCACGCCGCCGACGAGCAGTTCGTCGAGCGGTTCCGGCGTGAAGCTAAAAACGCGGCTGCGTTGTCACATCCCAACATCGTCGCGATCTACGACCGCGGCGAGGCCGAGGGCACCTACTACATCGCGATGGAATACCTGGACGGGCGCACCCTCAAGGAGCTGCTCGTCCGCTTCGGCACACCGCCGGTCAAGATCGCGATCGGCTATACGCGCCAGGTTCTGTCCGCGCTCGCGTTCGCGCACAAGTACGGACTCGTCCACCGCGACATCAAGCCCCACAACGTGCTCGTCGACTCCGGCGGGCACGTGAAGGTCACGGACTTCGGGATCGCCCGCTCAGAGTCGAGCCAGATGACAGAGGCGGGCTCGATCATCGGCACCGCGCAGTACCTCTCCCCCGAGCAGGCGCGCGGCGCGCCCGTCGACAAGCGCTCGGACATCTACTCGGTGGGAGTCCTCCTGTACGAGCTGCTGACCGGCGCCGTGCCGTTTACCGGCGACACGCCGGTCGAGATCGCCATGAAGCACCTCTCGGCCGTCCCCGAGCCGCCGTCGAAGAAGCGCGCGGAAGTGCCGCGCGGCCTCGACCTGGCGGTCGTGCGGGCACTCGCAAAGGATCCCGAGGACCGCTTCCAGAGCGCCGAGGAGATGGACGCTGAGCTGGCGCGCATCGAACAGGGCTTCCGTGTCAGCGACGAGACCGCCGACGCGGCCACCGCCGTGCTCGCCGGTGCGGGGATCGACAGCACCGCCGTTCGCAAGGCCCCCGTCGTCACGACCGGCGCGTACGGTCGCCCGCCGTATGGGGGCTACCAGCCGCCGGTGAAGAGGCGGCCGAAATGGCCATGGCTGCTCGCGCTACTGGCGCTCGCCGGGGTAGCGGCACTCGTTTGGTTCTTGCTGCGACCCGCGGTGACGCACGACGGGCCGAATTTCGTTCGCGTCCCGTTCGTCGAGGGGAGCGACGAAGCGCTGGCGATTCAGAAGCTCGACAGGGCCGGGCTCGGCCACAAGATCGTGGAACGTACGAGCACCGACGTCGCGAAGGGCAAGGTGATCCAGCAGAACCCCGGCCCGGGCGAGCAGATACCTCAGGGGAACAAGGTCACGATCGTCGTCTCGCAAGGGTCTCCGCAGGTGAGCGTGCCCAATGTCGTCGGCATGTCGCAGTCCGAGGCCGAGGGCTTACTCCAGTCCAGGAACCTGCAGGCAGACGTGCACACGGTCCCGAACGACCAGCCGGAGGGGACGGTGGTGGCACAGAGCCCGATGGCGGACACGACGGTGGACGTGAACACGGTCGTTCGGATCAACGTCGCAAGCGGCCCGCAGCCGGTCGGCATCCCCGACGTGGTCGGCCAGTCGTACTCGGACGCGCTCGCCAAGCTGCAGAGCCTCGGCTTCGCCGTCCGCCGGCAGGACGTCGCCTCGAACGAGCCGGCGGAGACCGTCCTGGTGGAGATTCCCTCGGCGAACAGCGTCGCGCCCCAGGGCTCGACCGTCACGCTCAAGGTCTCCAAAGGCCCGACCACGACCGCCGTCCCCGACGTCATCGACCTCGACCAGGATACGGCGACGGCGACGCTGACCTCGGCGGGATTCCAGGTCGCGGTCCAGCAGCGCGACACGACCGATCCTGCGCAAGACGGCGTCGTCCTCGCGCAGAACCCGGGCGGCGGCAAGCAGTTGACCGTGGGCTCGACGATCACCATCGTCGTCGGAGTCCTCACCGAGCCGACGACCACCGAGCCGACAACAACAACAACGCCGACGACGCCGACCACGACCGACACGACCACCACCATCACTCCATGACCTCGCGCAACGGACGTGTCCGGGTCGCCGTCCTCATGGGCGGACGCTCGAGCGAGCACGAGATCTCGCTCGCGTCGGCGCGCTCGGTGCTGGAGGCGCTCGACCCCGACAAGTACGAGGCGCTGCCAGTGGAGATCGACCGCCAGGGCCAGTGGGAGCTAGGGACGGGGGGCCAACGCGAGCTCCCCGCCGGCCGCCCGGCGGAGACGCTACCGGTGCCGACGGGTGGCTCCGTCCCGGCCACGCTCGCCGACGTGGACGTGGTCTTCCCCATCCTCCACGGCCCGTTCGGCGAGGACGGCACCGTGCAGGGGCTGCTCGAGCTGGCCGGCGTGCCCTACGTCGGTGCCGGCGTCGCCGCCTCGGCGCTGTGCATGGACAAGGACCTGTTCAAGTCGGTCATGCGCGACCACGACATCCCAGTCGCCCGCAATGTCACGCTGCGTGAAGGGGACGCGATCGAGAACCCGTTCGGGTACCCCGTCTTCGTGAAGCCCGCCCGGCTCGGCTCCTCGGTCGGGATCTCGAAGGCGTTCTCGGCGGAGGAGCTGGACGAGGCGGTCGCACTGGCCTTCCGCCACGACGAGAAGGTGCTGGTCGAGGAGTTCGTCCCAGGGGTCGAGGTGGAGTGCAGCGTGCTCGGCAACCGCGACCCGATCGCGTCGCTGCCGGGCGAGATCGAATCGCATGGATTCGAGGGCGCGGACTGGTACGACTTCTCGGCCAAGTACGACGAGGGCGGGATGGACCTGATCGTCCCGCCGCGCATCTCGCAGGCGGCGATCGCGCGCGTGCAAGAGCTGGCGGTGCGCTCGTTCGTCGCGAGCGAGTGCGAGGGGATGGCGCGCGTGGACTTCTTCGTGCGAGAGAGCGGCGACGTCGTCGTGAACGAGCTGAACACCATTCCCGGCTTCACCGCGACCAGCGTGTACGCCGCGCTGTTCGAGAAGTCCGGCATCTCCTATTCGGAGCTGCTCGACCGGCTCGTGCAGCTCGCGCTCGAGCGCCACGAGCGGCGCTCTCGCCTGCGTTTTTGAGCCGCTTCGAGTCCTGGCTCGAGCGGAGCCGCCTCAATCCGGTCGGACTGTTGCGGATGCCTCGGCCGGCGATTTCCCCACTGGAGGCGGACGAGTTCGACAGGCTGCTGGCCGTGACTCCCGAGGGCGGCGAGATCGCATACGACGGGCTCCGGCCGAAGTGGGTCTTCCTGCACCACCTCCTCCGGCGCGGATACCTCCTGCACGGTTCGAATGAGGCCGGGATCGAGGAGTTCCAGACGCGGCCGCAGCGGGATGCCCATGGGAATCCGATCGAGGCGCTGTTCGCGAGCGACGATGCGATCTGGCCGCTGTACTTCGCCGTGGTCCGGCGCGATGGGAACACGTACGGCTACATCAACTGGTGCGTCCACGTCCGCGACGAGTCGCGCTACCTGTTTTCGATCGGCCGCGACCCGAACGTGCCGAATGCGTGGACGGAGGGCTGGATCTACGTCCTCCCCGGCAACACCTTCCGGCCGACGCCGGAAAGCCGCGAGCTCGTGAGCCTCGTGCCGGTGCGGCCACGCGCCCGGCTAGGCGTCGAGCCGAACGACTTTCCGTTCCGCCGACGCACGATGGGGCACGGCAAGGGAGCGACGCCGCTGACCGTTACGCGCCGGGCTGCACTCAGGCGCCACCGCTGAGCAGCGCGCGCGTCTCTTCGGCCGGAACGTCCATCCCCATCGCCTCGAAGCGCTCGAGTGCGCGCCGGAGCAGCTCCTCGTCCTGGCGCACCAGTCCGAGTGCCCGCAGCGCAAACGCCTCCAGCAGCGTGTTCGGACGCAGGAATTCAGGGGCCTCCTCCTCGACAGTTCGACGATCGTCGAGCGCGGCGAGCGCAGCGAAACGTCCCATCAGCATCCCGTTTCGGAACCACGACGCCGCCGAGTCGTGGGCTCGAAGGGCGACGAGATGCTCCATCGTCTCCAGGTCACGGCGCACGACCGCCAGCCTCAGGTTCGGTCCGCCGAGCGCCCCCTGGTAACCCTCGAGCGCAACTTCCCGGCCCCACTCCTCGCCTGCGGCTGCCCCTCGACCGGCGCGCCGCAAGCGGGGCAGAACCGCGCATCCGCGGGGAGGGAGCCACCGCAGGAGGAACAGGTCAGCGGGCCTTCACCTCGTACACGAGCGCGCGGCCGATCACCTGGGTGATCCAGAGCATGAAGTAGCGCGCGGGCACGTTCTGCTTGATCTCGAACGTCCGGCGGCTGTCGATGGGGAGCGTCTGGGACGCGATGTGCGTCGCGGTCGTCGGCGACGAGCCGGTCTCGATCCGCGCACGTAGCTCGGTCCCGGAAGCCGTGACGACGATTTCCTTCGGCGACACGGAACGCCTGGCGTCGAAAACGATGCCTACGCCAGTCTTGAGCGCGTGCAGGTCCGCGTATTCCTCGGTCTCCCAGTAGGTCGAAGGGTTCCCGTCGGTCGCGTTCGCGATCATGTCGTCGTGCTCGGTGCCGTCGCCGGGCGGGGGGTCGTAGATCGCGACGGCGCGCAGGTGGATCGGCCCCGAGCCGCCGTCGCCCTTGCCGCTGCCCGTGACGTCGCCGAACAGGAAGAGCCCCGCTGTGATGGCACCGAACGCGAGACCGGCGAGGATGAGGGCGAGCGGCCACATGGCACGGCGACGGCGCTGCGGCTCGGGTCGCTGAATCACGGTCTGGTCGTCCGCGAGGATGGGGCCGCGGATGATCTGCGTCGCCGAGTCGTCGCCCCCGCTCGCCAGCTGCTCGCGACAGGCCTCGAGCTCCTCGACAAAGGCGGTCATCGTCGGGAAGCGCTTGCCCGGATCCTTCTCGAGCGCCTTCTCCACTGCGGCGACGAGGCGGAGCGGGAGCTCGGGCCGCTTCTCCAGCAGGCTCGGGAGCGGATCGTTGACGTGCCGCAGCGCGACGGTGACGAAGTTGTCGCCCGGAAACGGCACCTTCCCGCTCAGCAGCTCGTACAGGACGGCTCCGAGTCCGTAGACGTCGCTCTGGGCGTCCGCTCTCTCGCCCTTCGCCTGCTCGGGGGAGATGTAGTGGCTCGTCCCGACGATCGAGCCCGTGGTGCCGTCGACGTCGACCATGCGCGCGATGCCGAAGTCGGTGACCTTCGCGCGCCCGTCCCCGTTCAGCAGGACGTTCTGCGGCTTGACGTCGCGGTGGATGAGTCCGCGATCGTGGGCGAACGCGAGCGCGCGGCCGATCTGCAGCGCGAGTTCGAGCGCCAGGTCGACCGGGAGCGGCCCCTCACGGTCGAGAAGCTGCTTGAGGGTCTCACCGGGGACGTGCTCGAAGACGATGAACTGATGGCCGTCCTGTTCCCCGCGGTCGATGACGGTGACGATCCCCGGATGGCTCAGGCGGGCGGCGGAGCGGGCCTCTCGGCGGAAGCGCTCCACGTACTCCTCGTCATCCGAGTAGCGGTCGTGCAGGATCTTGAGCGCGACCATCCGCTCCAGCAGCCCGTCGTGGGCGCGGTAGACGTTCGACATCCCGCCGACACCGACGAGCTCCTCGAGCTCATAACGCCCAGCAATGACTTCGCCGATCACGGCGAGGATATTTTCCCTATTGCCGGCTAAGAAAGCGCGGTTGAGAGCGCGTCTTCCCAGACGTCGAGCGCTTCGTCGAGCTCGGCGTCGGCGATCACGAGCGGCGCGAGCACCCGGATGCAGTTCGAATAGATGCCGGACTTCAGCAGTAGAAGCCCGCGCGCGGCGGCCGCTTCGACGATCGCCGTGGCGGCGTCGGCGTCCGGTTCCTTGCTCGCCGGATCCTTGACGAGCTCGATCGCCAGCATCATCCCGAGCCCGCGGACGTCGCCGATCGCGGGGTACTGCTCCTGCCAGGACTCCATGCGCGAGCGGATCTGGTCGCCAAGCTGTGCCCCGCGCTCGACCAGTCCCTCGTCGGCGAAGACGTCCAGGACGGCGAGCCCTGCAGCCTGCGCGACCGGATTGCCGACGTAGGTGCCGCCGATCGCAGAGTCGGGCGGCGCGTCCATGATCTCCCGCCGACCGATGACGGCCGAGAGCGGCAGGCCGGCCGCGATCGACTTCGCGATCGTCATGAGGTCCGGCTCGACGCCTGCGTGCTCGATCGCCCACATCTTCCCGGTGCGGCCGAAGCCGGTCTGCACCTCGTCGACGACGAGGACGATTCCGTGCTCGTCGCAGAGCTTGCGCACGCCCTGGAGGAACTCCGGAGGCGCGACCACGAACCCGCCCTCGCCGAGCACCGGCTCGATGACCACGGCGGCCACGTTCTCGGGGGCGACCTGCGTGAGGAGCGCGCGCTCGAGCGCGGCCAGAGCGGTCACCACGTCCGGCCCGCGATACGAGTGCGGGAACGGGACGCGGTAGACCTCGGGCGCGAACGGGCCGAGGCCGGCCTTGTACGGGTGCGTCTTCGAGGTCATCGTCATCGACAGCATCGTCCGGCCGTGGAAAGCTCCTTCGAAGCAGATGACGGCCTGGCGCTTCGTGTACGAGCGGGCGAACTTGATCGAGTTCTCGACCGCCTCCGTCCCCGCGTTGAAGAACGCGGCACGCTTCTCGCCCGAGATCGGCGTCAGCGCGTTCAGCCGCTCGCCGAGCTCGACGTAGACCTCGTACGGGACGATCGTGAAGTCGGTGTGGCTGAACTTCGCGAGCTGCTCCTGCGCCGCCGCGACCACCCGCGGATGCGAGTGCCCGACGTTCAGGCAGCCGACGCCGCCGGTGAAGTCGATGAAGGTGTTGCCGTCGACGTCGGTGATCGTGGCCCCGTGTCCCTCCGCGATCACGACGGGGAGGAAGATGGAGAGCGGCTCCGCGACGACCTGCCCCTTGCGGTCGAGGATCTCCTTCGAGCGCGGCCCCGGGATGTCGGTGCGGATGTCGATCGTGCGCGTGACGGCCATCGGCGTCACGATATCGCACGTGACGGAGGCCCAGCCCTTCCTCGTGAGCGACCTCGCGGACAACCCGTTCCAGCAGTTCGCGGCGTGGTTCGCAGAGGCCGCAAAGGTCGTCGACGCGCCCGAGGTGATGACGATCGCGACGGCGACGGCCGACGGCCGTCCCTCCGCCCGCATGCTGCTGCTCAAGGAGCACGGGCCGGACGGTTTCGTCTTCTTCAGCGGCTACGAGGGCCGCAAGGGGCGCGAGCTGACGGAGAACCCGCGGGCCGCGCTCGTCTTCTACTGGCGGCCTCTCGGCCGGCAGGTACGGGTAGAGGGAGACGTCCAACAGCTCGCCCCGGGCGACTCCGAAACGTACTTCCGCACGCGGCCGCTCGAGAGCCGCTACAGCGCATGGGCCTCGCATCAGAGCGAGGTCATCCCCGACCGTGAGTCGCTCGAACGCCGCTTCGAGGAGGCCCAAGCCGCCTACGGGGCCGACGTGCCCCTCCCCGGCCACTGGGGCGGCTACCGCCTTCGTCCGCACACCATCGAGTTCTGGCAGCACCGCGACAACCGGCTGCACGACCGGTTCCGCTACCGGCTAGTGGATGGCGGCTGGATCGTGGAGAGGCTTTCACCCTAAGGTAAACCCGTGAGCGTCCAGAAGGTGAACATCGTCCGCGTCGAGCTGGACGCGCATCTCGTCGAAGCCGGCTTCCGTCACGCCGCAACCGCGGTAGGTCCCCGGCTGGGGGCTCGACGGATCGGCGCGGGCGTCTATCAAGCCGAGGCGAGCTTCCCCATCTGGCCCTACCACTACCACCACGGAGTGGAGGAGTTGCTCTACGTAATCGCAGGCGCACCGGTGCTTCGCGAGCCTGCGGGCGAACGGACCCTGGCACCGGGTGATCTCGTCTGCTTCCCATCCGGCCATGTCGGAGCTCACACTCTGAAAGGCCCGGGTCGGCTCGTGATCTTCTCCACCGGTCATCACGCGGAGCCCCGCATAAGCGTCTATCCCGACTCGGACAAGGTCAGCGGTCCGCACGGCATCCTCCTCCGAAGTAGTGCCGTCGGCTACTGGCACGGCGAGGGAGTCGGTGCGCCGTCGAAGCCGGTCGAGATCGTGCGCGAGCCCGAGAACCCGCCGCCGCAGCCGGCCGTGAACGCGCTGGCCCTCCGTCCGGAGGAGGTCGACCCGCACGCGCCGGCCGGATTTCGGTATCGAGCAGCGACGCTCGGCCCTCTGCTCGGCGCCGACAAGCTCGACGCGACGGTGGTCGACCTGGATCCCGACGAGGGATCCGAGCCCTACCACTACGTCTACGGGCGCGAGGAATGGTTGCTCGTCCTGGCCGGAACGGCCACTTTGCGTCACCCACACGGAGAGGATCCGCTCGAGCCAGGGGATACCGTGTGCTTCCCGGAAGGCCCGGCCGGCGCTCGCCGCCTGCTCAATCGCGGCGAGTCCGTCGTGCGCGCGGTACTCCTGTCGACGACAGGTCTGCCGGCCAATGTCTGCTACCCGGACGCCGGCCACTGGCGGATCCGAAACGTGCTCGGCGGGGATGACGTCGTAGTCCGCGAGACCGACGTGAGCTCCGGAGCGGCGGCGTCTTAGTAGCGGATGCCGGGGCGCAGCGCGTTCGCGGTGTAGTTCCCCTCCGGGTTCCAGAGCAGGAAGCCGGCGGCGCCCATGTTCCGCGCCGCGTCGACCTGCGCCTTCACGTCCGCGAACGTGTAGGTGCGGCCGAGCGAGAAGTCCTGGAGCCAGGGGACGAGCACGGCCTTCCGCCCCCGGAGCGAGCGGTGGAAGTCCTTGAGCGTGTTGAACACGGTCGGGCCGGGTGCTGCGTCCGGATCCGCGATGTTGTACTCGCCGGGCGTGTAGTGCGACGGGTACGCCATCGGCGAGATCGTGTCCACGTACCGGCCGATCTTGCGCGGGGACCTGACCGATCCCCAGGTTGCCGTGCGCGGCGAGGCCGAAGAGATCGGCGCCGACCCGGACCGCGGCCTTGTGCAGGCGGGTCGCGGCGTACTTCGCGAAGCGGCCGATCGTGACGCCCTTCTTCTCGTTCGCGTGGCGCGGGTACTGGATGAGAGAGACGTCGCCGTCGGTGGGGAAGCGGACGTAGTCGTACTGGATCTCGTCGAAGCCTGCCTTGCCGGCCGCGAACCCGAGATCGGCCACGTACTTCCAGACCCGGGTGTCGTACATGTTCGTCCAGCCGAGCCCGATCGCGTTGTGCCAGATCGATCCGTCCGGATTCTTGATCGCGTAGCCAGGGTGCCGCTCCGAGAGGATGGGATCCTGGAACACGACGATCCGCCCGATGAGATAAACGTGCTTCGCGTGCACCTTGCGCGCCAGCGCGTACGGGTTGTAGTACGACTGGGCGGCACCGATGCGGCGCGCGAGCGGCATGGACGGGTTGGAGAACGCGACCTGGCCGCTCTCGTCCTTGACGTCGACCTCGAGCGTGTTCAGGCCCTGGCTGCGCATGCGCAGGTAGCTGTCGATCTTGCCCGGTAGCCCCGCGAGCCCCATGGTCACGTGGACGCCGCGAATCTCCCTCGGTCTCGGCCGGAAGAGCGGCTTGGCCTTGTGGTGGCTCACGGCTGTTGGCATGCCGCGAGGTTCGGCGGTTCCACCCGCCAGCGTCGCGACCATGGAGGAGAGCGCCGCGGCCACCAAGATCAGAATCCCGAGAGCGACCAACCGTCGCCGTCGAACGATCTTGCGGCGGCGCTCTCGTCGCGCCCTCAAAGCCCGGCGAGCCTCGAAAGAGAGCTCGTCCCTCATAGGGACCGGGAAGTATGCCTGCCAAAACTAGGTCAAGTCGATCCGCGGCTCGTAGAATCGGCTTCGTGATCCTGGTCACCGGGGGGACAGGCTTCGTCGGGTCGCGGATCGTGCACGCGCTGCGCTCCGAGAACCGACCGGTGCGCTGCCTCGTACGGCACCCCGAGCGCGCCGGGCAGCTGCGGGCTTGGGGCTGCGAGCTCGTCCAGGGAGAGATGACGGATGCCGACAGCCTCGCGCGCGCTGTCGAGGGAGTGGATGCGGTCGTCCACCTGGTCGCGATCATCACCGGCAAGCCGGAGGAGTTCGAGCAGGTGATGACGCGCGGCACCGAGTGGCTCGTGGGCGCCGCGGAGCGAGCCGGCGTGCGTCGCTTCGTTCTGATGAGCGCGCTGGGAACAAGTGAGGCCACGCGCGAGCTCACGCCCTACTACCGGGCGAAATGGGCGATGGAGCAGGCGGTTCAGGCGGCGCCGTTCGAGCACACGATCTTCCGTCCCAGCTTCGTCTTCGGGCGGGACGGGGGCGTGCTTCCGACCTTCCTGCGCCTCGTCCGGTACTCGCCGGTGACGCCCGTCGTCGGGCCGGGGACGCAGCGGATCCAGCCGATCTGGGTGGACGACGTGGCCGCGTACTTCGCGACGTCGGTCGACCTCGTGGGCGCCGCGGGCCGCACGTTCGAGATCGGAGGCCCCGACGTCGTCACGTGGGACGAGCTCTACTCGCGCATCGCGACGCTGCTCGGCAAGCGGCGCGTCAAGCTGCACGTGCCGTTCGGCCTCATGCGCATCCAGGCAAAGGTGATCGACGCGATTCCGGGGCCGAGCCCGATCACTCCTGACCAGGTGAAGATGCTCGAGGCCGGCGACAACGTGGCCACGAACGACGACGCTCGAGCGACGTTCGACGTCGCGCTCGTCCCGCTCGACGAGCAGCTGCGGCGAGCCGCGTGAAGATCGTGGCCATGGGCGGCCGGCCGGAGCCGCCGTTGTGGGACTACGTCCTGGGCCTCGCCCGCAGGCAACCGCCGCGGATCTGCGACGTGCCGACCGCGAGCGCGGAAGGAGCCGAGTGGATCGTCTGGTTCTACGAGCAGTTCCGCGGGCGCGGCGAGCTCTCACACCTGAAGTTCTTCCCCTGGCCGCCCGAAGACCTGCGGCGGTTCGTCCTCGACCAGGACGTGCTCATCGTCCCCGGCGGCAACACGGCGAACATGCTCGCGATCTGGAGGCTGCACGGATTCGACACGATCGTCCGCGAGGCGTGGGAGGAAGGCGTCGTGCTGACCGGCTGGAGCGCCGGCATGATCTGCTGGTTCGAGGCGGCCGTGACCGACTCGTTCGGCCCGCAGCTGGAGGGGATGCGCGACGGCCTCGGCTTCCTCTCCGGGAGCGCCTGCCCGCACTACGACGGCGAGGAGCTGAGGCGTCCGGCCTACCGGCGATTGGTGGACGAAGGCTTCCCGCCCGGGATCGCGGCGGACGACGGAGTGGCCGTCCGGTACGAGGGGACGGAGCTGGCCGAGGTCGTCACCATGCGTGAGGACGCCACCGCATATCTCGTCGAGCGCGGGTCCGAGACCCCGCTTCCCGCGCGACCCCTGTGACACCGAGCCTGCCCCGCCGTCGCCGCCGAACGAGGCGGCGCTCCGCGAGTTGACCGCCGACTTCTTCTACCACGCGGTATGGGCAGCGAGGAAGCTGCGGCGCGGCGAGGTCTTCACCGCCAAGCGCTGCGTCGACTCGTACATGGAGAACGTGCTCATCCGGATCCTCGAGTGGCGAACGCGCGCCGAGAATCCGGACGTGGACACGTGGCACGCCGGCCGCTTCATCGAGCGGTGGGCCGATCCGGCCGCGCTCGAGGAGTTCAGAGGCACCTTTGCGGCCTACGACGAGGCGGACGTCCGGCGCGCGCTCTTCGCCAGCATGGACTTCTTCCGCCGCCAGGCGCGCAAGACCGCGGAGCTCCTCGGCCTCGAGTACCCGCCGGACGAGGACGAGTTCGCCACGGACCTCGTCATCGATTTCCTGCTTTAAAAGAACAGGGCCGCCCGAAGGCGGCCCCGATTCCGGTTACCAGCGCGTATTTGGCAAGGACGCTTCCGGCCGATGTCCTAGGCCACCGGCAGCGCTGCAAGCGAGTCCCCTACGCTGGCTAGACGATTCCCCGTAGGTCCCGGGGACACGTCCTTACCCGCTGGTACCTCCACTGCCCGTACTGGAATCTGTCAAGCCGGACCACCTCCTTTCCGCGGTAACGCAAATGTAGCGGTTCCGGAAGTCGGCGGTGCTCAGCGCAGCACAACGGATATCTCGAGGCCGCGGTCGAGCGGGACCGTCACCGACTCGAGCGTGGGGTCCGCCTGCCGCGCGCGCGAGTACGCACCGAGCGCGTCCAAGTGCGAGAGGACGTTGTCCGCGATCACGACTGCCCCGGGTTCGAGCTTCGCGCGCGCGAGCTCGAACAGCGGCTCGTACTGCTCTTTCTCGGCGTCGAGGAAGACGACGTCGAACACGTCGTCGATCTCCGGCAGCGTCTGGAACGCGTCGCCTTCGATGAGATCCGCGGTGTCGTCCAGCCCGGCCTCGGCGAGGTTCGTCCGCCAGGCCTCGCACTTGGCCGGGTCATGCTCGAGCGAGAGCACCCGGCCGGCGAGATGGCGGACGCCCGCCGCGAGCCAGATCGTCGAGTAGCCGCGGGAGCCGCCGATCTCCAGCACCTCGCAGTCGGTCTGCGGTGCGACGAACGACAAGAGGAACTGGCCTGTCGAGCGTGCCACCTGGCGGGAGCGCTGTTCCGAGGGCAGGTCGGCTTCTCGCTCGGCCGCATCTTCGGCCTCGAGCCGGGCGAGTACCGCCGTGATGCGGTCATCGAGGATCACAGCTCCATCCTTTCCCGTTCGACCTCGTCGCGCACGAAGCAATCGGCGCGGTGGTCGTTGACGACGCCGATCGCCTGCATCGCCGCGTACACCGTCGTCGCGCCGACGAAACGGAAGGCGGCCTTGCGTAGCCGCTTCGAAAGCTCGACAGATTCCGGCGTCTGCGCGAACCACTCCTTCGCCACCGCCCCGTCGCGGCGGTACTCCCAGACGAGCTCGTGGAGCGGCGTCGCCTCGCGCAGCGCGATCGTCGCGCGCGCGTTTGCGATCGTGGCCTCGATCTTGCCCCGGTGGCGGACGATGCCGGCGTCGCCCAGCAGCCGCTCGATGTCGCGGTCGCCGAAACGGGCGACTGCATCCGGCTCGAAGCCGGCGAAGGCGCTTCGGAAGTTCTTCCGTTTGCGCAGGATCGTCAGCCAGGAAAGCCCTGACTGGAAACCCTCGAGGCAGAGGCGCTCGTAGACGCCGGCCTCATCGGTGACCGGCCGGCCCCATTCCTCGTCGTGGTAAGCGTTGTACGCGGGATCGCTGGATTCCCAGCAGCGCTTCACACGTCGACCCTGATGATCCCGTCCTCGACGCGGACGGGGAAGGTCTCGACCGGCTCGAACGCCGGAAGCGAGAGCGGCTCGCCCGTGCGCAGGTCGAAGTTGGAGCCGTGGCGCGGGCACGTCACGACGCGCTCCTCGGGATCCCAGTCCCCCTCGCAGAGCGGGCCGTCGTCGTGCGAGCAGCGGTCCTCGATCGCGTAGTACTCGCCGTCGACGTTGTAGACGCCGAGCGCCAACTGTCCCGCGCGGACGATCTTCACCGACCCCGCCGGCAGCTCGTCGACGGGGCAGACGTCGAGGGACGCCACGCTACTTGAGCTCGAGCTCGTCCAGGCCGGCCCACTCCTCGGGGAGCGGCGTCCCCTTGGCGCGGTGCAGCGCGACCTTGAGCACGCCCAGACCCAGCAGCGCGCACTTGAGCCGGACCGGCGTCAGCGGGATGCCGATCTCCTCGAGCAGCTCGTCCTTCGGGAGCTCGGCGACCTCGGTCGCGGTCTTGCCCTTGACCATCTCCATCAGCATCGAGGTCGAGGCCTGGCTGATCGCGCAGCCGCGGCCCTCGAACATCACGTCGCGGATCGTCTCGCCGTCCTCGTCGAAAGCGACCGAGATCGCGACCTCGTCGCCGCACAGCGGGTTCACGCCTTCCGCCCTCGTGTCCGCGTCCTCGAGCACCCCGTGGCCGCGGGGGTTCTTGTAGTGATCGAGGATCACTTCCCGATACATCTGGTCAAACGACATTCAGCCCTCTTTCCTCGCATCGAGCGTAGCTAAGACACTCCTCGCGGAAAGTGCGCAGCACTTTCCGCGATTACCCGAGGATCTTGTGCACCTTGTACAGCCCGTCCACGAGCCTGTCGATCTCCTCGGGGATCGTGTACAGGTAGAAGCTCGCGCGGTTCGTCGCGGCTACGCCAAGCTTGCGCATGAGCGGCTGGCAGCAGTGGTGGCCGGCGCGGATCGCGATCGCGTCCATGTCCAGGATCTGCGCCACGTCGTGCGGGTGGAACTCGCCGACGTTGAAGCTGACTATCCCGGCGCGGTGGTCGGCCGGCGGGCCGTACAGGACGATCCCCGGCACCTCGGCCAGCCGCTCGAGCGCATACGCGGCGAGCTCGTGCTCGTAGGCGGCGATCGCGTCCAGTCCGATGGCCTCGAGGTAGTCGATCGCAGCGCCGAGCCCGACCGCCTCGGCGGACGGCGCCGATCCCGCCTCGAATTTGTGGGGCAGCTCGCCCCAGGTCGTCTGCTCGTACTGGACCTTCCGGATCATGTGCCCGCCCATGAGGAAGGGCTCCATCCGCTCCAGCAGCTCGGCCTTGCCCCACAGGAAGCCGATCCCGCTCGGTCCGCACATCTTGTGGCCGGAGACGGCGACGAAGTCGGCGCCGAGCTCCTGGACGTCCACACGCCGGTGCGGTGCGGCCTGGGCCGCGTCGCAGACGTAGATCGCGCCCTGGTCGTGCGCCCAGGCGGCAAGGGTGGCGACATCGCTGATCGTCCCCAACGAGTTGGAGACGAGGTTCGACGCGACGATCTTCACGGTCCCGCCCGCGGACACCTCGTCGAGCGCGTCCAGCCGCACCTCCCCGTTGTCGTCCAGTGGAAGCATCCGGAACTCGGCGCCCATCCTGTTCGCCATGTACTGCCAGGGCACGTAGTTGGAGTGGTGCTCGAGCTCGGTGACGATGACGAGGTCTCCGGGGCCGAGGTTGTTCAGACCCCAGGAGTACGCGACGAGGTTCAGCGCTTCGGTGGCGTTGCGCAGAAAGATGATCTCCCGCGTGGAGGGCGCATTGACGAACGCACGCGCCTTCTCCCGAGCGCTCTCATAGGCCGCGGTTGCGCGCTCGGAGAGCGCGTAGACGCCACGGTGGACGTTCGTGTACGAGGTCTCGTAGAACTCGTCCATCGCCTGCAGCACCTGGCGCGGCTTCTGTGCGGCGACGGCGGAATCGAGGTACGCGAGCGGCTTGCCGTGGAAGTGCTGCTCGAAGATCGGGAAGTCAGCCCGCAGCTTGTGAGCGTCGATGGCCGGCTTCGTGGGCGTAACCGCCACGTACCTATCGTACTAACGGGGGTTGCGCTGCACGGTCTCGCAGTTCTTTGCGACCCGGTCGACCGGGTCGGCGACGACAGTGTCGCCGCCGTTCGTCGCACACACCGCTCGAGAGCCGCAGCTAACGCAGCTTCGTCCCATCCGGGGACCAGACGCACGGGTTTCCGGAGCGCAGGACACGCAACGATCCCGTCCTGACATCCGCGACCTCGCGGCCGAAGGCGAGTTGTGCGGAGTCGGGGGACCACGCGAGATCGGAGCCCGGAACAACGTCACCGAGCTTTCGAGCCGCGAACCGTTAGGAACCAGTAAGCGCTGCCCTGTCAGCTTCAATACCTCGATGCGCGCAGCCCGCTCGATCCTGCTGCTCGCGGCGGTGGCGCTCTTCGTCGCGGGCTGCGGCAGCGGCGGCTCGAAGAGCACGACGAGCAGCTCCGACTCGACCGCCTCCGGCAAGCGGGTCTTCGCCAGCGCCGGCTGCGGGAGCTGCCACGCGCTCCAGGCGGCGGGCTCGACAGGGACGATCGGGCCGAACCTCGACCAGCTGAAGCCGACGCGCGACCAGGTCGTCCAGCAGGTCAGGTCTGGTGGGGGCGGGATGCCGTCCTTCGCCGGCAAGCTCTCGGGCTCCGAGATCGACGCGGTCGCCGCCTTCGTCTCCGGCTCGGCGACGAGCAACACGATGCCGGTGATCGTCACCTTCAAGCCGAACAAGCTCCTGCTGGCCAGCTGCAAGACCGGCGACTCGACGTGCTATCTCCAGGCCTTCGGCAACTTCTCCTACCACGAGGGGCCGACGAAGGCGCTCGCGCTCCTCCGTCAGAAGATGGCCACCGACTCGGCCATCGAAACGACCTGCCATCCGATCGCACACTCGATCGGCGCGGGCGCCCTCCTGCGATACCACGGCAACGTCGGCAAGGCTTTCGGCGAGGGCGACCCGACGTGCGGGTCGGGCTATTACCACGGCCTCCTGCAGTGGAAGCTCGCCGGCGTCCCGCCCGGCAAGGTCGCGAGCATCGCGCGCAACGTCTGCTCCGAGCCGTCGATCCGCGCGAACGCGTACGACTACTACCAGTGCGTGCACGGCCTCGGCCACGGACTGATGCTGTACACACGCTACGACCTTCCGAAGGCGCTCGACCTCTGCCACCAGCTCGCCACTTCGTACGACTCGGTCTCGTGCACCGGCGGCGTCTTCATGGAGAACCAGCAGTCCTCCTACGGGATCCGCTCGAAGTACCTCAAGAGCGACGATCTGCTCTACCCGTGCGACGTCGTCAAGGACGTGGACAAGCTCTACTGCTACCTCCTCGTCACGTCGTACATCCTCCCGCACGTCGGCTACGACTGGAAGAAGGCCGCGGACTGGTGCCGGAAGAGCGACGCGAACTTCGTGCAGTACTGCTTCCAGTCGTACGGCCGAGACGCGTCGGGATCGGCGCGCGAGGACCCTGACGGCATCATCCAGAATTGCTCGAACGCGGGCAGCGGCGAGCGCGAGTGCATCTTCGGCGCCGTCCGGGACATCCTCAACAACAAACCGAGCGACATCCGCTCGAAGCAGCTCTGCGAGAAGGTCAAATCGGAGTTTCGCTCGTACTGCACGTACGGGATCGGCTCGATCGTCGGCACCTACTACTCGACTGCTGCCGAGCAGCACGCGGCCTGCGTGAAGTTCTCACCGGCCGGGGAGCTCTCCGAGTGCCTGAGCGGCTCCGCCTCGGCAACGAAACCTTCGAAGTAACACCGTGCTCGGCGTCCTCGTCATGCTCTCGTTGCTCGCTCACCCGGCGGTGACGGTGACACCACACGACTCGTGGATCGACCAGCCCGTCGCGATTCACGCTTCCGGACTGAGGCCCCGGACGCTCGCGACCATCCGTCTAAGCGCGAAGGACGCAACCGGCAGGGCCTGGCACTCTTCCGGGCGCTTCCGCGCCGACGCGCGTGGCGCCATCAACCCCAGCCGTGCCCGATCCTGGGGGCTGATCGCGACGCTAACGCGAAAGGCACCCATTTCCGCACCCGTGCTCTTCCGTTGGGGCTCTAG
Source organism: uncultured Actinomycetes bacterium (assembly GCA_963717765.1). Lineage (GTDB taxonomy): Bacteria > Actinomycetota > Thermoleophilia > Gaiellales > Gaiellaceae > JACDER01. The sequence continues at coordinate 203,509 of CAVQWX010000001.1, read as the reverse complement.
GTACAGGACGATCAAGGTGAGCCTGAAGGTCCGCGGAAAGACCGTCGCGCGCGGCTCCTTTCTGCGCGGCCTGCCGCAAGGCGTGCGCGAGCAGACGCTCACGCTCGACAAAGAGGGTGTCTACGGCGAGTACTACGCGGCCGCGAGCGCGACGGCACGCGCGCCGGCAGTCCTCATCTTCGGCGGTTCGGAGGGCGGGATCACCGTCGGACTACGTGCCGAGCTACTCGCGGCGCACGGATTCCCCTCGCTCGCGATTGCCTACTTCAAGGAACCTGGCCTGCCGCAGACGCTGTCGTACGTCCGGCTCGAGTACTTCGAGCACGCGCTCGAATGGCTGGCGGCCCGGCCCGAGGTCGACCCCGGCAAGATCACGACGATCGGGATCTCGCGCGGAGGCGAGGCTGCGCAGCTCCTCGGCGCGGACTACCCGGCTCTCGTCCACGCGGTCGTCGCGGCCTCGTCGAGCAACACCGTCGTGTGCGGCTACCCCGACTGCTCCAAGCCCGCGTGGACGCTAGGCGGCCAGCCGATCCCGAACGGCGGTCCGGCGGTCCCGGAGCCAGACGGGGAACACGTAATTCCCGACGAGCAGATCCGCGGTCCAATCTTCCTCGTCTGCGGCGGCGCCGACGAGATCTGGCTTTCATGCGGGTACGCGCGCGCGACCGTCACCCGGCTGCACCGGTTCGGGCACGCCTACCCGGACGAGCTGCACGTGTATCCGAAGGCCGGCCACTTCGTGGGCGGGCTCACGCCGGGCCTTCCGGTCGCACCGCGCTTCCCGTACTACGACGCCGCGACTGAGCGGGCGCGGCAGGATCTGTGGCCGAAGCTGCTGGCCTTCCTAGGGCGCCTTTGAGATGACGATCTCGGCGTGCGTCTCGGGATTCAGGTGGTTGTGGTACCCGTAGCGGCCGAGGCGGTCGAAGGTGAACTTCCAGGACTGCCCCGGATGGATGCTCTTCTGCGCGTCGAAGCCGGGATAGTCGGTGTGGATCGGGTGCGGGTCCGACGCTGGCCAGTAGTCGACGTTGCTGTCGTTGACGAACTCCACCGTCTGCCCCTGATTGATCTTCAGGACCTGCGGCGAGTAGCCCTGGTCGGTCATGCGCACGGTTGCGCTTGCCTTGGCTGTCGCTTCGGCAGGTGGCTGCTCCGGTTTCGCGTTCGGCACCTCGATCGGCGCTGCGGGAAGCTGGCCCTGCGTGATGCCGGCGCTGCAGTCCCGGCTGTGGCTGCTGAGCTCCTTGCAGCGCGCCCTTGCCACGGCGACGTCCGTCGTCCGCCGGATCAGGTTGACGCCGATCTCCCGGTAGCAGGTCTTCTGCACGCGGCCGGTCAGCGCGCAGAACGCGTCCGAGCGCTTCACGTCCAGCTGGTCGAAGTTCGCCAGGTTGTCCACTCCCCCCAGGACACAGTCGCGCTGGAGCTGCGTGGGGAAGCGTGAACAGAGATGCCACGCGATCTGCGCGAACGAGGCGCCCTTCGGCTGCCCGTAGAAGGGGAGCTGCCAGCTCGGGTTCGTCACCATCAGTCCGATGCTCTGAGCGCAGGCTGAGACGAACTTCCCCGCGTCCAGGCAGAAGCGCGCGGCCTTGCCGATGTTGTCGTTGGCCAGGTGCGCGAGCCAGCCTGCCTGGTTGATGAAGCACTCCTGCTTGTAGGCGTCCAGCATGCGCGTGCACGGTCGCAGGGGATGGGCCGGGGAGAAGACGCCGGGCCGCGCCTGGTCGCGGAAGACAGCGTTGATGTTCTCCATGAAGACGCCCTGCCAGCAGCCGTCCGCCGCGTTCCCGGTCCCCAGCGAGTCGCAGACGTCGAGCGAAGCCTGGAGGTCGTTGCCGCGCGCCATCATCACGCCGTGGCCGACGCCGTGCCAGCAGTTGAATGTCGGGACGAGCGGGCCCTGGCCACCCGAGTCGCAGATCATCCTCGCCGCCTTGGTGGGTGACGCGCTGCGGCCGAGCACGTAGATGAAGAACCCGTGGACGCAGCCGTAGTTGAACGTCTGCGGGCAGAGCCCGAACGCTTGCTTGTTCGCCCCGAAGCGCTTCGCCGTGGCCTCGCCGACCAGGTGCGCGAGCTGGTGCGTGTCGAAGGTGGGGTCGATCTTGTCCGCGGTCTCGAGCGTGCTGAGGACGCCGAGTGAAGCCTGCGGGCCGTACTCCGTGGTCAGCTTGTCCAGGTAGGAGATCGCGCATTGCTCGCTCTCCTTGCCGCACGGATACCGCTTCTGGTCGAGCTGCTGGAGGGAGTAGGACGCCGGCGGGTTGAAGCTCGTGTCCAACCCTGCCGATTCGCTCTTAGAGCCGCCGCCGCAGCCGGCCAGGGCGGCGAGGACGGGCAGCAGCGCAGCCGCCCAGGCGATCCGCTTCATCCCGAACAGGTTAGCCGCGTGGGACGCGGCCTTCGAGCGCTTCCCCGAGCGCCTCGCCTCGAGCCGCTTATGTATCTCTGCGATGGAATGCAGCCATGCGCCAGATACGGCCCTCGTGCTCGAACGCGAGCGAGAGCCCATGATCGGCGGGGACTGTCAGCAGGCGCGCGGCTGGGTGCACATAGCCGCGGAACCCGGAGCGCCTCAACCGCATGATCGCATTCATCGCGCGCATGCCTACCCGCCACCACCACGTTTCGCGGGGGAAGCTGAAGGCGAGGGCGCGACGGGCGTGGTCCGACGCGGCCCCGAGCAACTCCTCGTAGTCGGGATAACAGCAGACGACCCTGTGCATCGCGACGATGTCCACCGCAGGGACTGCGTCCCTGACGAAGTCGCCGACCCGCCGCTCCACTCGCTCCTTGACCTGCGCCTCACGCGCGAGCTCCCATGCCTCGCTGTCGTATTCCGGAGAGAGGTCGACGTTCGTCGCCCGGGAGGCTCCGCGCTTCAGGAGCTCGAGGCCGATCGCCCCCACCCCGCCGCCGACCTCGATCGCGGTGGCGCGAACGGGGTCGCCGACGTGCTCGACCAGCAGCTGAGCCGTGGAGTCGAGGCCCTTCTTTCGATAACGCCGTGCGTCCCGTCGAGCCTGCTTCGCCCCAAAGATCTTGCGGTAACTGCCGGGCGAGCAGCAGGTCGACATCAGACGCGCGGGTATACGCGCTTCGAGCGCTTCCCCGAGCGCCTCGCGTACGGGCTCGAGCTCGATGCGGTCGAGCAGGTCGGTGAAGAAGCCGCGCACGATCAGCCGCTCGGCCTCGCCTCGCGAAAGGCCGCGCGCCATCAGGTAGAAGAGCTGGTCGCGGTCGACCTGCCCCACCGTCGCACCGTGGGTGCAGCGGACGTCGTTGGCCTCGATCTCGAGGCCGGGGATGGAGTCGGCGTGCGCGCGCTCCGACAGCAGCAGGTTCCGGTTTTCCTGGTACGCGTTCGTGCGCTGCGCGTCCTTCTCGACCTTGATCATCCCGCGCCAGACGACCGAGGCGTCGTCGCGCAGCGCGCCCTTGAAGGCGAAGTCGGACGTCGTGTTGGGCGCGATGTGCTCCTGGAAGGTGTCGTAGTCGAGGTGCTGCTCGCCGTCGGCGAAGTACGCACCGGTCACGCGCGATGTCGCCCCCACGCCCGCGAGGTCGTTCTCGATGCGCACCTTTCCGCGCTTCGTCCCGAACCCCGCGGTGACCCAGTCGAGCTCTGAGTCGCGGCCGACGCGCGCGCGATGTGACGCGAAATGCCACGTCTGGAGGGAGAGATTCTGGACCGACACGTACTCGACCTTCGCCGCCTGCTCGACGAAGAGCTCGACCACGGCGTTCGTGTAGGCCGCGAGGCCGGGCTGCGCGGACTCGTACTCCTCGATCACGCTGAAACGGCTCTGCGGCTCGGCGATGACCAGCAGGCGCCAGAAAAGCGCGCCGCCGTCGGCGGAGCTGACGATCCGCACGTACAACGGCTCCTCGAGCACGACGCCCTTCGGGATGTGGACGAGCAGCCCGTGCTTCCACTCGGCCGCGTTGTGGGCGGCGAACTTCTCGGAATCGTCCACCAGCTCGCCCAGGCGTGGATGCTCCGTCAGCGGCTCGAACGTGATCCCCTCCGGGGCGCTCTCGATCTCGATGCCGGCCTCGGTCACCACCGCAACCGCCGCGGAGGGCACATCTATAAGTCCGGCTGATACCTCGACATGCCCGGGGTCTGACCCCGGGACGTGTCCGTTTTGGACAAAGGCGTCGGGGTCGAAGCCGGCGAGATCGGTGAAGCGCCACGCTTCCTCCGACGTCGTCGGGAGCGGAAGCGAGCGGTAGCGCTCGAGTGCCTCGGCCCTAGTCACGAGGTGCGTAGCGGCGGTGCAGCATCAGCGCATTGCCGTCGGGGTCTGTGAAGAATGCGAAGTGACAGACGCCGGTATCGACGATCTCGCCGTCGAACTGCACTCCCTTCGCCTCGAGGGCGGCGCGCGTCGCGGCGACGTCGGGCACCCGGATCGCGATCCCCGCGGGGCTCGGGGCGAATTCCTGGCCGATGCTCGCAGGATTGAAGACGTCGAGCGTCACTTGCCCGAGGGTGAACTCGAGGTCGTCGGCGCCCTCCGTTTCGATCGGCAAGCCCAGCGTCTCACCGTAGAACTCCTTCGCCCGCGGGATGTCCTGCGTCAGGACGGAGACGAAGTCGACGCGTTCGACCTGCATCAGTCGCGTGGCGCGTAGCGGCGGTGCAGCATCAGGGAGTTGCCGTCGGGATCGCGGAAAAAGGCCATGTGGCAGACGCCTGTGTCGAAGATGTCGCCGTCGAACTCGATGCCGCGGCCCTCCAACTGCTTGCGCGCCTCCTCCACGTTGGGGACGCGAAGCGCGATGTACGACGAGTGCGGCCCGGTGAACTCCTGGCCGATGTTCGTCGGGTCGATGAGGTAGAGGCTGACGTTCTCGCCCAGCTGAAACTCGGGCCAGCCGCCCTCCGAGACCTGTGGAAGCGCGAGCGTGTCGCGGTACCACGCCGTCGACTTCTCGAGATCCCTGACCGGCACGGAAACGAAATCCGTGCGCTCGACGATCAACCGACCGACCCCTCCATCTGCAACTGGATCAGGCGGTTCATCTCGACCGCGTACTCGAGCGGCAGCTCCTTCGTGATCGGCTCGACGAAGCCTGAGACGACCATCGCCGACGCCTCGGCCTCTGAGAGGCCGCGCGACATGAGGTAGAAGAGCTGCTCCTCCCCGATCTTCGAGACCGTGGCCTCGTGCTCGGCGGAGACGTCGTTCTCGTCGATGCGGATGTACGGATAGGTGTCGGAGCGCGACTCCTCGTCGAGGATCAGCGCGTCGCAGACGACCTTGGACCTGGAGCCGTGCGCGCCGTTGGCGATCTCGAGCAGGCCGCGGTAGCCCGCGCGGCCACCGTTCTTGGAGATCGACTTCGAGGTGATGACCGACGACGTCTTCGGAGCGACGTGGACGGCCTTCCCACCCGCGTCCTGGTGCTGGCCCTTGCCGGCAAACGCGATCGAGAGCACCTCACCGTGCGCGCCCTTCCCCATCAGCCAGATCGCCGGGTACTTCATGGTCAGCTTGGAGCCGAGGTTGCCGTCGACCCATTCCATGGTCGCCTCCTCGTGCGCGACCGCGCGCTTGGTGACGAGGTTGTAGACGTTGTTCGACCAGTTCTGGATCGTGGTGTAGCGGCAGCGCGCGCCCTTCTCGACGATGATCTCGACGACCGCCGAGTGGAGCGAGTCCGACGAGTAGATCGGCGCGGTGCAGCCCTCGACGTAGTGCACGTACGCGCCCTCGTCCACGATGATCAGCGTGCGCTCGAACTGGCCCATGTTCTCCGCGTTGATGCGGAAGTAGGCCTGGAGCGGCATCTCGATCTTGACGCCGGGCGGGACGTAGATGAACGAGCCGCCGGACCAGACGGCCGAGTTCAAGGCCGCGAACTTGTTGTCGTTCGGCGGGATGATCTTGCCGAAGTACTTCCGGACGATGTCCTCGTGCTCGCGCAGGCCGGAGTCCATGTCCAGGAAGAGCACTCCCTGCTTGGTGAGCTCCTCCTGAAGCTTGTGGTAGACGACCTCGGACTCGTACTGGGCGCCGACCCCGGCGAGGTACTTCTTCTCGGCCTCGGGGATGCCCAGCTTGTCCCAGGTGTCCTTGATGTCGGCGGGGAGATCCTCCCAGGCGTCGGCCTGGCCCTCGGTCGGCTTGATGTAGTAGAAGATGTTCTCGAAGTCGATGTCGGCGACGTTGCCGCCCCAGCGCGGCAGGGGACGCGCGTTGAAGTACTCGAGCGCCTTATGGCGGAACTTGCGCATCCAGTCCGGCTCATCCTTGTGGCTGGAGATGGCGTCGACCAGCTCGTGCGAGAGTCCGCGGCCGGACTTGAAAAAGTAGTCCTCGGGGACGTGGAAGCCGTACTTGACCTCGTAATCGGAGCCTATGCCCTTGACGATCTCGCTCTCGGTAACGGCCACTACTACTCGCCTCCCACGGGTGCCGGCATGAACGCCTCGTACCCTTCCGCCTCGAGCTTGTGCGCCAGCTCGGGGCCACCTTCCTCCACGATACCCCCACCCACGAACACGTGCACGTAATCGGGCGTGATGTAGTTGAGGATGCGCTGGTAGTGCGTGATCACGACCGCGCCCATCTCGGGTCCGACCAAACCCTGGACTCCTTCGGCGACGACCTTGAGCGCGTCGATGTCGAGCCCCGAGTCGGTCTCGTCGAGGATCGCCATCCGCGGCTTCAGCATCGCCATCTGCAGGATCTCGACCCTCTTCTTCTCCCCGCCCGAGAATCCGTCGTTGATGTAGCGCTGCGCGAGCTCGCGCGGGACCTTGAGCTGGTCCATCGCGGCGAGCACGTCCTTGCGGAACTCCGGGACCGGGACGGGGTCGTCCTCGCCGCCGGCGCGCGCTTTGCGCACGGCGTTCATCGCGGAGCGGAGGAAGCTCGTCACCGTGACGCCCGGGATCGCGTGCGGGTACTGGAAGGCAAGGAAGAGGCCGCGCTGCGCGCGCTCGTCCGGGCCCATCTCGACGAGGTTCTCGCCGTCGAAGAGGATCTCGCCCTCGGTGATCTCATAACCCGGGTGGCCCATGAGCGCGTAGGCGAGCGTGGACTTGCCCGAGCCGTTCGGGCCCATGATCGCGTGCACCTGGTTCGGGTTCACGGCCAGGTCGACGCCCGTGACGATCTCGGTTCCGTCCTCGAGCGCGACGTGCAGGTTTTTGATCTCCAGGAGTGCCACTTTGTGCGGTCCTTGTAACCGATGGTAGCGGTCGAGCCCCACGCGCCAGCTCCGCCGCGCTACCCTACGGTCATGAACGGTTGGCTCGGACCATGGGAGCTCCTGATCGTGCTCGCCGTAGTCCTCCTGATCTTCGGCCCGAAGCGTTTGCCCCAGCTGGGCCGCTCGCTCGGCCAGGGCGCCCGTTCCTTCAAGGACGGGATCACCGGCCGGCACAAGGACGCCGAACAGGAAGACGAGGTGCCGGCCCTGCCGCCCTCGCCGGACGTCGAGCGCGAGAAGGAACCGGTCTAGGCGATGCCGGGCTGGATTGGCCCGTGGGAGATATTGATCCTCCTCGTCGTGATCCTCCTCGTTTTCGGCCCGAAGCGTTTGCCCGAGTTCGGCCGCTCGCTCGGGAAGGGCATGCGTGAGTTCAAGAACTCGGTGCGGGAAGTCAGCGAAGACCACGAGCCCGAGCCCGAAGAGCTTCCGCCGCCCCCGCCGCCCAAGGCATGAGTTGGTTGCCGCGGCGCCTTCGCTACGGCGAGGAGGCGACGCTCGTCGAGCATCTGGGAGAGTTGCGCTCGCGGCTGGCCCTCTCGCTGATCGCCCTGGCGGTCGCATTCGGCGTCACCTTCGCTTTCCACAACAAGCTGATCCACTGGCTCAACGTCGCGCTTCCGCCTGACCGCCGCAACCCGATCACGCTGGGCGTTGCCGAGCCGTTCCTGACCTCGATCATGGTCAGCCTCTACGCGGGCGTCCTGCTCGCGTTGCCGATCATCCTCTGGCAGGTCTGGAGCTTTTTCGCACCCGCGATCCGGGAACACACGCAGCGGACGGTCGCCGCCTTCGTGCTGATGGCGACTCTGCTGCTCGCCGGCGGCGTCGCCTTCGGCTACTGGATTGCCCTGCCGGCGGCGGTCCACTTCCTGACCAACTACGACAACCAGCTCTACAACATCCAGATTCGCGCGAAGGACTACTACTCGTTCGCGGCGCTCGTGCTGCTCGCGATGGCCGTGGTCTTCGAGCTGCCGATCTTCATCCTCGGGCTCGTCCGGCTCAGAATCGTGACCGCGAAGAAGCTGCGGACGTCCTGGCGCATCGGGATCGTCGCGGTCACCGCGCTCGCGGTCGCGTTGCCGGGGGTCGATCCGGTTACGACGCTGATCGAGCTCGGCCCGCTTCTCGTCCTGTACTTCTTGACGGTCGCGTTCGCCGCAGTGTTCGAACGGCGCTGGCGGCCGGAGGCCGACCCGCTAGAGGTCTCGGCGGGCGAAACCGGTTAGCGCGAGCGCACAAACGCCGATCGCGTAAACGGCGACCCAGGGGCCGAGCCACGGGCCGGCGGCGTGCGCGGCGCCGAAGGGCCCGAGCCGGAGGATGAAGCCGGCGAAGGCGGTGTTTTCGGTGATCGCATGGAGCCCGTCCTGGTAGAGCGCCTCGAAGGGGAGCGCCCAGGAGACGACGCGGGACGCCGTCTTGAGCGTCCCGGAGTCGAGGACCTGGCCGATCGAGCCGAGCAGACCGGCGATGAGCCCCGAACCGAAGACCATGAAGACGGCGATCCCGTTGGCCGTCGCAGAGAGGAACACGGAGCCGAGCAGCGAGATCGCAGCGACGATCGAGACGCCTACTGCGAGCTCGAGCGCCGGGAGCACGATCCGATCGGGCCACCAGTGGCCGATCAGCCCGGTTACCAGCATCAGCGCGGTGTAGACGCCGGCGACGTAGACGGTGCAGACGGCAGCGGCCGCGAGGAGGCGGCCGAGCAGGAGCTGCGTCCGGCTCAGCGGACGGACGAGCAGCGGCTGGAGCAGTCCGCGCTCCGCGTCCCCCCGCACCACTCCCAGCGTCAGGAAGACGCCGAGCACGACGCCGAGGAACATGGTGGCGAACATCGAGAGGCCGAAGATGGTGGCGCCCGCGAAGGGTTTCGGCTCGATCCCGCCAGGCGGATGGATGTCACCGATCCTGCGGAAGACTTGCCAGACGGCGAGACCGTAAAGGGCGACGAAGGCCGCCGTCAGCGCGAGGACGACGGTGAAGACGCGGCGACGGACGGCCTCCTGAATTGCGTAGCGGGCGATGACCAGGACGGGGCTCACTCCTCGCTGTCCTCCACCACTTCGAGGTAGGACTCCTCGAGAGAGGTGCGGAGGAGCTTCACCTCGTAGACGCTCTCGCCCTTGTGGACCAGGTCAGCGACGAGCCGCGGCGCGTCCTCCCTCGTGGCCTCGCCATAGAGATGGCGGCCGCTGTCGGTCTCGATCTCGACCCCTCTGGCGCGGGTCAGTTCGTGGGGCGCGCCTTCGGCGACAAGGCGGCCGCCGGAGATGATCGCGACGCGGTCGCAGACGAGCTCGATCTCGCTGAGCAGGTGCGAGTTGAGGAGGACGGCGACTCCTCGCGTGCGGAGCTCCTCGAGCAGCCGGCGTACGGTGCGGCGGCCGGCGGGATCGAGCGCGCTCGTGGGCTCGTCGAGGAGCAGGAGCTCAGGGGCGCCGATCAGCGCCTGGGCGATTCCGAGCCGCTGCTGCATGCCCTTGGACATCGCGTCGATCGGGCGATCGGCGGCATCCTCGAGGCCGACGAGCCGAAGGAGCTCGGTGCGTTCCTTTGGGCCGCCGTCGCTGTGGGCGAGACGCTGGTGGAGGGCCAGCAACTCAGCTGCGCTGTACCAACCCGGGAAGCGAAACAGCTCGGCGAGGTAGCCGAGGCTGCGGCGTGCGCGGGGGGAACTGGGCGGGTCGCCCTGAATTTGGGCCGTGCCGCCGGTGGGCCGGACGAGGCCGCAGGCGATCTTGACGAGCGTGGACTTGCCGGCACCGTTCGGGCCGAGCAAGCCGACGAGCTCTCCCTTCTGAACCTCGAGGTCGACGCCCTTGAGGGCTTCGATGCCGCTGTAGCGCTTCTCCAGACTGTGAACCGCGAGGGCCGGCGCTGCGGAGGGCGGCATGCGGCGAGTGTACGGTCGGCGCTCCGTCGGAGAAGCGGTTCGAAGAAGGCACAGACGTGGGACGGGTTCCGCGATATGCTCGCAGTGGGGAGGAGGCTGGTGGCCCCAGACGCCGCGGCTCGATCGGACATCGATGTGACCTACCCGAAGATCGAGCTACACGTCCATCTCGAAGGCACGGTCCGGCCCGCGACCCTGCTCGAGATCGCTCACCGGAACGACTATGCCCTGCCCGTGAGCACGGAGGCGGAGCTCACGGCCCTTTACGACTTCCGCGACTTCAACCACTTCATCGAGATCTGGGTGCTCACGACGAACGCGCTCCGGCGGGACGAGGACTTTCGCCAGGTAGTCGTCGATTACGCGCGCGAGGCGGCCGCTCACGGCGCCGTGTACATCGAGGGAATCTTCTCGCCCGCCGAACGGGCACGCCGCGGGGTCGACTGGGACGAGATCTTCACCGGGTATTGCGACGGAGCCGATGAGGCGCGCGAGCTCCACGGCGTCGAAATCCGGCTGACTCCGGACATCATCCGCGGCTTCACGCTCGACGAGGCGGTAACGACCGTCCGCTTCGCGGCCAAGTACCGCGACCGCGGGGTTCTTGGCGTCGGTCTCGGCGGAATGGAAGCCGAGTATCCGCCCGAGCCCTACGAGCCCGCCTTCACCCTGGCGCGCGGCCTGGGACTCGCCTCGGTACCCCACGCAGGCGAGGTGGCCGGGCCCCCGTCGGTGCGCGGAGCGCTCGAAGCGCTCGGAGCCGATCGACTGCGCCACGGAATCCGCGCCGCGGAAGATCCCGGGCTCCTGCGCGAGATCGCTTCCCGCCGGATCGTCCTCGACGTCTGCCCGATCTCGAATCTGCGGACGCGCGCGGTCTCGTCGCTCGAGGAGCACCCACTGCCACAGTTGGTCGCCGCCGGCGCCGTGTGCTCTATCTCGACCGATGATCCGGCCATGTTCGGCACCGACCTCGCGGGAGATTACGACGCCGCCGTGTCGCTCGGGCTCGACCCGAAACAGATCTTCGGCGCGGGGCTCGAGGGCGCCCTGTGCGACGAGTCCTGCCGCGCGCGGCTGCGGGTGATCGGCGATGAGTACGACTGGGAGGCGCTACCCTAGGTCTCCGAATGGCCCGCGGAGCCGCTCAAGCTCGACGCAAGCGCACGAAGGCGGAAGCAGCCCGCCGTCGTCGGCGCGCGCAGTCTGCAGCTCCGACTCGCGTCGCGGAGAAGACCATGTTCTTTCCGAAGCTTCGCCGGCAGGCGAAGTGGGTATTCCTGTTGCTCGCGATCATTTTCGCCGTCGGGTTCGTCGTCTTCGGCGTCGGCTCCGGCGGCGGCCTCGGCTTCCTCGACATCTTCAACAACAACGGCGGCTCCAGCAGCTCGCCGTCCGAGACGAAGGCGCGAGACCGAATCAAGCAGAACCCAACGGATGCCGCGGCGTACCAAGACCTCTCCAGCGCACTGCAGACGAAGGGCGATCTGCGTGGAGCGGCCGTGGCTCTCGCCACCTATACGAAGCTGCGGCCGAAGAACGCCAACGCGCTCGCCTCGCTCGCGGGGCTGTACACGGCACTGGGGACGCGACTGCAGAACACCATCACCACCGCTCAGCTGCAATCGCAGGAAAACTCCTTCCCGACGGTCGTCGGCGGCGGCCTGCAGAAGAACAAGCAGTCGGTCGTCGGCCCGAACGTCATCTTCCAGAACCTGTCCGAGCTGGACAACACCAAGCTCACCGACCTCTACCAGAAGCAGCAGGACGACTACGACCAGGCCGAGGTCATCAACAGGCGGATCGTGCGCCTGGATCCGAGGGACGCGAACGCGCAACTCAACCTCGGGCAAGCGGCGCAGTCCGCCGGGGACACGAAGAGGGCCGTCGCGGCATACCGGCAGTTCATCAAGCTGGCGCCCGACGATCCGACCGTGCCGCTGGTCAGGCGGCAGATCAAGGCCATCCAGAAGGCCTCCCAGTCGCAACCCACCGCAGCCGGATAGACTCTCCGCGCCCGTCGGCCTCGGGGAGGACCAGTGGATTTCAGCATCGATACCGAACAGTTCGGAGACGACAGACACGTAATCGCCCTGGGAGGCGAGGTGGACCTGTACACGGCTCCTGAGCTGAAGTCCCAGATGCTCGAATTGATCGCGAACGGCGCCAGCGAGGTGGTCGTCGACTTCACGAACACGACCTTCATCGACTCGACGACGCTCGGCGTCCTGGTCAGCGGAGTCAAGCGGCTGAGGGAGAAGGGCGGGACGCTCTCGATCGTCTGCAGCGACCGCAACATCACGAAGATCTTCGAGATCACCGGTCTCGACCGCGTTTTCACGATCTATCCGACCCGCGCCGAGGCCCTCGAGAGGCTTGACTCCGAAGAAGCTCCCGCGTAGCCGAGCCGCGGCTGCTGCGGCGATGCTCGGCGCGGTACTAGCGGCAGCTGGTTGCGGCACCGGCGGCGTCGACACGAGCTCGAACGTGGCCGGTGGCAAAGAGCTGTTCGTGAGCAAGTGCGGCTCCTGTCACACGCTGGCCGACGCCGGAACGACGGGGAGAGTCGGCCCGGACCTCGATGCTGCCTTCGGCCCGTCACGCCAGCAGGGGTTCGAGGAAAGCACGGTCCGGCAGGTCGTCCGCGACCAGATCCACCTCCCCTCACCCGCCGAGGGGGACGCGGACTTCCCCGTGATGCCGGCGAATCTCGTGACGGGATCCGACGCCGACGCGGTTTCGGCGTACGTGGCCTCCGTCGCCGGGATGACTCAGCCGCCCGGACCTCCGCCGCCTCCGCCGCCTCCTCCGCCTCCTGGGCCGCCTCCGCCCCCGCCTCCCCCGAGCCCGACCACGACCGGGCAGGCCACGACGACAGGTCCGACGCCGTCAGGCGGGGACGCGGCGAAGGGCAAGTCGCTCTTTGCGTCGCTCGGGTGCGCGAGTTGCCATTCCATCGACGGCTCGAGCGGCGTGGGGCCGACGCTCAAGGGGCTGTTCGGCACGCAGGTTCAGCTGACCAACGGCGATGCGGTCACGGCGGACGAGGCTTACTTGCTCGAGTCGATCGAGGATCCAGACGCCGAAATCGTGAAGGGCTTCCAGCCGGGGATCATGAGCGGCGTGATCAAACCGCACCAGGTCGCGGAGTCTGACGCACGCGATCTCATCGCCTACATCAAGACGCTCAAGTAAACGGCGCCCTATGAACCGGGGTCTGACCCCGGTTGTCTCAGAACCGTCGCGTACCTGTGCCAAATCCGTCATGGTCGCCATGGGCCCCATCCCTTCACCCGTAGCGTCTTGTGCATGCCGCGACAACCGCGTCGGCAAGAGGCCGGACTGACCTATCACATCTTCGCCAAGGCGGTCCGTGAAGAGCGGCTCTATCGCGATGATTTCGACCGGATCGAGTTCTTGCGACTCCTCGGAGAGACCGTCCACGCATTCGGCTGGATCTGCCACTCCTTCTGCGAGATGACAACGCACTACCACCTCCTCCTGACAACGCCCGAACCCAACATTGCCGCAGGTATGCAGGCGCTGAACAGCCGCCACGCCGAGTACTTCAACAGGCGCCATGGAGTCAGGGGCCATCTGTTCAGGAGCCGCTACGGGGACGTCGTCGTCGAAGGCGACGGGCACTTCCTATCGGAGTACAGATACATCACGCGAAATCCCGTGGCAGCCGGGCTGTGTGACGAGCCTGATCAGTGGCGTTGGAGCAGCTACCGCGCCACCCTTGGGCTCATACGAAACCCACCGTTCCTGACGAGCGAGCGAACGCTGCTCCTGTTTTCAAAATCCTCGGAACAAGCACTCGGTCAGCTGCGCCGCTTCGTCGATGGCACGCCCTCCAAGGAGGCTGCCTGACCCCTCCGGACGCGTCCCCGCCGTACAAGGGGTCTGACCCCGGTTTTGTATGGGGTCGCGGGTTCTGCTAGCGGACGTCCTCGCTCTCGCGGTCCAGGTCGACCACGACGTGCGTGATCCGCACCGTGAAGCGCTCGCGTGCGCCGGCGACGACCCCCCGCTCGAGCCAGTTCGAGCGGCCCTCCGGATGCGTCGACACGATCACCTCGTCCGCCCCGAACGTCCGCAACGCGTCCTCGATCGCCTGCAGCGGATCGCCGTCGCCGACCTCACCGCGCGCATTGATCCCCGCTGCCCGTAACCGCCCGAGGCTCTCGTCCAGCCGCGCCTGCGCGGCCGCGCGCGCCCCATCCTCGTCCGACGTCCACGTGCGCAGGGGCGAATTCAACGCGGGAGAAACGACGAGCACCTCTTCACGCACGCCTTCGGACTTCTCCCGGATCAGCTCGCGCAGCTTCCGCCCGCCGACCGTCTCGTTCGCGACGACCAGGATGCGCGTCTCGTCCACCGCGCTCTCCTGGCGCGGCCCGGTCTTCGGCGCCGGCGGGAGCGAATCGCGCTGGAAGAACCAGATCAGCGCGAGAGCCGTCAGCACCGCGAAAACGCCTACGCCCCACCACGTCCCTCCGACGACCGCAGCGAGCACGATGAGGCCGAAGTAGACGATCGTCCCGAGCAGGAAGCGGTACGCCTCGGCCTCGGAACGAAGAGGATTCCGCATCGCTCTAGAGGATGTAGATCGTCGAGTAGACGACGATCCACATGACGTCGACGAAATGCCAGTAGATCCCGCCGATCTCGACCCCGTGATGGTGCTCGGGCGAGAAGTGTCCGCGGAAGGCGCGGATGGTCATGAAGAGCAAGATGGTGAGGCCGACGAACACGTGCGCTCCGTGGAGCCCCGTGAGGCAGTAGAAGATCGTCCCGAAGGCGCCGTCGTGCGGCGCAAACCCAACCCGCGCGTACTCGGTCGCCTGGGTCAGCAGGAACGTGAGGCCCATGAAGAACGTGAGGACGAGCCCCGCCTGCAGGCCGGCGCGATTACCCCGCTTGATCGACTGCAGCGCCCAGTGCATCGTGAAGCTCGACGTCACCAGGATCGCCGTGTTGACGCCCGCGACGAACACGGGAAGGTGGAACGGCGGAAGCGGCCAGGGATCGCTTCCCGACACGCGGATGAAGAAGTAGGCCGTGAAAAACGACCCGAACAGCATGATCTCCGAAGCGATGAAGAGGAGCATTCCGAGCACGCGCGCATCCACCCGCGAGGAGACGTTCGCGATCGGCGGATGCTCGGCGTGACCGTGGTCGTGGGGCGCCGGCGCGGCGTGCGCTTCCACTAGGCCTCCACCCCCGCGAGCTCCTCGTCCGGCGTCTCGATGTGCTCGACCGGGAGCCCGGTGTCCTTCTTCACGCGGTCGACGAGATCGCGGCGCAACCAGCCGGAGCGCTCGCCGGCGAAGGTCGAGATCACGATCTCGTCCACCCGCTCGTCGTGCACCGCATGCATGACAGCGATATACGGGTCGGGGTGCGCGATCTGGCCGTGCACGTCCAGGCCCTCGCCGCGCAGCACGGCCAGCGCTCGTCGCAGCCGCCGCTCCGCCTCCGGATGCTCCGACTGGGTTGGATCGCTCTGCGGGCAGACGATCAGGAAGCTGGACGGCGAGAGCCGCGCCCGCGCGCGAATTCGATCGAGCAGCGGCCTCCCGAGCACCGTCTCGTTCGCGATGACGAGGACGTTGGACTCCTCACCCTCGTGCTCGAGGTCCACGACCACGTGCTCGACCGGGATCGAGCCCGCGACCTTGAGAACGGCGTCGATCACGTCGCGGCGCATCCATCCGGAACGCTGCTCCGTATGGGTCGAGAGGACGATCTCGTCGACCTGGTCCTGCGCCAGAGCGTCCCGCACCGCGTTTACGGGATCGGTGTCGACGACGAGGCCGTGCGCGGAGATCCCGGCGTCGCGCAGGATCGCGAGCGTCTGGTCGAGCCGGCGGCGGGCCGATGCGCGGCGTGTGTCCTCGTAGACGACCGTGCCGTGCCGCGGCTGGCTGATGGGGCAGACGACCGTGACGCGGACCGGCCCGGCCTCGGCTTGCTCGCGCAGCGCCTTGATCAGGCTCTCACCCGCGACCGTCTCGTTGGCTACGACCAGGACGTGGCGCACGTCAGTGTCCGACCTTTTCCAGCTCGCCGGCCTCGACGCCCGGTCGATCCCCGTTGAAGACCGCGTGCCGTGCGCCTACCACGCCGTACTCGTACGGCGCGCCGACGACCTGCGGGATCTCGTCGAAGTTGAAGACCGGCGGCGGCGAGGAGACCTGCCACTCGAGCGTCAGCGCCCTCCACGGGTTCGCCTCGGCGATCGGCCCGCGCGCCCACGAGACGATCATGTTGTAGACGAAGATGAGGAACGACGCGCCCAGGAAGAACGACGCAATCGAGATGACGAAGTTGAGGTCGCCGAAGCGCGGCGCGTAGTCGGCCACGCGCCGGGGCATCCCCTGCAGCCCTAGCCAGTGCATCGGGAAGAACGTCGCGTTGAACCCGACGAACGTGAGCCAGAAATGGAGCTTGCCGAGCCGCTCGTTGTACATGCGGCCGGTCATTTTCGGGAACCAGTAGTAGATCCCCGCGAAGACCGTGAACAGCGACCCCCCGAGCAGCACGTAGTGGATGTGCGCAACGACGAAGTACGTGTCGGAGACGTGAATATCGATGGGCACGGAGCCGAGATAGATCCCGGACAGCCCGCCGATCACGAACATGGAGACGAAGCCGAGCGCCCACAGCATCGGCGTGGAGAAGTTGATCCTCCCCTCCCATAAGGTCGCTAACCAGGAGAAGACCTTGATCCCGGTCGGAATCGCGATCAACAGCGTCGTGATCATCATCGGCACGCGCAGCCACGACGCCATGCCCGAGACGAACATGTGGTGAGCCCACACGGAGAAGCCGAGGATGAGGATCGCCATGAGCGATAACGCCATGAGGCGGTACCCGAATATCGGCTTCCGTGCCATGACGGAGATCACCTCCGAGGCGATGCCGAAGCCGGGCAGCATCATGATGTAGACGGCCGGGTGCGAGTAGAACCAGAAGATGTGCTGGTAGCCGAGGACGTAGCCGCCGGCCGACGGGTCGAAGAAGTGCGTGTGCATGACCCGGTCGAACATGACGAAGAACTGCGATCCGGCGATGAACGGCGTCGCGATGACGACCAGCAGCGACGTGGTGAAGTTCGCCCACACGAGCAGCGGCATGCGCCAGAACGTCATCCCCGGCGCGCGCATGGTGATGATCGTGACCAGGAAGTTGAGCGCGGTCATGATCGATGACGCGCCGGCCCACTGGACGCCCATCGAGAAGAACACGTTCCCAAGGGGCTGGTGGATGGACAGCGTCGCGTAGTTCGTCCACCCCGCCGCGAACGGCCCTCCCGGTACGAGGAACGAGGACAGCATCATGAACCCGGCGATCGGCAGCAGCCAGAACGAGAGCGCGTTCAGGCGCGGGAACGCCATGTCCGGCGCTCCGATCATCAGCGGGATGACGTAGTTCGCGAGCCCGGCGAAGGCCGGGATGACGAACAGGAAGATCATCAGCGCGGCGTGGACGGAGAACAGCCCGTTGAAGGTCTGGTTGTCCACGAACTGCATGCCCGGCCGCGCGAGCTCGGCGCGCATGATCATCGCCAGCAGCCCGGCGATCAGGAAGAAGAAGATCGTGGTCGACACGTACTGGACGCCGATGACCTTGTGGTCGGTGTTGACGCGGAAGTAGTCCTTCCACGAGCGCGCGCCGTGGCCCGAATGGTCCTCCGGCTTCGTCGCCTTGCCGAGCGCGTAGTCCACCCAGTAGTCGAAGGCGCCGAGTCCCGCGAGGAAGCCGATAGGCGCGGAGGTCAGGATCGCGACGACAGTGATGACCTGCCAGTCGACGATCGGGTGCCAGCCGGCGAGCCAGCGGATGAAGACGACGAGCCCGAGACCGAGCCCGAAGAAGAGGGCGGTCATCCAGATCGCCCGCACCCAGCCCGGCCGGGTCAGGTAGCGGCGGCCGGATGTCGGCGGCGGCCGATCGAGGTCGTACCGCTGGGCGACGTCGACGTGCGCGACTTCCATCAGGACTTCTTACCTCCGCTCACCAGATAGCTGACGACCGCGTCGAGCTGCGACTTGGGAAGGCTCCCGAAGGTCTTCGGCATGACGTTGGGAGAGTATCCGGGTGCGATGTACTTGTTCGGGTCGACGATGGACTCGCGGACGAACTGGTCGAGCGGGACTCCGGCCTTCTTCGCGGACGCCGCGAGGTCGTCGAGGTCGGGCCCGACCTTTCCGTTCGCGGCGGCCGGTTTGAAGGTGTGACAGCTGCCGCAACCGTTGTTGTTGAAGACGGCGAGCCCGGCGCCCGGGCCGGAGATTCCCTTCTTCGCCTCCGCGAGCCACTTCTTGAACGCCGCGGGCTCCATCACGATGGCCCACGAGCGCATCAGGGCGTGCCCGAGCCCGCAGAGCTCTGTGCAGATCACGGGGAACTTGCCGACCTTGTTCGGCGTGATCTTGAGGTGGGTCGTGATCCCGGGCACGACATCCTGCTTCTGCCCGAACTGCGGAACCCAGAACGAGTGGATGACGTCGAGCGATTGCAGCTTCAGCTCGGTGGACTTGTTCAGCGGGAGCCGGAGCTCGGTCGAGGTCACGTCCCCCCCACCCGGGTACTTGAAGCTCCAGGCGAACTGCTGCGCGGTCACGTCGACCGTCATATGGTCGGCGGGGATGCGGTCGTTCTTGGCGAGCGCGACCGCGCTGGCGACCGCGATCACCACCACGAGCACGGTCGGCACGGCCGTCCACGCGATCTCGAGCCCGGTATGCCCATGAATCGGCGGGCCGTCGGAATCGTCGTCGGCACGTGCGCGGAAGCGCATGTACGAGAAGATCAAGACCGCAAAGACGATGGCGAAGATCGCGATGCAGATCGCCGTCACGAGCCAGAACACGACGTCGATCCGGCCGCGCTCGACCGAGGCGGACGGGGGCAGCCAGGGAATCAGGAGAGCGACCGCGGATACCGCGCCGCCGATCAGAACCCCGATCACGAGCAGCTGAAAGAGCGAACCCCTTCGCACGGAAAACCGAGACTACTGAACGCTCCGCCGCCTGCGCCACAAAGTTGCAAGTAGCCGGATTAGCGCGCGGCTCCGAGGGGTATCACGCCCCCAATCCAAAGGGAGGTTCAATGGGATTCGGAGTAAGTCTGATACTGATCGCCGTCGGCCTGATCCTGGCCCTCGCGGTCAACGCCAACTCGTCGGCGGTCGACATCCACACCCTCGGCTGGATCGTCACGATCGTCGGTGCGGTCGGCCTCGTGCTGTCGATGATCTACTGGAATACTTGGGCGGGTCCCGGCTACTGGTCTTCGCGCCGCCGGACGACGTACGTCGACGAAGGCCCCCCGAGCACCTACTGATCCACGAGCACTTCGCCGGGCCGGCCGGGGGGCGGCCGTCCCGGCCCAGGCTCGAGGCCGTCGGCGAGGGGAAGCTCGAAGTAGAAGGTCGAGCCCTCCCCGAGCGCCGAGTCCACCCAGATCGACCCGCGCATGCGCGCGGCGAGCTCGCGCGATATGTACAAGCCGAGGCCGGTGCCGCCCACGCCTCTGAGCAGGTTGGGGTCGAGGCGGTAGAACTTCTCGAAGATCCGCTCGCCCTCCTCCGGCGGGATGCCGATGCCCTGGTCGGCGACCGAGAAGCGGAGCCTGTCGCCCACGCGCTCGTACGCGACAAGAATCGTCCCGCCGTCGGGTGAGTACTTGACCGCGTTGTCGATCAGGTTCCCGAGAATCTGGCGCAGCCTCTCCGCGTCCGCGGCGACCGCGGCGGGAGCAGGGCCCGGTTGGACGGCGATCTCGACCCCTGGGGGGAGGTGCGCTCGCGCCGCGTCGATCGTCCGGCTCAGGGCCTCGCCGGGGTCGCAGCGCTCGATCTGGAAAGCGAGCTGCTGCGAGTCGAGCCGGCTCGCGAGAAGGACGTCGTTCACGATGCGGGCGAGCCGGTCCGCCTCACTCGCGATCACACCGAGCAGCCGCGAGCGGTGCTCAGGGCCCAGCGTCTCGTCGCGCTGGATCAGAGTGACCGCCGCTCCGTAGACAGAGGCGAGCGGCGTTCTCAGCTCGTGCGAGATCGTGGCGACGAAGTCGCTGCGCATCCGCTCGAGGGCGCGCTCCTCGGTGAGATCGCGAAACGCGTAGACCGTCCCTTCGGCGAGCCCCACGCCGGTGATCGAGAGCCAGAGCTCGCGGCCGCGGAGATCGAACGGGACGGTCTCGGCGCGGCGAGCGGCCGGAGCAGGCTCGGCGGCGACCGAGATCCGCTCGGTCAGCTCGGCCCAACCCGGGATGACGCGCTCCGCATGGCCGCCCAGCACCTCGTCGGCGCGCAGGCCCGTAATCGACTGAGCCGCCGGGTTCCAGAGCCGGACGATGCCGTCGCTGTCGACCATGAAGACGCCGTCGCCGACGTGGCTGAGGACGAGGGCCGCGCGCGCGCGCTCCTCCGCTTCGCGGTGCAGGCGGGCGTTGTCGACCGCGAGGCCGGCGCGGCGGGCGATCTCCTCTGCGAGCGGGAGGTCGGCGTTGGTGTAGCGGCGGCCCGACTCGGCCCAGGCGAAGGTGATCGCGCCGATGACGTTCCCTCGCGCCATCAGCGGCAAGGCCATGGCCGAACACGGTGCGAGCTGCTCCATCAGCTCGAAGTGCCGTTCGTCCCGAGTCGTCGCCTTCAGCAACTCGGGCGTGAAGTCCTGAAAGAGAACAGCCTCGCGCTCGCGCAGTGCCTGCGCGGCCGGCTGGGGCGAGTCGAGCGTCGGCTCGTACGAGCGGCGCAGCTCCTCGAGCGCTCGCTGGCTTTCCTCCCGGCGCGCTGCGACCGCCACGCGGTGGATCTCGTCTCCCTCCAGCAGGTCCACGATGCACCAGTCGGCAAGAGCGGGCAGCGTGAGGCGGGCGACGCGCTGCAGCGTGACCTCGTAGTCGAGCGAGGACGCGAGCGCGCTTCCCGCCTCGGCCAGGAAGCGCTGTTGCTCCTCGTTCTCGACCGCGCGGCGAAAGAGCTCGGCGTTCTCCACTGCGATTCCGGCGCGCCGTGCGAGCTCCTCGGCGAACTCGAGATCCTGCTCGTCGTATACGCGCCCGTACGAGCCAGTCGTGAGGAAAGCGATCACGCCGAACGCCCGGTCGCGGACGATCAGCGGGGCGGCGATGTACGAGCGTGCCTCCAACTCCTCGATTACCTGGCGGTGTTCGTCGTCCACGGCCGACTCGATCAGGATCTCCTGCGGGATGAGCGGCATCAGAATTGACTCCCCGGAGCGCATCACCGCGAACGAGCCGTACTGGGAATCGGGATCGGGCGGATAGCGCTCGGCCAGCTCCCTGGCCCAGGCGATCTTGCTCTTGTCCACGTGCGCGATCGCGACTTGCTTCAGCTCGCCGTTGTCGTCGAGCGTGGAGACGCCGCACCAGTCTGCGAGCGTCGGCACCGCCAGCTCGGCGATCCTCTGCAGCGTCGCGTCGAAGTCCAGCGAGGACGAAAGGACGCGGCTTGCCTCGGCCAGGAACGCGAGGCGCTTGCGTGCGCGTTCGCTCGCCTCCTCCGCCCGCGTCCGCTCGATGAACTGGCCAATCTGGCTGCCCAGTGCCGAGCTCATCGCGAGGAGGTTCTCATCGCGCTCGCGCCGCTCGGTGCTCTGCAGCTCGACGACGCCGCACACGCTCGAGCCCACCAGGATCGGAAAGGCGAGGCCGGACTTCAGGGCGGCGTCCGATCCGGACAGATCGGTGACCCACTCCGCACGCCCGCTCTTCAACGCCGCGTCGGCCAGCCCAGCGTCGCCGAGGTCGCCGTCGTCGACACCGGCCGGCAGGTACACGTTTCGCAGCTCGAGGGCGTCACCGTCCTCGGCCGTCCAGATCCGCCCAGCCGTCCAGTCGAGGTTCTCGCATAGCGCGGCAAGCAGCTCTTCCGCGGCTTCGTCGAAGCTCATGGCGGCGGAAAGGACGCGCGTGACCTGGTACTGCGCGGCCAACCGCAGCTGAGAGCGCGTGCGCTCCGTCAGGTCTGAGACGACAGCGCCGACGCCGATCGTCTCGCCGTCGCCGCTGCGGACCGGGTAGTAGCTCGCGAGCCAGTAGCGCTCCTCCGCCGTGGCCGCAGTCGCCCCGCGCAGCTCCTGGCCGAGCACCGGCTCGCCGGTATCGAGAACCGAGCGAAGGAACGGCTCGACCTTTTCGGCGAGCGCGGGAATGACCTCATGCGCGGTCCGGCCGAGGTGCTCAGCGGCGGAGACGCCGTTCAGTGCGGCCAGCGTGTCGTTGATCTTCAGGTAACGGAGCTCCCGGTCATAGAACGCCAGGCCGACCGGCGCGGTTGCGAAGAGCGCGTCGAGCAGGCCGAGCGATTCCTCCGCCTCGTGGAAGAGGCGCGCGTTGTCGACCGCCAGAGCTGCCCGCGCGGCCAGCTCCTCGGCCATCCTCAGGTCTCCCTCGTGGTACCGGCGCTGCGACTCCGAGGTCGCGAGCGTGAGCACTCCGAGCGTCCGCCCACGGGCAATCAGGGGGACGAGGATGTTCGAGCGCAGGCCCAGCGAGCTCAGGATCTTGCGCTGGCGGCTGTCCGGCGCGATCGCCTCGAGCCATTCCGGCGTGATCTCCGCGACGAGCTCCGAGCGCCCGGTGCGCAGCACCTTCGATGTCCCTTCCATGCGCTCCGGGCGCGCGGGATAGTTGTCTCGCAGCTCGTCCGCCAGCGCGTCGTACGCGGGGTTCGCGCACACCGACGCCACCCGCCTCACCGCTCCACCGTCGTCGATGACATCGATCACGCACCAGTCCGCGAGCGCCGGCACCGCGAGCCGAGCGACGCTGCCGAGCGTGGTCTCGTAGTCGAGCGACGAGCCGAAGACGGCGCTGGCCTCAGCGAGAAACGCCAGCTGCGCGCGAACCGCCTCCAGCTGGACGCGCGCGCTGCGCTCCGTGCCATACAGAGCCGCCTGCTCGACCGGAATCGCGATACGCCGCGCGACGCTTCTGAGCATGGCGATGTCACGGTCACCGAACGAGCGCGGCGTGAGCGAGCCGACGTGCACGACGCCGAGCAACTTGTCGGCGACCTCGAGCGGCACGCCGAGCAGCGACTTGATGCCCTTCTTCCGCAGCAGGGGATTGAAGAGGTCCGCGTGGTCGACGTCCTCGATGATGACCGGCGCGCGGATGGCCGCGACCCTCCCCGCGAAGCCCTTTCCGACCGGGATGCGAACGCCTTGTTCGACTTCCTCCTCGAGCCCGCTCGCCGCGCGGGCGACCAGCGTCTCCTCGTGCTCGTCCAGGAGGAGCACGGCGACCGTGTCGACAGCGAGGAAGCCCTTGGTCTGCTCCAGGTCGTCCGCGAGCAACGACTCGAGCGCGCTCTCCGCGCGCCTGACATCCTCAGCCGGCGCTCCGCGAGGGCCGGGCTCCTCGACCCTGACCCGGTGATCCATGCGCCGCATGGTATCGGCGCTCTGTCAGCGCGAAGCTGCGCGCTCCAGCAGGCTCGCTGCACGCTCCAACGTGCGCACATCGCGCTCCCCGAGCCCTGCGAGCGAGGATGCGAGCGCCGCGACCCTGCGGGCTCTCGCCGCCTGGAGCACCTCGACCCCCTTTTGCGTCGCGTGGATGTTCACGATCCTGCCGTCCCACTCGTCCTTCTCCCGCCGGACGAGCTCCTCCGCCTCGAGCCCCTGGACGGTTCGCGTCATCGTCGGCGGAGTGACCTGCTCGGCCTCGGCGAGCTTTCCCAGGCTGAGCGGCCCGCCGAAGACGACGACGGACAGGGCCGAGAGCGCGGGGCCGCCGAGCCCCGACGCAGTGTCCTCGCGCGCGACGCGGCGCAGGACGTGGATGGCGGCGGAGTGGAGGCGATCGGCGAGCTCGGTCTGGCTTGACATAGGGATGAAGATTAGTTAGAACAACTAATTATGTCGAAGCGATCGGACGTTTCGCCTCTTCTGCAGGCTCTCTACGAAGGCCGCACGGCCGACGCCGAGGAGCTGCTGGCGGAGAGCCGTCAGCTCGACCTCTTCGAGGCGGCTGCGGTCGGGCGCACCGAGCGTGTGCAGGAGCTGCTCGCGTCCGATCCGGCCCTCATCGATGCGTGGTCGCCCGACGGGTTCCAGGCGCTCCACCTCGCGGCGTTCTTCGGCCGGGCCGACGCCGCCGAGGCCTTGCTCCAACAGGGCGCCGACCCGGCGACCGTGTCGCGACACCACTTCGTCAAGGTGACGCCGCTGCACAGCGCGGTCGCATCCGAAGGCGCCGAGGACCTGCGCACGGTCAAGACGCTCCTCCGGCACGGCGCCCCCGTGAACGCACCCGCCGAAGGCGGCGGCACGCCACTCCACTCCGCGGCATTCAACGGAAACGCCGCGATCATCGAGGCGCTCGTCGCCCACGGAGCCGACTGGGACGCGGCCGACGACGACGGCAAGACCCCGCGCGACCTCGCCCGGGAATGCAGTCATGACGACCTGCTAGAAATCGCCGGATCGGACGCGCGCCCCTCCTAGTCCTGCTCGCCACGCTCGGCCTGGCCGCCGGCTGCGGCGGCTCGAAGAAGTCGCCGGAGATCGTCACGTTCGACGGCCCCTCGAGCATTTCGTGCGCCGGCGGAGAGACGAAGACCGTCTCGTTCGACTACGAGACGAAGAACACCGAGGCGGTCGATCCCGAGATCGACGGACAGGCCGTCGGGGCGCAGGCCGGCTACCCACCCGGCAAGGGGACGATGAACTTCCCGTACGTCTGCCCTGGGCCGCACAGGCTCACGATCTCGGCGACCGGCCACAACCAGACGGTCACCAAGACCCGGAACGTCACCTCCACGGGCAGTGCCACGGGCAAGCCGGTTGTCCTCACCTTCAGCGGCCCGGCAAGCGTCGCCTGCACGGGGACGAAGACGGTCGTCGTCTCCTTCGAGTACGAGACGAAAAACGCGACGACGGTCGACCCCGAGATCGACGGTCAGGCGGTCGGCGCACAGGCGGGATACGACCCGCACAGCGGCACGATGAGGTTCCCGTACATCTGTCCTGGACCGCACACCCTGACGATCGACGTCGGCGGCGCCAACGGGTCGGTGACCAGGTCGGCGACGGTCACGTCGACCGGCGGCGGGACGGGCGCCAAGCCGCAGATCCTCGAGTTCAACGGGCCGGACGTCGCCTCCTGCGGGACCTCGGGCGACACGGTCACCCTCTCGTACAGCTACCGGACGAAGAACGCGACCGCAGTCGAGCCCGAAGTCGACGGGCAGAATCCGGGCGCGCAGGCCGGCTACCCTCCCGTTCACGGCGTGATGCGGTTCGCCTACGTCTGCCCCGGCCCGCACACGGTGACGATCACGGCCTTCGGCAGGAACAACCAGTCCACGAGCCAGTCGGTGGACGTCGCGCCTTCGAGCGCGGGCTGAATTCTCCTAGAGCAGCGCGCGCACCGCTCGGGCGACGACGATCTCCTCGCGCGCGCCGACGACGACGACGCGGACCGCCGAGCCTTCGGCGCTGATCTGGGCGTCGGGCGCCGCCTGCTCGTTCGCCGCTTCGTCGAGCTCGATCCCGAGGAAGGCGAGCCGACGGCAGATGTCCGCGCGTACTGAAGGGACGTTCTCGCCGACGCCGGCGGTGAACACCAGCGCGTCCAGGCCGCCTAGCGCGCTCGCCATGGCGGCAACCGCCGCGGCGATCCGGTGCGTGTAGACGCCGAAGCCGAGCGGATCCTCCAGCCCTCCGAGCGCCGTCAGGCCGGACTCGCGCTCGAGCTGGTGGTCGAGCTCGTCCAGCGTGAGGAACTGCTCCCGCAGGAGGAAGAGCAGAATGCCCGGGTCGACCGAGCCCGAGCGCGCGGCCATCGGAACACCTTCCAGCGGAGTGAAGCCCATGCTCGTGTCGACCGAGCGGCCGTCGCGCACGGCGGAAACCGAGCACCCGCCGCCGAGGTGACAGACGACGAGCCGCGGAGCCGGAACGCGCTCGGACGACCACTGCACCGAAAGCCCGTGGAAGCCGAAGCGCCGCAGGCCCCACTCCTCCGTCCAGCGGCGCGGAACGGGGTAGATCGCCGCCTCGTCGGGGATGGTCGAGTGGAAGGCGGTGTCGAACACGGCCACGTGCGGGAGGTCAGGCAGAACGCGCCGCGCCTCCTCCAGTGCCTTCAGCGCAGGTGTGTTGTGCAGCGGCGCGATCAGCGCCAGGTCGGCGACCTCCTGCTCGACCTCGGCGTCGATGACCACGGGAGACTTGAAGCGCGCGCCCCCGTGGACGATGCGATGGCCGACCGCCTCGATCGCGCCGTCGAGCACGGCGTACGACTCGATCCTCCGGCGCGTCTCGTCGGGGGAGACGAGATCCAGCTTCAGGCTCGTGGAGCCGGCGTTGACGACAAGGACGTCCAGGGCTGTCAACCTACAACCGATGGAGCCCGACGTCCGGGACCGCCTGCTCCAAGCGTGGCGCGGCGAGATCGAGGCCGGAGCCGTGTACGAGCTGATCGCGCAGCGCGAAGGCGACCCGCAACGAGCCGAGATCCTGCGCAAGATGGCCGCGGCGGAGGGCGGGCACCGGCGCAGGCTCGAGGCGCGAATGACGGAGCTCGGCATTCCCATCCCGGACCCGAGCTCGGTTCGGCTGTCATGGTGGACGAGGCTCCAGGCACGGCACGAGAGCGGCTCCGGATGCATCTCCCCCGCGATCTACGGCGCGAACGACGGTCTCGCCGCCGTCTTCGGCATCGTCTCCGCTGTCTCGGGCGCGACGGGCCGTTCCGAGTTCGTCCTCACGGCCGGGGTGGCGGGCGCCGTTGCGTCCGCGCTCTCGATGGCGACAGGAGCGTTCCTCGCGGAGCGCTCCGAGGTCGATCGCAGAGGCGAACATCGACCGCGAGCGGCGTGAGATCGCAGAGCACCCCGAGGAAGAGAAGGAGGAGCTTGCGCTCTCCTACCAGCTCAAGGGCATGGACGAGGCGACCGCGAATGCGATTGCCGAGGAGCAGTCCAAGGATCCCGACGCGATGCTCCGCGTGCTGACGGTGGAGGAGCTCGGCGGCGCGAAACGGGTGGGCCATCCTGTCCAGCAGTCGTTCGCGGCGGAATCTCCACCGGCGTCGGCGCGATCATCCCCGTGATCCCGTTCTTCTGGCTGCTCGGGACCACAGCGGTGATCGTGGCGGGCATCGTGTCTCTCTTCGCGCATTTCGTCGTCGGAGCCGCGAAGTCGCTCTTCACGCGCGGAGCTGGTGGGCCTCGGGGCTCGAGATGACCCTGGCGGGCGTGATCGTCGGCGGCATCACCTACGCGGTCGGCCTCGCCTTCGCCTGACCCCGGATCGTCCTTACAGAGCCGGTCCGCCGAGTCTGTTGTCCTGATTGCAGGCTTCCGGCCCGAGCACATGCGCGTGGACGGCGCCGGAGGGTCGGAGATCAGCTTCGGCGCGAAGATCGAGGTGATCGAGTACCTCGGCAACGAGAAGCTCGTGCACGCCTCGCGCGAGGGAACTCCGCTCACCGCGCTCGTCCCGGTCGAGGAGGAGGTCTCCGAAGGCGACGACATCACGTTCGAGGTGCGCCCCGACAAGGTCCGCCTCTTCGACGCCGAGACCGAGGAGGCCGTGCGCTGACCTAGGTCAGCTGGGCGATGACGAAGGCGACGACGGCGATTGCCGAGATCGAAACGAGCAGCCACGTCGCGAGAATGGCGCCGGCGACGAGCTTCAGCTTCGGCGGGACGAACATCCACGCCGCTGCGAAGAGCCCCTTCCGCCGGAGCCGCACCCAGTGCGGCCACACGTTCGTGAAGCCCAGCGCCCTCATGAAGCTCCCGAACGGGCTCGCCTCGAAGCGCGCCTGCTTCGCGGCCAGCACGCGTTCCTCCCAGCGCTGGGCCATCTCGCGAGCCTCACGCCTCGCGGAGCGCCGGTAGACCGGAAGGGCCTTCCGCCGGCGCTGCCAGTAGTCGAGCGAGTTGCGCGCGTCGTCGAGGGGCGGCGGCGCCGACATTGTCTGGGCAAGGACGAGATCCGGGTCCCGCATTCCGAGCCCACTGTAGCCGCCACGGACACGTGACTCCTCGGCCAGCGGTGAGGACGAAGCTAACCCGGCTCTGCTGAACGACGCCGCGGCGGTGGAACGCCTGTGGGCGTCGGCGCCGCGCGCTTCGTCGCGAGCCCGTCGGTCACGAAGACGAGATAGCGCCTCCACAGGTCGGGGCTGGTCTCGTGCGTCTCCTCGGCGACGGCGGCGAGCATCCCCAGGATCATCCGCGTGTCTGCATGGTCGAAGTCGGCGCGGAGTCCGCCTCCCGCCTTCGCGCGCTCGATGAGCGCGTCCACCGCCGGGCCGATCCGCTCGCGCGCCATGGCCACGCGCTGCGACCCGCGATCGGTCTGGAGGATCAGCGTGGAGAGCGCGCGATTATGCGCGAACCCCTCGGCCACGTTTCCGAGGAAACCGATGAACGCCTGCCATGCATCCGGGTCGGCCAGCGCGTCCTCCGCGTGTGCGGCGAGCTCGGCGATCCTGGCCTCGAACAGGTCGTCGAGCAGCGCGTCCTTGTTCGGATAGCGACGGTAGACGGTGCCGACGCCGACGCCGGCGCGCTCGGCGACGTCGTCGAGCGTGACCTCGACTCCCCGTTCTGCGAAGAGCTCCAGCGCCGCGGCCTGGATGCGCTCGCGATTGCGCTGCGCGTCGCGGCGGAGGGGGCGCTCGGTGGCGCTCATCCGACGGCTCCTTCCGGCTCGGCGCCGGAGGTATGCCGCAACGGCACGTCGCGAAGCAGCCAGGTGAGCGCGAAGGCAGCCACCGAGATGAAGGCGGCCGCGAGGAACACCGGCTGCAGCGCGGCGGCGAAGGCCGCCACGTATGGGCCGTGGACCGCGGCCGGCAGATGGCGGACGATCGCCGGCGTCGCGGCGGTGGATATGTGCGCGGCGCCCGGCAGCCGCTGCGCCAGCTCCTGCGCGAGGCGGTTGGCGAAGATCGCGCCGAACACGGCGACGCCGATCGAGCCGCCGATCTGGCGGAAGAGGGTCGACGCCGACGTGGCCACGCCGAGAAGACGGTGCTCGACCGAGTTCTGCGCGGCCAGCACGAGCACCTGCATGACCATCCCCAGGCCGAGGCCGAGCACGATCATGTAGATCGCGACTGTCCACGTCGACGTGTCGACGGTCAGCCGTGAGAGCAGGAACATGCCGACCGCGGTCAGGGCAGTGCCGACGATGGGGAAGATCCGGTAGCGCCCGTACTTCGAGATCAGGTTGCCGCTGACGATGGACGTGACCAGGAGCCCGCCCATCAGCGGCGTGATCAGCCAGCCCGACTCCGTCGGGCTCGCGCCCTTCACGACCTGGAGGTAGAGCGGCACGAACGTGACCGAGCCGAAGAGGGAGAGCCCGACGATGAACCCGATCGCGCTCGTCACGGAGAAGGTGCGGTTTCGGAAGAGTTCCATCGGGAGGATCGGCTCCTTCGCGCGCCGCTCGACGAACGGGAACGCCGCGAGAAGCATGACGGCCGCAATCGCCATGGCGATGATCGGAGCGGACGCCCACGGATAGGTCGTTCCGCCGAGACTGGTGAAGAGCACGACCGCGGACAGCCCACCGCCGAGGACGACGGCGCCGAGGTAGTCGACCTTGTGGCGCTGCTTCTTCTGGCGCGCGCGGAAGACCACCGCGATCACCGCGAACGCGGCGAGGCCGAGGGGGATGTTCACGTAGAAGATCCAGCGCCAGGAGAGGTTGTCCACGAAAAACCCGCCCAGCAGCGGCCCGATGATCGTGGCAAGCCCGAAGACGGCGCCGAAGAAGCCCTGGTATCTGCCGCGTTCTCGCGGAGGGACGAGATCGCCGACCACGGCCAGCGAGATCACGATCAGCCCGCCACCCCCGAGCCCCTGCAGGGCGCGGAACGCAATCAGCTCCGTCATGTTCTGTGCGAGCCCGCACAGGGCTGACCCGATCAGGAAGATCACGATCGCGATCTGCAGCACCCGCTTGCGCCCGTACAGGTCGCCGAGCTTCCCGTACAGCGGCGCGGCGATCGTGGAGGAGAGCAGGTAGGCGGTGACGACCCAGGACAGGTGCTGGAGGCCACCGAGGTCGCCGACGATCGTCGGCAGCGCCGTCGACACGATCGTCTGGTCGAGTGCCGCGAGCAGCAGGACGAGCATGAGCGCGCCGAAGATCAACTTGAAGCGCGGCGACTCATGGGCGATATCCGGAGGTCTTATCTCCACTTAGTCGAGACTAGCAGAAAGCGGAGACTATGTCTCCGGTTACGCGGATGCGGGCGAAGGTCGGGCCACGCACAACGAACTGGGGCAGGAACGCGGCGCTCGCGGACTTCTCAGGCTCGACCACGGCGGTGACCGTCTGACCGTCCCGAGCGGCAAGGGCGTCTCCCGACGCGTCGGCCGGAGCCATGTTCATGAGCCTGTTCATCGGTCGGGATCGCATGCGTCGCCGTAGACTAGGCCCGCCCATGTTCGATCGCGGCGATTGGCAACCGATTGCAAGGTCGACCACTGTGCCGCGCTTCGCGCGCAACTGCGAGATAGCCGATCTTGAGCCGCGCAGAAGGAGATAGCGCCGTGGGAACCCGCGCTCACTGGGCGATCGCGTTTCTGATCGGGCTCGCGACGGTGACCGCGGCCGGGTTCGGATGGCGCGCGGCGCAGATCGGAAGCACGGCCGCCTACGACGACCGTCAGTCGATCGGCGAGACGGTGTCGGTCGAGCAGGCGAGGATCCAGAGGGCCCAACGAGTCGGTGCGGAGGCGCAGGAATACGAGCGCTACCGCGCCGACTATGCCGTCTCCGCAGCACTCGACCGCGAGGCTCGACACCTCTCCGCGCAAGGCGCGGGAAAGCTGGCGGCCGTCTCTCGCGGCGAGGCCGCCGCCCTTCGAGTGGGCTCGACCCGCAGAGCCGCGGCGGCGGGTGTGTTCGGCCCGTTCACGATCGCGACCGACCTGCTCGAGCCGACAGCGACACCCCGCCCGTTCGACTACCGCGCACGCGCACGCGCGCTTGCCACCGAGCAATCGACGGGACTCGATTCGCCGGCCAACCTTGCTCCGGCACGCTGGGCAGCCGCGGCAGTCCATATCCGCGCCCGCGTGAACGACCTGACGCGCTGGGCCTTTCTCTGCATCGTGGCCGTCCTGCTCTACACGGTCGCGGAGGTGGCGACCCGCCGGTGGCTCGCCTGGGCCGCGATTGGATCGGGCCTCGTCGTGTACCTCGCTGCCGTCACCGGCGCTCTTTCGACGGTCTTCTTCTCGGCGTGACCGGGCGCGACGAGCAGACGCACGAGACTGCCCCTCCACGCCCGGACGAACGGTCTGAAGAGCCGGACCGCTTCAAGCAGCAGATGGCCGTCACACTCGCCGCGCTCGTCCTGCTGGGAGGGGGTCTCGCCGTTCTCCAGGTACAGGCGAGCAGCAACGAGTCCAATACCGCACGCGAGACGACCCGCACGGCCGTCCGGGCGATGCGGGCGAACGTCGTCGCTGACACCGTCGCGGGGCTCGCGCCCCAACTGGAGGCCGAGCGCGCCTTCCTGCCCTTCCGCCGACCGCTCAGCGACTCGGCGCCGAGCCTCAGCGAAGCGGCGGGAGTACCGGTCTCGAGGGTCCGGACTGCCGGAAACCTTCGTGTGGCGCAGCAATCGGTTCCCGACCTGGGAGCGGAAAGACTTCTTCCGGCCTTACAGCTCAAGGCGCAGAGTCTGACGCTGGAGCAGCGCGCGCTCGCCACGACGCGCATCACCTGGAACGACCGCTCGACCCAGTACACGACCGTGATCGCGGTGCTCGCCGTGGCGATCTTCCTCGTCGGCTTCGGGCTCGTCGTCGGGGGACCGGTCCGCAAGACCGCGTACGGTCTCGGTGTCGTTGTCGGGTTGTTCGCCGCCGGATGGGCGGCGTGGATCTACTTCCTCCCGATCCCGTCGACCCCCCGGAGCGCTATCCAGGCGACCGCACGTGGCGCCGTCCTGACCGCCGGCGGGGACTATCGGAAGGCGCTCACGCAATACGGCGCCGCCATTGCGAAGGCGGACGACTACGCCACGGCATTCTCGGGACGAGCGCAGGCGCGACTGCTTGCGGCAAACCCGGACTACCCGGTGACGAGAGCGGTTACGGACCTGGGCGGGAGGTCGTGGGCAGCGGCGCTGCTCGACGCCGCGAAGGCGCACCGGCTGGACAGCCGCGACATCCTCGCCACCTCGATTCTGGCCCTGACGAGCTTCTACCGCGGCGAGTACGACCGGGCCTTCGCGGCAACGCGCGCCGCACTCGCCATCAACCCGAAAGTCGCCGACCTGTGGCTGCTCAGGAGCGCGATCGAGGTCGCGCTTGGGCGCCAGGCCGCCGCCGGCGCCTCGCTCGCAAGAACCAGGGCGCTGCTCCGCGGCGCCGCGCCATCACAGCGAACGCGGCTTCTCACCTCGACCTACCTGAGCTACATGGCCTGGGTCGAACGGCACGACCCGGCACATGCCTCCACCGCCCGCGAGTTCGCTGACCGAGCCGTCTCCTTCGAGACTGCCTTCACCCTCGGCCGGAAGCTCCCGGACCACGCCCCGGCGACGGGAACGGTCTCGGTGACCCGGCTCAGAGTCGCCCGCGGGAGACTGAGGCTGCGGCTCTCCTGGGCCGGCCTCCCTGCGGGGACGGCGTTGAGCGCGATCGGCTATGAGCGGCCGCTCCGCCGGGGAGCCTGGACTCAGCCGCCCGGCCTTGCCCTCTTCGCGACCGTCACGGGAAGTGGCGTACGCGACATCGCCGTTCCGCTGCAGCGGGCCTGCCGGCCGACGCGCGTGCGCGCCGATATCTACCTGGATGGCATCCCGTCGCTGTCCCGCACAGGTCCCGGCGTGCCCGCGACGTGTTAGCGCCTCCGCGGTTTTGCCGCTCATGAGCGGGGACCAGGTCGGGGAACGAAGGGGCTCCAACCCTGCCCCTCGTGATTGGAGCACGAGATGAGCCACAGCTCACCCGCGCAGTTGACGGAGGGCCCGTGCGATGCCCTGGCCTCCCCTCAGCACCGGCTCGAACAGGTCGCCGTGCCGCTCGACCCGCTCGAGCGCCTCGCGCATGCCGAAGTCTCGCGGCCGGACGTTCTCGCTGAGCTCCTCCCAGCGCAGCGGCGTCGAGACCGGCGCCCCCGGCTTCGGCCGCACCGAGTACGCTGACGCGATCGTCTTGCCGTGCCCGTTCTGGCGGTGGTCGACGAGCACACCGCGGCGCTTCTTCTTCAACCACTCCGTAGTGACCAGCCCCGGGTTCTCGGCCTCCAGCCCGCGAGAGACGCGCTCCGCGAGCTCGTACGTGTGCTTGTAGGAGGAGCGCCGCGCGATCGGCACGAGCACGTGGATCCCGTCTGCTCCGCTCGTCTTCACGTACGAGCGGAGCTCGAGCCGCTCCAGTGCCTCACGCACGAGGTGTGCGACGCGGATTGCCTGGACGAAGCCGTTCCGCGACTCGGGCGGGTCGAGGTCGAAGACGACGTAGTCGGGCCGCTCGGGCTTGTCGACGCGCGAGTACCAGGCGTTCATGTCGATGCAGTTCATCTGCACCATCCAGACGAGCGCGGCGGGCTCGTTTACGAGCGTGAAGTCGACGAGGCGCGATTCACCCGCTCGCGGCCAGGTGAGGAAGCGGCGCGTGGGAATCCATGGGGGCTTTCCCTTTGGCGCCTGCTTGTGAAAGTACGCCTGGCCGCGAATGCCGTGGGGATACCGCTTGAGCGTGAACGGCCGGCCGCGCAGGTGCGGGACGATCACCTTGCCGATTTCGACGTAGTACTGGGCGAGATCGCGCTTGGTCACGCCGTCGCCTGGAAAGAGGACGCGTTCCGGATGCGTGAGCCGGACGCTCCGACGGCCGGTCTGGATGTGGTCGGTCATCAGCGAAAGAGGGCGAGCGGATTCTCGTTGACCGTGATCTTCGCCGCGAGCGGTATCTGGTCGAACTCGACGTCCTCGGTGTGGACGCTCGCGCCGTTCGTCTCGTTCGGATCGTTCTGAGCCCCGTATGCCACGCGTTCGTTCGTGTCATGACATCTCTCCCCGCCTGCCCGTGGTCTCCGGTCGGTCAGCCTAACTCGGGGACTGCGGACATGCTGGGGAAACCTCCCGGTTCCGCCAGACCCCTCCACCGGTCCGCGAGCCTTCGAGCCCAAGGGACCCTCGGGACGCGAGTAAGATCGTCCGAGAACTTCCGGAAACCTGGAAGTACACGGTGACCTCAGATCTGAACGAGCAACGGTGGGAGTGGTCGGACGAGCTCGATGCGGTCGCAGCCGCACCGGCGCACCATCACGTGCTCCTCGAGAACGAACGCGTCAGGGTGCTCGAGACACGGATCGAGCCCGGCGATTCGACGCCCGTACACACGCACCGCTGGCCGAACGTTCAGTACGTGCTGAGTAGCGCCGACTTCGTTCGCTACGACGGCGACGGACGCGTGACGCGGGACACTCGAGTGAACGGCCCGCCCCGAGCGGCAGCCGCACTATGGTCGGGGCCGCTGCCCCCACACTCCCTCGAGAACGTGGGCGAGACCGAGCTCCGCGTGATCATGGTCGAGCTGAAGGATCGGCCGGCGAGCAATCGCGAGCGGCCCGACTAGGGCAAGCGTTCCTGGTGAAACCTCTTCTTGTCCTCTTCGCGCCATTTCGCCTCGTAAGCCTCGGCCTCTGCGAACTCCTTCTCCGTTAGCGCTTCCGCATCGTCACCGGCCGGAAGCTCGCCCGCAGCCGTTTTGCGACGCATGGCCATAAAGGCGATTACCACGAGCGGTACAGCGACCACTGCCATGATGATCCAAGGGATCATGCAAGCAAGCGTACAGCGCTTCCGCCACCGCCCCGACAACCCGCGGTAATACCGGCCGTGCCGATTACCCCAACCTTCCAAGCTCGGTTGTACGGCGCTCCCACTGTTCTCGCGTCATCTCGTACTCGACTTCGCCCTCCTCGACGCCCTCCACGGGCACGGTCATCGAGCTGGGAAAGGCCCGCACATAGCTGAAACCAAGCCGCTCCATCACGCCCCGCGAGCGGGCGTTGACGGCGAGCGTCTGGGCGATGATTCTGTCGAGCCCGACGTGTTCGAAGCCGTAGCGCACCAGCTCCCACGCCCCCTCCGAGGCGAGCCCCTCGCCCCAGTGACGTCGCTGCAACCGGTAGCCCAGATCGGCCACTGCCGGATCATCGGGCTGGTCGGGGCCGTGAGCGGGCTGAAGGGCCCACCAGCCGACGAACTCGTTGTTGGCCAGGCCAACCCAGAAGCCGAGTCCGTCCCGCTTTTGCGCGGCTGCCATCCGTCGCGCGTGGACGGCCTCGACCTCCTCGCGTGTACTCGCCCGACCGCTGAGGTAGCGCATCACCTCCGGATCCGCGTCGAGCTCGACCTCCCACTCGAAGTGCTCGTCGGCGAGAGGCACGAGTGTAATCCGCTCGGTGTTCAGGATCTGTTGAGGCATGGCTGAATCATCAAGGAGAGAGCTGTGAGGGGTAGAGTCCGTCAGCGTGAGAGAGTCAGATCGGTGCCGGTTCAGTGGGTGAACGAACCGCAATGGCGGTCGGTGCTGGAGGGCTCCTCGCCTTCCTGCTCAGTTGGATCCTCCACTCGAGAATCCTCCGGGTGCTCGGACTTGGCGCAGCGGTCGCGGGCGGCGCGCTCTACACACGGGAGAAGCTCGCGGAGCGCGCAGAGAAGATCGAGGCCGCCGAGGGAGCGGTTCGCTCCACGCTCGACGATCTCGATCCCGTCGCCCGGGCGCAGGTCCTGATGGACATCGCGCGCCACCCCGACCAGTAGCGGCGAGCTCCCAGGCGAGCGCGCGCCAGTCACCGCCGCGAACGCTGGTGGCGCTTACTGCACCGGTGGAGGCGGACGACGCGCTCCGACGCTGCCCCAAGGCCGGCGGGTGAACGTCGTCCGCTTCACCGTCGTAGTCGAGAGTTGCCTCCCGGCGAGTTACATGACCTGGACGAAGAACGGGCTGTCGACGCGAGCTCCCTTTTTATTCAGCGTGTAGATCGTGAACCGACAGCTCGACGTCGCGCCGCGCACAACGGCGCTCGTTGCGCCGGTGCCCCACGCGACGCTCACCACGGCGTTGTCCAGCGACGGCACGATGCGGTGCATGCAGTAGGTGCCCGTCGCGAGCTTGCTGAGGTTGCTCTGCCCGAGGTTCTTGGAATCGGCCAGGACCTGTCCGTCCTTCGCCACGTGCGCGTACACGGCCACCGCGGGGCGTCCGGATGCACCGCGCGGGCCGGCGGCCCCCGGCGGTCCTGGCACGCCCTGCTTCCCCGGCGGTCCCGCGAGTCCGGTGCGACCTGGCGGTCCTGCGGGGCCCATAGCGCCGGTGATCCCGGGGCTCCCTGCTGAGCCTTGCTTTCCCGCGGGGCCTGACGGCCCTGCCGGCCCTTGCGGCCCCGCCGGCCCTCGCGGTCCTGCCTGACCCTGCGGCCCTGCCGGCCCCGCGCGCCCGATAGCCCCAGCCTTGCCTTTACGCAGGATCTTCTGCGCACCGTAGGTCAGCTTGACCAGTGGAATCGAGTGATTCCGGATCGCGCGCCCGTTGATCCCGTGCGCGGCCGTCGCGCCGCTGACCGCAAACGCCGACCCCGCGGCCGCCGCGACTACGAGTCCCGCGACGGTCTTCAGCTTTGTGCTTGTCATTTGGATCCCTTCCGTTTGGATACTTTGAGATGTACCGGACTACGATGTAAAGCAAACCTGCTTTACACAACGCTTACCGCGAACCAATGGCGCAATTTCGCCCCGCGGAGCGTGGGAATTGGTTCGCACCACGTCTCGTAAGAGACCGGACGTTTCCGTGACGGTCACGCCACGGCCTCTTCGATCGAGAGCGCCTGACCCTGTGCGCGAGCCGCGACGAAGGACGGGTCGAAGGCAAGTGACCTCCCGCGCAGTTCGGGTTCCGCGGGGTGTTGTCAGGTTAGGCGCTAAGGTACGGGCGGAAGTCGCACGACATTGAGATCCAGTGGCATCTCACTGCGGCGCGTACCTGACCCGCGGGCTGGGGCAAACGTCAGTTGGCCATTGGGCCGCTGACCGAGGTCTCCGTCCCAGAACGTATCGGTGATCTGGCCCAGGAACTGGACGCGGTCGAAGACGAACCGCAGGCCGTCACTGAGGAAGCTACGTCCGACCTGGACTTGCATGTGGAGGTGCGGCGTGGCCGAGGCGCCGCTGTTACCGAGCCGCCCCAGCACCTGGCCGCGGCGAACGCGTTGTCCGACGCGGACCCGTACCGAGCCCCGAGCCAGGTGCGCGTAGAGGAGGTAGATCCCTGGCCCGACGCGTAGCACCACGCGATTGCCGGGGAGCCCCTCGACCGCCGGCGCTGGTGGCTCGTTCGGCGGCGTGTTGTCGGCAACGCCGTCGCGCGCGATCACCACCCTTCCAGCAGCAGCGGCGATCAGGGGCTGACCGTAGCTGAAGTAGCTGGACAGGCGGGCCGGGTCTCCAACCCAGGCCCGATGCTGCTGATCGAGCATCATCCAATCAATGGCGAAGCGTTGGGGGACGACCTGGGTGCCATCCACGACGAGCAGGCCGCGACGATGATGTGTGGGGTAGTCGCAGCACCCCTCGACTGCTACCCAAATGCCACCGCGCACGACCGGACCGAGCCGTAACGGCTCTTCTTTCCGCAGCGAGACGCGACCGACCAAGCCTGAAAACTCGAAGGATTGGCCGCCCGGTGCGGGGCGGGTCGAGGCGAGAACGCGGTGTTCGAGGACGCGGGGCAGGGAAGTCCTCCTTGGTACCTGCACGTCGAGCCAGACAACCGCTGAACCGGAAGGGGGCAGCAGCGTCGCCGAGGGACTCGGCGGCAGATACTCGGGCGGCACTCCGGCCGGCGTGTCCGCGACGGGATTCATCCTCGAGAGCAGTTCAGGTCCGGCAAGCGAGAGCAGTACTCGGTGAGTTCTGGCATCGCGAACCTCGACTCGCTCGACTTCGACCGTGAACCGCGTCGCCCCCGTCAGCACGAGCTCATACGCGATGTGGAAGCGCCCGTCTGTGCCCCGCACCGCACCCGGGCGCGAGAGCACCGACGCCGCGACCCCCGTGAAATCGATCCTCGCCGCATGGTGGGTGGGGTCGGCCGCAGTCCGCGCCTGCGCCGAGGTCGATATGCACGCCACCGCGCTCAGTACCGTGATGAGAACCGCTAGCAGCCGCCCGCGATGCCCCGACACTCCGTCAACCGGCTCTTCCGTCACATTTTCGCCGATAGCCATTCAAGAAGTTTGTGCACTCTACTACGGCGACGTCCGCGTACTTCGCGTGGCTCGCGGCCTTTTCATGGCCAGATCGGGCGCTCTTGTCGACTCACGTGCCGTCAGCGGGTACTGCTTGGCGATGTCCACGGAGCCGGAGAACATCGCCGCGAGGATGCCCGAGACAGCAGCCGCCCGATCTCGGCGGCGCCGAGCTGTTCAACGTCCGCGGCCCAGGGCTCCTGCATGATCAACTCGGCGATCTCCCGGGCGCGCGGCTCCTGGACGCGAGCGGAGTAGGCGCCGTGTGCGAGCCGGTGCGGATTTCCTGGGGTGAGCCGCGACGAGATTGGCCGGATTGCCGTCCTTGTTCACGGCCTGTTTGCCCCCTTGTTTGCCCATGCCCCGGATCGGTCCCAGCGCCTCGAGCGAAAATCGCGTTGAGCAGGCCATTCGTAGATGGGCCGTGAAGGATTCGAACCTTCGACCTTGGGATTGAGAGAACCGTCCCGTGATCTCGGTCTGTCTCGGCTGGTCTGGGTTTTGCAGGGAGGTCGCGGTCGTGGGGCTGCTCGCGTCTCGGTCTGTCTCGGTCTGTCTCGCTGCCACTTCGCTGTCACCTCTCGCGCCACCCAGTCAGCTGCCTTGGCAGCTACAACCGCTCGGCAGAGACCGTCGACTGACGGTCGCGTAGGACGCAGCAGCCGGGTCGAGCAGCGGGTTCGCGTTGCACAGCGGGCAGCGGCGATTCACAACCTCACGGAAGGCTCGATATGAAGCTCACGGCGCTTGGCGCCGAGATCGCTTGATTCTCTCGCAGGACGCGAGGCGATCGACTCTGTCCGCCTGGACCGTGTCTCGCCCAGCGCCGCAGTCGACGAGGTCGCGGCGCCCGTCACGCGCGAGGATCACGTCCGCGCCAGCGCCACCTTGCAGCACGTCTTCTCCACCACCGCCAACGATTCGGTCATTTCCTGCGAGCCCGCAAAGGAAGTCCTTCCCCGGGGTGCCGCGGAGCGTGTCCCTTCCGACCGTCCCGACGCCGACCTCTCCGTCTGCCGTCGTCCCGGCTCGGCAGCTGGGTGTCGCCGGAGCAAGTGGGTGCGGGCGGGCAGCGAGGTCGTCATCGCTGAAGCCGTAGCGCTTCGCGATGGGGCGCAGATCTCCGCCGACCGCAGGGCCGACGTTGCGGACGACGAGGTCACCACTCGTGGCCGGCGGGTCGACCCGGATGCTCGCGAGCGCCCGGCGGATTGCCGGCAGGCCGCCACGCTCGAGCACCTCGACCCAGAAGCACGCTGCGGTGTTGTACGAATCGATCGAGGGGACGAAGTTGCTCAGATCGGAGTACGGATGGAACTCCTGCCCGAACTGGAACCCGCTCTCGCTGCAGGTGAGAGAGCGCGGTCGAGGGGACGAGCAGCAGTGCCAATCTGCCTCGCCGAACAAGTAGTCGGTCAGCTGGGCCAGACCCTCCGTCGCCCAGCGGGTGCCCCAGCCGTCCGAAGTCAGCACGTGGGTAACCTCGTGCGGCCCGAAACAGAGGCCCTCGCTGACCACTCTCTCTCGAAACTCCCGGGATTCGTCGGAAACGAGTCGGTAGTCGCTGTGCACCTGCGTGACGATTCCCTGCGTGGACGCGGCCGTGTACTGAGGCGCGTCGTTGCCGGCGATCAGGAAGGTCCAGGAAAAGCGGTCGGGCGAGGGTGGCCGATGGCCGACGAGCTTGTGGATCTCGTCGGTGCAGATCTGAACCGCCGTCGCGTTCAACTCGAGATCTGCCTGCGTCCCGAGCGAGTCGGGAGCGCGCATGATCCAATCCTTCGTCGTCGCTACCAACGCGTCGCCGCGCGCGAGCGGGGTGGTGCCGCCCGAAGCGCCTGGCGAGGCCGCGAGTATGGCCACGGCGACACAGGCTTCCGTCGCAAAGAAAACTGGACGAATCACCGCTTCACCTCCGCTGACCCAAGCCACCATCTCTCCCCAAGCTGCAAGGCTTACACAGCTGGTCGAGTGGATCAATAGGCACATGCCGTAGCGCGACCGCGCCGCCTTGCTCCAGCGCGATGACGACCATCGACCCCTTTGACGAACCTGGCCGTGCGCTGTGATGGGCCGTGAAGGATTCGAACCTTCGATCTTGGGATTTAGAGAACCGTCACCGGGTCTCGGTCTGTCTCGGCCTGTCCGAGTTTTGCAGGGAAATCGCGCCGTCGGCACTCCGCGCATCTCGGCCTGTCTCGGCCGGTCTCGCTGCCACTTTGCTGTCACCTCGGCAGTCAACTCGTCCAGTCTCGATCCTGGCTCCGGCGCACCGCGTGTCAGATGCGCGATTTGGCCCTAGACAAGCGGATGCTGCCCCCCGGCAAGAATCGAACTTGCGCACGCGGTTTAGGAAACCGCGAGCCAATTGCACGATTTGCAGGGCAAAGATGTTTGCCGGCCTGCTTGCGCCACTGCTCGCGCCCGTGGCATGGTGATTGTTCGTCGAGGCTTGCGCGATGTGTGTTACGGCCAGCTCGGCGGTTCAGCCTGCAGTGCCCGGCGACTGCTTTGCCGTTGCTTTAGCCGAGAGACTTACTGTGCGCGCTCGGCTGCTGGTTGCGGTGCGGGTTCTCGGCGCGGCAGGAGCAGGAGTGTTCTTGTCCAGTTGGGCATCCACCAGTTCCATCGTCCGAAGAGCGCCATCAGGGATGGGACGAGGAGGGCGCGTATGACGGTGGCGTCGAAGATGATCCCTGCTGCGAGGCCGATCGCGAAGATCTTGACTTCGTAGCCGGGGCTCGAGGAGAGGACGAGGAAAGCGAAGGCGAGAACGGCCGCGCCGCTGGTGACGAGCTTGCCGGTGCGGGAAAGACCAAGCTCGATCGCCCGTTTGGTGTCGCCCGTCTCGTCGTAGGCCTCACGCGTACGCGAGAGGATGAAGACCTCGTAGTCCATCGACAGTCCGAACAGAAACGCGAAGATCATGAGCGGAATCCAGGCGGGTATGGACTGGGTCGCGTCGATGTTCCAGAGCGAGGAGCCGTAGCCCCACTGGAAGATGATGACGACGATTCCGAAGGCGGCGGTCAGCGAAAGGAGGTTGAGCAGGACTGCCTTGAGGGCCAGCACGACAGAGCGGAACGCCCGTGCGAGCAGGATGAAGGTCAGTACGAGCACGAACAGGAGCAGGTACGGGAAGTTCTGGTAGATCGCGTTGGTGAAGTCGCGGTCGATCGTCGGTGTGCCGCCGAGGCTGGCCGCGGTGTCTTCGAGCGAAGAGTTGACCCGATCGATAACTCCCTGGATCCCGGAGGCCGAGCCGTCGATAGCGGGGAAGGCCTGCACGAGTGAGTCGGCGCCGCGGCGCCAATCAGGCGGCGCGACCGCGGCGGCGACGCCAGGCACCCGGCGGACCCTGGCGGCGACCTCGTCCGCCTTCCCGTTGTGCTCGACCAGGATGTCGAACGGCTTCATCACGCCCGGGCTGATGCCGGCGGCCGCCAGCTGATCGCGGCCGGTGATCGCCGTTCCGCTCCCGGGGAAGTTCTTCAGTTGTGCCTCGCCCGCGTTCAGCCGGGTGCCGACTCCGACGAGCACCGCGACGATCGCGAGCCCGACAAGCGCGATTGGCACCGGCCGTCGGAGCACGAAACGCGCCCACCGCCCCCAGCGGCCGTCTTCGGGGTGGCCATGGTCGAGGAAGCGTTTGGGCAGCAGGCGCACGCTGTTGATCCGGGTGCCGAGCACGGCCAGCAAGGCCGGCAAGAGCGTGATCGCCGCGAGTACGGAAACTGCGGGAATGAGCATCCCGCCGATACCCATCGAGCGGATGAACGGCAACGGCAGTACGACCAACGACAGCAGCCCGACGGCAACGGTGGTGCCGGAGACGATCACCGACCGACCGGCGTGCGTCATCGTCTCGACCAGCGCGGTCTCGACGTCCTCCCCCTCGCGCAACTCGTCGCGGAAGCGGAAGATCATCAGCAGCGCGTAATCAACCGCCACTCCGAGTCCGACGAGCGCGATCAGGAACTGCACGATGATCGAGACGTTGGTGACATATGTGAGCGCCCACACGAGGGTGAACGTGTTCAAGATGGAGGAGATCGCCACCGCGAGCGGCATCAAGACGGCCGGCAGCGTCCCGAAGACGAACAGCAGGATGATCAGGGCGCCGAGACCGCCGATGAACGCCTCCAGCAGAACGCTCGGCGCGCCGGACCCGCCGTGCGCGCTTGCCTCCGAGAGCGGGTCGTGACCGGTGACACTGACGCTGATCCCGAGCGGCAACCCCGCGGCAGCCGCCTGCCGCGTCTGCTTGGCATGGCTCTTGGTGTTGAACTTGGACAGGCCCGGTGGATAGATCTCCATGAAGGTTGTGTGCCGGTCGCGCGAGACGAACGCGAGGCTGCCGGTGGAGAAGTACGAGCTCGTCAGCGACCCTGGGTTTGCCGTGGCCGCGCGTCGCATGGCCGCGCGGATCGCCTCGCTCTTCGTCGCGTCGTCCTGCGTCTCGAACACGACGACGTTCGGCGGGCGACGGCCGACACCGAAGGCCTTCAGCGTCCGCTGGCTGGTCTCGTAGCCGGACTTGCCCGGAACCGAGAAGCTCTGGTACCAGCGCTTCGATACCTTCGCAGCCGCGAAGCCGCCGAAGATGGTTAGCACAATCCAGACGGCGATGACAGGCCAGCGGTGACGAGTTACGAAGTGGGCTAGCCGGGCTAGCACGGAGATCCTTTCAATTGGATGTCGACGGACAAGGTACTTAAGACGTGCGGTCGGGCCGGGGTTGTTCGTGAGTGGTTCAGTCTTTACGACGCGCCGGCGAGTCGAAACTCATCGCAGGCGTGCTCGGGCCCGTTGCGTCAGACGCAGGAATCGAAACTCCCACAGGGACTATGGAGCGCTTTGGGTCAGCCGCGTCGCGGCCCCTCCGGATGCAGAGGGCGGCGAGATCCACGCCCACCATCGGCTGGTAGAGCTGGCAGCCGATGCGGGCGGAGAAGAAGTCCTGTTGGATCGGGTTGTCGACGTTGATCCGGGGCACGATGTCTCGCGTGACTGCCAGGTCGATCCTGGCGTAGGCATGGGCGCGGCGAGGGCCGGAGAGGCGCGAGGCGGCGCGGATCCTCTGGCGGAGCCTGGGGTCGTGGTTCAAGGCGTCGTCTCTTGCGAGTCCGTTGATGAATTCGCCGGGGTCGTTGGTGCTGGCGCCGTAGGAGTCGACGGCGAGGTCCCAGGGCTCGTTCGGGCGGCCCAGGAGCGTCCAGATCTCGTCGCCGGGGACGCAGTGGATGTGGACGTCGATCCCGATCGCTGCGAGGTTGTTCTTGATGATCTGGGCTGCCCGCGGGCTGCTGCTTGGCGGCGGCGCTGTGCCGGGCCGGCAGGTCGGGTGCCGGGTTGGTCAGGTGGATCGTCAGCCGGTCGCCGCGCGCCTCGACCCCGGCGAGGTGGCGGGGCTTGCCGGCGAAGTACGCGTCGG
Source organism: uncultured Actinomycetes bacterium (assembly GCA_963717765.1). Classification (GTDB taxonomy): domain Bacteria; phylum Actinomycetota; class Thermoleophilia; order Gaiellales; family Gaiellaceae; genus JACDER01. The sequence continues at coordinate 159,654 of CAVQWX010000001.1, read as the reverse complement.
CGCCGACGACGTCGCGGAGGAACATCTGACCGAACGGATGGTGCAGGCGCGGGTTGGTGCTGCGTTCGATCGTGTACTTGAAGGTCTGCGCGGTGACCGGCTGGTTCGAGGGCGGCGAGAAGCGCATGTCGGGCCGGATCGTGAACGTGTACGAGCGGCCGTCCTTGCTCACCGTGGGGAGAGAGCGGGCGGCGTCGGGAACGAGGCGAGTTCCTCCCCCGCCGGGCTCGTCGGGATAGTTGAGCAGCATCGCGCAGGTCGCGTACCCGACCCAGGAAGCGGCGCCGTTGGACGCGACCGCGTGGTCGAGCGTCGTCATGTACGAAGGGGCGCGCACGACAGCCGTCCCGCCGCTCGGGTGCACAGCCGGTGGTTTCTGATGGACGCTCGCCCAGACCTTCCCGCCGCCTACCGCCAACGACTGCGGGCTGCCTCCGATCTCGACCTTCTCGGTGACCTTCTCGCTGCGCTCGTCGATCCGGAAGAGCGTGCCGTCCCCACCGTTTGCCACCCAGACGCCGTCGCCGTCGGTCGCGATCGCAGTCGGAGTGCTCCCGACCGGGATCGTCCTGATCCCCGAGTTGGTGGCCGGGTCGATCGAATAGACGGTGCCGTCCAGCGCGTTCGCGACCCAGACGGCGCGCTTCCCGACTGCAATCGCGGAAGGTCCCCGGCCGACCGGAATCGGCGTGATCGCTCCCGAGGAATCGACGCGGACGACCAAGTTGGCCTCGCGATAGGCCAGCCACGAGCTCCCGAACCCGAGCGCAGCCGCAGTCGGAGCGGCATTCGGGTCCAGTTGCCATAGCGTGCGCCCGTTGCGCGCGTGGAGCCGCGTCAGGAGCCGATCTCCGGGGGGCGCTCGGAGCGCCGGGCAGCTCCCCCGCTGCTCAGTACTCGCTTGCCGTAACGGGCATCTGCGCCGGGGCGCTCCTCTTCGAAGGTACACATGAGATGGGAACGCGATCCGACGCACTCGAGATCGCAACGGCCATCCGAGCCTCGACCGCGCAACGACTCGCGCGCATCACAGCTCTTTCCGTCCCACACGAGCTACAGCACATGAGCAGCCGTTGGATCTTGTCGCAACGCCGACTCGCGTCCCTCTATGCGCGATTGTGGGTTCGCATCTACGACACCATCGACGCCGCCCGCACCCCGGCACAGCTGACCACTCTCGCTAAACACCTCCAGAGGCTCGTGCATGCACCCGACCGCTTGAAGTCAGCTGCCGGACGCCTCGAGCTTAAGCTCCATGTCCCCGACTGCACCGGCGGAGGCTGAGGTCCCGTCCTGCCGTCTCGGTCGGATTGCGCGCTCGCTCCAAGTCATAGTCGCCAATATCGAGCTGGTAGGCGACGGTCGCATAGTCCCAGCCGCTCGCACCACTCGCGCCGCCGTCGAGCGTGAGTTGGGAATCGAGACGACGCAGCCTGCATCCCAGCGTCGTTACACACGCCCGAACGCGCCCCACGCTCTCGGTGAGCGGCCAGATCCTGCAGCTCGGTAGTGGGTAGCTGCTGGCTTCGCTGTCACTCTCGCTGTCACCCTGGCGATCCGTCACTCGAGCGGGCAACGAGGAAGAAGAACGGCCCTGCAAATCCAGGGCCTTCAGGATTGGGCCGTGAAGGATTCGAACCTTCGACCTTGGGATTAAGAGAACCGTCCTGCGATCTCGGCCTGTCTCGGCACGTCTGGGTTTTGCAGGAAAATCAGCTCTTCGGCGGACGTAAGGTCTCGGCCGGTCTCGTCTGGTCTCGCTGGCACTTCGCTGGCACCTGTTCGCCGAGGTGACTGCGGGATTCCAAGTCCCGCCGTCGCCGCAGATTCCGGCTACTCATAGGCTTCCCAGCACGTGGGGCAACCTAGGGGCAACGCCGCAGCCGGCGCTCGGAGCAGGACGAATCGGCGTTCCGGTCTAGACTGAGGTCGGGGGGAGGTCGGTCAGCTTGGGTCACCAAGTCCCCGGCCCGCGGAGAGAATGGCCCAGAATGTCGTGATGGCGGTCGACCACCTCGACAGCGGCGTTGTCACCCTGATGTTCACCGACGTCGAGGGCTCGACGGCGCTCAGTCGTCGCGTCGGCGACGAGGTCGCCCGCAGGGCGATCGAGAGCCACCGGCGGATCGTCCGGGAGGCGATCGGCAAGCACGGCGGACGGGAGATCGACTCGATCGGCGACGGCTTCATGATCACGTTCCTTTCGACCCGCCAGGCGATCAGCTGCGCGGTCGCGATCCAGAAGACGCTCGAAGAGCACGGCCGTGAGCATCCCGAGGAGGACGTCCGCGTCCGGATCGGCCTCAACGTCGGCGAGGTGCTCGAGCGCGGCGGTCACCCGTTCGGCGCAGCGGTCAACGCGACGCAGCGCGTGGCGGGACACGCGAAGGGCGGCCAGATCCTGGTCAGCGAACCGGTCCGCCACCTCGCGGGCACGATTCCCGACGTCACCTTCCGCGACCGCGGCCGGTCCACGCTCAAGGGGTTCTCCGAGCGGTGGCGGCTCTACGAGGTCGTCTGGCAGCCCGCAAGGGAGAAGGCGCCGCCGAAGCCGAAAGAAGCTCACGCCCGGCGCAGGTTGCCGCACACCCTCGCCGGGGCCGCCGCGGCCGCGGCGGCGCTCGCCGTCGGAACGTTCGCGCTCCTATCCGGCGGAACCTCCAAGCTCGACCGCGTCGCCCCGAATTCAGTTGGAATCGTCGACACGGGCGACGGCGACATCCTCGGGCAGGTCCCGGTCGGGAGCGACCCGGTCGACATCGCCGCCGACCCGCAGAACCAGCGGCTCTGGGTCGCAAGCCTGGGCGCCGGCACGATCTCCGAGATCGACCCGAAATCACGCGCCGTCGTCGACACCGCCAATGCCGGCGAAAGGCCACGGAGCCTGGCGGCGGGCGAAGGATTCGTCTGGGTGGCAAATCAGTTCGTCGACAAGCTTTCGATCTTCGATCCCCGCCGTGGCGGCGTCACCGACACGATCGCCGACCTCCACGGCCCGAAGGACGTCGCCGTGGGTTTCGGCGCCGCGTGGGTCGCGCTCGCAACGGATAGGTCCGTCATCCGCATAGACGCGGGCACGAAAGCGAACCAACGCATTGCCGCGGGAACGTCCGTGGCCCTGGGGCCGAAGGCGGTCTGGGTCGCGGACGGCGCCAAGGTAGTCCCGATCGATCCGGAGACGCTCCACGCCGGTACTCCGATCACGCTTCGTTTCACGGCGGATCAGCTCGCAATCGGAGACGATGGAACCGTCTGGGCCACGCACACGGCGGACGACGCCGTGTCGCGAATCGACGCGGCCGACGGCAGCGTCCAGACGATCGAGAACGTCGGCCGCGGGCCCACGGGGATCGCTGTCGGCGAAGGCGCAGCGTGGGTCGCCGTAAGCGACGGGCGCGCGCTGGTCCGAATCGACCTCGGAAGCCGGCGAGTCGACCGGCGGATTCCGCTCGGAAGCAGTCCGGGGGCGGTCGCGGTAGCCGACGGACACGTCTGGGTGACGACGCAGGCCGCTTCAGGGTAGCGCTGGGGCTAGTCCGAACCCGCCTTCAGCGCGATCCGGTCGAAGGCCGGCAACTCAACGGAGGAGGACTGCGAGAAGGTGAATCGCGCGACCCGCCTCGAGACGGCGAAGGTGGATGCCTCGAAGAGATACGGCACCCATGGCACCACCCGCTCCATCAGGAGCTGGTCCGTCTCGGCCCAGCACTGAGTCTGGGAACGGGCAGTGAGCTGGAGGCATTGCCGGATCTTGCCGTCGACGCTGGGGACGGCCCGCACCCTGTATCCCAAGCGCCTCAGCTGCGGCGGCGATGCCCCGACGAGAGACAGGTTGGCGGCGGCCGGCGTGCCGAGAAGCGGACCGTAGAAGAGGCCCGGGAAGAAGCTGGTGGCGTTCAAGTTGTCGAGCTGGAATCCGAGCGCGGGCGCAACGGGGACGTGGCCCTGCGGCGTAACGAGCTTGCGGAAGTACGTGTCGGGATCGACGACCTTCACGTCGAGGTCGATGCCGATCCGCCGCAGGCTGTCGCGCGCTACGTGCCCGAGCCGGATGATCGCCGGGTCGTCGTTCCGTACGGGCGCGAGCACGTTCCTGCACGCGACCGCATCGCAGACGCCGTCGTGGTTGTGGTCGTAGCGGGATTTCCGCATCTCGCGCTTCGCAGCCTCGAGGTCGCCGCGGTGCTCCGGCGTCCGGTACGGGTCGTAGTCCAGAAGCAGGTTGTCGAGGGCGGCGTCGGGTGCGATGTGGTCGGCTATCCGGCCCCCGAGACTCCTACTGGTGGCATTGATCAAGGCTTCCTTGTCGACCGCCAGGTTGGCCGCTTTTCGCACGTGGATGTCGTCGAACGGCGGTACGGCGACGTTGAGGCTGATAAAGCGTACGGTGTTGCCCACGTGGGTGAAGAGCCGCTTGCGGAGCTGCGGGGATGAGCTGTACCGCCGAAGCTGTTTGTCTGTCGGCAGGAGCGGCCCGATCGCGACGTCGAGCCTGCCCTCGTCCACGTCCGCTGCCGCCTTGCCCGTGGCGAGGGCACCGCTCGGGTCGAGATGTGGGACGCGCTCGAGACTCAGCACGATTCGATCGGCGTAGCCGCCGCGAAGACCGTCGCCCGTCCACGACGGGTTCCGGACGAGCGTGATGCGCTTGCCGGGTGCGAATCCCGACGGGAGGCGCCGCGGGGCAGCGTGCGCGTAGTCGAGACGCCTCGAGCCGGCGAGCATGTACGGCCCGGACGCGACGGGGATGCGCCCCAGCTTCCCGAAACCGACATCGGCTCCCGGGGGGATAGGCGCTGTCGTCGGATCCGAGAAACGCTCGCCGAGGTCGCCTACGCGCTTCGTGACGTGGACGACCAGGGTCCGGTCGTCGGGTATCTCCAGACCCGACACCCTGCCTGCCTTTCGCCCGCGGAACTGCTGCGCCCCTTCGATGTCGAGCAGAGGGGTCGTGCCGACACGGAGCGTGTGCTCGATCGCGCGGACGACGTCCTGTGCCTTGATCGGCACGTGCTCGTACGGCGGGGCGTACCGAAGGCCGGGCTTGAGGCGGACCGTGTACGTAAGGCCGTCGTCCGCGACCTGCGGCAGCGCCGTCGCCAGATCCGGCCGGAGGACTGCTCCTCCTTCCTCCGTCGTTCCGCTGCGGTAGTTGAGAAGCGTCCGCGTCAGGCAGCAGCTGAGCAGTTCCGTCACCGCGGGTGAGAACTCGATGCGCGCGGCGTCGAGCGTCCCGAGCGGGTCGCCCGGGACGGCAACTCCGATGCGCAGCGTTCCTCCGCGCGGCGCGCCGTGCGCTGCGTGCTCGACCTTCCCGCCCGTGCAGCCGCCCGCCACTACCGCGAGTGCAACGACCGGCAATGTCCAGCGCTGCATTGATGCTATGAGGCCCCGGTCCGGCGGACGTATCAAGGCCGCAGCGTCGGGGCGAGCGGCGACATCAGGCTCTGCGCCAGCTGGAGATTCGCAGGGTTCACTACGCGCAGCACTTCCCTGCACAAGACGCGTCGATCCCTCGATGTCGGTGAACAGGAGGGGGACGGTTCCCCGAGGGAGCGCGGCCATAGGCCAAGGCTACTCCCGCTCACGCCGCCGGATCACCTTGAGCGTCTGACGGAGCTTGGGAAGCTGAAGCCTCTTTCGTTCGGTTGGACGCTTCCTTCGACTTTCTTGGACGACGCGATGGGTCCGAGGGCTGGCGCCGCGCGATTGCCACCCGCCCAAGGATCCCGACGCTCCGGGCAAACATGGGCCAACGCCGCACGGGGCATCGAGAGGCCCCACGAATCGGCGTTCCGACCCGGTCAAGGTCGGCGCACGGTTGGATGGCTGCGTGGGCGTGGCGTGGTCTGCCGCAAAAGCAACCTAAAACCCTCGCGGCTCCTTGCCGCTACCGGCGGCGTATCGCGGTTGCTTTTGTTGCCCCCCGCGTTGCCCCATCGCGCCTTAGGCGCACTGCCCGAGGGCGGAACCCATTCGTTTGCACGGCATTCGCAATGGGCCGTGAAGGATTCGAACCTTCGACCTTGGGATTAAGAGATCCTTTAGGCCGTCTCGGCCTGTCTCGGTTCGTCTGGGTTTGCAGGAGAATCCGCATCTCATACGCACTCGGGTCTCGGGTTATCTCGGCCCCTCTCGCTGGCACTTCGCTGGCACCGTCGCGGTTGCTGCGGCCCGGGGGGCCCAGAGAGCGCCGGCGTGATGCCTTAGACGGTGCGGGGTCGCCACGGCTAGTGCTCGTGCGCGAGCCAGACCAGCTCGGGGTCGAGCGCACGCACACGCAGCTGGCCCTCGGTGTGCGGTTCGTCGAGCTCGCCGAACCAAACCGCCACGTCGCCGCCTGCCAGTCTCGACGACGACCACCTGCATGCCGCGTGTGTGGCCCGGCGCCGGGACGAGTCGGAGCCCCGGGAGCAGCTCGAGCAGGACCACGCTCTCCAGCTGCTCTCGTCTTCGACAGATTTGAGTTATGGGGCCGTCGGGGTCGCACCGAGTGACTTCAACCGCCGAGAGTTGAAGAGCATCCTGAACTTCGTTTTAGGCCTCCGTCCCTCTCGGAGTCAAAGTCAGCCCGCGATGCGTATGAATACGGAGGATCGTTGGTCGCGTGCGCGTGAGCTCTTTATTGCCGGCGACAGGCTCATCGCTAGCGGGCAGATCACGGATGATCTGTCCGCCGCGTCCGCGACGGGAGCGGGACCATCGAGGAGATACCGTAAGCAACATGGTCGTTCGCGCATCTCCGGCAGAACGGCACGCCGCACTCGAGGAGGTCGATCCGACCGTCGCGGCGCTGCTGGAGCGGGAGGCGGTTCGTCAGCGCGCGACGCTAAACCTGATCGCCTCGGAGAACGTCGCCTGGCCGGCCGTGCTGGCCGTGCTCGGCAGCGCGCCGCACAACAAGTACTCCGAGGGGTATCCGGGCGAGGGCTACCACGCCGGCTGCGAGGTCGTCGACGAGCTCGAGCAGCTCGCGATCGACCGGGCGAAAGCGCTCTTCGCAGCGGAGCACGCCAACGTCGAGCCACACGCCGGAGCGCAAGCGAACATGGCCGTCTACCTCGCCTGTCTCGAGCCCGGCGACACGATGCTCTCGATGCGGCCCGAACACGGCGGCCACCTCTCGCACGGCCTGCGCATCAACTTCTCCGGCCGCGTCTACAAGGCCGTCCACTACGGCGTTCGGCGCGAGGACGGGCTGATTGACCTTGACGAGGTTCGCGCACTGGCGCGACAGCACCGACCGAAGCTCATCGTGTGCGGCGGCTCGTCGTACCCACGCGCCGTCGACACCGCCCAGCTGCGGGAGATCGCGGACGAGGTCGGAGGGCTCCTGCTCTGCGACATGGCGCACGTCGGCGGACTCGTCGCCGCGGGCGTCTATGCGAACCCAGTCGTGGACTGCGACTTCGTGACCACGACGACGAACAAGACGCTCGGCGGGCCGCGCGGCGGGCTGATCCTCTGTCGTGCGGCGCACGCCGCCGCCGTTGACAGGGCGGTCTGCCCAGGGATGCAGGGGGGCGCGCTGAACGACGCGATTGCCGCGAAGGCGGTCGCGTTCGCGATCGCCGCGACGGACGGGTTCCGGCGCTACGCCGGGCGCGTCTGCAAGAACGCGCGCGTACTAGCCGGGACGGTGACCGACCGCGGCTTCGAGCTGCTCACCGGCGGCACGGACTCGCATATGGTCGTCGTTGACCTTCGGCGGACGACGTGGACCGGCGTCGAGGCGGAGGAGCGCCTCAACTCGATCGGCGTCGTCGCGAACCGGAACGCGGTGCCGTACGACGAGCGGTCGCCGATGGTCACGTCGGGCCTTCGGTTCGGGACCGCCGCGGCGACGATGCGTGGCCTCGGCGGCCGGGAGTTCGAGAAGGTGGGCGCGATCGTCGCCGATGCACTCGGCCGTGACGCCCGGCTCGACGCCCTTCGCGCACGCGTTGACGCGCTCGTGCGCGACGCATCCCTTGGCAAATGAACATCACCGAGCTCGTCCTCGAGTTGCCCCAGAATTCAGCTGCGATGGCCCAGACGATTCCCGATCCCGAAGCCTTCTGTACGTTTCTGCGGCAGTTAAACCGTCGCCATCGGACGCTGCTCGTAGCCATCGATGGGGGCAGCGGCTCTGGAAAGAGCACGCTCGCTCGCCAACTCGAAGCGGCCGCTGACGATGTGACCGTGCTCGAGTTCGACGACTTCTATCGTCCCGCTCGCGAAAGGAAAGCCAAAACTTCTAGCGGAGACACCGAGATAGGCGGCAGCTTCGACTGGCGACGTTTCCGTGACCAGGTGTTACTACCGCTCGCCCACGACGAAACGGCGACGTATCAACGTTACGATTGGATAGCCGGCGAGCTGGCGGACTGGCACACAGTTCCATTGGGAGGAATCGTCGTTGTCGAGGGCAACTACAGCACCCGACAAGAACTCCTTGACTTCTACGACTACACAGTGTGGATCGACGCCCCACGCAACATCCGCCTAAGGCGTGGTCTGCTTCGGCGCGGCAAGAACCCGAGAGCTCGCTGGCTTTCCGAGTGGATGCGGGAAGACCGTTACATCCGAGCGCGCAATCCGGCAGGACGGGTCAATCTAGTGCTCGACGGACGCAGCTGATCCCGCACCGCTCGACTGGTCGGGTGCTCGCCGACGAGGACCGCCGTTGGTTCAGCGTTGAGGCCGCTGTGGCCTCGCCCTCGGATTTTTGGCCATACTCTCCTGCCGTAGCCGGAACTTTCGAGGCGAGCGCATTGCCTGGCGACTTCGCTGGCATCACGGGATCACGCGGGCCGAACTCTCGTGACCCCTACTACTTGACCCCCGGACAGGCGAGCTGACATGCGACGCAACGTCGCCGAAGCCGACCGACTTCACATCGCCTTTGCCGGGGCCCACGGGACAGGCAAGACAACGATTGCGCGAGTCGTCGCCGTCACGACTCGTTTGCGTAGTGTGCTGTCCGCGCCGGGGGACACCGCAACACAGGCCAGATGTCCTCCGGTCTCGCGTCGGGGAACCCGACCCCGGCCCGAGGACGGTGAACCCTCGGCGATCGCCTTCACCATCCAGCCCGACAAGCTCGTGTCGCCCGCCGCCTTCGTGCCGTACGTGCCTCCCGCAGGAAGGACGTTGAAGCTCTCGCCGCTCGCGATGCGCTCGGCGAACGAGAGGCTGGAGGCCCCGGTCGGGAGGGGCGACTGCCGCTAGGTCTTCTCGGCGTTTCGAAGACGGTGCCGTCGCGTTGCGAAGCGCACCCGTGGCCCACGTCGCCGATTCGGCGCTCGATCGCGACGTGCACGCCGCAGTAGCGGCATGCGGCGAACTCGCGCCGCCTCGTGTTCGCCCGGCAAACCAGGCAGGCTGGGAGCTTCAACCATGCCTCAGTCAGACTCACCGCTCCGCGCCGAGTGTTCAACTAACTCAGACAGCGCGTTCGCGAGCCTCATCTGCTCGACCGTCCGACAGTTCGCGTCAAGTAGCTGTGGACTTCCCACGAGATGCGCGAGGCATTGGGCGCGAGAGATCGCGACGTTAAGGCGATTGCGCGAGAACAAGAATCCAAGGCCGCGCGGAACCTCTTCCCCGCTCGAGCTCGCCATTGCGTAGAAGACCACAGGAGCCTGTTGACCCTCGAACTTGTCTACCGTCCCGACACGCAACCGCCGCCGGGAGGTTCTCTCGCAAGCAGCGCACCTGCGCGTTGTAGTGCGCGACCACGATCACGTCCTCGTAGCTCAGTGGCCGCCGTCCGCGCTCCATCGTCGTACGGCGTTCCGATCAGTCGCTCGATCTCGACTCGCACGGCTCGGCCTCTTCGGCTGACTGCTTCCGGTTGCCCTCATGCTCCACCGCTACGTAGCGGATCCCGTTGCCGGCCGCGAGCGAACGCTTCGAGCACGCACCCGCGCGGTCCGAGCCGGCCCTCGTAGAACGTCGAGGAATGAACTCGTTCACCTCCGGTCGCATGCGCCAAGTCTCCTCGAGAACAGGCCCATTCCCTCTCGCAGCGTCTCGTCGTCGCCGAGCAGGTGCTGTAGAACCGACGCGCTCGGCGCCCGGCGGATGCGCTCCCTGCGAGACCTGAGAGAGCTGGTTCGGGTCGCCGAGCAGGACGATGTTCCGCGCCGCTGTACCCACCGCGATCGCGTCCGCGAGCGCGACCTGTCCTGCCTCGTCCATGAACAGCGTGTCTAGGTGTTCGTCGATCTCCTCGCGCGCGAAGACGAAAGACGTACCCGCGAGCAGCTGCAGCTCCGGATCGAGCATCTCCTCGTTGTCGAAGCCGTGCTTTCGACGAAGTCGTCCTCGTACGCGTTCCTCGTCATCTGCCTCGCTCTTCTTGCGTCCCTTGAACGCGTAGCCCTTCTCGAGCGCGGCCTCGCGCACGTCTTCGCAGGAACTTGTGGATCGCCTTGTGGCTGAGCGACGTGATACCGACGCGCTGACCCGCTCTTCATCAGCGCGATCGCCATCCGCGCGCCGTTCCACGTCTTCCCCGAGTCCAGGCGGTCCCTGGACGAACAGGTAGCTGTCTTCAAGCGAGGCCGCTGCCGAGCGGCCGTCGCCAGGTCGAGCTCGCGGCGGCCTGCCGCTCCAGGATCTCGACGAGCGCCGGGTAGCTCCTGCTCGTTCTGCGCGAACCGCAGCACCGCGTCGCGCTGCTCCTACGTCCGCAGCGGCTTCGGCGGGATCAAGCGCCTGCGGAAGCGGCTCGTCTCGCAAGCGCCTTTCCTCGCGTCATCGTGATAAGCCCGTGCTCGTCGTCGACTCTGATCCGTCTGTACATCTCGCTCGTCGCCGGATCGACCGCCATAGCCCGATCTTGTGCTCCTGCGCCGGGAAGCTGATAACGTACTCGAGCGAGGTCTTGCCTGTCTTCTCGGCTCGCCGAGACAGCTCGAGCCCGCCGATCGCGTCCCCGTCATCGAACAGCTCCTCCTCGTCGAGCGAGCTGTGATGGAAGTACTCCCACCACTGCGGCTTCTCCTCGCGCCGGTGGTACTCGAGCAGGTGCGCGAGGAGCCAGCGCGGCTCGCCCTCGTCGCGCCCGCGAGCAGCTCCGCCCGCACGCCGCTCGCTGCTCGTGCCGCTCCTCGCGCCTCCTCGGATGGCTCACGCTGATCCGGCGGCAGGCGCCACTCGAGCTCACCCGGGCGCAGCCCGAGCAGCCAACGTGCAGCTCGTAGAGGCGAGCGGCAGTCGTCCTCGTTGTAGCGCGGATCGTCCTCGAGGATCGAGCTCTCGCGAGCCTCGATCCACTCCTCGAATGCGACCACCGTCGCGCCGCCCGGCACGATCTCGGCCCCGCGCTCGAAGCCGTAGAAGCGCCTCGACCTCCTTGATCGAGTAGCTCTCGAAGCGAGAGGCGAAGCCCCTGCCTGACGACCCGGTAGAGGTCGACGAGCACCTCCCCGCGCAGCAGGTCGTCGAGCTCGTCCTCGCGCGTTCCGTGCTCGCCCATCAGCCGCTGCAGCGCCGTGCGCTCGTAGGTGGCGTAGTGGTAGACGTGCATGTCCGGGACGCGCCGGCGTCGGTCGCACGATCAGGTCGATGCAGCCGCTCGAAACGCCTCCTTCTCCTCGGCGCGGTCGAGCCCCCAGATGCAGTCGTATTGCGGCTCGCCGTCCTCCGTCTAGGTAGACCCAGCCGAACAGGTACTCGAGCCCGCGGCGCGGCTCGTACCAGGGATCGCCCTCGAGGTCGAGCCAGATGTCGCCCGACGACGGCTCGGGCAGGAGCGCGAAACCGCGCTCGGCCTCGATCGGGAGCAGTCACGTGCTTCAGCTCGCCCGTCAGCGCGACGTTGAAGCTGGAGATCGGCCTGCTCGCGGAGCTTCGCGAGCGTCTCGCGGCGGACTTTGGGTATACGACCTGCCAGTCGGCAACGTCGCCCAGCGCCTCGAGGGTCGTCGATCCTCAGCGGCGAGGAGCCTGTCGACCTGCGTCCGGCGGATCCCGGCGACGAGCGAGAGATGGTCGTCGCCCTCCCACTGCTCGCTGGCAGCGCGCTAGGAAATCGCAGAGCCAGCAGTGGTCGACCGGGTACGGGTACGTCGCCGCGCCGTTCTGCAACGACCGCCGAGGAAGCGCTCTCTGAGCCGACGGTAGTAGGCGAGAAGTCACCCGGCCGGAATCTCTCGCGCTCGCCGAGCCCGTTGACGACGTGCATCGCCTCGGGCCACCGTCCCTGGATCCGCGCGAGCTGCTCCGTGTAGAAGCAGAGCTGCAGCACGTGCGCCGGCTTGGCGCTGCGCGCGAGCTTGGTGTCGACGACCTCGTACCCGCCGTCTGGCTGCCGCTCGAGGAAGTCCGCGAGGCCACGCCAGTTGTCCGTCCACGAACGTCGCCTGGTAGACGAACCTGGCGCCATCGCGGATCGCCTCCTCCGTCAGCGGCGGCGGCTTCGTCCCAGCCGATCTCCCAGGGCTTCGCCGATCTCGACCACGTCTCCCGAGCGACGCGAGGTAGCGAGCCTCGTGCTCGTCGCCCTTACGTCGGATCAGGTCGGCGTGCGGATTGTGGCGGTATGGCTTCTCCAGCTCGCCCCGCGTTACCGCAAGCTCAAGTGTCGTCAGGTGCGGGCACGCGACGTAAGCGCTCAGATCGGACGGCGAAAGTACGAGCGTGCCTCGTTCCTCACGCATCCTTTTCCCCACCCGTGCGAAGACGCTTTCGTGGGCTCTGTGCATCTGGAGTCCGTACGACGTACATGCGCAGCGCCAGACCGCAGTCGGAAGCTTCAGCTCGTCGATCTGCCAGGGGTGTCCGCATGGCCGCACGGATGCGTTTGTTGCCTTTGCGGCAAACATGTCGGGCAGGCAGCGTACATACGAGCCGGCGGAGCCGGCACGGTCACGTGACGCCCTCGTCTTCGGACGCGCCGCGGTTGATCCGCTCGATCCACTCCGCAAACAGCGGGTCGACGACGGCTGGCTTTCCGTGCACCAGTTCGATCTCGGCGGTTGCGCTCAGGCGTGGCAGCGCCTTTCGGACCATGTCCTTCGTCAGTTCGAGGCGGCGCAGGGCCGACGCCCGGTAGGGGGATCCCTCGCCGAGGATCACCGCGCGCATGGTCTTCTGCTGGGAGGTGTCGAAGCCGCGCCACTGCGCGTCGAACTCGGGGTTGAGCTCGGCGAGCGCGGCGGCGTGGGCGCGCTCCCACTCGTCAAGGCCGGCCGTCTTTCCTTTCTCCACTTCGGCCCAGAGCCGGTGCGCGAGCAGCATCGCACGCTGCGGATGTCCCTTCGCCGCGGCCAGCAGCGGATTCAGCGCCTCCCCCACGCCGCGCCCGCTCGTGCGAAACCGCTCGGCGACGTACTCGGCGATGTCCGCGTCGGCCAGCCGCGCGAGCCGCATCGGCACGGCCGACCCGTATAGCGGCCGCTCCTTCGTCTCGAACAGCTGCTTCATAAGTCCGGGCTCGGAGCCGGCGAACACGTAGGAGGCGACCTCGCCCTGATGCTGGATGTGGCTGCGGATGAGGCCGTCGAGCCCCTCCACCTTGTCCACGTCTTGGAACTCGTCCAGCGCGATGAAGGCGCGGTAGCCGCCGCTTTCCTCGAGCCGGAGCGGCAGGTCGAGCAGGGCGTGCAGGGCCGGCAAAGGATCCCTCTTCGGGTCGAGCTGGAGAGACGCGCTGATCCCGAACGCGCCCAGCGAGAGCCCGATGCCGGTCCGCTGCAGGAACTCCTCGATCTTCGAGCGCAGCGCGCCCTTCAGGTGCCTCGCGTACGCGCGCTCGAAGCGGACGGTGACGTCGGCGACTGACGAGACCCGGTACAGGTCGACGTGCACGGGGATCATCGCCTCCCGCTGCTCGCCATCTCTGAGCGCGCGCTTCAGCAGGCTGGTCTTGCCGTACTTGCGCGGCGCGAACAGGCGAACGAAGTGGCCGCCGACCACGTTCTGAAGCAGCTCCTCGGTCTCGGCATCTCGGTCGATGACGTCCTCGGGCGAGAGCGGATGCGAGTAAATGAACGGATTCGTGTCGGTTATCACAGGCGCTTCCTGCCTTGGATCCGAGTCGCGTGAATATTCGGCTCGTTTCGCGAACGTATCTGTTGTCCGGACTCTGGCCGAAACCGACGCCTCATCACTCCAAGGCCGCGAACTGCTTTGCTCTAAGAGGGTGGTTCGGCGCCATGGGCATCCACACCGTGATGGGTTCGCAGCAGGCCTGCGTCCACAGCTCGAGAAGCTCGCCTCCGTCGGGCTCGGCGGGTATCGGCACGAGCGAGAGGAGCCGGTGATCCGGACGCACCTGGCCGTCTGCAAGTTGCGGGCGCTCATGCATAGCGGCCAATTTCCAGGACGTTCCGAGATCGGCCGTGAAGGATTCGAACCTTCGACCTTGGGATGAGAGAACCGTCCCGCGGTCTCGGTCTGTCCCGGTTCGTCTGGGCTTTTGCAGGGAAAACGCGGTTTCGGCGCCACCCGCGTCTCGGCCTGTCTCGGCCTGTCTCGCTGGCACTTCGCTGGCACCGTCCCGGTTGCTGCGACGCTAGGAGGCTGTCGGGCACGACTCAGGCTCCGTGGGGCAACGACGAACTGGAGGCGGCCCTGGCAGAGTTCTCCCAGATCCCGACAAGCCGCGACACTAAGGAAGCCAAGTGATCGACTGCAGCATCATCGCGCAGGCGCTTGACGAATACGACCCGGATGCATGGGAAGCGAGCATTCTGAAGGCGGAGGAGCTGCGCGCCCGCTCCTTGAACTCTTCCCCAGAGATGCCTGGTCCTCCATGACCCTGAACCGCTATGCGCTCGGCAAGCCGACTATCCCGACACATTCGGCCGCTGGATGGAGTTCGTCACAACTGAGTTCTCAAGTATGAGAGGTGGCAATGCGAAGAAGCACCTCATCTACTTCCAAGCAGGCACGGCGAGTGGTGGTTCAACGAGAAGCTGTACGACACCGTCGATGAGGCGTGGAAGGCGATACGTGAGGGTTCGTCCGCGCGCTCGAACTTGCGCAAGCAGGTAGGTGGAGCGAGATCCAGGAGATCGAGGCTCTTCGATCGGGGCCGGCGCTCGTCAACAAGACGTTGTCCGTCTACTTTCCAGAAGACCTGCTTCCAATCGACTCGGAGACACACCTCCGTCATTTCCTCCGCGAGCTCGGCGAGCCGAGGGCCGACGACTCGGCGCTTCGCGCGGTCCTTGGAAGGAGCCATCGCGCAACGCACTACTCGCTCAACACGGTTTGCGGCAGCCTTGGCTTCCTCATGTTCCCACACCCGCACGACTGTCCAACCGGCGTTACGCAATGCTTCGTCTGTTGCTCGATCTCGCGCGCGGTTGCGTTCGATCTTCTGCCGCCACCACTCTGCGTTCGTCTTCGGCCACGTCGCGTGAATCGGGCAGCCGTGCCAGAAACAGCCGTCCACGAAGATCGCGACCCTTGCGCGCGGAAACAAAATGTCCGCCCGACGGCGACAGTCCTTTTGGGGTGGACAGTCGACGAAATACCGCAGGCCGCGCCGGTGGAGCTCTCGCCTGAGGACGAGCTCGGCCGCCGTGTCACGTTGCCGTGTGCGGCGCATCCGCGCAGACGTCGCCGCATCCGGGACAGACCGACCCGCGTTCATTTCATATTCCCTCTCGTTGTCGTCGCGTCCATCAGTGGGCGCCAATCGGCGCCCGCCGCTCGCCGATCCCCACATCCACTTGGAGCCCCGGGCAGAGTCGCTACTCGCCCGGCAGCGCCAGGCCCATCCCCACGAGTTCCGCGACGATCTGATCCCATACCTGATTGCTGCCCGAACCGTGCGCGATTCGCACGAGCGCGCCTCGCTGGTCGAACACCGCGAGGTGGTATTCCCTGCCGATGTGCAGCGTCAACGCGAGGAGGGTCGAACCGTCCTGCGCGAGCAACGCGTGGCCTTGCACCTCAAGGTCGCCGAACGTGAGCTTCCGCTCGGTCGCGGCCTGTAGCCGCTTCCACTGGTCCTTCGCCTTTGCGCTTGCCATGTTCTTCACCTCCTCCCCTCTCTCGCCGGATCGTAACGCCAACGCAACTGAAACGTGATCGCTGAGGCGGAGCGGACTCGCTTGGCGAGCAAGTGGGCAAGACGGGAACCGCTGGCGCACGGCCAGCCGGGTCGAGTCCGTGGATGACGGTCGCGGAGGCGGGCGACTACCTGTACGTGCCGACGAAGCGGCTCCATAACTTTCACCGGAACGGCCGAGCGTGAACGCCGGAACGCCGCCTACGTCAGATGTCGTGCTCGGCGTGGTCGCGCCAGAACTTCAGGAAGTCTCGTTGGCCATCTCGTGTCGTAATGCCAAGTTCTCGGAACAGTCGATCTACTTGTGCATTCGTGAGCGCATGCCGCTTCCCTCGCTCCAGGAGGCTGATCTGGATCTGGTCAACGCCAATCTGCGCGGCCAATTCGTCTTGCGTCAGCCCCTTTCGAGTTCTCTCGTTCAGGACGAGGTGACCTGCACACCAAGCTGCCACCTCGAGCGATTGCCGGACGTTGGCTTGAATGACATCGAGCCGCTGGGCGTAGGGACCGTATCTTCCGCGAGGACGAGCCATGATCGGCGATCCTAAACGATGGTCGGAGCGTGTGAGCCCGGCCGCCTCGGGTTGGCAGCTGATGGCCCACGCGCCAGGCGGCACCGGACGAAGCGCGCAGCGTCTACTACGGACTCGGGCACGACGGCAGGACTAAGACACACACCTTCGTCCGCTACCGCGACTCTGAGGCGAGGTCGCGCTCCAAGACGATCGACGGGGGGATGCGCGAGGCTGTGGCGTTCATCGACAACCTCCGCGACCGGCTGCGAAGGGGGGATCGTCCCCAGCCGCGTGACGTTCGGTGAGTACGCCGAGACGTGGTTCGACGCTCAGACGCAGATCGGGCCGCGTACCCGCGACGCGTACCGCGGCGATCACGCTCCCGATCTCCTCCGCCGCCAGCACGTCGAGCGGCTGGACGTGTGGCAGCTCCATGAGCGCGTCCGCGATCTCACGCGCCCGCCGCGCAAGCGTTCGCGGAGAGTAGAGGCCGTGCCGCTCGGCATTGCGGTTGCCCGGGTGCGCCGCAACGAGGGTCTGGGGGTGGCCGTCGCGGTTCACACCCACCATCATGCCGGAGCCGCTGTTGCCCGGTTTGGCGAGATCCTGGGTATGCACCGGGGTATGCACCACCCGAGCATTGCCGGCACCCCCGACACACACGACCCGCTCAACCAAGCCGTTTCCGCCTGGCCAAGCGGGTCAGAATGGGCGGTACTGGGCTCGAACCAGCAACCTCTCGCTTGTCAGAGCTGCGGACACGTTCGCCGTGACGACCACCGCGCGCCCCTCCTCTCGACCCTGGAGCGCCGGACAGCAAACTCGATCGCTTCCGAAGGCGTTTCGCTGGCTGTTTCGCTGGCACCGTGCGAGTGTGGCGCAGCAGTCGAGAGCGAGACCGTCCGATTTGCAGGGCCTTCGGGATTGGGCCGTGAAGGATTCGAACCTTCGACCTTGGGATTAAGAGTCCCCTGCTCTACCAACTGAGCTAACGGCCCGCCCGCGTACTGTAGCTAGGTGAAAATCCTCTCAGTCGTCGGAAACCGGCCCCAATTCATCAAGGCCGGGCCCCTCTCGATCGCGCTCAGAGAGCGGGGAATCGACGAGGTCACGCTCCACACGGGGCAGCACTACGACGCCGAGTTGTCCCAGGTGTTCTTCGAGGAGCTCGGGCTCCCGGAGCCCGCGTTCAGCCTCGGGATCGGCGGGTTGCCGCACCAGGAGATGGTCGCGGCGATGCAACCGGGGATCCTCGACGCGATTGCAGCCGAGCGGCCCGACTGGACACTGGTGTACGGCGACACGGCCTCCACCCTCGCGGGCGCGCGCGCTGCAGAAGAGGCGGGCGTCCCGCTCGCGCACGTCGAGTCCGGAATGCGAAGCGGCGACTGGTCGATGCCGGAGGAGCACATCCGCGTCGAGGCCGACCGCACGTCCACGCTCCTGCTCTGCCCGGACGAGCGCTCGGCGCGCCAGCTCGAGCAGGAAGGCGTGGAGGGACGGATCGAAGTCGTGGGCGACGTGATGGCGGACGCGTCCATCCGGCTCGCGCCGATCGCGCGCGAGCGCTCGACGATCCTGCGCGGCCTCGGCCTCGAGCCGGGGGCCTATGTGGTCGCGACCGTCCACCGCGAGGCGAACGTCGCGCAGCCGCGTCTGGGGCGGATCGCGGACGGGCTCAACCGCCTGAACGAGCCCGTCGCATTCCCTGCGCACCCGCGCACCCGGGCCGCACTCGCGGAGCACGACATCGAGCTCGCCCCCCATGTCCGCCTGCTCCAGCCGCTCGGCTACCTGGATCTGGCCGCGCTGGCCTCGAACGCGCGCGTCATCCTCACCGACTCCGGGGGACTGCAGAAGGAGGCGTACTGGTACGGCGTCCCGTGCGTCACCATGCGGCCGTCCACCGAGTGGGTGGACACGGTCGAGCTGGGAGCGAACACGCTCGTCGACGACGACCCCGAGCGAATCGCGGCCGCCGCGGGAGGAGCGCGCATGCCGCACGCCCTCCCGCCGCTCTACGGCGACGGTCATGCCTCAGAACGGATCGCGGAGGCGCTCTATACCCTTGTGCCGCGATGAGTGACGTGAACGTAGCCGTTGCCGGGCTGGGCTACTGGGGCCCCAACCTCGCGCGTAACTTCGACGATCTCGCGCGCCTGACGTGGATTTGCGACGCGTCGGCCGAGCAGCTGGAAGGGCACGGGGCGCGCTTCCCGCAGGCGCGCAAAACCCAGGACTTCGACGAGGTTCTCGGCGACGACTCGGTGGACGCGGTCGTCATCGCCACGCCCGTTCCCACCCACTTCGACCTCGCGTACCGCGCGCTCGCGTCGGGGAAGCACGTCCTCGTCGAGAAGCCGCCGGCGCTCCGGGCCGAGGAGGCCGAGCAGCTCCGCGCACTGGCTCAGGAACGCGATCTCGTGGTCATGCCGGGACACCTGCTCCTCTACCACCCGGGCGTCCAGAAGCTCCGGACGCTGGTCGACTCCGGCGAGCTCGGCGAGATCCTGTGCCTGTACGGGAACCGCCAGAACCTGGGGAAGATCCGGAAGGACGAGAACGCACTGTGGTCGCTCGGCGTCCACGATCTCTCGGTCATCCTCTATCTGATCGGCGAGGAGCCCGAGGAGGTCTGGGCGCGCGGAAATGCCTTCCTCACGCCGGGCGTCGAGGACGTCGTCTTCTGCTTCCTGCGCTTCCCTTCCGGAAAGATCGCGCACATGCACCTCTCCTGGCTCGACCCGCACAAGATGCGGAAGATCACGGTCGTCGGGAAGGAGAAGATGGCCGTCTTCGACGACATGGAGCTGGAGCGCAAGGTGACCGTGTACGACAAGGCGCCGGAGCAGCCGGCGCTGACCTACGGCGAATGGCGCACGCGGACGGGTGACATCTGGTGCCCGAAGATCCCGAACGACGAGCCGCTCCGGCTCGAGTGCGAGTACTTCCTCTCTCTCGTCCAGGGCGACGGCGACCGCGACCGCGTGGCGGCCGACGGGCTTGCGGTCGTGCGCGCGCTCGAGCAGCTTCAAGCCTCGCTCGAGGCCGTCCCCGCGTGATCGCCGACACCGCGATCGTCTACCCCGGGACGGTGGTGGCCGACGACGTCCAGATCCTCGATTACGCCGTCGTGGGAAAGCAGCCGGCGCTTTCCCCGCGCTCCACGGCTCCGCGGGAGGAGCTGCCGCCGCTGGAGATCGGACCGGGGACGATCGTCTCGACGGGCGCCGTCGTGTTCGCCGGAACGCGGCTCGGTGCGCGCGTGATCGTCGGCGACCAGTCCTGCGTGCGCGAGCGCTGCGAGATCGGAGACGACGCCGTGATCGGGCGCGGCACGCTGGTCGAGAACGACACGACGATCGGCGCGCTCACGAAGATCCAGGCGAACGCGTACATCACCGCGTACTCCATCCTCGAGGACGAGGTCTTCATCGCGCCGTGCGTCATCACGACGAACGACAACTACATGGGGCGCACCGAGAAGCGGCACGCTCTGCGCAGGGGGCCGACGATCAGGCGCGGCGCACGCGTCGGCGGAGGAGCGGTGTTGCTGCCGGGGATCGAGATCGGCGAGGAGGCATTCGTCGGGGCGGGCGCGGTCGTACTCGGCGACGTCCCGCCCCGGGCGGTCATGGTCGGCAACCCCGCGCGGCAGATCCGTGACGTGCCGGACGACGAGCTGCTGGGCGCTTAGCGCCTTCGTGCTAGCGGGATGCGGCAGCGGTAGCGCGCCGCCGCCGGCGCACACGCAGGTGGCGCACGTTCACTGGCGGGAGGCGGGCGACCCGCACAATCTCCTCGGCGGTCCTATCGTGTACCGGGTGCGGACCTTGCGCTTCGGCCCGCACGGATGGTCGGTGAGCGGCTCGGTCCTCAACCGGACGAAACAGCCCCTCCGCATCGTTTACGCACATGAGCCCGCCGGGCACAACGCGTTCGGGATCCGGGTCGGCGAAGCCCCCGGCCTGGCGGTGCGGTTCCGGCCGCCGGTACCGACCCTCCTACGCCCGGGAGAGCGATGGACCGGCACGTTCTCCGGCCCGGACGGACTGGCCGCGGGAACGCTGGTCCGCGTCCAGTTCGGCCAGTTCGGGACGCTGCATGCCGACCGCTACACGTGGGTCACCGACCACGCGTATCGAGTGCGCTAGTCCTTTCGGTATTGGAGGGCGTATGCCCCGTAGCTCTTCGTGGTCGTCTCCACCGCGACGTAGTAGAGGCCGCCGGTCCTCGCCCTGTACGCGGAGATCTTCTGCACAGAGCCGGTGCGGATGGACTGTGCGACGCGCTTCCTTTGTGCCGCCGGAGAAAGATCGACAACGGTTTTCGTCCCCGGCTTCCAGAGCCCGAGACTCGCGTTCGTGCCCAGCGCTCCGTTGAGGACGAGCCAGAGCCTCTGGCCCTTGCTCAGCTTGATCGCGTAGACGTCGACCGGGTCGTCCCAGTAGTCGGTCGTGGCGTTGATCGTGCCCGCGGACGTCCGCCAGATCCTCGACGACAGGGTCCCGGCGTCGTCATTGGGCTCGCGCACGTCCGCGCGCACGTAGTTACCGGCGGCGACGTCGCCGGCCGCGTGTGCGACGTCCAACCGGCCGGCACCGCTCAGCCGGTCGTGGCCGACGGGGCAGGCGCGGCAGCCGGTGGTCGCGTTCATGTCCAGTGCCGAGCGCTCCAGGATGGAGCTGACCTGGTCGGACGCGAGACCCGGTCGCAAAGCCAGCACGAGCGCCGCGGCGGCGGTGACCATCGGCGCGGAGAAGGAAGTGCCCTCTGCACGGCGGAACTCGAACGGCCCGCAGTCGGAGTAACCCAGTTCGACGCACCCGCTGCTCGTCGGCTTGGTCATCGCGTACGGAAGCGTCGAGAAGATGGCCGAGCCGGGAGCCGAGACGTCGTTGTACCGCGTGTCGCGGTCGGAGAACTCGGGGACGTTCCCGCTGGAGTCGAGCGCGCTCACGCCGACGACGTGCGGCAGCGCAGCCGGGTAGCCGGCGAAGTTCCAGGGCGAGCGCGGCGCCTGGTCGGAGTTCCCGACGGCAGCGACGACGAGCACCTTCTTGCTGACCGCGTACCGAATGGCGGACGCCTCGCGCGGGGAGTAGGTGTCGCGCCGAGGGTCAAGCGGATCACGGAGGCCGGCGAGGCTGAGGTTGATCACCCGCGCGCCCATCTTCACCGCCCACCGAATGGCGCGTGCCTCGGCGCGCAGCGGAATCGTCCCGTCGCTGCGCACGACCTTCCCGACGAGCAGCTGGACCGGGAAACCGATCCCGGCGATGCCGATCCCGTTGTTCGTCGCCGCGGCGATCTCCCCCGCGACGAACGTCCCGTGGCCCTCCGTGTCGACCTTGGCGTTCGACGAGACGAAGCTCTTCGAGGCGTAGATCTGGCCCTGGAAGTCGGGATGCTTTCCGTCGATCCCCGAATCGATCACGGCGACCTTCACCGACGCGAGCGGAGGCTGCAGCTGCCAGTAGTCGAAGGCGCGGATCTGGGCGAGGTACCACTGCTTGTTGATCAGCGGGTCGTTCGGGACGAAGGCGAGCCGCCGCGCCTTGCCGACGACGCGCAGGACCGGCGATACGCCTGCGAGGACGCCGTGCCGCGGCGCGTAGCGCGCGCGGTAGGTGGCGGGTTGCACGTCGACGGTGGCGGCGAAGCGGCCGCTCGCGTCCAGCGTCGTCGTCGTGACGTTGGTCCAGCCCGAGCCGCTGTTCCGCTGGATGGTGACCGGCGCTCCCTGAACGATCGGGCGTCCCCGGCCGCTCAGCGCGGTCGTGCTCGCGGTGGGATCGAGACGGACGTACGCGGAGACGCCGACCGTGACCGGAGCGCTCGACGCACCTGACCCCGAGACGCGATATGTGGCCTTGGCCTTCGCCTTCACGGGAATGGTGAAGGTGCCGCCCGGGTCCCGGTCGACCGTCGCGGCGAGCACCCACTTCCCGTTGCCGAGCCGCTCGAGCCGCGGTTTCGTGACCGCGCGCGCGATACCGGAGAGCGGCGACCCGATTCCGTAAACGAGCGGCTTGGACGGCTGATTCAGGGCGAGCACGCCCATGGAGAAGTACGTCGAGCGGAGGCCGAGGACGTCCCGCGCGCCCGACCCGGAGATCGTGCGCGCTCCCGCAGAGGTCGTAAGCGCGATCGAGTTGACGCGCAGGGACGGGTTACGGCTCGCCCTCGCGTCCAGAATCTTCCCCGCCAGGCCGAGCCGCTTGGCGAAGTCGGCGGCGCCGTAGACGTACGGGCCCCACGAGTGGTAGGGCGACACGGTGTCGTAGGGGTCGTCGACGGAGACGAGGTACGCGACGGGCTTCGAACCGGGGAAGCCATCCTGGACGGCGGCCGTCCTGCCGCCCGACGAGGCGGAGAAGTACGTGAGCGCCGGCTGCCCGCGGTAGGTGAGGATCTGGCCGGAGGTCGCCTGCACGGCGGCGTTGGTCGAGAACTGCTCCGCGTCCACTCCGCCATAGACCTGGCTGCGCGTGTCGTCGTAGACGTCGAAGCTGCCCGACGTCTTGCGCAGAGCGACCACGAAGGAGCGGCTGGCCACTGCCTGCGCCTTCAACGCCTCGTTCGGCCAACCCGGATCGGCCTCCTGGGAGACGACGCCGCGGACGTACTCCTCCAGCCCCACGACGTTCACCGCCTGGAGGCCGCCGCTGCGCGCCGTCACCTGGATCGAGCCGCGGTACGCGCGCCCGAGCTCGAGCGGCAACCGTCCCGGAACGAAGCGCAGTGGGCCTGGGAGCGCTTTGGGCGCGGCCGAAGCCTCCACCCGAACCTTGAGCGACGGGCCGAGCGTGTATGTCCCCGCCGCGAGCGGGTAGCTCTTGCCGTCCGCGTCACGCACGCGGAAGGGTGCCTTCGATGTAATCGCCACGTTGCTCGCGCCCGCGGCGAGGAGGACACGGACCTGCGGGACGGTGGTCTTGCCGAGGGCCGTGCCGGGGTAGTAGTGGGAGAGGATCTTCGCGTACCCGAAGCCATGCTTGGCGTAGCCGTAGGCGCCGTCCTGTCCCATGCCGACACCGTGTCCCCAGCCGTGGCCCTTGATGACGAAGGTAGGGAGGGTGGCCGCGGACGCGCCTTGAGCAGCCGTGAGCCAAATGCCCAGGACGGCACCCAGGAACGCAGGACCCCGGCTCATGCTGGACGTATGGTACGCGCGGAATCCCCCGGCATCAGGGTCCGGCGGCGGTCATACCCTGCTATGACCAGGCGGTTTCCACGACAGGAGCGCGCTCCTTGAGCGGTTCCCACCAGTCACGGTTGGCCGCGTACCACTCCACCGTCCCGGCCAGTCCCTCCCCGAACTCCACCTGCGGGTGCCATCCGAGCTCGCTGCGCAACTTGGACGAGTCGAGCAGGTAGCGCCGGTCGTGCCCGGGACGGTCGGGGACGATCGTCTTCAGCTCCTCGGGCTTCCCCGTCAGATCGAGGATGCGGTCGGCAATCTCCTCGATGGAGGCCTCGAGCCCGGAGCCCACGTTGTAGGTGTCGCCGACGCGGCCGCGCTCGAGGACGACCTCGATCGCGCTGCAGTGATCGTCGACGTGCAGCCACTCGCGGCGGTTCTGCGTGGACGAGTAAAGCGGCAGGGAGACGTCGTCCAGCGCGTTGGTGAGGAAGAGCGGGATGACCTTCTCCGGGAACTGGCGCGGCCCGTAGTTGTTCGAGCAGTTCGTGATCGAGACCGGAAGCCCGTACGTCTCGTGGTAGGCGCGGACCGCATGGTCGGCGGCCGCCTTCGACGCGTTGTAGGGGGTGCGCGGCGCGTACGGTGACTCCTCGCTGAACGACTCCGAGCTATCGAGTGGGAGGTCGCCGTAGACCTCGCAAGTCGAGACGTGGTGGAAGCGCTCGAGGCCGGCGCGCCGCGCTGCCTCGAGGAGCGTCTGCGCGCCGAGCGCGTTCGTACGGAAGAAGCGGCCGGGATCGAGGACGGCGTAGCTGTTGTGCGACTCGGCGGCGAAGTTGACGACGACGTCGACCGCATGCTCCTGGAGCGTCCGCTCGACGAGGTCGCCGTCGCAGATGTCTCCTTCGATCAGCGGGACGCCGTCGGGAACGTTCTCGCGCACGCCCGCATAGGTGAGCAGGTCGAGGACGGCGACGTTGTCGCCCGGGTGCCTGTCCAGCCAGTAGCGAACGAAGTTCGCGCCGATGAAGCCGGCCCCGCCGGTGACGAGCAGGTTCACGCGCGAAAGCCTAGAGGCGATCGTCTTGCTGAAGCCGTGCGAGGCACTCGCGCAACCCCTCGCGCCAGTGCGGGAGCCGCGGAGCGCCTTCGCGCTCGCTGCGCAGCACCGAGTACGCCGGGCGCGGGGCCGGCCGGCCGAGCTCGTCCGTCGTGATCCGGAGGACTCGGCACCGGAGCCCGGCCTCCTGGAAGATCGCCTCCGCGAACTCGGCCCACGTGCAGTCCCCGTCCGCCGCAATGTGCCAGACACCGTCGGGGAGCTCGAGCAGCTCGCGCGTCGCCGCGGCGAGATGCCCGGTGTACGTCGGCGAGCCGCGCTGGTCGTCGACCACCGCGACCTCGTCCCGCTCGGCGCCGAGCCGCAGCATCGTGCGAACGAAGTTGTGCCCCGTCCAGCCGAAGAGCCACGACGAGCGGACGATCCAGCCACGCTCCACCTCCCGCTCCCCTGCGAGCTTCGACCGTCCGTATGCCGACCGTGGCGCCGGCGCGTCGGACTCCACGTACGGCTCGCCCTTCGAGCCGTCGAAGACGTAGTCGCTCGAGTAGTAGACGACGGGCACGCCAAGGGCGACCACGTTGTGCGTCCCGGCCGCGTTCACGGCCACCGCACCTTCGGGATCCGCCTCCGCCTCGTCGACGTCCGTCCATGCGGCCGCGTGCAGGACGAGCTCCGGCTCGAAGCCCGCCGGGGCGGGCCTCGTCACGTCCCAACCCGAGCGGTCGAGCGCGGCCGCGTCCGGAAACTCCGCGCGCAGCGCGGCGCCGAGCTGGCCGCCCGCGCCGGTGATCAGGACGCGGCGGCCGACGCGTCCCGTTGCGAGAGGATCGGGGATTGCGTGCTCCACAGGTGGTGGACGCGGGGATCGTTCCACGGAACCTCGTGCTCGTCCGGATCGTCCGCGTCGTACTCCTCCGTCACCTCGTAACAGAAGAGCGCGTCGGTCAGCGCCTCGAAGCCGTGCGCGAGACGGCCCGGCACGTAGACCGCGACCGGATTGTCGTCGCCGATGTCGACCGAGTAGGTATCGCCGCTTTCGCGGTCGAGCAGCACGACGCGCACCATCCCGCGCAGGCACACGAACAGGTCGTCCTGCCCTCCCTCGTGGTAGTGCAGGCCGCGAATCACACCGGCGCGCGTGAAGGACACGTTCGTCTGCCGCGTCGGGCTCGGCATCGTGCTCTCGCGGCGGATCTCCATGAACCAGCCGCGCTCGTCTTCGAAGCGGCGCAGCGGGATGAGCTGGACGCCGTCGATCACAGGATCCCGATGTGCGAGTCGTCGCCCACGAGGATCCGGTACGCGTTCGGCTTCGAGTTCTGGCCGCCGATCACGACGTTGCGGCCGATGAGCGAGCCCTCCAGCCGGTGGTGGAGGTCGCTGATCTTCGCGTACTCCAGGATGATCGAGTTCTCGATCTCGGCCCGCTCGATCACGCAACCCTCGGCGACCGCCGTGTACGGCCCGATGTAAGCGTCCCGCAGGACCGCGCCCTCTCCGATCGCGACCGGCCCCTGGACGCGGCAGCGCTCGACCAGCGCTCCCGCCGCCACGGCTACGCG
Organism: uncultured Actinomycetes bacterium; assembly: GCA_963717765.1. Lineage (GTDB taxonomy): Bacteria > Actinomycetota > Thermoleophilia > Gaiellales > Gaiellaceae > JACDER01. The sequence goes on along the minus strand of CAVQWX010000001.1, from coordinate 133,358 downwards.
CCCGTCGAGCTCGGAGTCGGCCACCTCGCCGTCGATCAGCGGCTCGACCTCGTCGAGCAGCAGCCGGTTCGTCTCGAGCATGTCCTCCCACTTGCCCGTGTCCTTCCACCAGCCGGTCACGACATGCGGTTCCACGCGCTTACCCTGGTCGATCAGGGTCTGTATCGCCTCGGTGATCTCATACTCCCCACGACCGGACGGCTCGAGCGCCCGGCAGATCTGGAAGATTCCCGGCTGGAACATGTAAACGCCCACTAGGGCGAGGTCCGACTTCGGCTCGGCCGGCTTCTCCTCCAGCTGTACGACGACCTCGCCGTCGAGCTCGGCGACGCCGAAAGCCCGCGGGTCGTCGGCGTGCTGGAGGAGGATGAGCGCGTCGGGGCCGTTGGCCTTGAACTTCTCCACCATGCCCGTGATCCCGCCCTGGAGAAGGTTGTCGCCGAGGTACACGACGAAGGGCGACTCGCCGATCGCCTCCTCGCCGGACAGGACGGCGTGGGCAAGGCCGAGTGCCTGCTCCTGCACGGCATAGCCGATGCGCAGGCCCCAGCGCGACCCGTCCCCGGCCCGCTCGCGGATCTCGGAGCCGCCCTGTCCCGGCGACACGACGATGGTGATGTCGTCGATCCCCGCGTCGCGCATCGCCTCGATCCCGTAGAAGAGGACGGGCTTGTTCGCGACAGGGACGAGCTGCTTCGCGCTCGAGTGCGTGAGCGGGCGCAGCCGCGTGCCGGCGCCGCCGGCGAGGATCAGGCCTTTCAGTTGCATCGCGGCGCCATGCTATGCATCTCGGCCGGTGTTGGTGAGGCGCAGATCGAACTAGCGCTCCGCGGGAAGCGGCGACGGCCGGACGCGAAACACCCGCGCCACACGGGTCGGCAGCCACCAGTTCCAGCGCCCGAAGAGAGCCATGAGCGACGGGACGAGCAGGGCGCGCACGATCGTCGCGTCGATGAAGATCGCGACTGCGAGCCCCACACCGAACTCCTGCAGGCCGAGCACGCGCCCGGCGACGAAGCCCGAGAACGCGGCCACCATGATGATCGCCGCGGCGGAGACGATCCGCCCCGTCTTCTGGAGGCCCTCGGCGACCGCCTGCGCGTTGTCGTGACTCTCGTCCCAGATCTCGCGCATGCGGGAGACGAGGAACACCTCGTAGTCCATCGACAGGCCGAACAGCATCGCGAACAGGAAGATCGGGATCCAGCCCTCGATCTGCGAGGACTGGTACAGCCCCGCGACGTCGCTGCCCACGCCCCAGCGGAAGACGACGACGAGCAGCCCGTAGGCGGCCCCCACCGAGAGCAGGTTCAGGATCACCGCCTTCAGCGGCAGGATCACCGATCGGAACGCGCGCAGGAGGAGGAAGTACGTGAGCACGAGCACTCCGAGCACGAGCAAGGGAAAGACGCTGTACGAGCGCTGGAGGAAGTCGACGCCCTGCGGCGGTCCGCCCCCCGCGCGCGCGACCACGCCGGCGGGCCACGCGACCGACGGGATGATGTCGTCCCGCAGCCGTTTGACGAAGTGCTGCGAGGGCTCGTCGCCGTATTCGTGCTTCCCGGCCACGATGACCTGCGCGTAGCGGTGGGAGCGGTCGATGAAGCGGCCGCCGGGCTCGTAGAAGACCCTCACGATCTCCGGATCCGCCTTCGTCCGCTCGATGAGCTGCCCGATCGCCTGCTGAGACCTCGGCGCGAGGACGTTCCCGCCGGGACCGGCGTCGACGAGGACCTGCGACGGCGAGACGACACCCGGGCCGACCGCATTGCTGAGCAGGTCGAACCCATGCACCGCCTGCGGCTGGCGCGGGATCCCGTGCACGCTGCCGGGCGTGAGCTGCAACGCGAACGCCGGGATGGCGGCGGCGAGCAGGAGCGTGCTTCCAAGCACCAGGTAGAGCACAGGGCGGCGCATGATCGAGTGCGCGAGAGTGGCCCAGAAGCCACGCTCGGGATCGGCCGTTCCGGGGAAGGAAGGGAGCGGGATGTGCAGGCGGCGGCGCATCCACTGTGCGACCGGAACGCGCTTCGTCCCGCGCCGCCCGTACAGCGAGAGCAGCGCCGGTTGCAGCGTCGCCGCGGCCGCGATGGAGACCAGCGGGATCAGGAAGCCGCCCACGCCCATCGAGCGCATGAAGGGGATCGGCATCGCCAGGAGCAGCGCGAGACCGATCGCGACGGTCGCGCCGGAGAAGATCACAGCGCGCCCCGCAGTCGCCATCGTCCGCACGATGGCGTCATCGACCGAGCCCGGGCGCTCGAGCTCCTCCCGGAAGCGGTACACGATGAGTAGCGAGTAGTCGATCGCGATCCCCAGTCCGATGAGCTGGACGAGGTTCGTCACGTACGTGGCCATCGTCAGGGCGTGCGCGACGATGTAGACGATCCCGAGCGTCCCCGTGATCGTCGAGGCGGCGAACAGGAACGGCATGGTGATCGACCACGACAAGCCGAAGACGGCGATGAGAACGAGCAGCGCGATCGGCAGCGCGATGGACTCGCCGCGCGCCAGATCGGAGTTGAAGATCGGATCGAGGTCGTGCTGGATCGCCGCCGCGCCCGTCACGTACGTGCGGCCTTCGGGCGCCTGCCCCACCGCTCTCAGCAGATCGTCCGTGTACCCCTTTGCGTCGGAGAGCTTGAGCGTGGAGGTGACGTCCCCGAAGAGGAGGTGAGGCCCGCCCACGCGCAATTCGTGCGCGTGCCCCGTGGGGACGACGTGCGCGGCGCTGTCGAGGCGCGCCTGCAGCCCGCTCTTGATGCCGAGATCTCCCGCATTCGGCGTCTGGAAGACGACGGTGAAGCTGCCGTCGCTGCGGTCGCCGAAGTCCCTGGACAGAACCGTCCGCACGCTCTCCGAATCGGTCCCCGGCACCGTGAAGGTGTTCGCGAGCAACCCGCTCAGCTTCGTGCTCGCGTAGCCTCCTCCCAGGAGGACGACGAGCCAGACCGCCACGACGGCCCAGCGGTAACGGATCATCAGCCGGGTCAGGCGCTCCATAAGTTAGGGACTACTAAGTTATCTGAGTCTGGCAGACAGGTACCGGGAGGTACGATTTCTTCGTGACTGGCCGGAGGGACATCGACCGTCTGCGCAACGAGCTGGAGGACCTTTTCAACGAGGTCTGGCGCGCCCCGCGCTTCGCCGCGCGGCGCTGCTTCCGGCCTGCGGTGGACAGCTTTCGAACCGTCGATCCGGACAGGCTGGTCGTGGTCGTGGAGCTTCCGGGGGTCGACCCCGAAACCGTGCACGTGATCGCATCCGACCGCACGCTGGTCGTTTCCGGGGAGCGAAAGCGGCCGCGCGCCGGCAAGGGCGGCCAGGTGTACCAGCAGATGGAGATCGACTACGGCCCGTTCGAGCGGACGATTTCGCTCACCGAGGACGTGGAGACGGAGAACGGAACCGCGTCGTACGAGCAGGGACTGCTCAAGATCGTGTTTCCGATCGCTCCTCGCCCGGCGCCGCGCGGCCGAGTGCCGATCGTAGTAGTGAGGAGACCATGAGCGAAGAAGCCGTTTTCGACATCGAAGAACTGGGCGACGAGCCGGAAGGGATCGAGATCCCCTCGACGCTCCCCGTGCTCCCACTCAAGGAGACGGTCGTCTTCCCGGGCTCGCTGACGCCGCTCGCCATCGGCCAGGACCGCTCGGTCCGGCTGGTGGACGACGTCGTCTCCGACGAGCCGCGCATCCTCGCGCTCGTCACGTCGCGTAACGACGAGGTGGAGGAGCCGGGGTGGGACGACCTGTACGAGGTCGGGACGGCGGCGATCGTGGACAAGATGGTCAAGGTCCCCGACGGGACCCTGCGCGTCCTCGTGCGCGGCCTCGAGCGCATTCGCCTGGGGCGACGCATCCAGGACGAGCCGTACCTCGTCGGCGAGTTCACGACGGTGCCCGACGTGGTCGTCGCAACCGACGAGGTCGAGGCGCTCATGCGCAACGTCCAGACGCTCTTCCAGCGCATCATCGGGCTCGTCCCGTACCTCCCGGAGGAGCTGCAGATCGCGCTCGCCAACGTCGACGAGCCGAGCGCGCTCGTGAACTTCGTCGCCTCGCTCCTGCGGATCAAGACCGACGAGAAGCAGCGGCTGCTCGAGAGCGCGAACATCGAGGAGCGGCTGCGCGAGCTGCTGCGCGTGCTGAACCGGGAGCTGGAGCTGCTCGAGCTCGGCAGCCGGATCCAGTCGCAGATGCAGTCGGAGATGGAGAAGGGCCAGCGCGAGTTCTTCCTGCGCCAGCAGCTGAAGGCGATCCAGGAGGAGCTCGGCGAGGGGGACGAGCAACAGGCGGAGGTCGCCGAGCTGCGGGCGCGGATCGACGAGGCCAACCTGCCCGAGGAGGCGCACAAGGCCGCGACGCGCGAGCTCTCCCGGCTCGAGAAGCTGCCGCCCGCGGCGGCGGAGTACGGAGTCATCCGCAGCTACCTCGACTGGATTCTCATGCTGCCCTGGAACGAGACGACCGAGGACAATCTCGACCTCCAGCATGCGCGAGAGATCCTCGACGAGGACCACTACGACCTCGAGAAGGTCAAGGAGCGGATCATCGAGTACCTCGCCGTCTCCAAGCTGAAGGACGACGTCTCGGGCCCGATCCTCTGCTTCGTCGGCCCGCCCGGCGTCGGCAAGACCTCGCTGGGACAGTCGATCGCGCGCACGCTCGGACGCAAGTTCATACGCATCTCGGTGGGCGGCGTCCGCGATGAGGCCGAGATCCGCGGCCACCGCCGCACCTACGTGGGCGCGCTCCCCGGGACGATCATCCGCGCGCTGCGGGATGCCGAGTCGAAGAACCCGGTGTTCCTGATCGACGAGATCGACAAGATGGGCGCTGACTTCCGCGGCGACCCCGCCAGCGCGATGCTGGAGGTCCTCGACCCGGCGCAGCACGACAAGTTCCGCGACCACTATCTCGACCTTCCGTTCGACCTGTCGCGCGTCCTCTTCATCTGCACCGCGAACCAGCTCGAGACGATCCCGCCGCCCCTGCTCGACCGCATGGACGTGATCCGCCTCTCCGGCTACACGGAAGACGAGAAGCTGATGATCGCGCGCAAGTACCTCGTTCCGCGCCAGCTCGAGGAGCACGGGCTCGACGCAGAACGCGTCGAGGTCGGCGACGACGCGCTCACGCTAGTCATCCGCGAATACACGCGCGAGGCCGGCCTCCGCAACCTCGAGCGGCAGATCGCTGCGCTCTTCCGCAAGGCGGCGCGGCAAATCGCCGAGGGAAACGAGGAGAAGATCCATGTCGACCCCGAGCTTGTCCGCGAGTGGCTCGGCCCCCGCCGCTTCCCGGGCGAGGTGCGCAAGCGCACCGCCGAGCCCGGCGTCGCGACCGGACTTGCCGTCACCGCCGTCGGCGGAGACGTCCTCTTCATCGAGGCGACCGCGTATCCCGGCGGCGGACGGCTCAAGGTCACGGGACAGCTCGGCGAGGTCATGCAGGAGTCGGCCCAGGCGGCGTACTCGTGGGTTCGCTCCCACGCAGACGACCTCGGCGTCGACCCGGAGTGGTTCGAGAAGAACGACATCCACGTCCACGTCCCCGCCGGAGCTGTGCCGAAGGACGGCCCCTCCGCGGGCGTGACGATGGCGACCGCGATCGTCTCACTGGTCGAGGGCCGCCCGGTCTCGGAGCGCGTCGGGATGACCGGGGAGGTCACGCTTACGGGCCAGGTGCTGCAGATCGGCGGTCTGCGCGAGAAGGTGCTTGCCGCACAGCGGGCCGGGCTCGAGAAGATCATCCTCCCGCGCGAGAACGAGGCTGACCTGGCCGACCTGCCGGGAGAGACTCGCGGGCAGATGGAGTTCGTGCTCGCCGACACGATTGACGACGTGCTGGCGGAAGCCTTCGACTCGCCCGGCGCCGTGGGGCGACCCGCCGTCGACGGCGAGCGGGCGGCGGCGGCGGCGTTTGCGTCGAAGCCCAGCGGGTACGAGAATACGGCGTAACCGACCGAAAGGAAGAGCATGCGTTCAGCGAAGAAGGCGTATTCGGACGTGAGGCCGTATGTCCAGCGCGCGGTGGGCGACGACGAAGTGCGCGACAACCTCAAGGACGCGTTCTACGCGGCCAGGGACATCTACGACGAGCTCTTCGGCGGGCGCAGCCGTCTCGCCGTCGCGCAGCGTGTCGCGACCGACAGCGATATCCACGAGAACCTGAAGAAGATCTCGGACGACCTGCGGAAGAGCGTCGACCGCGTTCAAGGGAAGGCCGACCACACCGGTCGCAACCTCTTCCTGCTGCTGACCGGGGTCGTGATCGGCGTGCTGTTCAACCCGTTCTCGGGCGCCTCGACCCGCAAGTGGCTGAAGGACAAGATCTTCGGCGCCGAGCCGGAGTTCTCGTACCAGGGAAACGGGCCGGGGGCGTCGAGCGCGTCGAGCTCTCCCAGCAGCAGCAGCGGCAGCAGCAGCAGCAGCTAGTAGAAAAGCCTGGCGAAATACGGGAGGGGCCGCAGCATTCCGCCAGACCCCTAACGCCTCTCGTGGAGCCCTAGCAGCGCCGCCTGGCTCTCGCCGGCGGCGAGGTCCTTGCCCGCGGCAAGGGCCTGTTTGACCCCGGCGGGGTCGAGTCCGGCGACGGTGGAGATGTCTGCGATCTTGAGCAGCACTGCCCCCGGCTCGGGCGCCGGGCTCTGTGCCTTGCCGATCGAGGCGACCGTCGACTTCGCGACTCCATCCGAGAAGCTGAGGTTGCGTAGGTGCTCCCAGCCCATGAGGTACTGGGTCGGGTCGATGACGCCGTCGTAGCCTTTCCCGAGCAGCGAGACGGGATGGATCTCGAAGTGGAGGTGGTACGGCGTCGTGATCGCGTCGCCCGTGTTGCCGACGAAGCCGAGGACGTCCCCGGCGTTGACCCGCGCACCGTTGACGGCGAGGGGCGAGTACGCGGAGAGATGCGCGTAGTAGAACTGGTTGCCCTGGCGGTCCTCGAGCCACAGCCGGTTCCCGCCGAGCGTGTTCCATCCCACCGAGAAGACGACGCCCTTCGCCACAGCGAGCACCGGCGATCCGAGCGCCGCGAAGAGGTCGTCGCCGTGATGCCAGCCCGTGTCGGCTCGGAACGCGCCGAACGTGTCGGTGAACGAGACCTGGCCGAAGACGGGAAAGACGTATGGGCCGGCGGTCAGCTTGATCGGATGGTGCTTGGGGGCGGGCTGGATCGTGCGTGAGCCGAACGGCGAGGGCTTGGGCTCGGGGGCGTGCGTCGGGAGGCTGGTCGGTCCGTGGGACGGCTGCGTGGGCGGCGGGGGAGGCGGCGGGGGCCTGGTCGGCCCCGGCGGGGGAGGAGGAGGCGGAGGGGGAGGCGGCGGGGCTGCTTCGGCCCGCGCAGTGGCCTCCGCGTAGGCGACCAGGATCTGGCTGCCGGACGGGAGGCCGCCGTGTGCTTGCGTGAGTTGGATGTCGAGCGCGGCGATCGTCGTCTTCGCCGCGTTCTTTCCCTTTGGGCCGCTTTGGTCGAAGGCAGCCTCGAGCACGACCGCCGTGCCCCAGTCACCGAGCGGAACGGTTGTATTAAGTGCAGGCGTGACTGGTTGGCCGAGGACGGTCAGACCCTCGACCGCGGAGCTCTTGGAGTTGCCCGAGCTCCCGTCCGGGGTGGCGTTTGCGAGCGCGCGCACAATCAGCCTCGTAGCCGTGATCTCGCCGCCGAAGAGGCTCAGGGCGTCGACCTCGCTCGTCCCGGTCGCGTCCGCGGTCCTGACACCGGCGTCGGTGGACGCGCTCGCCGAGACGGCCTGAGTCGTGGCGGCCGAGCCGTCGGCCGGGTAGGTGAAGCTGCCGCCCAGCGCGACCGCGTCGGGCGGCGCGGTGGCAGCCGCCGTTCCCGCGGCCGGCTGGCCGGGAACGACGATCTTGATCGAGTAGGCCGTTGCCCCGCCCTGCGTCTTCGGCGCGCCGGGAGCAGCTCCCGCCGTTCCCGCGAGCAGCGCACCGACCGCCAGCACTACGAGCGGCAGGGCTCTCATCCGCTCAATTATGGCTGGAAGGGCGGCTTTTCAGGGCGCGCCATGCGATCTGGGCGGCTACCGCGAGCAGCAGGACGGCGAACAGCCGGGTCAGGACGTGCTCGGGGAGGGTCTGTGCGAGCTGCGCCCCCGCCGCGACGCCGCCGATCGAGGCGACCCCGACGAGCACGGCAGCGCGCCAGCGGACGTTCCCGTAGCGGTACTGCTGCGCGGCACCCGCGACCGCGGTCGGGATGATCGCGAGAAGCGAGGTCGCCTCTGCATGCAGCTGCGTCAGCCCGAGCCCGAGCGTCAGCGCCGGGACGAACAGGATCCCCCCGCCGACGCCGAACAGCCCGGAGAGCACGCCGGCGAACAGCCCGGCGAGCGCGACGAGGGCCAGCGTGATCACGATGTGACGAGCAGATCCACTGCTACGCCGACGAGGACCGCGGCGAACGCGAGCGAGAGCCAGCGCGTGGAGACCCGCTGCTGCAGGCGCGCGCCGAACACGGCGCCGAACACGGCGGGGATGCCGACGAGTGCCGCGGCGCCCGGCTTGACCTGGCCGTGCAGGGCATAGGTGACCGCGCCGACGGCGGCGGTGAACACGATCGCGACCAGCGACGTCGCCGTCGCCACCCGCGGCGGGAAGCGGTGCAGCACGAGGAGCATGGGAACGATCACCGTCCCACCCCCGACTCCGAACAACGCGCTGAAGAGGCCGGCAACCAGGCCGACGACGATCAGTCCCATGACTGTCCGATCGCGGAGCTCTGCCATAACGCGGAGTCGGGCTTTGCCCGACGCAGCCAAGCATGTGGCCGGGTACGCGAGGCGTGAAGGAGGGGGCCCACGGGGGAACCATGGGTTCCCCCGTGTTGGGTCCCGCCCCCGACTCCGAACAGGGCGCTGAAGAGGCCTGCGACGAGACCTACGAGGATGAGGCCCACGGATGAGATCCTACGAAGCGTGGATGCGATCGCCCGCCTCGCCGAGAATCCCGACCTGGCCGCCGTCATCCTCGACGTCGACGGGACGCTCGCGCCGATCGTTTCCCGCCCCGAGGATGCGGCCCTCCCCGACGAGGCGCGCGCCGAGCTCGAACGGCTGGCCCGCCGCTACCGCCTGCTGGCCTTCGTCAGCGGGCGGATGGGGGAGGACGCGCGCCGCATGGTCGGCGTCGAAGGCGCCGCATACGTCGGCGTCCACGGCCTGGAGCTCGCCGCCGAGGCGGCGCGCTGGCGGGAGCCCCTGCAGGAGCTCGCCTCGGCCGAGTGGCCCTGGGGCGACGTCGAGGACAAGGGCCTGACTGTCTCCTTCCACTACCGCAACGCGACCGACCAGGAGGCCTCAGTGCGCCAGGCCGAGTCGATCGCGAAGCGGGCCTGGGGCGCCGGGCTGGTCCCGCGCTTCGGCCGCAAGGTGCTGGAGGTGCGGCCCCCGGTCGACGCGGACAAGGGAACGGCCGTGTGTCACCTCGTCCGCGAGGCCGGCGTCGCCCGCGCGCTCTTCGCCGGCGACGACACCACCGATCTCGACGCGTTCCGCGGCCTGCGGGAGGCGGGACTCGAGCTCGCCGTCTGCGTCGCCGTCGGCTCGGACGAGGGGCCGCCGGAACTCGTCGAGCAGGCCGACCTCGTGGTCGAGGGGACGGCCGGCGTCCTGGAGCTACTCCGCCAGCTCTAGAACGTCTTCGAGCCGCGCGATGTCACCGCCCAGCTGCACCGCGTCCATCCCGGCCGCCCGCGCCCCTTCGACGAACCCGGGCTGGTCATCGACGAAAAGGCAGTCGCGCGTCTCCACCCCGAGCCGCTCCGCCGCGATCCGGTAGATCCGCGAGTCGGGCTTGGCCACGCCGACCGAGCAGGAGAAGACAGGCTCATCGATCCGGGACGCGAGCTCCGTGTGCTCCCAGAGCTTCGGGACCTCCTCGGAGCAGACGCTGATCAATCCGAGCCGGTAACCCCGGCGGCGGAGCTCGTCCAGCACCTCGACCGCGCCAGGGCGGGGGACGAGGACCTCGCGCGTCCAGTCCACCCGCACGCCGATCAGCGTCTCGACCCGACCGCCGTCCACGCCGAGCTGCTCACAGACGGCGCGAACGCTCGGCTCCAGCGGACCGGTTGCGCGGAGATCGTATTGCCCCACCCAGGCCTCGCTGAAGCGGTCGGGCTCGATGCCGAGCGCGTCGGCCATTCGCCCGTGGAAGCCCTCCCACTCGTTCTGCGGCCAGACGACCAGCGTGTCCCACAGGTCGAAGACGACGGCGCGGTACTTCACTTCTTGCGCAGCTTTTTCAGCTGGGGCCACGTGCGGGTGTTCAGCACTTGCTCCTTCGTGAGCCAGGCCCGGCGCGCCTGGCCGATCCCGAACTCGACGTAGTCGAGCGCGGAGATCTGGTGCGCGTCGCTCGTGACCGCGATCATGAGGCCCGCCTCGGCCGCGGCGCGGGCATGCGTGTCGCGCAGGTCGAGCCGGTCGGGCTGCGAGTCGATCTCGAGGAAGGTGCCGGTGCGGAGCGCGGTCTCCACCACGCGGTCGAAGTCGATGTCGGAGGGCGGACGCCGGTTGATCTTCCTGCCGGTCGCGTGACCGATCGAGTCCACGTGCGGGCTCTCCATCGCCGCGACGATCCGATCGGTGACGTCGCTTCCGAGCGACGAATGGACGGACGCGACCACCCAGTCGCAGGCGCCGAGCAGCTCGTCCGGCATATCCAGCTCCCCGTCGGCGCGGATGTTTACCTCGACCCCCTTGAGGACGGTGAACGGCTTCAACCGCTCGTTGAGCGCGTCGATCTCCCTCCACTGCGCTTCCAGCTTTCCCTCGCGCAGGTAGTGGGAGTGGTCGGTCATCACGAGGTAGCGGTAGCCCTTCGCGATGCAGGCGGTGGCCATCTCCTCGATCGAGTTCTTTCCGTCCGCCGACCAGGTCGAATGCGAATGGAGGTCGCCGCGCAGGTCTCCGAGCTCGACCAGCTCGGGCAGCTCGTGCCCACGCGCCGCCTCCAGCTCGCCGGCGTCCTCACGCAATTCGGGCGGAATGAACTGGTACCCGAGGTAGTCGTACAGCTCCTCCTCCGTCGCTGCCGTGAACACGTCCCCGCTCTCCGTGTCCTTCACGCCGTATTCGGAGACGGAGAGGCCGCGCTTGACCGCCTCCTCACGTAGCGCAACATTGTGGTTCTTCGAGCCGGTGAAGTGCTGAAGCAGGTTCCCGTAGCACTCCGGTGGAACGACGCGGAGGTCGACGCGGAAGCCCTCGTTGGAGAGCACCGTCGCCTTCGTCGGGCCCTGGGCGACGACCTCCGCGACCCACGGGAGCCCGGTGAAGTGGTCGATCAGCGCGAGCGGGTCGTCGGCCGTGGCGATGATGTCCAGGTCGCGCACCGTCTCGCAGCGCCGGCGCGCGCTGCCCGCCTCGGATACCTGGTGCGCCGCCGGGTGCTCGCGCAGCTTCTCGACGACGGACAACAGGAAGGGCAGGGCGCGGCCGAGCAGCGTGCGCGGCGGCCCCGTCGGCTTGGCGGCGAGCGCCTTCAGGATGTTCTCCTCCGTCTTCGCGCCCAGGCCGGGCAGCGCCCGCAACCGCTCGGCCTCCGCGGCCTCCTTCAGCTCCTCGACGGTCGAGATACCGAGCTCCTGCCAGATCCGGCTCGCGGTCTTGGGGCCGAGACCGGGAAGCCGCATGAAGGAGATCACGCCGGATGGGATCCGCTCCTTCCGGTCGCGCAGCGCCTGGATCTCACCCTCTTCGACGATCTGGACGATCTTCTCCTCGATCGTCTTGCCGATCCCGGTGAGGCTCTTCGCCTTGCCGTCCAGGGCCATCTGTGCGATGCCCGCCGGCGTCTCGCGCATGACGGTGGCGGCCCGCCGGTAGGCGACGACGCGGAAGGAGTCCGCTCCCTCGATCTCGAGCAGATCGGCGAGCAGGTCGAACTGGTCGGCGACGTCGCTGTTGCGAGGGAGGGTCGCGGCCATACAGCGATGATAAGGACGTGCGGACAACCGTCTCAACGTGGGGGAACCCATGGTTCCCCCACGAACCCCCTCCTTCTACGCGACTCGCGTTCGAGCTCCACTTGCCGGCGTCGAGCAAAGCCCGACGCCGTGTCAGCGACTTCGAGGTGCAGTCGTGCACATAACGGTTTGCCTCCCCACCTACAACGAGATCGAGAACCTCGAGCCGATGGTGCGCGCGCTGGGCGAGGTGCTGCCCGAGGGCGGTCGCGTGCTCGTGATCGACGACGGCTCGCCGGACGGGACGGGGAAGCTCGCCGACCGGCTCACGGCCGAGCTGCCTTGGGTCTCCGTCCTCCACCGCCGGCGGAAGGAAGGGCTCGGGCGCGCCTACATCGCGGGCTTCCACCGCGCGCTCGCCGACGGCGCCGAGCTCGTCCTGGAGATGGACTGCGACTTCTCGCACGACCCGAGGGACGTGCGCAGGCTGATCGCGGCGGTGGAGGCGGGCGCGGACGTCGCCATCGGCTCGCGCTACGTTCCCGGAGGCGGAACGGAGAACTGGGGTCTCGTCCGCCGGCTCATCTCACGCGGGGCGTCGCTGTACACACGCACGCTCCTCATGCCGGTGCACGACCCCACGAGCGGCTTCAAGTGCTTCCGGCGCGAGGTGCTCGAGCGCATCGACCTGGATGCGATCGAGTCGATGGGCTACGCCTTTCAGATCGAGAACGTCTACCGGGCCCGGAGGGCGGGATTCACAGTAGTCGAGGTGCCTATCGTCTTCGCCGAGCGCCAGGTCGGGCACTCGAAGATGAGCCGGAAGATCGTGCTCGAGGCCATGTGGAAGGTGCCGGCGCTCCGTCTGGCCGCCGCGCGAGGCACCCTGTAGGCATGCAGGAAGTGACCGACGCGACATTCGAGCAGGAAGTTCTCGGCGCGGACGTGCCCGTCGTCGTCGACTTCTGGGCGCCGTGGTGCGGGCCGTGCAAGGCGGTCGACCCGATCCTCGAGGACCTCGAGCGCGAGCATGCCGGCCGCGCGCGCTTCGTCAAGCTGAACATCGACGAGAACTTCGTCACCTCGGCCCGCTACAACGTCCTCTCCATTCCGACCGCGATTCTGTTCGCGGACGGCGAGGCTCAGGAGACGGTCATCGGGGCGCGGTCGCGCTCGCACTTCGAGCGGGCGTGGGGGGCGTGGCTCGCCCCGCCACCCTAGAGAAGATCCGGGGCCCCTTCGCCTTCCCGTATGACGACACGCGCGAGACGTGCATGCGCGGGTCGAGCACCATGCAGACGATGTCCGCGATCAGGTTGCAGATCACGACCGCGAAGGTGATCACGATGAACACGCCCATGATCACCGGCAGGTCGAGCCGCGTGGCCGCGTCGTAGAGCATCTGCCCGACCCCGGGGAGGTCGAAGACCGTCTCGATGAAGAGCGCGCCGCCGAAGGCGACGGCTACGTCCATCCCCACCATCGTCACGATCGGGAGCATGGCGTTACGGAGCACGTGCGACTTCAACACGCGTGCCGAGCTCGCGCCCTTCGCGCGCGCTGTGCGGACGTACTCCTCCTGCATGGTTTCCAACACCATGGCGCGGATCATCCGCGTGTACAGGGCAGCGAAGAGGAGGGCGAAGGTCAGCCAGGGAAGGAGCATGTGGTATGTCCAGTCGACGGCGCCGCCACAGGTCAAGTGCGAGTTGAAGAAGTCGCAGTAGCCCGCGATCGGCGTGATGCCGAGCTTGAAGCCGAAGACGTAGGAGAGGATCAGGGCGATCCAGACCGGATGCGCCGAAACGCCGATCAGCACGAAGACCATCGAGAAGCGGTCGAGCAGCGAGCGCGGCCGTAAAGCCGAGAGGATCCCGATCGGGAAGGCCATCAGCAACCAGAGAATCGTGCCGCCCGCGATGAGCGCGATCGTCACCGGCAGCGCCGTGGCGAGCTTCTCGGACACGGCTTGGTGCGTCACGAACGACTTGCCGAAGTCGCCGTGGGCGAGGATCCGCCCCATGAAGTGGCCGTACTGCTCGAAGATCCCCTGCCCCTCGATGTCGTACTGACGGGCCAGGCTGACGAGCTGGTCCTGGTTGCTTCCGCGCGCGACCCGCGTCTCGCCCGGAACCACGAAGAACAGGACGAACGTGATGAAGCTGATCAGGAACGCCAGGACGAAGGCCCAGGCGACCCGCTTGAGAACGAACGCCGCCAAGACCTAAGACTTACCGCCTCAGGCCGGCGCATGCAAGTCCAATTCCCATCTGCGAACCGCTACGGGCAGATCGTGAAGGCAGATTGCCGGACTACCATCGAATGATGGTCGCGCGGTATGACGGGCTTGCGGACTGGTACGACGAGGAATTCCAGCCGGCGCCGCTCGAGGGAGACGCCTGGCAGGTCGTGAAGCCGCTCGTCGGCGCGGGCTCGGGAAAGCTCCTCGACCTCGGCTGCGGGACGGGGGCGTACTCGAGGGCGCTCGCGGAGCTCGGCTGGACCGTGACCGGCGTCGACGTCTCGGAGGACATGCTGCGCCGCGCCCGCGAGCGCGACGTCAGCGTAGTCCGCGCCGACGCGACGGGGCTCCCGTTCGAGGATGCGTCCTTCGACGCCGCCGTCTCGATCTTCACACACACCGACTTCGGCGACTTTCCTGCCGCAGTATGCGAGGTCGCGCGCGTCCTGAAGGACGGGGCGCGGTTTGTCTACGTCGGCGTCCATCCGTGCTTCGTCGGCCCGCACTCCCTGTACGTGCAGGCGATCGGCGTTCCGCAGCTCCACGAGGGTTGGTACCGGCGCGAGGGCCACTACATGGAGGCGCCGGGTATTTCCCCAGAGGGGCTTCGTGCACGCTTCGGGGCAACGCATATCCCTCTCGGACGCTTCCTGCAGTCGTTCCTCGACGCGGGCTTCCGGTTCGAGCACATCCAGGAACCGGAGGTCCGCGACTACCCGTACATGCTGGCGCTCGGGCTCCGGCGATGACGGCCGTCGGCGACCTGGGACGAGCTGCTCCAGGGCGAGGAGATCGCCTACGTGGGCACGGAGCCCGCCCGGTCGCCGCGCACCGAGCCGATCCCAGAGGGACTCAACGCGAGCGTGCGGGCCGCGCTCCCGTTCGAGTCCCTCTACCGGCACCAGGCCGAGACGTGGGAGGCGGCGCAGCGCGGCGAGCACGTCATCGTCACCACCGGGACGGCGAGCGGCAAGACACTCGCCTTCAACCTTCCCGTCGCCGACGCGCTCGCGCGCCAGCCGAAGCTGCGCGCGTTCTACCTGTACCCGACGAAGGCGCTCGCCCAGGATCAGGCCCGCGCGCTCTCGTCACTCGGCGTCAAGAGCCTGCGCCCGGCGATCTACGACGGCGACACGCAGACCGAGCGGCGCTGGCAGATCCGGAAGTGGGCGAACGTCATCCTCACGAACCCGGACATGCTCCACGTCGGGATCCTTCCCCACCACGACCGCTGGGGGGACGTCTTCCAGAACCTGCGCTACGTAATCGTGGACGAGGCGCACGTGTACCGCGGGGTGTTCGGCTCGCATGTCGCGAACGTCCTCCGCCGGCTGCGCCGCGTGGCCGCGATCTACGGCGCCGAGCCGCAGTTCCTGCTCGCCTCGGCGACGATCGCGAACCCGGGCGAGCTCGCGCAGTCGCTGCTCGGCGTCGATGCAACCGTGATCTCAGGGGATGCCGCTCCGCGTGCGGAGCGGACGGTCGCGCTCTGGAATCCGCCGCTCGAGGACGAGGAGCTCGGCCTGCGCGCGAGCACGCTCGGCGAGGCCTCGCGGTTGATGGCCGACCTCGTCTCGCGTGGGCTTCGCACGATCTGCTTCGCCAAGTCGCGCCGCGCGGCCGAGCTCATCCACCGCTTCACCGTCGAGCGGCTGGGCGACGCGCCCGAGGCGGAGCGGCTCGCGCCCTATCGCGCGGGGTACACGCCCCAGCAGCGGCGCGAGATCGAGCGCCGGCTGGTGGAAGGGGAGCTCGTCGGCGTGACGGCGACGGACGCGCTCGAGCTCGGCATCGACATCGGCCTGCTCGACTGCGCCATCTCGGTGGGCTTCCCCGGGACCGTCGCGAGCCTGCGCCAGCAGTGGGGCCGGGCCGGCCGCCGCGGCCACGGGCTCGCCGTCCTCATCGCGAGCGAGGACGCGCTCGACCAGTACTTCATGCGCGAGCCCGAGACGCTGCTCGGGCGCAAGGTCGAGGCGGCGATCCTCGACCACGCAAACCATCGTGTCCTAGACGGGCACGTTCTTTCCGCTGCGTACGAGGCGCCGCTGGACGAGGCCGACCGGGCGACGTTGGGGGACGAGGCTCTCCGGCGCGCGGCCGCGCTGCCGGAGCTGCGCAGGACGGCGAGCGGCTTCGTCTGGGGCGGCCGCGACTATCCCGCCGCCCGCACGCCGCTGCGGTCGACGAGCGCCGGACTCGTTCACCGTCGTCGACGCCGAGACGGGCTCCGTCCTGGGCGTGGTCGAGCGCGAACGGGCCTACTCGACCGTGCACGAGGGCGCGATCTACCTTCACCTCGGCGAGCAGTTCCTCGTCACCAAGCTCGACCACGGCGGCCGCGTGGCGCTGGTCGAGCCGTTCCGCGGCGACTGGTACACGCAGGCCAAGAAAGAGACGATGACCGCGATCGGCGCCGCCGAGCGCGTGGAGCGCCGGCTCGGGCTGGAGCTGACCTTCGGCCGCGTCTCGGTCACGGAGCAGGTCGTCGCGTACCAGAAGAAGTCCCGGGACGGCAAGCAGCTCGCCCTCGTCCCGCTCGACCTGCCGGAGACGACCTTCGAGACGGAAGCGATCTGGTACCTGCCCGAGCCGGAGATGCTCGAGGGCCTCGAGATGATGCCGCGGCTGCTGGGCACGCTGCACGCGGCCGAGCACACGATGATCGCCCTCCTGCCGCTGTGGGCGATGTGCGACCGCTGGGACATCGGCGGACTGTCGACGAACCTCCATTTCCAGACCGGCCGGCCGACGGTGTTCATCTACGACGGCCACCCCGGCGGCGTGGGTATCACCGAGCGCGGCTTCGACGTCTTCGAGGGCTGGGCGGCGGACACGGCCAAGCTCCTGGACGGCTGCCCCTGCGAGCACGGGTGTCCGTCCTGCGTGCAGTCGCCGAAATGCGGAAACCTCAACGACATGCTGGACAAGGACGGGGCGCTCACCCTTCTGCGACGAATGCTGGCGCACGGATGATCGAGGTACGCGTGCTGCCGCCGGAAGAGGTCGAGCTGGTCGACCGCCACCTCCCGCTGCACCGGCTCGACCAGCCCGGCGGCGAGTATCTCGTCGCCTGGGAGGACGACGTGCCCGTCGGCCACGCTCACCTCGACTGGCGAACCGACCCGCCGGAGGTGCAGGACGTCTACGTCCCGGAGTCGCACCGGCGGCGGGGCATCGCGTTCCAGCTGTCCCTCGCGGCGGAGGAACGCGTTCGCGCGCGGGGCTTCGACCGGATCGCGCTCGACGTCGATGTCGACGCTGCGGGCCCGCGAGCGCTCTACGAGAAGCTCGGTTACCGGGAGAAAGGCACGCCGCCGCGTCACGTCAAGGGCACGATCATGCTGCGGGGAGAGCCGTTCTCGTACGACGCAGTGCTTCTGGATATGTTCAAGGAGCTGTGATAGTTTGACCGCTGTCAAATTATGTCGGCGGACATCACCATTCCTGCCTCGCTCATCGGAGATCCCACACGGGCAAGCTTCCTGCTCGCGTTGGCCGGGAACGACGGGCTCCCGTTAAGCGACCTGGCCCGCCGCGCGGGCGTGAGCAACTCGACTGCCAGCATCCAGCTCGGCAAGCTCGTGGACACCGGCCTGCTATCCGTCGAGCGCCACGGCCGCCACCGCTACTTCCGACTCTCGTCGCCGGCCGTCGCGCGAGCGCTCCGAGCACTGGCCGTGATCGCTCCAGCTGCGCCTGTCCGCACGGCGCCGGCGAACGGGATCCGCGCCGCCCGGACCTGCTACGACCACCTGGCCGGCGAGCTCGGCGTCTCGCTGCTCGATGCTCTGCGTCGCGAACGGCTCGTGCGTGCCAAGGGCTCCGATGTCGAGCTCACCCCCGCCGGGCGGAAGAGGCTCGAAGGGCTCGGGGTCGACCTCGCGCCCACGCGCCGACCGTTCACCAGGCTCTGTCTCGACTGGAGCGAGCGGCGCTACCATCTCGCCGGAGCGCTGGGCGCCTCACTCACGCAGCGCCTGTTCGAGCTCGGCTGGATCGAGCGCGGCTCAGGGAGGGCCGTCCGCCTTACGTCGCAGGGCCGGACCGGGCTACGGGCGCTCGGCCTGCAGTCCTGAGCAGGCAAGCTCGACCGCCTGCTCAGGAGTATTCGCCCGCAGGGGGCCCTCCACTGGAAGCCCGGGCTCGAGGATCACGACCCGCCGGCCGAGCATCGACGCGTACGCGATCTCCGCGAGCGTCCCCCAGCTCCCGCCTACGGCGATCACCGCGTCTCCGCTGGCGGCCACGGCCAGGTTCCGCGCGTGCCCGACTCCGGTGACGATCTCGTGGTCGAGCCACTCGTTGCCGGCGTGTCGCTCGGTACCGGGTAGGACCCCGATCGTCGTTCCTCCGGCCGCCTTCGCTCCCCGCGCGGCGGCCGCCATGACCTCGCCGAGGCCGCCGGTCACGACGACGCACCCGCGCCCGGCGAGGAGCCGGCCCACTTCCTCGGCCCGCTGCTCGTGCTCGGCGCCGCTTCCGATGACGGACACCTGAATCGCGATCGTGCGATGGTAAGCGCATGGCGACCCGGCAGGCGAGCGGTGGAACCCTGATCCTCGGGGGCGGATTCGGCGGGGCCTACGTGGCGCGCTACCTCGGCACCCGCGGCGCGACCATCGTCTGCCCCGAGAACTTCATGCTCTTCTCTCCGATGCTGCCCGAGGCCGCGTCGGGAACCCTCGAGCCGCGGCATTGCGTCGTGCCGCTGCGCCAGATGTGCCCGCACGCCGAGCTCCTCCTGGGCCGTGCGACCGCCCTGGACGAGGAGGCCCGCGAGGTCACGGTCCATACCGAGGTGGGCACCTACGAGGTGGGATACGAGAATCTCGTCGTAGCCATCGGGTCGGTGTCGCGCGTCCTGCCGGTTCCCGGCCTGGCCGACCACGGGCTCGGGTTCCGCGACCTCGCCGACGCGATCCGGCTTCGCAACCACGTGCTTCGGCGCCTCGAGGCCGCGGCCGCCACCCTCGAGCCCGCCGAGGTCGAGCGGGAGCTGACGTTCGTCTTCGTCGGCGCAGGCTATGCGGGGGTGGAGGCGCTCGCCGAGCTGTCGGATCTCGTCCGCGACGCGTTGCGGTACTACCCGATGCTGCGGGACGCCCCACAGCACTGGGTCCTGGCCGACGCAGCGCCGAAAATCCTCCCGGAGATCCCGCCGCGGCTGGGCGAATACGCCGCCGAGCTCCTGGCCGAGCGCGGCGTCGACATCCGCGTGTCCACCACGCTCGAGTCCGCGGAGGCCGGCGCGGTCAAGCTCTCGGAAGGTTCCACAATCCCCACGCGCACGCTGGTGTGGACGGCCGGCGTACGGGCGCGGCCGGCCGTGCAGCAGTTCGGGCTTCCCCTCGACGAGCGCGGGCGGATCAAGGTCGATGAGCTCCTGCGCGTGGAGGGCCGCTCGAACGTGTGGTCGCTCGGCGACAACGCGGCCGTGCCGAACCTGGCCACACCGGACCGTCTGGATCCGCCGACGAGCCAGCACGCCCTGCGCCAGGCACGTAGGCTCGCGCGCAACCTGACCGGCCCGCCGCAGCCCTATCGGTTCCGCATGCTCGGCCAGGTGGCGACGCTCGGCCGCTTCAAGGGCATCGCGGAGCTTCCGGCGCACATCCGCCTGCGCGGGTTCTTTGCCTGGTGGGTGACTCGCTCGTACCACCTGTACCAGGTTCCGACGTTCTCGCGCAAGCTGCGGATCGTCGCCGACTGGACGATCGCCCTCTTCTTCCGCCGCGACATCGTCGAGATCTCCATGGTCATGGACCCACACAAGCTGGGCGAATGAAACGGGCAGTCGAGTTCGCCCGCCGCTTCGACGAGCGGCTCGTGGAGGAGGTCGTGCCGGCGGCGCACGGCCGAGCTCTGCTGACGCCCAGCCTGCCGCGCGTCTACTACGCGAACCACTTTTCCGTCGACCTCGGCGTCGAGGCGACAGCGGCCGAGCTGATCGACGAGCTCGAGCCGATCTTCGCGGCCGCCGGCCTCGGGCACCGCCAGGTCTCTGTCGACGACGAGCTGGGCGCACGTCTCGCTCCGGACTTCACACGGCTGGGCTGGAAGGTGGAGGAGCTTCTCGTGATGCCACATCGCGGCGCAACTCCCCCAATCGACACGTCCAGCGTGGAGGAGGTCGGCTGGGAGGAGCTCGAACCCATCTGGGCGGAGGGAATGCGCGCCAGCCCCGACATCCAGAGCGAGGAGGAGGTGCGCCAGCTGGTCGCGGCCCAGCATCGGCGCCGTGTCGCAGTGGACGTCCGCTATTTCGCCGCGCACGCGGATGGAGGGATCGCGAGCTACTGCGAGCTCTTCTCGGACGACCGGACGGGCCAGATCGAGAGCGTGATGACGCCCGCGGCCTACCGCGGCCGGGGACTGGCCAAGGCGGTCGTCGTGCGGGCGCTGGCCGGGTCGCGCGCGGCCGGGCATGACTTCACCTTCCTCCGCGCAACGGCCGATGACTGGCCGAAGGAGCTGTACCGCAAACTCGGCTTCGAGACCGCCGGGAGCGTTTGGGACTTCCTGCGGCAGGTGGCACAATGAGTCATGCGCGTCGCGCTCGCATTGCTCGCAACGGTGGCGATCGCAGCGCCCCTCGCGTCGGCCGGTCCGAGCAGGACGCTTCCGCCGCACATCTCCTGGGCTGACGCGCACCATCGTCACGGCTGGGCGCCGATGCTCAAAATGGACCGCGGGGGCTGGTGCCCGAGCCGGTTCGCGTTTCGCAGAATCTGCGCGACCGAGGACGGCGGGAAGCACTGGCGGGGGATCCTCTACGGCGACTTCAACCGCGTGTCGCTGCTCAGTCGCTCGTCCTCGAAGGCCGGAATGGTCGTCGCATTCCACGAAGATCGGCGCTACACCGTCGCGACCCTGGACAACGGGCGGCACTGGTACGGGTCAGGAGACATCTTCGCCACCGCAAGCCGAGTCTGGGTCAACCGTCAGCGGATCTATTGGTCCGAAGGGCCGTACGTCTATCGGCTGAAGGGCTGGCCGGCGAAGGCGCGGGCCTCCTGCACCGGAGGAGACACGGTTTGGGCCCGCGGCATCCACGCACCGGGGCCTGCGCGAAACGTGTGCTGGCTCGAAGAAGCCGGCGGCTTCCCCGCTGGAACGATCAGGGGCGTCGCGAGCGTCCTCATTCGTGCCCCGGACACGAGCATCTCCTCGTGGGCAGACGAGAAACACGGCTTCGCAACCGACCCGGCCGGTCCCAAGTGGAGGTGCGCCCCGCCGGGAGCGCGCGACTACGTGGTGACGCTGTGCGGGACGAACAACGGCGGCAAGAGCTGGTGGCTCGCCTACAGCCAGGAGTGGCGCGGCAAGTCGCTGGGCAGCGTCGTCCAGATCTCCGACGTCTGGCGAGGTCCTTCCGCGGACGGAGCGTTCGACCTCTCCTACTCGTCCGAAGGCGCCGGAGCCGACACGGTCTTCGTTACCCACGACGGCGGGGCATCGTGGCAGCCGAGCGATGCCTTCTTCGCCGGGCTCCCCGGCGAGTGCGACCCGGACTCGACGCTCGGAACGGTCTGTGCCAGAGGCGTCCATTTCCATCAAGTCCACGATGACCCGCTGCAGTTGACCTATGACCTGGGAATCTGCATCAGCAAGGACGACAACTACTTCATGGGCACGTGCGGGGCTGTGACGTATGTGCTGGACGGCTGGCCCAACGGCGCGCTTGCACCTGTCCTGTCCGAGGCGACGGTCGCGCCGGACGGCAGCGGCATGGTCACGACGCCGACGAGATCGGTGACCACGGACACTCATGGCAACACGATCGTCTTCACCTACCGCGTCGCGGGCCTGACCAGGGAAGGAGCGCTTACGCTCGCCGTTCCCGACGGATGGAGCTCTCCCTCGCTCGACCCATCCGCCGCCGGGTACACGACCTCCAGCGCCGGCACGGTCTCGACCTCCGGACGAACCATCACCGTCTCCGGCCTGACCCTCACACCCTGGGACACGCTTGCGGTCACATACGGCTCTCGCGCCGCAGGAGGCCCAGGGGCGACTGCGCCGGCGGAGCGTGGGGCCACTGCCTGGGCCCTCCAGGAGAGGTCGGCGAGTGGCGGAGTCTCCACGGATGTTTTCGGACCACCGGTCATCGCCGTGACCGGCGTGCCGCATGCGCCCAACCCGGCCTCGGCCACGGCAGTCAGTGCAGGCGGACAGCAGACCTGCGCACTCACGGGCGCCGGCGGCGCACGCTGCTGGGGACATGACGCCGGCCGGGGAATCGACGACTTCTTCCCTGTCGACGTGTCCGGATTGCCCTCCGCCGCGCTCGGCCTCGCAACCGGATGGGCTCACGCCTGTGCGCTCGTGACGGGTGGCGGCGTGAAGTGCTGGGGCGACAACTCGCAGGGCCAACTCGGGGACGGCACGACGACGAATCGCGCGACGCCGGTCGACGTCATCGGGCTGTCCACCGGAGTCCAGGAGATCTCCGCGGGCACGCAGCACACATGCGCACTCCTGACGGGCGGCTCCGTGAAGTGCTGGGGCGGCGGCTACCTCGGGGACGGCGCGAACAGGCAAAGCGCGACGCCGGTCGATGTCGTCGGGCTCGATCGGAACGTCACGGCGATCGCGGCGGGAGGAGCACATACATGCGCAGTCACAGGCGGCGGCGGCGTGAAGTGCTGGGGCTCAGGTCAGTACGGGCAGCTGGGAAATGGATCGAAAAAGGATCGCTTGGCTCCGGTCGCCGTCACGCGCCTCTCGAGCGGGGTGCGTGGGATCGGTGCCGGCGGAGATCACACCTGCGCGGTGACAGAGGCCGGCGGTGTCGAGTGTTGGGGGCTCAACACGTCCCTGCAGCTGGGAGATGGAACGGGCGCCGCAAGTCGCTCGGTCCCGGTCCGCGTGGTCGGTCTCAGCTCCGATGTGCTGGCGGTCTCCGCAGGCGGAGATCACACCTGCGCGCTCGTAGAGGGTGGGGGAGTGAAATGCTGGGGCTCGAATAGCCTTGGCCAGCTGGGGAACGGCACGAGCGACAACAGCGCGGCGCCGCTGAACGTGCAGGGCCTGGCGCTCGGCGTCGCAAAGCTCGATTCCGGCACCGCGCATGCCTGTGCTGTGCTGACCGACGGCCGGGTCGAATGCTGGGGTTGGAACAGCACCGGTCAGCTTGGAGACGGAACATCGAGCCCGAGCAACGTCCCCGTGGACGTGGCGGGGTTCGTCCCGCGCGCGTAGCTACTCCAGCGCCTTGAGCGCGGTGCCGAGCGACTGCTTGGTCGTCAGCACGCCGCCGTAGAGGTCGCCGTCCCGCGCTATCCGCTGCCGGACGACCTCCATCGTGAACTCGCCGGGGTCGAGCTTCTCGTTCACTTCCTCCCAGCGCAGCGGCGTGGATACCGGCGCGCCCTCCTTCGGCCGCACCGAGTAGACCGAGGCGATCGTCTTCCCTTCTCCGTTCTGGTTCGAGTCGATCAGGACGCCGCGGCGCTTCGCCTTCGACCACTCGGTCGTGACCAGCCCGCGGTGCGTCGCCGCCAGGGCCCGCGCGATGATCTCCGAGAACTGGCGCGTGTCGTCGTATGTGTGACGGCGGGCGATCGGGACGAGGATGTGAATGCCGTCCGCGCCGCTCGTCTTGGGGAAGCTCTCGAGCTCGAGCGTGTCCAGGGCCTGCTTCACGAGCAATGCGACCTCGACCGTCTCCTTGAACCCGACATCCGGTGAGGGATCGAGGTCGAAGAGGACGAAGTCGGGCTTGTTCGGCGTGTCGACGCGCGAATACCACGTGTTCATGTCGATACAGCCCATGTTCACCGTCCACAGGAGCGCGAGCTCGTCGTTCACGAGCGGGAAGCGGATCATCCGCTTCTCGCGCGACTCGCGCGAGGTCGCAGGGAACACGGCGGTCTTGATCCACTCTGGCATGTGCTTGGGCGCGTCCTTCTGGAAGAAGAACTTGCCCTTCCAGCCGTCGGGATAGCGCTTCATCGTGAAGGGACGGTCGCGGAGGTGCGGGACGATGACGCCGGCGACATCGCGGTAGTACGCGAGCAGGTCGCCCTTGGTGATCCCCTCGTCCGGCCAGAAGGGCTTGTCGAGGTTGGACAGCTTCAGCAGCCGTTTCCCCTTCTGGATCTCCGGCTCGATCGGCGTCGGCGCCTCCATCACGACCTCCTCCGCGGTCTTGTCCTCCCGCAGCCCTTTGTACACCGGGGCGCGCAGGTGCTTGTCGTGCGTCCACTCGACGAACTCCACCTGCGCCACGAGCTTCGGCTCCACCCAGACGACGTCCGCCCGGCGCACCTTCGGCATCTTCGGCACCTCGCGGAAGGGAGGCGTGGCGCGCTCGAGCGGCCTGAGCTTCTTCAGCAAGCGGTCGATCTCGGCGTCGTTGAACCCGGTACCGACGTTCCCGGCGTAGACGAGCTCGCTTCCCTGCCAGTAGCCGACGACGAGCGAGCCGAAGCTTCCGGCGCGGCGCCCCTGGCCCTTCGTGTAGCCGGCGATGACGAGCTCCTGGTCGCCCTTGGCCTTGATCTTCAGCCAGTCCCGCGTGCGCTTGCCGACCGCGTAGGCCGATCCCCCTCGCTTGGCGACGATGCCCTCGAGCCCCTGTTCCTTCGCCGCCTCGTACAAGGCCTCGCCGTCGTCGAAGAACTCGGACAGGCGGATTGTGCGGTTCCGGCGATCGAGCAGTTTCTCGAGCCGAGCGCGCCGCTCCTCCAGGGGCAGGTCGACGACGGGCTTCCCGTCCACCTCGAGCAGGTCGAAGACGTAGTACACGAGCGGAGTCGAGGGCTTGAGCTGCTGCATCTCCGAGAAGCTCGCGCGTCCGGCCTCGTCGAGGGCGCACACCTCGCCGTCGAGGACGCAGTCCGGCGTCTTCAAGGCCTTCGGGATCTCCTTGGCCACCCTCTCGAACTTCTCGGTGAAGTCGTTGCCCCTCCGGCTCCTCATCTCGACCTCGCTCCCGGCCACGTACGAGATGGCCCGGTACCCGTCCCACTTGACCTCGAACAGCCACTCGTCTCCGCGCGGAACCTCCTTCACGAGCGTCGCCGACATCGGCGCGTATCGGGACTGCCTCGAACGAGTCGCCGCGGCGCCTTCGTCGTCGCGCTTGCGCATGAGCAGCCAGTTCTGCTCCTTGCCGTCCAGGTGGGCGGGAATCAGCGTCCAGGTCCCTTCGAGTCGGTTCCCGTGCAGGCGGACCGTGAGGCCGCCGTCCTTCTTTTCCTCGACGAGCTCGTAGGTCCCGCTGTCCCAGATCTCGACGGAGCCCGCGCCGTACTGGCCCTTCGGGATCTCTCCCGCGAACGTCGCGTACTCGAGGGGATGGTCTTCGACGTGGACGGCGAGCGCGCGCGTTCCCGGCTCGAGCGGGACTCCCTTCGGGACGGCCCAGCTGGCGAGCGCGCCGTCCCGTTCCAGCCGGAAGTCGTAGTGGAGCCGGCGCGCGTCGTGCCGCTGGACGACGAAGATCGGCTGTTTCCCGCCCTTTTTCGACCCGAACGGCTCCGGAGTCTTCTTCGGATCGCGCTTTCGCCGGTATTCCTTCAGCGCCACCGCCGCAACTTACCCACAGGCGCCGGGGAAAATCCTGTGGATTACGCTCCGGGACATGCCCCCGGAACCCCTGAACGTGTGGGAATACGAGCGTCTCGCCGAAGAGAAGCTCGATCCCGGCGCGTACGGCTACTTCGCCGGAGGCGCCGGGGACGAAGTGACGCTACGGGAGAACGTCTCGGCCTTCGGCAAGCTCAAGCTTCGGCCGCGGATGCTCGTCGACGTCAGCACCGTGACGACGGAGACCGAGGTACTTGGACATGGGGTCTCGATGCCACTGTTCGTGGCGCCGATGGCCTATCAACGGCTCGCTCACCCCGACGGCGAGTGCGCGACGGCGCGGGCAGCGGCACGGGCCGGAACGGTCTTCTGCCTCTCGACGATCGCGACCGCAGCCGCGCCCGAGGTAGCCGAGGCCGCGCCCGACGGACACCGCTGGCTCCAGCTCTACGTCTTCCGCGACCGCGGAGTCACGAACGAGCTGCTCGCGGAGGCCGTCGACGCGGGCTTCTCCTCCGTCCTCCTGACCGTCGACCTGCCGCGCTCGGGTCGGCGCGAACGCGACCTGCGGACCGGCGTGCAAATCCCTCATCACGTCCCGAGCATCGTGCGGGCGCTGGGCAGCGCCGAGGGCCTACGCCCCGAGGACGCGGTCGGAGGCGTGCTCGCGCAGGACGTCAGCTGGCGCGACGTCGAGGCGATTGCCGAGTCGAGCGGCCTGCCCGTGGTGGTGAAGGGGATCCTGACCCTCGAGGACGCGCTGCTGGCGTGCGAGAGCGGCGCGGCCGGCGTTGTGGTCTCGAACCACGGCGGCCGGCAGCTCGACGGCGTCGAGGCGTCGATCGAGGCACTGCCCGAGGTCGTCGAGGCCGTCGCGGGCCGCGTGCCCGTGCTGATGGACGGCGGCGTCCGGCGAGGCACCGACGTCCTCAAGGCGCTCGCGCTCGGCGCGCAGGCGGTTCTGGCGGGCCGTCCGTTTGTGTGGGGCCTCGCAGTCGACGGCGAGAACGGGGTCTTGCGCGTCCTCGAGCTTCTACGCGCCGAGCTGGAGCTCGCGCTCGCGCTCCTCGGCTGCACGTCGCCCGCCGAGGTCACGCCCGCGCACGTCAGCCGTCGTTGAAAACCTCGATCGTCCCCGAGTAGCACGCGACCCACACCGAATGGGTCGGCGCGTCGTAGGTGATGCCGATCGGGCTCGAGTTCACCGACACGTTCTGGAGCACGCGCATGTCCCCCGTCCGCACCTTGCTCACGGTGTTGGAGAAGTAGTTCACGACGTAGAGCGCCTTGCCGTCCGGGGAGATCGCCATCGAGCGGGGCGCGTCCCCGGTCGAGACCTTCCGCGTCACCACGCCGTGGCGCAGGTCGATCTTGGCGACCGTCCCCTCGCCGTTCAGCGTGGCGTACAGCCAGCGGCCCTTGGGAGACACGACGAGATGCCGCGGGCCCGACCCGACGCCGTACAGCCAGGACACCTTCCACGTCTGCAGGTTGAGGTGCGCGATGTTGGTCGTCCCCATCACCGCGATGTAGGCGCTCTTGCCGTTCGGCGTCACCGCGATGCCGCGCGGATACGGCCCGAGCGAGATCCGCTTGACCTGGCGGCCCAGGCGCGTAGAGACGATGCTCAGGTCGTAGCCGCACCAGTTGCTCACCAGAACGAAGCGCCCGTCGCGCGTGATCGCCACGTACTTCGGGACAGCACCAACCTCGATCGCGTCGTCGATCTTCAGCCTGTCGATGCCGATCCGGTAGAGGAAGCTCGGACCGTACTGGCCCGGATAGCACGTGTCCGTCCCCTCTCCGCCGAACCCGTTGCCGTACATCGAGTAGTTGGAGACGTACGCGTACTTGCCGTTCGGGGTGAACGCCAGCTCGACGGGCGCACCGCGGGAGACTCCCGCGTGCCCCTTGACGCCGTACCGGCCGAGGTTGACCGCGTCGGAGATCGTCTTCACGAGCCGGCGCGTGCGCGAGTTGTAGACCGTGACGGTGTGCGTGTACATCATGTTCTGGGCGAAGACGAGGCCGCGCCCGGAGGAAACCACGGACTTCGGAGAGATGTGGCCCGTGATCGTCTTGACATAGCGCATGCGCGTCTTCGAGCTCGGTGGGCCCTTGGCGACCTTCGCCGAGCCTCCCACTCCGACCGCGGTCCCGCTGACGAGTCCGGCCACGACGGTGGCCGCCAGGATCGCGGCGGTCGCCGTCATCCTCCTGCGGCGAATCCGGCTCCACCTCATGTCGCTAGATGGTTGATGCCATGAGATCGCCTGCTCCGGGGCGCGAGCTGATGCGTCTGGGGCGCCGTGACGGACGCTTGCCGATGCCGGGAGCATCGGTGAGCGGCCGGCGCGGCGAAACGCAGGCACGGTGGAGGCCGGCTCCGCCGGCCGGATCCGGGCCGGAGCGGCCCAGGCGTGCCAGATCGCGCAGCCGGACGCGCGAGATCGTGGCATCAGCCATCTAACGCGCGGTCGCCTTGACCATGCCGATGGTGCGGAACTTCGCCCGCCGCAGCCGTCGCAGCTCGTCGCCCGGGATCGGCTCGAGCTCCTCCAGGGCCGCCTCGAGCGAGGACCCCAGCAGGCGCGCGGCCTCGTCGTGATCGGTGTGCGCCCCGCCCATGGGCTCCGGAACGATCGAGTCGATCACGCCCAGCTCGAGACAGTGGACGGCGTCGGGCCTGAACGCCGCGGCCGCCTTCAGCTTCTCGCCCGCATCGCGCCACAGGATCGAGGCCGCCCCCTCGGGGGAGATGACCGTGTAGATCGCATTTTCCTGCATGAGCACCTGGTCGGCGAGCGCCGTCGCGATCGCGCCGCCGGAGCCGCCCTCGCCGATGATGCAGGCGACGACGGGGACGTGCACCCGCGACAACATCGCCTGCGAGCGCGCGATCGCGCCCCCCTGGCCGTGCTGCTCCGCGGCGATGCCGGGATACGCGCCGGGGATGTCCACGAGCGACAGGATCGGATAACCGTGCCGCTCCGCGAGCTCCATCGCGCGCATCGCCTTCCGGTATCCCTCCGGGTTCGCCATCCCGTAGTTGCGATGGATGCGGTCCTTGAGGTCGCGCCCCTTCTGGTTCCCGATCAGCACGACGGTGCGCCCCCGGAAGCGGCCGACGCCGGTCACGACCGCCGGATCGTCGGCGCGGCCGCGGTCGCCGTGCAGCTCGATCCAGTCCTCGACCAGGCGCTCGACGTAGTCGAGCGTGTACGGCCGGTCCTCGTCGCGCGCGAGCTCGACCTTCTCCCAGATCTCGTCCCCGGTCGGCTCGGCGGTGACGCGCTCGAGCTGCTCCTGGAGCCGCTTGAGCTCGCCCGAGAGCCTGATGCCGCCCAGCAGCCGCATGCGGCTCAGCTTGCTGAGCCGGTCGCGGATACGCAGCTCGGCTTCACTGGACATTGCCGAAGACCCGGAGAAACTTGGAGACGAAAGCCTTGAGCTCCGGACGCGGGACGATCGCGTCCAGGTGGCCGAAGCGGTAGTTGGGCTCCGCGCGGCCGAAGTCGTCGGGAAGCTTCTCGCGCGTGACCGACTCGACGACACGCGGGCCGGCGAATGACATCAGCGCCCCCGGCTCGGCGACGACGACGTCCCCGAGGCTGGCGAAGCTCGCGAGCACTCCTCCGGTCGTCGGATGCGCGAGGACGTTGAGCATCGAGCCGCCGCTGTCGTAGAGATCTTCGACCGCGACCACGGTCTTGGGCAGCTGCATCAGGGAGAGGATCGCTTCCTGCATGCGCGCCCCGCCCGACGCCGTTACCGAGACGAGCGGAACTCCATGCTCGGCAGCGCCCTCGCAGGCGAGCGCGAACTTCTCCCCGACGACGCGTCCCATCGAGCCGCCCATGAAGGAGAAGTCCATCACGGACAGCTGGCACGGCCGGCCCTCGATCGTGGCGCGGCCGATCACGATCGCCTCACCCAGGCCCGTCGAGACCTCCGCTTCAGCCAGCCTCTCGGTGTAGGGACGCAGGTCGAAGAAGTCGAGCGGATCGTCCGAGCGCAGGTCGGCGGCCTCCTCGACGAAGCTATCCGCGTCGGCCAGCTGCTCGATGCGGGTGAGGGCCGTCACCGCGAAATGGTGGCCGCAATGCGGGCAGACGCGAAGGTTTGCGTCCAGCTCGTCGTCGCGGTAGTGCGACCCGCACTTGGGGCACGTATTCGGGTGAGGCTTCCCGCCGTCGGGGCCAAGCGGGTGCTTGTGCTCGATCGACACGTCGATCCTCTCAGCCACCCGAGGAGTGTAGTGATGCTAGTCAGAGGCCGAGGGCCGCGCAGAGTCTGCTGAGCGGCTCGACGTTCCGCTCATCCGGCGCGAGGCCGCTGATGCCGGCTCCGATCACCGTGTGGGACGACGCGATGCGGCGGAACATGGACTCGACCTCATCCACGGTCAGGCCGCCCGGCTCGGGCATGAACGACGTGACCTCGTCGGGGTCGAACACGTCGCAGTCGAGCGCGACATAGACGCAATCGAGGCGGTCGAGGGCCTGGCCGATCGCATCCGGTCCCTGGTGCACTCCGGAGGCTGCGATGAACTCCTCCTCCGGCGGGTCGAGGTTGCGCGCGCCGACGAGCGCCACGTCCTCGGCGGCCACAGCGCCTGAATCGATCAGCATCCGCAGCGGCATCCCCCACGTGTTGCCGGACGGAGACGTCTCCGGCGTGTTCAGGTCTCCGTGCGCGTCGAGCCAGACCACACCGATTCGGTCGTGCCCCGCGCTGAGGCCCTCGACCGCACCGACGTGCGAGCAACAGTCCCCGCCGAGGACGAGCGGGCGAGCGGGCAGGTCGTGCGCCAGCGTCAGCGACTGCTCCCCGAGGGACTCCTCCTCGATCACCGACGCCTCCGGGTATGGGAGCGCGAGCCAGGCGGACTCCGCCATCGCCTCGCCGCCGTCCCCCCAGGCGCGCGGGACGCGCACCATGCCCGCGCCGAATGTGCGCCCGCACGCGTGGCACTCGTACTCCGGCCCGAGCGCGACCGCGGTCTGCGTCTTGCAATCGGGGCACTTGGCGCGGAGGCGGGACATCAGACCTCCTTTTGGTACCACACGAGCGTCCCCTGCGGCTTCATCCCCGCCCGCTCGTACAGGCGAATCGCGGTCGGATTGCGGCCGTCGACACCCAGGCCGACACGGGGTTTCCCGCGTTCCCCGAACGCCCGGAACGCGTGCTGCAGCAGCGCGAGCGCGAGCCCTCGGCCGCGCCACGGCTTGCGCACGCCGAGGATGTTGATCCACCCGACCGTCGCATCGCCTGGCCGCTCCGTTTGCGACAACACGCGAGGCCGCCCGAGCAGGATGCCCGCGACCTCGTCGCCCTGGCGGGCGACGAACCACAGACCCGGGTCGAACGGCTCGCGGTACGACCACTGCTTCCAGTCCTCGAAGGGATCGGCCGAGAAGTCCGGCTCCTCGGAGAACGCCTCCTGATGGGCCTCGTACACGGCCTGCTCGTCCTCATCTCGGCGATACGTCTGCACCGAGATTCCGTCCGGCCAGGAGGGAGCCACGAGGTCCTGCCCGAGGTCGATCCACATTCGGAAGGAATAGCTGTGGAGCTCGAAGCCTCTCGCTTCGAGCAGGGCGCGCCACTCCGCGTTCTCCTCCGGCGACCAGACCTTCAGCTTAGCCCCTTCCACGGCCTTCTCCCGCGCCCGGCGCTCGACCCAGTCGAGGACCGGCGGTGCGGCATCGCGGCCTGCCCGCACGTCCAGCCAGAGCATCTTCCCGCCGCTCGACGCCTCTCCGACGTCGCCGTAGCCGACGACCTGTCCGTCGACAATGGCGACACGGGCGTCGTTCTCGAGGTCGTTGGACGGAAGATCGAACCAAGCCTCGACGTCGGAGACGGTCTCATCGGACAGGCCGAATGGGCGCGCTACGGCGACGATCGCGGGAGCGTCGTCCTTCGTCGGCGGCCGGAGATCCACTAAAGGCCCTTGCGGTAGGAGTCCTCGCGGTGAGCCACGCGCATGCCGGCCTGCTCGTACAGGCGAACGGCGCCGGTCAGGTTCTCTCCGTCCACGTTCAGGCCGACTTTCCCGTACCCTCGCCGCCGAAATTCCCGGAAGGCATGGAGGAGAAGCGCTCGGCCGAGCCCGCGGCGGCGCCACGGGCGGCGCACCGCCAGAATGTTCACCCACCCGGTCTCGGGCCCGCGCACACCCGTGCACAGCGCCGTCCCCGCGATCTGGTCGCCGTCTTCGGCGACGAGCCACAGCTCGGAATCGAAGGTCTCGCTTCCGAGGAAGTAGTCGCGCCAGTCGTCGAACGGCACGGGGAAGAAGTCCCAGTGGTCCTGAAAGGCCTCCATGTCCACGTCGTAGATCGCGCGCTCCTCGCCGGGCCTGAAAGTGCGGACCGCGATCCCCTCTGGCCACGAGGGCTGCGGAGGATCGTCGTCGAGGTCGATCTCCATCGTGAAGAAGTGGCGAACGAAGTCGTAGCCGCGAGTGCGCAGGATGTCCGCCAGCAGGTCGTTGTCGCTTTCCGCCGACGTGTGCGTGCGCCCGGCGAGGCCCTTGGTCAGCGTGCGGCCTCGCTCCTCGCCCCAGTCGAGCAGGCGCTCGTACATCTTCGCCTCGCGCGGGTCGGCGATGGCGAAGACGAAGACGCGTTCGGCGTCCGGCTCGGGGTGCCAGAGAAAGACGCCGCCGGCGATCCGTCCGCTTTCGTCTTCCGCTACGCGCCAGTTCTCTTCGAACTTGCCCCTTGGGCTCTTCATCCGGTCACGGATCTGGGACTCGTTCATCCCGTCGGCGACCGACGCATTCAGGGCGGCGAGCCCTGGAAGGTCGTCGAACGTCGGGGCGCGCAGCTCAGAGCTCATCGAGCACGTCTGGAAGCGTGGACAGGTCGGTGATCTCCCGTGTCGGGCGCGGGCCGGGCTCGTCGCCGTCGCGGTTCACCCAGACGCTCTTCAACCCGAGCTCGTTGGCCGGAGCGACATCGTGAAAGAGGCTGGCCGCGATATGGGCGTCGGGGAGCCGCCCGAAGCGCTCCTCGAACGCGCGCCAGTGCCCGAGCGCAGGCTTGTACGAGCCGATCTCCGACGCGACGATCGCCAGCTCGAATGGGACGCCGATCCGCGCCATCGACGCCTCGATGTAGTCACGGTCCGTGTTGGAGAGGATGACGAGCTTCCAGCCGTTCGCGCGAGCGCGCTCGAGCGCCTCGGGGACTTCCGGGAAGGGCTGCCACTCCGGCAGCGTGTCGGCGGGATCGGGTGCGCCGATCCGGCGCGCGGTCTCTCCCATCACCTGCCGGTAGGACAGGCCCGGGCTCTCGCGCTGGACCTGCGGCTCGACGTCGTGGTAGCGCTCGAGCAGCTCGTCGCTGCCGAGGGCCGCGCGCAGCCCCGCGTTCCAGTCGATCAGCGTCCCGTAGCAGTCGAAGGTCGCGTAGCGGTCGGCTATTCCGTCCACTTACCCACAACGATCGAGGCGTTGTGTCCGCCGAACCCGAAGGAATTGGACATCCCGAAGCGCAAATCCGGAACCTCGCGCGACTCGTTGGGGATGTAGTCGAGGTCACACTCGGGGTCGAGCTCCTCGTAGTTGATCGTCGGCGGGACGATGCCGCGCTGCACGGCGAGCGTGGTGAAGATCGCCTCGACCGCGCCCGAGGCCCCGAGGGTGTGGCCGGTCGCGCCTTTGGTGGACGAGATCGGAATCTGTCGCGCGCGTTCCTCGCCGATCGCGAGCTTGATCACCCGCGTCTCGCTCGCGTCGCCGAGCGGCGTCGAGGTGCCGTGGGCGTTGATGTAGCCGACCTCCTCCGCCGTCACGCCGCCGTCCTTCATCGCCATCTGCATCGCGCGGGCGGGGTTATAGCCGGTCGGGTCGGGCTCGGTGATGTGCGTCGCGTCCGAGGAGATGCCGTAGCCGCACACCTCCGCGTAGATCTTGGCGCCGCGCGCCCGGGCATGCTCGAGCGACTCGAGCACGAGGATTGCGCCGGCCTCGCCCATGACGAAGCCGTCGCGGCCGGCATCGAAAGGCCGGCTCGCCTTGTCCGGAGCACCGTTTCGGCGGGACAGAGCGCGCATCGCGCCGAAGCCGGCGATGCCGATCGCCGTTACCGGAGCCTCGGTCCCGCCGCACAGCATCACATCGGCGCGGCCCAGACGGATCGCGTCCATCCCCTCGCCGATCGACATGTTCGAGGCGGCGCACGCGGTGCACTGGGACGTCAGCGGCCCCTTGGTTCCGAGCTCCATCGAGACCCAGGCGGCGCCCATGTTCGGAATGATCGCGGGAATCGAGAAGGGGTTGACGCGGTCCGGTCCGCGGTCGATCAGCGTGTCGTAGCAGTCCTGGTACGCCTGGAGACCGCCGATCCCCGTCGCAACCGCCGTCCCGATCCGATCGGGTTCCTTCGCCACGTCGAGGCCGGCGTCGGCCTCGGCCTGCCGGGCGGCGGCGACGATCATCTGCGCGAAGCGATCCATGCGCCGGGCGGTCTTGCGATCCATCCACTCGGTCGGATCGAACTCCTTGACCTCACAGGCGAAGTGCACGGGATAGTTGGAATGGTCGAAGAGCGTGATCGGGCCGGCGCCGGACTTTCCGGCGATCAAGGCCTCCCAGGACGATTCCGCGCCGCCGCCGAGCGGCGTTACCGCCCCGAGACCCGTGATGACGATCCGCGCGCGCCCGTTCTGCATCTACATCCCCAGTCCGCCGTCCACGAGCAGTACATCGCCCGTGATGAAAGAGGCCTCGTCCGAACAGAGGAAGCGTACCGCCGCCGCCACGTCCTCAGGCTCGCCGAGCCTGGCGAGCGGCGTGTTCTGCAACATCGCCTCCTTGGCCTCCTCGGGGATGACGTCTGTGAGGCGCGTCTTGACGTAACCCGGAGCGACGACATTCGCGCGTACGCCACGGCTGCCGAGCTCCCGTGCAAGAGACTTGGTGAAGCCGATGATCCCGGCCTTCGACGCGCCGTAATTCGTCTGGCCCCAGTTGCCGTGCACGCCGACGATGCTGGAGAGGTTCACGATCGAGCCCGACCGGCGGCGCATCATCCCGCGCGCGACCGCGCGGCACGTATAGAAGACGCTGCTCAGGTTCGTCTCGATCACGTCGCGCCAGTCCTCGTCGAGCATGCGTGCCAGGACGCCGTCACGCGTGATGCCTGCGCAGTTGACGAGGATGTCGAGGTCGCCGGCCTCCTCCACGAGCCGCTTTGCGTCCTCCGCCTGTGAGACGTCGGCCTGGATAGCGCGGCCGCCCGTCTCCTGTGCAACCGCCTCCGCCTCGTCAGCGGCCGAGCCGTAGCCGATTACGACCGAGGCGCCGGCGCCGGCAAGCTCGAGCGCGACCGCCCGGCCGATTCCCCGTGACCCACCGGTTATGAGCGCGTTCTTCCCTTCGAGGGAGCAGAAGGCCCGCCCGCTCACGACGGTGTCGCTCTGCCGCGCGAAAAGCAAGCGATGCAAGGACGCAGCCGGCGTAGGCTCGACGGAGCCGGCCAGAGAGCGACGGCGGCATGGGCGGGCGGGCCTTCCGCCAAGTCAGGCAGGAGGGAGATGCTCCTCGAGCTTCTTCAGCGCGGACACGCTGTTGACCGAGATAGCCTTGACGTTCTCGTCGATGCGCTTGACGAGGCCGGAGAGGACGTTGCCGGGGCCGACTTCTACGAACGTTTTGACCCCGTCCTTGACGAGCTCGCGGGCCGCGTGCGTGAACTTGACCGGACCGGTCAACTGCTCGATCAGCAGGTTGCCCATGCGCTGCGCAGGCTCGATCTTGGCGCTCACGGTGGACATGAACGGCGCAACCGGCTCGGCGAATTTGACCTTGTCGATCGCGGGACGGAGCCGTTCCGCAGCCTTCGCGACGAGCGGGCTGTGAAATGCGCCCGACACCCTGAGCTTGACCGTCCGCCGGGCGCCCTCGAGCTCTGCCTTCCAGCGGCACTCCTCGACCGACGGCGTCTCCCCCGACACCACGAGCTGGCCCGGGCAGTTGTAGTTCGCGGGCCACACGGACCCGATCTGCCGGCACAGGTCCTCGACGACCTCGTCCTCGAGACCGAGGATTGCGGCCATCGAGCCGGGGTGCTCCCGCGCGGCCTCGGCGGTCGCGAGCCCTCGCTCACGAACGAGCGCGATCGCCTCGGGGATGGTCAGCGCGTCGGCCGCCGCCAGCGCGGCGTACTCCCCGACAGAGTGGCCGACAACGAAGTCGGCCTCGATTCCGCGCTCGCGCAGCGCCGCAAGGATCGCGAGGCTCGTCGCAACGAGCGCCGGCTGCTGGAGCTCGGTCTCCATCAGCTCCTCCAGCGGCGCGTCGAAGCAGAGCCGGCGGAGGTCGAGGCCGGCGGCCTCGCTCCCTTCGTCGAAAACGCGCATGGCCGCCGCGTCGTACTCGGCGATCTCACGGCCCATACCCGGCTCGAGCGACCCCTGGCCGGGGAAAAGGAAGGCGATTTTGCTCATCTTGTGCTCCATTCCATCAAAGCCGACCCCCAGGTGAGGCCGGCGCCCATACCGGTCATTAACACGAGATCGCCCTCGTGAAACCGCCCGTCGGCCTGCGCCTCGGCCAGGGCGAGCGGGATCGAGCCAGACGAGGTGTTGCCGTACCGGTCGACATTGACGATCACTTTAGCCGCGGAAATCCCCAACTTTCGGACGGCGTGGTCGATGATGCGCACATTGGCCTGGTGCGGGACGTAGACGTCGACCTCGTCGATCGTGCGGCCGCACCTCTCGAGGATGGCCTCGGCCGACGAGACGAGCACCCGGGTTGCGAACTTGAACACCTCGCGGCCGTTCATGTGGGCAAAGTGCTGTCCCTGCGCCACGGTCTCCGCGCTCGCAGGCATGCGGGAGCCTCCGGCCGGCTGATAGAGCTCCGGGCCGCCGGATCCGTCCGCTCCCAGCTCGAACCCGAGAAATCCGCCGTTCTCCACCCGCTCGAGCACGACCGCGCCCGCGCCGTCGCCGAACAGGACGCAGGTGGTCCGATCGGTCCAGTCCATGATCTTCGAAAGGACGTCGCCACCCGCGACGAGAGCGCGCTCGGCAAGGCCACCCGCCATCATTCCGTACGCCTGGGCGAGCGCGTACATGAAGCCGGTGCAGCCGGCGGAGAGGTCGTAGGCGCCGGCGTCGGGCATCCCGAGCTCGTCGGCGAGGATGGCACCCGTCGAGGGGAAGGCCATGTCCGGCGTGACCGTGGCGACGACGAGCAGGTCGATGGCCGACGCCTCGAGCCCGGCCTGCGCCAGCGCCTGCTCGATCGCGGGGCGGCAAAGGTCGGAGAGCGCCTGCTCGGGCGCGGCTATGCGGCGCTCACGGATTCCCGTCCGCTCGATGATCCATTCATCGCTCGTCGCGACCATGGTCGAGAGCTCGTGGTTCGTGAGGACACGGTCGGGAACGTAGGAGCCGATCCCCGTGATCGAGGCACGGAAGCCTTCGCGTGCGGTGCCGATCACTGTTCGACCGCGAAGGTGAGCGTGCCTCGCGCGGCCAACTCGCCGTCGACCCGCGCCTCGGCCTTTCCTCGCCCGATCGGGCCACGGATCCGGTCGATCTCGCAGACGAGCTGGAGCTCGTCGCCCGGCTCCACGATTCGCTTGAAGCGGCAGTCGTCGATACCGGCGAAGTACGCGATCTTGCCCCGGTTCTCCTCCTGGGCAAGCACGGCGACGGCACCCGTCTGGGCCATGGCCTCGACGATCAGCACGCCCGGCATCACCGGCCTGCCCGGGAAGTGCCCGGCGAAGTACCACTCGTCCTCACGGACGGTGCGGCGTGCGACAACCCGCTTCCCCGCCTCGAACTCCAGCACCTCGTCGATGAGGAGAAAGGGCTCGCGGTGGGGAAGGATCGACTCGATCTCGTCGCGTCCGAACGGGGCCTGCACGCGGACGAGTGTATGGAAACCTGACCCGCCAGCCACCCTCCCCGTGCCACAATTGTCGTATGCGCCGTGCTCGTCTGTTCTTCAGCTTGCTCGCGGCCGCGGGTTTCCTCATCTTCGTCACCTCGGTCGCCGCGCAAGCGCAGCCGAAGGTGCTGGCCATCCACTTCTCGCTGGACATCAACCCGGTCTCGCAGGACTACGTCAACCACCAGATCGACGAGGCGAACAACGGCGGCTACAGCGCGATTGTGATCCTGCTCGACACGCCCGGCGGCCTCTCGACCTCGATGGAGAAGATCTACGAGAAGATCCTCGTCTCGCGCGTCCCGGTGATCGTCTACGTCTCGCCGACAGGGGCGGGGGCAGCGTCGGCGGGAGTCTTCGTGGCCGAGGCTGCGGACGTGCTCGCGATGGCGCCGGCGACGAACATCGGCTCCTCGACGCCCATCGACCAGAGCGGCGGCAACCTGGGCAGCGACCTGCGCCGGAAGGTGATCAACCACTTCGCCGCAAAGCTGCGCACGCTTTCCGAGACGAACGGGCGCAACGGCGCCTGGGGCGCCCGGGCCGTGCGCCAGGCGTCGAACCTGACCGTCGACCAGGCGCTGAGGATCCACGTCATCGACCTCAAGGCGCCGGACCTGCGCGCGCTACTCGACAAGCTCGACGGCTACAAGACCTACCGCCGGCACATCACGCTGCACACCGCGAACGCGCAGATCGTGGACGCGCACCCGGGCTTCTTCTCGCGCCTCCTCAACGTGCTCATCGACCCGAACATCCTCACGCTGCTGTTCCTGGCCGGCCTGGCGGGGATCGGGTTCGAGATCTTCCACCCGGGGGTCGTCTTACCCGGAGTGCTAGGCGCGGTCGCGCTCGTCACTGCGCTGTTCGGATTCTCGATCCTCCCGATCAGCTGGGCCGGGCTCGCGCTGCTGCTGCTCGGGGTGGCGATGCTCGTGACGGACGCCTTCGTAACCAGTCACGGCGCCATCACGGTTGCGGGGTTGATCAGCCTCGTCGTGGGGGCGATCATGCTGTTCCGCAACGCGCCCTCGCCCTACCACGTCAGCCTCCCGCTGATCATCTCGATCGCCGTGGTCCTCGGCCTCCTCTGGGGCTTCGCGATGACGAAGGCGGTAGCAGTGCGCCGCAAACCGGTGAGCGTCGGGCCGCAGTCGATCGTCGGCCAGATCGGCGAGGTTCGTGGCGACGGCCAGGTATTCGTGAACGGCGAGCTCTGGAAGGCGAGGCCGGCCCGAGACGAGCTCCTCCGGCGGGGCACCAAGGTGCGCGTCGAGTCGATCGATTCCAGCCTCGTGCTCGACGTCAGCCCCGCGGATGAACCCGTAGGATCGCCCCAACCCGTCTGAAAGGACCCGCATGACCGCCGCAATCGCAGCAGTCGTCGCCATCGCAGTCCTCCTCGTCATCTTCCTGTTCGCCGCGATCAAGGTGGCGCGCGAGTACGAGCGGGGCATCGTCTTCCGGCTCGGCCGCTTGCTGCCGGAGCCGAAAGGACCCGGCCTCTTCATCCTCATCCCCATCGTCGACCGCATGGTCAAGGTCGACCTGCGCACGATCACGCTGAACATCCCGCCGCAGGAAGTCATCACCAAGGACAACGTCCCGGTGCGCGTGAACGCGGTCGCCTACTTCCGCATCGTCGAGCCGAAGAACGCGATCGTGCAGGTGGAGAACTTCATGGTCGCGACCTCGCAGATCGCGCAGACGACGCTCCGCGCCGTACTGGGTCAGCACGTTCTCGACGAGCTCCTGTCCGAGCGCGAGAAGATCAACTCGATCCTGCAGGAGATCATCGACGGGCAGACCGCCCCCTGGGGCATAAAGATCTCGATTGTCGAGGTCAAGGACGTCGAGATCCCGACCGGGATGCAGCGCGCGATGGCGCGGCAGGCCGAGGCCGAGCGGGAGCGGCGCGCGAAGGTGATCAACGCCGAAGGCGAGTTCCAGGCGTCCGAGCGGCTGAAGGACGCTGCGCTCGTGATCGAGGAGCATCCGATCGCACTGCAGCTGCGCTACCTCCAGACGCTGCTCGAGATCGGCGCGTCGAACGCGACCACGATCGTCTTCCCGGCCCCGATCGAACTGATCAAGCCGTTCCTCCAGGGCCCCGGCGGCGGGACTCCCTGAGCGATCTTCGGCGGGACCCGATCTCGGGCCGCCTCGTCGCAGTCGCTCCCGGCCGGGCCGGGCGGCCCGGCGCCGGTCACGCGTTGCTCGAGCCGGTCACGCCGGAGGAGCTGAACCAGTGCCCGTTCTGCCGCGGCCGTGAGGATCGCACTCCGCCCGAGACCCTGCGGCTGCCGAAGGGGTCGGAGGAGTGGATCGTCCGCGTCGTCCCCAACCTCTATCCGGCGGTCGAGAGGCAAGAGGTGGTCATCCACTCACCGGAGCACAAGAGATCCTTCGCGGAGCTGAGCGACCAGGAGATCGAGCTCGTCGCGCAGGTCGTGCGGGATTCGGACGCGTTCTGGCTGGTGAACGAAGGGCGCTTGGCCGGCTCCAGCCTCCCGCATTCACACTCGCAGCTCGCCTGGGTCGAACCGGCCGTTCCGGAGAACGCCGCAGGCGTCCTCGAGGTGCTCGCACACGACGAGCTCGTCGTCGCCGAGCGCGAGGGGCAGCGTGCCGTGGCGCATCCGGCGGGGCGGCTGCCGTACGAGCTGCTGATCGCCGCAGCGGCGATCGGGGTCGCGCTCTACCTCCTGCGCGACGTGGTCCGCCGTCTGCGCAAGGTCGAAGGGCCGGTGCCCTGGAACGCGTGGCTGCACCGCGGCGAGCACCCGCACATCGAAGTCGTGCCGCGCCTCACCGTGCTGGCGGGCCTGGAGCTCGGCGCCGGGATCTACGTCAACTCACTGGCCCCGAGCGAGGCGGCTGCTCGTCTTCGGGCTCCGTGAGCCAGGCCCGCCACGCCTCCGGGTCGAGGAGGAGACGGAACGCCCACGCGAGCTCCTCGGGGTCGTCGTCCCAGTGCATGTGCGCCGCCCGCAGGGCGACGCGGCAGATCTGGCCGATCTTGCGCGCGGGCTCGACCATGGCCTCGAGCTCCGCGCGCGGCGCGAAGCGCGTGAACGGCTCGAGGTACGCGTCGCGGATCCGCGCCATCTCCGGGGAGCCAACCGAAAGCTCGTGCTTGATCTCGATCACCCGCTGCGTGACCGTGAGCGTGAAGAAGGGATGCGAGACGCATGCGTCGCCCCAGTCCAGGAACCGGTAGGCGCCACCGCTCACGAAGATGCTGCCGTGGGTGAAGTCGTCGTTGTTGATCGTCTCGGGCACCGGGCCCGCAGCGAGCTCGGCGCAGACATGCCGCACCTCCGGCGCAAGCGCACGTAGCCGCTCGTACTCCTCCTCCGTCTGACCCGGCGACCGCTCGGCTATCAACGCCTCGTACGTCTCCGGGAGGCCGGCCGAGCGCCGGTCGAACGCTCCCGCCTCGACGAGCCGTTCCGCGTCGGGCATGGCCGCGATCTGGAGCTCGGCATAGAGAGGAAGCGGCTCCTCCCAGTAGCGCGTGTCGAGATCGCGCTCGAGGACCGAGTCCAGCGGCTCGCCGGCGTCGCGCATGAGCATCCGCCCGTGCTCGTCCGCGAAGAGCACCTCGGTGACGAGTTCCGGCCTTCGCGTCGCGAGGACCTCGATCAGCCGCGCTTCGTGCGCCACTTCCGGCGCCGGATCCTTGAAATAGAGCGTCCCCTCGGCCGCCGGGACGCGCAGGACGGTCGCCCAGGGCCGTACCCGCTGCTCTTCGATCGGCCCGGTCACGTCGACACGTGACCGGATCCACTCTTCCTGGCTAGGAGTCGGAGTCGCCGTTCTGCCCGGCGGGCTCGACGACGGGATCCCCGTTCTCTTCGCCCGAGTCGACCACCGGCGCGAGCGCCGAGACCGTCTCGCCGTCTCGCAGGCGCATCACGATCACACCCTGGGTGGAGCGGCCCGAGCGCTTGATGCCGTCCGCGGGCATCTTGATCACGGTGCCGCCCGTCGAGATGAGCATCACCTGGTACATGTCCTCGACGACGCGCGCGCCGGCGAGCTGGCCCTTCGCCTCGGTCAGCTGGACGGTCTTCACGCCGAGACCGCCGCGACCCTTGCACGGGTAGTCGGAAACGGGCGTGCGCTTGCCGTAGCCGTTCTCGGTCACGACCAGCAGGTCGGCGCCCGGCGTCGCGATACCCGCGGCGATCACCTCGTCGTCCGCGCGCAGCTTCATCCCGCGGACGCCCTCGGTCGCGCGTCCCATCGGCCTCGCGTCCTTCTCGCTGAACCGGATGGCCTGGCCTTTGCGGGAGACGAGCATGATGTCGTCATCGCCGTCGGAGTGAAGGACGTCGACGAGCTCGTCGTCGTCGCGGAGCTTGATCGCGATGATCCCGTCCGCCTTGAGCTGAGTGTTGTAGTCCTGGAACTTGCTCTTCTTGACGACGCCCTTCTTCGTCGCGAGCGTCAGGTACTCGGCCTCGGTGAAATCGCGTGTCGCGATGACGGCCCGAATCTTCTCCTCCTGCGAGAACGGAAGCAGGTTGACGACCGCGCGGCCCTTCGACTGGCGCGAGCCGAGCGGCAGCTCGTGCACTTTCAGCCGGTAGACCTTGCCGACGGTTGTGAAGAAGAGGACGTAGTCGTGCGTGGAGGCGACGATCAGGTGCTCGATGTAGTCGTCCTCCTTCAGGTCCATGCCCATGACCCCCATCCCGCCACGGCGCTGCTCGCGGTAAGTGGTGACCGGGAGGCGCTTGATGTAGCCGGAGCGCGTGATCGCGATGACCATGTCCTCCTCGGCGATCAGATCCTCGAGCTCGAGCTCGCCCTCGGCGGCGACGATCTCGGTCCGGCGGTCGTCGTTGCGGCCGTACACCTGCTTGATCTCGAGCAGCTCCTCACGGACGACGGCGTCGATGCGCGCCGTGTCGCCGAGGATGGCGCGCAGCTCGGCGATCCGCTCCTGCAGGTCCGCGTACTCGTCCTCGATGCGCTTGCGTTCGAGGCCCGTCAGACGCTGCAGGCGCATCTCGAGTATGGCCTGCGCCTGGATCTCGGTCAGGCCGAAGGACTCCATCAAGCCCGTGCGCGCCTCGTCCACGTCGGCCGAGCCGCGGATCAGCGCGATCACCGCGTCCAGGTTGTCGAGCGCCTTGAGGTAGCCCTGGAGGACGTGCGCCCGGGCCTCGGCCCGGCGCAGCTCGTACTTGGACCGGCGCGTGACGATCTCGCGCTGGAAGTCGAGGTAATGCTGGAGCTGGTCGCGGAGCGGCAGGGTGCGCGGCACGCCTTCGACAAGCGCAACGGCGTTGTAGCCGAACGTCGTCTGAAGTGCCGTGTGCTTGAACAGCTTGTTGAGGACGACCTGCGGGATCGCGTCACGCTTGATGTCGATCTGGATCCTCATCCCGGACTTGTCGGAGTGGTCGTTGACGTCCGAGACCTCCGGGATCGTGCCGTCCTTGACGAGCTCCGCGATCTTCTTGATCACGCCGTCGTCGCCGCTCTTCTTCACGGTGTACGGGAGCTCACTCACGATGACCGCCGTCTTGCCGCCGCGCAGCTCTTCGACGTGGGCGCGCGCGC
The DNA here is from genome assembly GCA_963717765.1 of uncultured Actinomycetes bacterium. Lineage (GTDB taxonomy): Bacteria > Actinomycetota > Thermoleophilia > Gaiellales > Gaiellaceae > JACDER01. The sequence continues at coordinate 90,160 of CAVQWX010000001.1, read as the reverse complement.
GGACGACGATGCGGCCGCGGCCGGACCGGTACGCCTCCTTGATCCCGTCGCGGCCGAGGATGATGCCGCCGGTCGGAAAGTCAGGGCCCTTGATGTGCCGCGTCAGGCGCTCCACGTCGATCGTCGGCTCGTCGATCATCGCGATGAGCGCATCCACGACCTCGCCGAGGTTGTGCGGCGGCATGTTCGTCGCCATTCCGACCGCGATCCCGGCAGACCCGTTGACGAGCAGGTTCGGAAAGCGGGACGGGAGGACATCTGGCTGTCGCTTCGTCTCGTCGTAGTTGGGGACGAAATCGACAGTGTCCGCGTCGATGTCGCGCAACATCTCGGCCGCCATACGGGTAAGCCGCGCTTCCGTGTAGCGGTAGGCGGCGGCGGGATACCCGTCGATGTTGCCGAAATTCCCCTGGCCGTCGACCATCGGGTAGCGCATCGAGAAGGGCTGCGCCAGGCGGACGAGCGTGTCGTAGATAGCGCTGTCGCCGTGTGGGTGGTAGTTCCCCATGACCTCGCCCACGATCCGCGCGCACTTGATCCGCGCCCGGTTCGGCTGCAGTCCGAGCTCGTGCATGGTGTAGAGGATCCGGCGGTGCACGGGCTTCAGCCCGTCGCGCACGTCCGGGAGAGCCCGCGACACGATGACCGACATGGCGTAGTCGAGGAAGCTCGAGCGCATCTCCTGCTCGAGCTCGCGCGACTCGATGCGGCCTGGTCCTAGGGGTTCGATCGTGGACATTCGGCGCTCCTTAGACGTCCAAGAACTGGACGTTCTTTGCGTTCTTCTCGATGAACTCGCGCCGCGGCTCGACCTGGTCACCCATGAGCATGGAGAAGATCTCGTCGGCGAGAACGGCGTCCTCGACGTCCACGCGCACGAGCATGCGCTTGGCCGGGTTCATCGTCGTCTCGGCGAGCTCGTCCGCGTCCATCTCGCCGAGACCCTTGAAGCGGCTGACCTGGATGCCCTCCTTGGCGAGCTCGAGCACGCCGCTGCGCAGCTCATCGAACGTGTCGGACTCGCGGCTCTTCTTGCCGAAGCCGACCTTGTAGGGCGGGTTGCCGACGATGTCCACCAGCTTCGTGTAGGCGCGGCGCAGGCCCGCGTAGGCAGGCGATGAGAGGAGGTCCAGCGGGACGACCACGTGCGAGGCGGCGTTCGTCTCGTTCTCGACCATCTTGATCCGAACTCCGCCTTCCACGCGATCCTCCACGGTGAGGTCGTACCCGTTCGGCGGAACCGCCTTGAGGACCGCCTCGACGTCGTCGAGCTGGGTCGCCTCGGTTTCGACGAGCCGGTGTTTCACCACGAACCCGGCCGGCGCGGCGCCGTAGTCGGCGCGCAGCTTCGACAACCAGCCGTCGAACTCGTGCAGGGCGTTCACGAACCGGCCGTACCGGGTCTGCGTGAGCGTCTGGCTCTTTCCGTCGCGGTCGGAGACCTCCATGTCCTTGATGCGCTCGCGCACGAGCAAGTCCTCGAACTGCGACTCCTTCTCCACGTACTGCTCTCGGCCGCCGATCTTGACGCGGTAGAGCGGCGGGACGGCGATGTATACGTGCCCGCGCTCGACCAGCTCCGGCATCTGGCGGTACAGGAAGGTGAGGATCAGCGTGCGGATGTGGGCCCCGTCGACGTCGGCGTCGGTCATGACGATGATCCGGTGATAGCGGAGCTTCGCGATGTCGAAGTCCTCGCCGATGCCGGTGCCGAGCGCGGTGATCATCGACTGGATCTCGAGGTTCGAGAGCACCTTGTTGAGCCGGTTCTTCTCGGAGTTGATCACCTTGCCGCGCAGCGGCAGGATCGCCTGGAAGCTGCGGTCGCGGCCGTCGACCGCGGAGCCGCCGGCGGAGTTGCCCTCGACGAGGAAGAGCTCCGCGGACTCCGGATCCTGGATCTGGCAGTCCGCTAGCTTGCCGGGAAGCGAAGCCGAGTCGAGCGCGCCCTTCCGGCGCGTCAGGTCGCGGGCCTGGCGCGCGGCCTTGCGTGCGCGCGCGGCGTCGATCGCCTTCTGGACGATCTTCTTCGCCTCCTGGGGGTTCTCCTCGAGGAACTCGGCCAGCCGCGCGTTCACCGTCCGCTCCACCATGCCCCGCACCCACGGGTTGCCGAGCTTGGTCTTCGTCTGGCCCTCGAACTGCGGCTCGCGGAGCTTCACGGAGATGACCGCGGCGAGACCCTCGCGCACGTCCTCGCCCTCGAGGTTGTCCTCCTTCTCCTTGAGCAGGTTCTTCGCGCGGGCGTAGTCGTTCAGCGTCTTCGTCAGCGCAGCGCGGAAGCCGGAGAGGTGCGATCCGCCCTCCGTCGTGTTGATGTTGTTCGCGAAGGAGAAGATCGACTCCACGTAGAGGCGGTTCCACTGCATCGCGACCTCGACCGCGCCCTGCTCTTCCTCGCCCTCGAAGTAGATGACGTGCTTGTGGATCGGGTCCTTCGCCGCGTTGACGTGCGAGACGAAGTCCTTGATGCCGCCGTCGTATTTGAACTCGACCCGCTCGCCGCCGGCGCGCTCGTCGGTGAGGACGATGTGCATGCCCTTGGTGAGGAACGCGGTCTCGCGCAGGCGCTGGGTGAGGACCTCGGCGTCCCACTCGATCCCGTCCGTGAAGATCGCCGCGTCCGGGAGGAAGCTGATGACGGTGCCCGTGTCCTGGGTGACCCCGACCTTCTTCAGCTCGGTCTGGGGCTCTCCACGCGCGAACTCCTGGCGGTAGATCTTGCCGTCGCGATGGACGTCGGCGACCAGCCATTCGGAGAGCGCGTTCACGACCGAGACGCCGACGCCGTGCAGCCCGCCGGACACCTTGTACCCGTCGCCGCCGAACTTTCCGCCCGCGTGGAGCTTGGTCAGGACGACCGTCAGCGCCGGCAGACCCTGCTCCTTCATGACCTCGATGGGGATCCCGCGGCCGTGATCCGTGACCGTCACGGAGTTGTCCGGATGGATGACGACCTCGGAGTAGTCGTTGTGCCCACCTAGGGCTTCATCGACAGCATTGTCGACCACCTCGAACACGAGATGGTGGAGACCTCTCGGGCCGGTCGAGCCGATGTACATCCCCGGCCTGAGCCGGACCGGCTCGAGGCCTTCGAGGACGGTGATGTCTTTTGCGGTATAGGTCGCTTCGGTCATGCTGATGTCATAAAAAAAGCCCTGCAAATTCCACGATTCCGGGCGGAAATAAGTCTATCAGAGCGAGCGGTCGGAAGAAGCTCGTGCGAGGCTTGCCGCAGCCGCTCGGGAGATGAGCTCCCGCAACTCCGAATCGTCCACTTGTGCAGCAATTTTAGCCGCTCGGGACCGGTCAGCCGCGGAGGGGGAGGGCGAAACTCTTTCCTCTTTCCTGACGTTTTGTGCACTCGTTTCCGGCAGAGGTCCGGGCGCGAAGCGCAGACGGCGCCGGTCGGCCTCGCCGAGCGCGTGCGCGAGGCGCGCCGCGATCTCCGGCTCGAGCTGCGCGAGCTCGAAGGCCCACGGCGAGGAGCTGACCGCGACGTGCAGCGTCCCGTCCCGACCCAGCCGTGCCGGCCACGAGTTCGCGGCGATCGAGTCGCCGACGACCGCCCGCCAAGCGGCCACGACCTCGGCCATCCCACCGGCGGGGCCGAAACGGGAGAGCTCGCTACGGACGTCGCTGCCGATTCGCTCCATTAGATGGGTGACGCCATGAGATCGCCGACTGCGGGGCGCGAGCTGGTGCGTCTGGAGCGCTGCGGCGGACGCTTGCCGATGCCGGGAGCATCGGTGAGCGGCCGTCGACGCGGCGAAGCGCAGGCACGGTGGAGGCCGGCTCCGCCGGCCGGATCCGGGCCGGAGCGGCCCAGGCGTGCCAGATCGCGCAGCCGCACGCGCGAGATCGTGGCGTCACCCATCTACGCAGCCCTCGCCATCCCGGGAGACACCTCGATGAGCTGGTCGGGCGCGGTCGGGAGCGCATCCGCGGACGTCGCCGTGACGAGGCTCTGGCCCACCCGGCGGATCCGCTCCGCCAGCGTCCGCCGCCGTGACTCGTCGAGCTCGGACAGAACGTCGTCCAGCAGCAGCAACGGGGGGACGGAGCGCTCGCTCAGCAGCTCCGCCTCGCCGAGCAAGAGCGCGAGGACGGACACACGCTGCTCGCCCTGTGAGCCGAAGCGGCGCAGGTCACGCCCGCCGCTGAGAATCGCGATGTCGTGCAGGTGCGGCCCGAGCCCCGTCGCGCCGCGCTCGAGATCGCGCTGGAGACGCGCCTCGAGCCCTTCCGCCGTCGGAGGCTCCCCCTGATAGGCCAGTGACCCCGCCTCGAGCCCGAGCGCCGCCGCATGCCCCGCGAACGCCGGCGCGAGCCGCTCGAGCGTCTCCGCGCGGGCAGCAACGAGCGGGGCGCCGAGCTCCGCGACACGCTGCGTCCATGGCGCGAGAGCGTCCCTGGACGAGAGCGAGGCGGCCACACGCCTGAGCGCGGCGTTCCGCTGGCCGACCGCGGCCGCGTACTCGACGGGAAGCGTGGCACGCGCCGGGAAGAGCCGAGCGAGCACGCGGTCGAAATACGCGCGGCGCACGACGGGCGAGCCCTTGACGATCGCTAGCCGGTCGGGCGTGAACACGAGCGCTGCCACCTCTCCGCGCAACTGCTCGGCGGCCCGCAGCGGGGCGCCGTTCACTTTCGCCTTCTTGCCCGCCCGCAGCTGAAGCGTCACGTCGAGCTCCACCGGCGAGCTTCCCCGCTCGCCCCGCAGCGCGATCCGCCCCGCATCCGCGCCCAGGCGGATCACTTCCGCATCGCTGCGCGTCCGTGGCGAGAACCCCTGCGAGCCGACATGCACCGCCTCGAGCAGGTTCGTCTTCCCCACCCCGTTCGGGCCCACGATCAGGACGAGGCCCGGCCGGAGGTCGAGGTCGAGCCGCTCGTACGAGCGGATGGCGCGCAGCAAGACCTGACTGAGAAGCGTCAGCCCGCCAGCCTGATCGGCATGATCAGGTACTGGAAGTCGTCTTCCTCCGAGCGGATCAGGCCGGGCCGGAGCGGGCTGATGAGGCGGAGGTCGACCTCGTCCGCTTCCACCGACTCGACCCCGTCGCGCAGGAACTCGGCGTTGAACCCGATCTCCAGCGGCTCGCCCGTGAACGGCGCCGGCATCGTCTCCCGCGCCTCGCCCAGGTCCTGGGCCTGAACCGACACGGTCAGCTCGCCCTCGGCGAACCGCAGCCGGAGGGGCAGGTTGCGCTGCGCCATCACCGCGATCCGCCGCACGACGTCGAGCAGCTCCGTCCGCGCGAGCCGTACCTCGTGCTCGAACTGCTCCGGAATGAGCTGGCGGTAGTCCGGGAACTGACCGTCGATCCGCCGCGTGGTGAGCAGCACGTCGCCGGCGCGGAAGACCACGTGGTTCTCGTGCACGCCGAGGTCGACCGTCTCCTGGCCGCCTGCAATACGGCCCAGCTCCGTCAGCGCGCGCGCGGGCACGATCGCCTCGAGCTCGGGCACCGAGCCCCCGATCGCGGTCTCCTTCACGGCCAGGCGGTAGGAGTCGGTCGCGGCCATCACCAGCTTCCCCTGCCCGAAGCGGACGAGGATCCCCGTGAGGACCGGGCGCGACTCGTCGCGCGAGGCCGAGCGGCCCACCCGCGTGATCGTCTCGAGCAGCGCTTCGCGGGCGACGGAGAACGTCTGCGCGGCATCGACCTCGGGGAGCCGCGGGAAGTCCTCCGCGGAGTGGGTGTGGAGCGAGTAGCTGGCGGAGCCGGAGACAACCGACACGCGGCCTTCCTCCGGGGAATGCGCGATCTCCACCTCGGATGCCGGCAGCAGCTTGACGATGTCCACGAGCAGGCGGCCGGGCAGGACGACGGTTCCGGGCTCGGCGATCTCCGCGTCGAGCGAGGAGCGCAGCGACAGCTCCATGTCGGTCGCCGCGAGCTCGAGCGTCCCGTCGGTCGCCTGCAGCCAGATGCCGGAGAGGATCTGCACGGTCGGCCGCATGGAAACGGCCCTCGACACAACCGCGAGCTTCTCGACGAGCTCTTGCCGTGAGCACGTGAGCCTGAGTCCGGATCCCACCATTGTTTCTACTTGATTCATTTATTTAAACCCCTTAGTTCTAGTAGTAAGGCCTGTGGACGACGGGGAAGTTGCTCCTCCGCGGTTCCGTTGACCCGATTCTGCCTGTGGGGAACGACGGCTGCTTGTCCACTGGTCGAACAGGCCCGAGCGGGGTCGTGGAGTTTTCAACGAGGATGCTTGATGCGCGCAGTCAACTCCTGAACAAGGTTGTACACAGACCGGTCCTCCTTGATCAGTCGAGCGATCTTGGAGGTCGCGTGGATGACCGTCGTGTGGTCGCGCCCGCCGAACTCCCGTCCGATCTTCGGCAGTGACGCGTCTGTCAGCTCCCGCGAGAGATACATCGCGACCTGGCGCGGGTAGACGATGTTCTGCGAGCGCCGGTTGCCGCACAGCTGCTTGCGCGTGAGGCTGAACCGCTGCGAGACGAGATCCTGGATCCGGTCGATCGAGACCTGGCCGGAGTCCCCTTGCGGAAAGACGTCCTGGAGGACGTCCTGCGCGAGCTCGACCGTGATCGGCCGGCCCGTGAGCGACGAGAACGCCACCACCCGTGTGAGTGCGCCCTCGAGCTCGCGGATGTTGCTCGAGATCCTGCTGGCGACGAAGGTGAGAATCTGCGGGTCGGGGATGTGCGTCCCGTCCGTCTTCACCTTCTTGCGCAGGATGGCGATGCGCGTCTCGAGGTCCGGCGGCTGGATGTCGGTGATCAGCCCCCACTCGAACCGCGAGCGCAGCCGCTCCTCCAGCGTGGGGAACGAGCGCGGCGGCCGGTCCGAGGAGATGATGATCTGCCGGCCTGCCTCGTACAGCGAGTTGAAGGTGTGGAAGAACTCCTCCTGGATCGACTCCTTGTGCTCGAAGAACTGGATGTCGTCGATCAGCAGCAGGTCGTACGTGCGGTAGCGCTGCTTGAAGCCCTCGATCCGCTTGTCGCGCAGCGAGTTGATGAAGGCGTTCATGAAGGTCTCGCTCGTGACGTAGTGGACGGTCAGTCCGCCCGAGTGCTCGGCGATGTACTGAGAGATCGCCTGCAGGAGATGCGTTTTCCCCAGCCCTGTGCCGCCGTAGATGAACAGCGGGTTATACGCCTGCGCCGGCGCCTCCGCGACCGCGAGGGCGGCTGCGTGCGCGAACCGGTTGGACGAGCCGATCACGAACGAGTCGAAGGTGTACTTCGGGTTCAAGTCCGTGTAGATCGGCTTCGGCCGCTCGGCCGCCGCAGCTGCGGGCTGCAGGCGCGGCCGCCTGCGGACGGTCAGGTTGATCTCCAGCTCCTTGCCCGTCGCCTCGCGCACCGCGGCCTTGATCAGCTCGAGGAAGTGGCCGCCGATCCAGGCCCTGGCGAAGTCGTTCGGAGCGGCGATCGTGAAGGTGTCGTCGGAGAGCTCGATCCCGCGAGCTTCTCCGAACCAGGTCTGGTAGGTGGTCTCGTTGAGCGCCTGCCTCAGGCGCGTCGCAACTTCGCGCCAGAGGTTCTGTGCAGTGAGGTCCAACTGGCGCTCCATCCCCCTCCGTGAGGTTTTGCCCGCCGCGTCCGAAGCGGCGATCCTAGCACCCTCCTCGCCGCTTCTCAATGTCGACACGCGCGACCGCCATCCGCCCAAAACAGAACGATTTGCAGGTATTTATGCACACTTCACAGTTCTGTCCACAGACTGTGGACAGATTGGGCACAACTCCAAGACTGTCGCTCCTAGCGGCTTCTTCGTGGCCACCGTGCCTGTGGAAAACGGCCACTTTCACAACTTGTCTATACTGATTCGGCGCCGCGTGACGCGGCGCCTATTTCTGTCTCCACCCATCTCCTATGAAGCGGACCTATCAGCCCAACGTGCGACGTCGGAAGCGCAAGCACGGCTTCCGCGCACGCATGTCCACGCGCGCGGGACGAGTGATCCTGAAACGCCGCCGCGCGAAGGGCCGGAAGCGGTTGTCCGCCTAAGGGCGAGGTCGTGCAGCGCGGGCATCGGCTCTCCCGCTCGCGGGATTTCGACGCCGTCTACCGCCACGGACGCTCGGTCTCGACTCGCTATCTCGTGCTCTACTGGTTCGAGCGTGAGAACAGTGACGAGAACGGTCCTCGCCTCGGCATCGCCGTGCCGAAGAAGGTCGGCGGCTCGGTGATCCGCAACAAGATGAAGCGCCGGCTGCGCGAGGCCTGGGAGCACCTGTCTCCCGCGCCGCGCAACGACTACGTGCTCGTCGCGCGGGAAGGCCTCCCGGAGGCGGTCGATGCGCGCGGCTTCGACTGGCTCGAGGAGCGGATCGGCGAAGTGCTGCAGAAGGCGCAGGCATGAAGTACCTCGGGATCGCGCTCGTCTACGCCTACCGCTGGCTGGTCGCGCCCCTGCTCCCCGCGGGCTCGTGCAAGTTTCATCCCAGCTGCTCACAGTACGCGATCGACGCCATGAAGAAGTACGGGCTCGTGCGCGGGTCGTACAAGGCGGCCAGACGGTTGCTGCGCTGTCACCCCTGGAGCCACGGGGGAGTCGATTACGCGTGATCCATCTCTGGACGCTCATGAGCATCCTCAGCCCGCTCGAGAACCTCTTCCGGAACATCCTCGACTGGCTGCACCAGTCCGTCGGCCTGCCGTGGGCCTGGGCGATCGTCGCGCTCACTGTGGCCGTGCGGATGCTGCTCGTCCCGCTCACGGTCAAGCAGATCCACTCCATGCAGAACCTTCAGCGCCACGCGCCGCAGATGAAGGAGATCCAGAAGAAGTACAAGGCCGACAAGAAGAAGCAGCAAGAGGAGCTGATGAAGTTCTACAAGGAGAACCAGATCAACCCGGCTGCATCGTGCATTCCGCTGGTTGCGCAGTTCCCCGTCTTCATCGCCCTCTACTTCGTCCTGCGGACTCTTTCGCACCAGGCGGAGACGTGTGCCGCCCACGCCGCCCAGTGCGTCCCGCTGCTCGGCGAGCTCCATCCCAACTTCGACTGGCTCGGGCTGATCGACATCACCCAGCCGGCCACCCACGGCTGGGGGCCGCTCCTGCTCGTCATCTACGCCGGGAGCCAGATCGCGTCGACGTTCTTCATGTCCGCGACCATGAACAAGGGCCAGCGCTACCTGATGATGGCGCTGCCGCTCGTCTTCATCACCTTCATCGCGCGCTTCCCCGCGGGCCTCGTCCTCTACTGGGCGACGACGAACCTGTGGACGGTCGGCCAGGGCATCATCACGCGCCGCCTCGTCCCGAAGACGCCCGCCCCGTCGCTGTTCCAGCGCAAGACTTCGAAGGCACCGTCCAAGCCCGAGTCGGACGATGACGAGTCGGGGAACGGCGCGAAGCGCCCGGACGCGCCGCCGCCGAAGCCCGCACCTGCCGCGGCGGCGGCTCCGCAGACGCCGCAGGTCCGCCGCGTGAAGCGCAAGAAGAAACACGCGCGCCGGTGAGCACCGGCGAGCTGCAGACCGAGGCGACCGGGGAGACGGTCGGCGAGGCGAAGTGGCAGGCGCTGCGGGAGCTCGAGCGGCTGCTGCCCGGGCTCGACAAGTCGCGCGTCCGCTTCCAGGTCGTCTCCGAGGGCGAGCGCGGACTGCTCGGCGTCGGTTACACGCCTGCGCGGGTCATCGCGAGCATCACGGAGGAGGCGAGCGAGGACGGTCCGGCGGACGAGCCGGAGGAGGCGAGCGAGCTCGGCGCGCTGGTGCGGGAAGTGCTCGAGCGGATCGGGCACGAGCTACGCCTTTCCGCGCGCGTGAGGGTGGCGGAGGACGACGACACGGTGACCGCATCGTTCTCCGGCTCGGACCTGGGATTGCTGATCGGGCGCCGCGGGGCGACAATCGATGCTGTCCAGTACCTCGCGAACGCGATCGTCTTCCGCCGCTTCGGCGAGGGCGCGAAGCAGGTCGTCGTGGACGCGGCACACTACCGCGAGCGCCGCCGCGCGACTCTGGAGTCGTTGGCACTCGAGGTCGCGGCGCGCGTCCGCTCGAGCGGGCAGCGGGTCGAGCTCGAGCCCATGAGCGCGCCGGAGCGGAAGGTCATCCATCTGCGCCTGCAGGACGAGGCCGGCGTCACGACCGAGAGCGAAGGCGTCGAGCCGCACCGCTACCTCGTCGTCTCCCCGAGTGAGTGACGAGGCTGATGATTCCCTCCCCTGGTCCGCTGACGCGGACGAGCGGCTTCGCCGCTGGATCTCAGCCCTCCTCGCCTCTCGCGGCCTGACCGCGATCCGCGATCCGGACGAAGCCTGGCGCGTGCACGTGGAGCAGTCCCTCGCCGCGGTGCGGGTCGTCGAGCGCTACCAGGGGCCGATCGTGGACGTGGGATCGGGCGGAGGGGCACCCGGGCTGCCGCTCGCCGCCGCGCTGCCTGACCGCGAGGTGACCCTGCTCGAGTCGAACGGCCGCAAAGCCGCCTTTCTCGAACGTGTCGCGGCTGAGTTCCCGAACGTCCGCGTCGTGCGCGGCCGGGCGGAGGAGCACGCCCCGGACACCTGTGGCGTAGCGGTCGCAAAGGCGCTCGCGCCTCCGGCGGTCGCCGCGGAGCTCTGCCTCCCGCTCGTCCGTATCGGCGGGGCCGCTGTCCTCTATGTCGGCCCGTCGGCGGATGTTGATGCGGTTGGCGCCGTTGCCGGCAAGCTGGGCGGAGGCCTGCCCCAGCGCCACGCGGGGCTGCTGGTCGTCGCCAAGATCGCGCCCACCCCTGCCGGTTTCCCGCGGCGGGCGGGGATGGCCGCGAAACGTCCGCTGGCGTAACGAGAATCCCCCTATGCCGGCGACGATCTATGCCGTCGCCAATCAGAAGGGCGGCGTCGGTAAGACCACCACCGCGGTCAACCTTGCCGCGTGTCTCGCCGAGGCCGGCGAGCGCGCGCTGATTGTCGACCTCGACCCGCAGGCGAATGCGACCTCGGGGCTGGGCGCGCGTGCGAACGGCACGTCGACGTACGACCTCCTCGACGGCGCGCCGCTCGCGCGGCTGGCCAGGGAGACCGCGTTCCCGGGTCTGCACCTCGTGCCTTCGCGGCCGGAGCTGGCCGGCGCCGCGGTCGAGCTTGCGGGCCGCGAGGACGGCGAGACCTACCTGCGCGAGGCGCTGGATGCCGCCCGCGAGGAGTACGCCTTCGTCTTCCTCGACTGCCCTCCCTCGCTCGGCCCGCTGACCGTGAATGCGCTGGCCGCCGCCGACCGCGTGCTCGTCCCCGTCCAGGCGGAGTACTACGCGCTCGAGGGGCTTTCCCAGCTTGTCCAGTCGGTGGAATTGATCCGCGCGCGCCTGAACCCGCGCCTGCAGATCGGCGGCGTGCTGCTGACGATGGTGGACGGACGCACGAGGCTCTCTGCCGAGGTTGCCGACGAGGTGCGGCGGCACTTCGGCCCGCTGGTGTTCAAGACGGCCGTTCCGCGCTCGGTGCGCCTGGCGGAGGCGCCGAGCTATGGGATGCCCGCGATCAGATACGACCGGCACTCGGCGGGCGCCGAGGCCTACTGGAAGGTGGCGATGGAGCTTGTCGAGCGTAGATAACAGACTGACCGGCCAGCCTGTTCCTGAGAAACGACGCGGCTTGGGCCGCGGATTGGAAGTCCTGGTCGGCGGCCTGGGCGAGGGGCCGGAGCTCGCGGAGCTCGCGGTCGAGCAGATCCATCCGAACCCGCGGCAGCCGCGCCGGCGGTTCGAGCCGGAGGCGGGATCCGGGCTCGCCAAGTCGATCGAGACGCAGGGGCTCCTACAGCCGGTCGTCGTCCGGCCACGCCCGGCCGGCGGCTACGAGCTCATCGCCGGCGAACGGCGCTGGCGCGCGGCCAAGGAGGCGGGAGTCGACAAGGTGCCCGCGCTCGTCCGCGAGGCGGACGATCAGCAGTCGCTCCTCCTGTCCCTCGTCGAGAACGTCGCCCGCGAGCAGCTCTCACCGGTGGAGGAGGCGCGCGCGTACGCGATCCTCGTGGACGAGTTCGGTCTGGGCGTGGGCGAGATCGCCGACCGGGTCGGCCGCTCGACGCCGAGCGTGTCGAACCGCTTGCGCTTGCTGGAGCTTCCGGACGACGTCCTGTGGATGATCGCCGGAGGAGAGCTGACGGAGGGTCATGCGAAGGCGGTGCTGTCGGCGCCGGGGCAGGCGGAGCGCCGCCGCCTCGCCAAGCGGGTCCTCAAGGAAGGGATGTCGGTTCGCGCCACCGAGCGCGCGGCGCGGGCGATGGGGGCGCGAACGTACAGGATCCGCCAGCGCTCCGTCGATCCGGCGCTCGCGGAACGGACCTCTCGGGCGATCCAGCGCATCACCGGCTTCCGCCCGAAGGTCACGCCGACGCGCGTGGAGATCCCCTATGCCGACGAGAAAGAGCTGGCCGAGCTGGCCGAGAGCCTCGAGCGAGCATCGCTATCATCCTCCTCCGCGGGCGATTAGCTCAGTCGGTTAGAGCGCCGCTCTGATAAGGCGGAGGTCCGTGGTTCGAATCCACGATCGCCCACTTTCCTCACCTGGCTGAGCGCGGCCTCCGCGGCCTCGCGGATGTACCGGTCGCTCAGCGCGTCGACCTCGAACCAGCGCAGCTCGAGTCCTTCCGGCGAGCTCGGCTCGACCATTTCCTCCACGAGCGCGCTGAATCTCACGTCGACGTGCATGTGCGCCTCGCCGCCCGGCTCGCCGGGATGGATGTCCACGTCGAACGGCGCTTCCCGGAGCTCCAGCGCCAGACCCGCCTCCTCTGCGAGCTCGCGCCGCGCAACTGCCGCGGCGTCTGTCTCCCCGTCGCAGTGGCCGCCCGGCTGCAGCCAGCGCTCGAACTTCGGATGGTGGACGAGGAGCACGCGTCCGGCGGGATCGATGGCGAAGACCGAAGCGGTCAGATGTGCGGGCATCGTTCCTCGCTCCGCGATCCGCGGAAGCGTCCCGGATATGAAGAGCGCGAGCGCACGATGCGCCGCGCGCCGCGGCGAATACGGCTCGATCGCCGTGAGCAGCCGGACGACCTCTTCGTTCATGACCTCAGTTTGACCGAGAAGCGCTGGGCTATCATCAAGGCCGGGCCATGCAGCGGATGGACATCTATGGCGTCTCGTTCGATCTGGTGGGGAAGCAGCCGATCGTCCTCCTCAAGACGGCCGAGGGAAACCGGTTCCTCCCGATCTGGATCGGGCACGCGGAAGCCGCCGCGATTCTCATGCGAATTCAGGGAGCGTCCACACCGCGGCCGATGACGCACGACCTCCTCAGCGACATCATCGGCAAGCTCGACGGCGAGGTCGTGGCAGTCACGGTCACAGAGCTCCGCGACAACACCTTCTACGCGAGCATCACCGTCCAGATGAACGGCTCCGAGATCGAAGTCGACTCGCGCCCCTCGGACGCCATCGCGCTGGCCGTGCGCTCGGACGCCCCGATCTTTGCCGCCGACGAGGTGATCGAGGAGTCCGCGATCGAGTTCGAGGGCGAGGAAGGCCCGCCTGAGAACGTGGCCACGATGTCCCAGGAGCAGCGCGCACAGGTCGAGGAGCAGTTCAAGGAGTTCCTCGAGAACGTCACGCCCGACCAGTTCGCCGCGGCCGAGCCCGACGACGACTGACCGGCGGCCGCCGGGGCTCTAGTAGTAGAGGATCACGGTGGTGCCGTACCCGTGCGTGTCGTACATAGGCACGGCGGCCCAGATCGGGATGCGCACGCAGCCGTGGCTCGCCGGATAGGCGGGCACCTCGGCGTAGCCGTGGATGGCGAAGTTCCCGAGGAAGTACATGGAGAAGTACATGAGCTTCTGGTTGTAACCGGGCCCCTTGCTGTACACGTGGAAGGTTCCGGTCGGGGTGTTCCCGGTCGCTCCAGTCGAGACGGGCAGGATGCGCGCCACCTTCCCGTCCCGCACGTCGAGGAGCACCTGCCGCGTCTTGTCCACCTCGATGTGCGTGCCGTACCGGTAGCGGGCGACCGGGACTGTCGCCGTGGCGAGTCGCTTCCAGACGACGGGCCCGACCACACCGTCGCGTGAGAGGCCGCTGACTTTCTCGAAGGCGATGACGGAGTCGAAATCGTCCTGCCCGTAGTAGCCGTCGATCCCTTCGAGCGCGTAGTGGAGCTCGACGAGCCGCTGCTCGAGGATGCGCACCGACGGTCCCTTCGAGCCGTAGGTGAGGTTCGGCATCACGACGGTCGTCCGGAGGCCGAGCGCGGTGGTCGCGAAGCCCTCCGCCGGCTCGACGCGGACGCTCACGCGGTAGATGACCGGCCCGGGCGTCTTCAGGCGGATGCGCGCGGTCCCCGATGTGCGTCGGTCGACGATCGTCTTGTTCCCCTTGCGGATGACGACGTGCAGGCGGCCGGCGGTGGCCGGCTTGACCCGGGCGACGAGCGTAAGCGGGCTTCCGACCAGCGAGCTGCCCTGGAACCTGGCAGTCAGGAGCGGTCGCACGCGTACCGCCCGCGTGTTGGACGCGACCTGCCCGTACAGGGCCTGGAAGGTTCCAGGTGCCCGTACCAGCGTCTTGATCCGGAAGGCCCCGCGGCTGTTCGTCCGCGCATGCGCGACGGTCTTGCCGTTCCGCTGGAGGAGGATGGGGACGCGCGCGGCCGCCGGGACGAGAGCGCCGCTGAAGACGGCGGGCTTGCCGAGGGCGACCGGAGTCGACGCCTTCAGCGAGAGCGCATAGGCGGTGATGTCCACCGAGGCCTGCCCGGTCGTCCCGCCTCCGAAGCTCGCTGACGTGACGGTTGCCGTGTACCGGCCTGCGGTCGTGTACGTGTGCTGGACGGTTGTTCCGTCACCCTCCGTTCCGTCGCCGAACTGCCAGTGAAAGGTCACACCGTCGCCGGATGCCGTGAACGTCACGTTGAGGGGCGCTGCTCCCGAGGTGGGCGTGGCCTGGATGGCGACCTGAGCCGTCGCTGCGTGCGCCGCCTTCGCCCAGATCGCGAGTGCGAGCGCGCTGATCAGCACGATCCTGAGCATCGATACCCGACGTTCGGCGAGCACGCGCATGTTCCTCCGCTCAGCTGGTGACGGCGACGATGAGGACGAGGCTGTTGAAGGCGGAGTGCACGATCATTCCAGGGTAGACACTTCCGGTGCGCATTCGTACGTAGGCGAGCCCGGCGCCGAACGCTGCCAGGATCGGAAGCGCCTCGACCAGGCCGTGGGCGAGGCCGAAGAGGAGGCCGACGAGCAGGATGGCCGTCCACTTCCCGAACGGCTCGAGCAGCTTGTACCCGAGCCCGCGAAAGGTGATCTCCTCCACGATCGGGGCGAGGACGGCGACGACGAGGAAGTTGGCCACGAAGGGAGCGGCCCGGTCAGGATGCCAGGTCTTGGGAACGAGCCCTTGCTCCTGACCTGGGTGCAGGAGCGGCGAGAGGACGGCGCTGAGGGCGAAGACGCCGATGAGGACGAGCACGATGAGCCCCGCGGCGAGGCTCCACGAGCTCGGCCGGCGCAGCCCGAGGTATTCGTCCTTCGGCCGGTCGCGCGCGATCGCGAGGACGATGCCGAGGACGATTCCCAGCTGCACCAGCCCGCCGATCGCGGCGCTCCAGGTATAGAGCACGTTGCGGTCGGGCTTGTTCGGGACGAGGCGGCTGGCGTAGTTGAGCGCGGCGAAGGCGCCGACGAAGGCGAGGTAGGTGTAGAGCTTCCCGCGGTCGCGCGTCACCGGAGCGGATCGATCAGCTCGACCAGTGTCCCGAAGGCGCCGATCGTGACCGCATCGAGCTCAGCGAAACGCATCCGGGTGGAGGTAACGCGCGATCGCGAGCAGCTCGTCGCCGGCCTCGCCTCCGGGCTGCACGACCTTGTCGGCCAGGACGGCAAAGTGGCCCTGGCGGATGGCCTTCAGCCGGCGTGTGCGCGGGTCGCGGCGCAGGTCGGCGAGCGTCGTCCCGCTGTCGGATGTGGTGAGGTAGTAGTCGGGGTTCGCCTCCCGCAGCCTGCGCACGTCGAACGGGCCCGGCTGCGGCGCCTGCCCGGCTATGTTCTCGCCGCCTGCTTCCTGGATCAGGTTCCCGAGCAGGCTGTGCGTGGAGACGGTCGTGTGAAATCCGGTGTCGACGAACACGGACACCGGATCGACTCCGCGCAGGCGCCGGTGGACGAGCTGGCGCTTCTCCTGGATCTTCGCCACGAGCTGCCGGGCGCGAATCGGCCGGTCGAGTAACAGCCCGAGCTCCGTCAGCGCACGCTCGACGTCGCTGACCGACTCGTCGGGTGCGATGTAGACCCCGGGCTTCCTCGGTGCCAGGCTCTCGGGCGTCGTCACCTTCAGTTCCGCATGCGGCGCTGAGCCCTGCTGTTCGACGGTGTGTCCGAGGATCGAGCTGAGCAGCGCGGCGGCCTGCGGGGTGAGTGCCGCGACCGAGGACGGCTTGCGGTCGAGCACGACCGGCGGGCCGGAGGGCTGAGAGACGGTGACCGGGTAGAGCTCGACCCTTGCCCCGGTCGGCTCGGAGCGCTGCCCGCACCCGGTCAGGAGCAGCAGGGCCGCGACCGCGATC
Source organism: uncultured Actinomycetes bacterium (assembly GCA_963717765.1). GTDB lineage: Bacteria > Actinomycetota > Thermoleophilia > Gaiellales > Gaiellaceae > JACDER01. Next base: position 73,679 of record CAVQWX010000001.1, on the reverse strand, counting down.
GCCGCCGCAGCGCCGAGCCCCGAACGGCGTTCGACCGCGCTCACACCGCAATCCTAAGTACTGTCAGACGATGGAGCAGCACCGGTACTTCACGCGCGAGCAGGCGAATGCGCTGCTGCCCGCCGTGCAGACGCTGGCCGAGCGGATGGTCGCGCACCGCGCGGCGCTCGAGCAGGCGCAGCACCGGCTCGGCGGATTCCTGGAGAAGATCTCCGGCAACGGCGGCGGGATGCAGCCTCCCGAGCTCGCGGAAGCGCATGAAGCGGTGGAGCAGGAGGCTGCGGGAATCGCCCGCTGCGTCCAGGCGATCCAGGAGCTCGGCGGACTGGTGAAGGACGTGGGCGAGGGGCTGGTCGACTTCCCCACCAGGCGCGAGGGCGATGAAGTGCTGCTCTGCTGGAAGCTGGGCGAGGGGGAGATCACGCACTGGCACGGCCTCGAGGAAGGGTTCCCGGGCCGGAAACCGCTCTGAACCGTCGAATAGGGCGCAATGCCCGTTTGGGAGCGGAGCGCGATCCTCGTCGGTGTCCTCATAGCCACTGCTGTGGTCGCCAAGATCATCGACCGCGCGATCGCGCGGCGCGAGCTCGACCCGGCGGCGAAGACGCGCTACCGCGTGCTGCGCCGAACCGTCATGACCGCGATCGTGGTCGTCGGAGTCCTTTCCGCCCTGCTCGTAATCCCGCAGGTCCGTGCGATAGCGGGCGGCCTGCTCGCCTCCTCCGCCATCATCGGCCTCATCATCGGCTTCGCCGCGCGGACGACGCTCGGCAACTTCATCGCCGGGATCCTGATCGCGTTCACGCAGCCCGTCCGGCTCGGCGACGAGGTGGTGATGGGTGAGGACGTCGGCACAGTCGAGGAAATCGGGCTCACGTACACCTTCGTGCGCACGGAGGACAACTCGCGTCTGGTCATCCCGAACGAGCGCCTGGCCTCGGATACCATTCGCAACACGACGATCGTCGATCGGGCAACGGTCGCCGAAGTAACCGTGCAGGTACCGCTCACCCAAGATCTCGACGCGGTCGTCGGATTGCTACGCGAGCAGGTCCGGGACGAGCGTGAGCCGGACGTCGAGGTGACGGCGCTCGCGGACAAGGCGACCGTGGCAGTGCGCGCCAAGGCCTTCGACGAGTACGAGGCCCGCCGGCTCGAGAGCGACCTCCGGCTCCGCGCGCACCGGGCGCTGCGCGAGGCGGGAATGCTGGCGTGAGCCCCCAGTCCTCCGATCGACGGCGCTCGGGCCCGAAGCGGCGCCACTCCCGCAAGAAGCGCGCCGTCCCGCTGATCGTCTCGATTCCGATCGTCCTCGCGCTGGTCATTGCGGCGGTCGGCTTCGGCAGCGTCCAGATCTTCAAGCACACGTGCAGCCTCGACTCGCTGCGTCCGGTCCGGATCGGCCAGAACTCGTTCGTCTATGCCGCAGACGGCTCGCTGCTCGGCTCCATTCCCGCCGAGCGCAACCGGCAGCCGGTCGAGTACTCCAAGGTGAGCCCATGGGTGAAGAGGGCCACCGTCGCGATCGAGGACCGGCGCTTCTGGGAGCACGGCGGCATCGACTTCGAGGGGATCGCGCGCGCGGCATGGAAGGACATCACGCACTGGCAGATCGTCGAGGGCGGCTCGACCATCACCCAGCAGCTCGTGCGCAACCTCTACATCGGGCACAACCGCACCTTCAGCCGCAAGCTGAAGGAGGTGTGCCTGGCGATGAAGCTCGGCGATGCGTGGTCGAAGCAGCGGATCCTCAAGACCTACATGAACCAGGTGTACTACGGCAACCACGCGTACGGCGTCGAGGCTGCGGCCGAGACGTACTACTCGCGCCGCGCCAGCCAGCTGACGCTCCCGCAGGCGGCGTTGATCGCGGGGCTGCCCCAGGCGCCGACCTCCTATGACCCCTTCTACCGCTCGCGTGTCGCGCTGGCGCGAAGGAACGAGGTCTTACGTGCGCTGCTGGACAACCAGGACATCAACCAGGGGGAGTTCGACTGGGCGGTGAACCAGGGGCTACGGCTGAAGCCGGGAGAGCTGTACTCGCGCATTCGGGAGCCGTACTTCTTCAGCTTCGTCCGCGACCAGCTCATCGCCAAATACGGCGCGAACACCGTTCGCTCGGGCGGTCTCAAGGTGTACACGACGATCGTTCCGCGCTACCAGCGCGCGGCGGTCAAGTCCATCAGGGACACGCTCTACTACCGCACCGATCCCGCGTCGGCCCTAGTCGCGATCGATCCGAAGACCGGCGCGATCGAGGCGATGACCGGAGTGATCCCCGGCAAGTCGAAGAACGAGTTCAACCTGGCCGCGCAGGCGCGCAGGCAGGCCGGCTCCACGTTCAAGACCTTCGTGCTCACCACGGCGGTCTCGCAGGGGATCGACCCGGCTTCGGCAACCTTCGTTTCCGGTCCGTTCCACTACGAGCCGAACTCGTCCACGCCCGCCTGGGACGTTTCCACCTACGACCACAGCTATGCGGGGGACATCACCGTCGAGGACGCGACCCTCCGCTCCGACAACACGGTGTACGCGCAGCTCACGCTGCAGGTCGGAGCGCAGAACGTCGCCGACATGGCGCACAAGCTCGGCGTGCGCACGCCGCTTCCGCCGGTGCCGTCCATCGGGCTCGGCTCGATCGCCGTCTCGCCGCTCGAGATGGCTTCGGCGTACGCGACGCTCGCCGCCGGCGGGATCTACTCGAAACCGATGGCGATCCGGCGCGTCGTCCTGCCGACCGGCGAGAGCGACTCGCGCTGGGGGAAGCCGGAGCGGACGCGCGTGATCCCGGACGGGGTCGCCGCCACGGTGACGCGGATCCTGGGCGAGAACATGACGAGCGGGACGGGCACCGGCGCGTACTTCGGGCGCCCCTCCGCCGGCAAGACCGGCACGACCGAGAACAACGCGGACGCGTGGTTCTGCGGCTATACGCCCACGCTCGCGACCTCCGTCTGGATCGGCTATCCCACGGGCGAGATCCCGATGCTGGACGTGCACGGGATCACCGTTTCCGGCCCGACGTTCCCGACCCAGATCTGGAAGCTCTTCATGGAGTCGGCGATCGGCAATACGCCGGCGGTCGATTTCCGGGCTCCGCTGACGGAGCCCGTGTGGAAGCCGTTCGTGCGCGGGCCCTTCGCGCTCACCCCGCCCCCGCCGCCGCCGCCGACGCCCACCACGACGCCTAAGCCCAAGCCGGTCCGGCCGGCTGCGCCTCCTCCACCCCCGCCTGCGGCAGGCCCCCCGCCGCCTCCTCCGCCTCCGCCCCCGCCGGTCGAGCCGCCTCCTCCGCCTCCCCCGGTCGAGCCGCCTCCGCCGCCTCCGCCTCCTCCGCCTCCGCCACCTCCGCCGGGACCCTGAGCCGAGCCGCCGCCGGCGCCGGAGCACTCACCCTCGCGCTCGTCGCGGTCTGCGCGGCCGTCGCGTGGCCTCACGACTCGAGGATCGCGGCGCAGAAAGGCGGCGCGACCGCAGGAGTCGACAAGTGGTCGTGGATCTTCCTCGGCTGCCTGGTCGGCGCGTTCGCCTGCTATGTCGGCGGGCTCTACCTGATCCGCCGCTTCGGGCTGCGGCTCGTGGCGGTCGCGAGCCTGGCCGTTGCCATCCAGCTCACGCCGCTGGCTGCGCCGCTCCTGCTCTCCACCGACGCGTGGACGTACTGGGACTACGGGCGCATCGCCGCGGTGCACGGCGCGAACCCGTACGTGCAGACGCCGTCGGACTTCCCGCTCGACCCTGCGTTCCCGTATGTGGGCGAGAAGTGGGTCGACACCACGTCGGTGTACGGCCCGGCGTTCACGCTCACATCGGAGCCGCTGGCGCTCGCGGACGGCGAGTCGGCGGATGCCGCCGCGTGGACGTACAAGACGCTGGCCGCCGTTGCTCTGCTGGCCGCGACCGGGCTGGCGACCTTCCTGGCGCGCGGCCGCCGCGCGTTCGCGTGCGCTTTCGTCGGGTGGAACCCGCTCCTGGCCGTGCACATGGCGGGCGGCGGGCACAACGACGTCTGGATGGCGGGACTCGTCACCGGCGCGCTCGCGCTCGGCGCAACCGGGAAGCGGCAGTGGGCCGGCGTCGCCTGGGTCGCGGCGGTCCTGATCAAGTGGATACCGCTGATCTTCCTTCCGCTTCGCGCCCTCGAAGCGCGCGCGAACAAGCGGCAGGTCGGGCACCTCGGCTTCGCCGCCGCTGCCGCGGGGCTGGTCGCACTCGCGACGTGGCAGTACGGCTACCACTGGCTCGGCGCGCTCGGCCCGCTGGCGCGAAACGCGCACGACGAGACGCAATTCGCCATCCCTCACCGGCTCGAGCAGATCGGCTTTCCGGACTGGCTCGCGCTTGGCCTCGCCGCGCTCGGCTTCGCCCTCGCCTACCTGTGGCTCCTGCGTGAAGCCTGGCGCGGACGTGCGCGGCTCGGCCTCGCCGCCGGGCTGCTGCTGCTCGCGACGCCGTACCTCGTCCCGTGGTACGCGGTCTGGGTCGTGCCGCTCGCGGCCGCGGAGGAGGACAAAGCCGCGCAGGGGCTAGCACTCGTCCTCTGCGCCTACATGCTTCGCCAGACTATCCCGCTCTAGCACCCGGAATCCGCTTGAAGACGTAGATCTTGTCCTGCTGGAAGACGAGCTGCCACTCCGGCGAGTGCTGGAGGAACACGAGCTTCTTGTGCGCCTGCTCGACCGTCACGAGCCGATCGGCGAGGCTTGGACGCTTGCCGTCGTATGCAACCCAGGTGGAGTCCTGCAGGACCGGGAAGCTCAAGAACTTGCGGCGGGCGGATAGGTGCGCCCCCAGGTTGTTCGTCGCGCTCACGACCACGTCCGCCGGGACCAACTCGACCGCCTCGTCCGCGATGTAGTCGTGCCGCGTGACGTCAGACCGGTCGGCGCCCAACTGCTGGCCTCCCGGCAGGTGCCGCCACATGGGCAGCGGACCGAGGATGTAGTTGCCGATGATCGTCGCGGCGATCGCCACGCCGATCACGGGAATGGTCACGCCGGGCCTCCGCCGTGCGAGCCACGCAACTCCGAGCACCGTTGCGGCGATCAGGATCGGAATCTCGCCGGCGGTGTAGTGGAAGTGGATCGACGTCTGTCCGTGCGCGCTCGAGAGGAGGTTGATCGCGAGGAGCGGAAGCGCGGGGATGAGCGCGAGCGGGGCGAGAAAGCAGAGACCGACGAGCGGCGCGAAGAGCCCGAGGAGGTAGCGGACGCCGCGATGGTCGAAGACGATCTGCAGGACGTGGATCGGGTGGGTGAAGATCATCCGCAGCGCCTCTCGCGGCGATCCCCCAACGTCCTTGTAGCGCCCGTAGAAGCTGAGCGGCGCTCCGTGGCGGAAGTACGGCGTGAGCACCTCGACGATGAGAGCCGTCGCCGTGAGCCCGATCGCGGCGACGCCGAGCCCGAACCACCACCGCCTCCGGGTGATGGCGTAGTAGACCCCCAATCCCGCCACCACGAGCGGCATCTCCTCCCGCGTCGTGCACGCGAGCAGCGCGAAGACGATGAACGGCACGAGCCGGTCCTCGTCCAGGTACCAGAAGGCGAAGAGGAGCAGCGAGCAGCCGAGCGCTCCGGGATGGAACTCGTCCAGCGCGAGCCACTGGAGCGGCGGGTAGATCAGGTATACGAGGGCCAGGCCGAACGCAGCTCGCTCCGAGCGCAGGTGCTTGCGTGCGAGCCAGAACACCGGGAGAGCGCCCAGCGCGAGGACGATTGCCTGGACGGTCAGCAGCATCTCCGGCCGCGGCCAGATCCACCACAGCGGCGCGAACACAAGCAGGATCGGCTCGAAGTGAACGCCGAGGCGGGAGATCTGCTCGCCGTGCAGATTGGTCTGCTGGAGGACGCCGTCGCCGTGTGCGGTCGTCCAGATCGCCTGGACGAAGTTCCCGAGGTCGAACCGACCTGTGTTGTATCCGCGGTGGCGGAGGATGGACAGCGATGTGAACTCGGCGGCGAACGCCGCCATCGCGACCCAGAGGAGCACTTTCGGCGAGGGGAGCCGGACCTTCACGAGACCTCCTCGAGGACCTGGCGCCAGCGCCGGCCGAGGACGTCCTCGCTCGCGCGCTCCTCGTACGCGCGGCGCCCTCCCTGTGCGATTCGGGCGAGGAGGTCGCGGTCGCCCGCCGCCGTGCGCAGCGCGTCCGCGAGCGCCTCCGCGTCGCCCGGCGGAACGAGCAGCGCGCTCTCCCGGTCGGCCAGCAGCTCGCGCGCGGCCGGGGTGTCGGCGGTGATCACCGGAGCCCCGCACGCGAGCGCCTGGAACACCTTGTTGGGAATCACCCGCGCCGCCTTCGCGGACGTGCCGAAGATCCCGAGGGCGCAGAGGCAGCCGCGGTAGGCATCTCCGAGCCGGTCGTACTCGATCCAGGGAACCCACTCGACGTTCGGCGGGCGCGTTTCGAGCAGCGCGCCGAGCTGTCCCCGCCCCGCCACGGTGATGCGGAGATCCGGGACGAGCCGCGCCGCGGCGAGGATCGTCTCCAACCCGTGCAGCGGGATCAGCTTGCCCACGAACAGGAAGTCGCTCTCGGGGCTCCAAACTGGATGGAAAACCCGCTCTTCCGCGCCGACCAGGCAGACCGCGAAGCGCTCGGCCGGCATGTGCGCGAGGCCCGCGAAGAAGGCCGCGCTCTGTTCGGTGTCGGCGACGACGAGATCGGCGGCGCGGAAGGCCGCGCTGTCGATCCGCGCCAGCGCCCGGCCGGCGGCGCTGCCTGGTGTGAAGCGCCTGCGGTCGGCGACCCACGTGTCCCAGAGCGATACGAGCGGGTTGAACACGATCGGCTTTCCGCGCGCTGCACGCCTGGCCGCGGGAAGGTCGAGCTGTCCCGGATAGCCCACGACGAGCACGTCGAAGTCGGCGTCCTCCCGCCGCAGGAGCTTCAGCTCCGCCTGCGCCACGCGCGCGAGCGCCACGATCCCGGCCTTCCATTTGTGCTCGTCGCCCTCCCACACCGGGACGTGCCGCTCCACGACGTCGGCGCCCGCCCGGCGCAGGCACGAGATCACCTGGGCGTTTCGCGGATACGTGCGCTCGTACGTCCCGAAGTAGAGGACGCGGAGTGGAGTAGCTACTGCAGGATCTCCTCGACCCGGAGCTCTACGCGGCCCCGCTCGTCCGCCCGCTCCTCGTGGTGGCTGATGATCATCTCGCTGAGCAGGCCGAGCGAGAAGAGCTGGATTCCGACGACGACGAGCAGCACGCCGAGAATGAGCAGCGGACGCTTGCCGATCGCTTCCCCGGCGATCTTCACGCCCGTCAGGTAGAGCAGGATCCCCGTTCCGCTCAGGCCGAGAAGGAGCCCCAGACCGCCGAACAGGTGGAGCGGGCGGTGCCCGTAACGGCCCAGGAACGACACCGAGAGGAGGTCGAAGAAGCCGCGCAAGTAGCGCTCGACGCCGTAGCGGGAGCGGCCATGGTTGCGGGGGCGGTGGTTGACGGGAAGCTCGGCGATGCGGTAGCCGCGGTAGTGCGCGAGCACCGGGATGAAGCGGTGCAGCTCTCCGTAGAGACGCAGGCCTTTCACGACTTCGGAGCGGTAGGCCTTGAAGCCGCAGTTCATGTCGTGCAGGTGCAATCCGGACATCCGGCTGGCGGTGAAGTTGAAGATCTTGGAGAGCCAGCGCCGACGCCAGGAGTCCTGCCGGCGCGTCTTCCATCCCGAGACCAGGTCGAAGCCTTCCTCCAGCTTGGCCAGGAGCCGTGGGATCTCGGCGGGGTCGTCCTGCAGGTCGCCGTCGATCGTCACCACGACCTCGCCGCGGGACTGGGTGAAACCCGCCTGGAGCGCGGCCGCCTTGCCGAAATTGCGGCGGAGGCGGACGACGCGAACCTCCTCGTGCTGGGAGTGAAGCCTCGTGAGCGCGGCGAACGTCCCGTCCACGGAGCCGTCGTCCACGAACAGGACCTCCCAGGGCCGGTCGAGCGGCTCGAGCGCGGCCTGGAGCTCCTCGAAGAGCAGCGCGACTGTCCGCTCTTCGTCGTGTACGGGAACCACGACCGAGATCGATCGCGGCCCGATCGGTTCGCCGGCGGCTGTCACGGCAGTAGCTTATGCGGCGCCGATGGCTCAGCTGCTGACCATGGAGGAGGCGGTGGCGGCGATTCTCGCCGAGGTGCGGCCGCTTGCCGTCGAGCCCGTTCCGATCGGAGACGCTCGGGGCAGGTTCCTCGCCGAGGACGCGGTCGCCCAGGTCGACCTTCCGCCGTTTCCGAGCTCCGCGATGGACGGCTTCGCGGTTCGCTCCGCCGATACGCCTGGGACGCTGCCGGTTGTCTTCAGGATCGCGGCCGGCAGGCCGGCGTCTCAGCCGCTTCGCGCGGGAGAGGCGATGGGAATCGCCACCGGCGGCGTGGTTCCCCAGGGAGCCGATGCCGTCATCCCCATAGAGTATGTTGTCGATCGTGACAACGAAGTTGAGATACCTGCTGCCGTTGCCCCCGGTGCCAACGTCCGTCCTCGCGGCGGTGATGTCGCCGCGGGCTCGGTGGTCGCCTCGGCCGGCGTACGCCTCTCCGCGGCCCAGATGGGAGCCGTCGCTGCCGCCGGTCTGCCGGCTGTGCGCTCGACGCAGCGTCCGCGCGCCTCCGTTCTGACCACCGGAACCGAGCTCCGCACGCCCGGAGAGCCGCTTGGGCCCGGGGAGGTCTACGAGGCCAACGGGCTGATGCTCGCGGCTCAGCTGGTCGCGGCGGGTGCCTCCGTCGAGGTGCTCCCGGCGGTCGCGGACGACGAGGGCGCGCACCGGCGCGCGATCGAGCGTGCCCTCGAGGCCGACCTGGTCGTCACCTCCGGTGGCGTCTCCGTCGGGCCGCACGACCTCGTCCGCCGCATCGAGGCGGAGCTCGGGGTGCGCGAGATCTTCTGGGGCGTCGCGGTCAAGCCGGGAAAGCCGCTTGCGTTCGGCGTACGGGAGGGCTCGCTCGTCTTCGGACTGCCCGGGAACCCGGTGTCGTCGCTCGTGGGGTTCGAGCTCTTCGTGCGGCCGGCCGTGCTTGCGCTGCAGGGTGCATCCGATCCCCGACCCAGGTTCGAGACCGGGGCCCTTGCGGCTGCCGTTCGCCGGAACGCGGAACGTGACGAGTTTCTACGTGGAAATCGCTTGGATGGGGACGCGCTTCCCCGAATCAGGCCGCTGAGCGGGCAGGAATCGCACATGATCGCACGGGCGGCCTCCGCGGACGTCCTCGTGCACGTTCCGCGCGGAAAGGGGGAGCTTTCGGCAGGTTCTGAGGTGCGGTATCTCGTTTTGAGCTGACGTCTCAGTGCCCGCCGCGGGCGGCGCGCCGTTCGGCGAGCTCGTCCTGCGGATACGGGCGGCGCCGATTGCCCGCCAGGCGTCGCATCCCGGCGCGAAACGGGCCGCGGCCCTTGCGCTCGGCGGCCGTTGGATAGGGCGCGTAGCGGTACGACTCCAGCGCGATCAGCTGCCCCGCGACCGCGAGCCACGCCAGGAAGATCGCAATCGCCGGGAACGGCACGTAACCGATGGCGGTCAGTTCCGCCAGGTACCAGGGCGCGTCCATCCCGAGTCCGAAGCGCCATGCCATGGAACCGATCAGCAGGAACGGCCCTACGAAGCCGGCTGCGAGCAGCAGCAACCGCACCCACGGCGGCCGGTCGCGAACCTGGGGGAGCCACAGCCACGTATGGACCGACGGAAGGATGAATATGAGCGCGTACGGGTTCGAGGCGGCGGTCAGGAGCGCCAGGATCGCGAGGGCCACCAACGCTCCGCAGTAACCGGCGAGCCGCTCCTCGGGCCGCACCGGACGCCGGGGCAACAGCCGCTCGCGAGCGACGAGCCACCCGATGCATGCGAGGACGATAAGCCCGACGAGCCCCAGCGCCGGCCAGCGCCCTGCAGCCGTGGTGCTGAGGTTAGGCGGCAGCGCGATGCCCCGCGGCCAGGCGCCGAGCAGGCTCAGGAAGAGGAAGGCCAGGCCGACCCAGGCCCAGAAGCCGAGGCGGCGGACGTAGCTCCGGATCGATCCGATCAATCGGATCCGTCGCCGGCGGCAGTACGCAAACAGGTCGACGACCGCGGTCAGGAACGGTACGAGCATTGCGATCAGCACAAGCTCGAGCGCCCAGCCCGGCAGAAACCGGGAGCCGAGGAAGACGTAGCTCGAGGAGCCGGCGGTCAGCTCCAGGCCCTGGTCGAGCGAGCCGAGGAGCAGCTGCGTCGCGCGGCCCATCTGCCCCAGTCGGCGGACGTGGAGGCGGTCAGGCGTGTCGGCCGTGTCGCTCGTGTGCCGGTTTCCTCCTGTTGTCAGGGTCACGGCGGAGATACCGCGCCCGACGAGCGGTGCCTGTTCATACAGGTTGAACGGGAACCCGAGGTCGATGAGCTGTGCGAGAAAGCCGGGGTGGCGCAGCTCGGCGCGGGGGCTCTGTTCCTTCAGGCGTGAGACAGCCGTTTGTACGAGCGTTGCGGGTGGCGAGCGCGGCGCATCGCCGGAGAACTGGATGGCCGGAGTGTCCTTTCCGGCGAGCGCGTCGATATCGACGACTGCCAGAACGCGGTTCCGGTAGGGCGAGTGCGTGGCAAAGCGGTACGCGCCGAGCGCGCCGTACGACCCGCCGTCGGTGGAGAGGAAGATGATGTTGTGCGCCGGGCCGGTGCCGGGAGAGGCCCTCGAGCCCCTGCCCAGGCTCGCGTACTCGCGTGCGAGCTCGAGCATCGCACCGGTGCCCGACGCGTTGTCGTTCGCCCCCGGGTCGATCCCCGTGTCGTCGCGATGCGCCATGAGCACGATCGCTTCCGGCGAGCGGCCCGGCGCGATGGCGACAACGTTCGAGAGCTGTGTCTTGCCCATTCCCGGGATGTCCGCGCTGAAGTGGTCGACACTCGGCGTGAAGCCCTCGAGCTCGAACTTCGACGCGACCCACTTGGCCGCGCGCCGACCCCCGGGGGTTCCCGGCTTCCGGCTCGGGATCGAGCCGGCGAGCTCGTCGGCGAGGTCGAGAGCCGCTGTCGTGTCGAATGCCGGCGGCAGGCTGGGGAGGGGCAGAGTCGTGGCTTTCTTGACGCTGAAGGCTGCGATCAGCAGTGGGATCGCCACGAGCAGCCATGTGCCGCGGTAGGAACGCGCGTTGATCGGACGCTCGAGCGATCCGCGCCGCGCCCGCCGGCGCGCTCGTCGGGGCGGGGGCGCCGCCATGTCGAAGCTAGAGGGCCGCCCTGCGGGGCGGCAGGTTCGGCGCGAACATGCGGTTGGCGAGTTTAGATGGTTGCTGCCACGATCTCGCGCGACTGCCGCGACCCTTCGACTGCTCTTCGGCGCGACTCCGCGCTACCGTTCGAGTGGAATCAGCGTGCCCGACTCAGCGACCATTCTGCTCGTAGACGACGAGGACGCCGTCCAGAAGCTCCTCACCTATCCACTCGAGCGGGACGGGTATCGCGTCGTCCCCGCGCGTGACGGGGAGGAGGCGCTCGACCAGTTCGCGCGCGAGCGCGTCGACCTCGTCGTCCTCGACATCATGCTTCCGAAGCTCGACGGCCTCGAGGTCTGCAAGCGTCTGCGCGCGACCAGCCAGGTGCCGATCATCATGCTCACGGCGCGCGACGACGAGCTGGACAAGGTGGTCGGGCTCGAGCTCGGCGCCGACGACTACATCACGAAGCCGTTCTCCATCCGCGAGTTCAGGAGCCGTGTGCGCGCGCTGTTGCGGCGCGCCGCGGTTACGCCGTCGCCCGGCGCCGACAGCGAGACGATTTCGGCGGACGGGCTGGTCGTCGACCTCGGCCGGCGGACGGTGGAAATGGTGGGCGAGCCGATCCAGCTGACCTACGTCGAGTTCGAGATCCTGCGGACGATGATGTCCCGCCCCGGGCGGGTCTTCAGCCGGCACATGCTGCTCGAGCAGCTCTGGGGCGACTCCAGCTACCGCGATCCGCGAACGATCGACGTGCACATCCGGCACCTGCGGGAGAAGCTCGAGGCCGACCCGCGTGAGCCGAAGTTCATCCAGACGGTTCGCGGCGTCGGCTACCGCTTCCGCGAGCGATGAACCCGTTTCGCAGCGTCGGCGCGCTCCTCTCGATTGCGCTTTCCGTCGTCGTGGTCGGCGCGCTCCTGATCGTCTACTTCATGGTCGTTCCGTCGCTTCAGCACCGGCTGATCACCACCAAGCTGTCGCAGCTGAGCAAGGAGGTGCCGATGCTGCAGCGCCGGTTCGACGGAAGGGTTCACAATCAAACGAACCCGCTCCAGGATTTCGTCGATTCCGTCGTCTCCGAGATCAATGCGGATCGTGCGGTGACGATCAACTGGCCGCAGCCGGACTTCGCTCGGGTGACGGCAGACAGCAAGCAGAACTCGTCGGGAACCAGCGACGACCTCAGCGACGATCCGACCGCCCTCGAGGCATACCGGACGAGCGCCGTCTCGCAGGGGATCGTAGTGCACGCCGGCACGCGCTACGCGGAAATGGCCCTTCCCTCGCTCGCGGCCCCGTCGTTTGTTCTCCTCGTTCAGGACAACCTCGAGTCGCAGTACCAGACCATTCACGTCGTCAAGCGGCGCCTGCTGATCGCGGGCCTCGTCGGGCTCCTGGTCGCGCTCGGCGTCGGCTACGGCGGCACCTGGGCGTTTGCGCGCAGGATCAAGCGGCTCGAGCGGGCTGCCGACCGCATCTCCTCGGGGCGCTTCGACGAGCCCGTGGCCGACGACAGCCTCGACGAGTTGGGCGAGCTGGCGCGCACGTTCGACCGCATGCGCCTGCGCCTGGCGCAGCTCGACGACGCGCGCCGTGAGTTCATCGCCAACGCGTCGCACGAGCTGCGGACGCCGCTCTTCTCCCTCGGAGGCTTCCTCGAGCTGATGGACGACGAAGACCTGGACGAGGACACACGCGCCGAGTTCCTGGCCGCCATGCGGGAGCAGGTCGCCCGGCTGACCCGGCTGGCCACCGACCTTTTGGATCTGTCGCGGCTGGACGCCGGGCGCATCCGGCTCGAGCGGCAGGAGTTCGATCTCGAGCCGCTGGCGCACACGGTCGCCGAGGAGTTCAGTCCGGTGGCGCTCGCGAACGACCACTCGCTCGAGGTCGCGCCCGGAAACGGCAGTATCCGCGCACTCGGAGATCCGGAGCGCGTCTTCCAGATCGGGCGTCTCCTGGTCGAGAACGCGATCGTCCACACGCCACCGGGTACACCCGTGCGCTTGCGCGTCTACAACGGTGACGGACGAGCCGTGCTTTCGGTAGAGGACCAGGGGCCGGGCATCCCCGAGGGCGCGGGCGAGCAGGTGTTCGAGCGCTTCTACCGGGCGGAGGGCGGCCGCTCCTCCGGGAGCGGGCTGGGCCTGGCGATCGCGCGCGAGCTTGCAGTGCTGATGGGCGGGACGATCGAGGTCGACTCGCGTCCGGGCCGGACCGTCTTCTCGCTGGGGCTCCCTGTACCCGAGGAGCCCGAAGCGCAGGAGAGGTAAGGACGAGAAGAGCCCGGCGAAGCTTCCACGTGGAACATAGTTGACAAACTAGACAACAGATCGGACGACTCTCGACGACGCGAGTCCCAGCTACATTCAGCAAGTGCCCCGCGCAGCTGTCTACGCTCTCGTCTCGTTCGCCGGAGCGCTCGCGGGCGCCGCGCTCCTGCTGGGAGTCGGCAAGGCAGCCGGCTGGCTCGACTCCAGTACGAAGACCGTCGTGATCACGACACAGGCGCCGCCGCAGGAGCAGACGGCCGTCCAGCCGCAACCACCTCCTCTCCCGTCCTCCTTCAACGCGGAGACGATCTACAAGAAGCGCTCGCCCGGAGTGGTCACCATCTTCAGCACGTTCCCGACCGGCGCGCAGGGCCAGGGGTCCGGCTTCGTCGTGTCCCCGAAGGGTTACGTGCTCACGAACGCGCACGTCATCACCACTGCGCCGAACCAGCCGGTCGAGCGCGCCACCAGGCTGTACGTCGAGTTCTCGAACGGCGACCGGGTGGACGGCAGGATCGTCGGCTACGACCTGTTCTCGGACGTCGGCCTGGTCAAGGTCGACCCGGGGAGCCACACGCTGACGCGCCTCCCGCTCGGCAGTTCCGCAAACGTGGTCGTCGGCGAGCCGGTGGCGGCCATCGGAAGCCCGTTCGGGAACGAGAATTCGCTCTCCGTCGGCGTCGTCTCGGCTACGCGGCGCTCGATCTCGTCCGTGACGTCGGAGTACGACCTGACCGACGCGATCCAGACCGACGCTGCTATCAACCACGGCAACTCCGGCGGGCCGTTGCTCGACGGGCGCGGCCGGGTCATCGGGATCAACGCGCAGATCCGCAGCAACACCGGAGGTGGAGAAGGTGTCGGCTTCGCCGTCCCGATCGACACCGTCCGGCGCTCGATGCGGCAGCTGCTCGCGGGCGGCGAGGTGCGGTACGCCTACGTCGGGATCACGACCGACGATCTCACCCCGGCGCTCGCGCGCTTCCTCCACGTCCCCGTCTCTACAGGCGCGCTGATCACCTGCGTGAAGCCGAACAGCCCCGGCCAGCGGGCCGGCCTGCGCGCCGGAGCGAACCGGAAGAGCTTCGAGGGCGCGCCGGTGACCGCCGGAGGCGACGTGATCCTCTCCATCGACGGGAGCGCGGTGCGCAGCGGAAGCGACGTCGTCCGCCTCATCGGCCAGCGGTTGGAGCCGGGGCAGAAGGCCGTCTTCACCGTCCTCCGTGGGAGCGACCGCAAGACCATCCCGGTCACGCTCGGGCAGCGGCCTACCCTGCCCAGCTCGCAGTGCTGACCGCAGGGCTTCGATAGCGTTCCCGCAGTGACCGCCGCACCCCGCGTCATCCGCCTGACCATCCCTGCGAAGGCCGAGTACATCACGCTCTGCCGGCTCGCGCTCGCCGGGATCTCACAACTGCGCGACATCTCCGACGAGACGCTGCACGATCTGAAGCTCGCGCTGACCGAGGCGTGCACGAACTCGGTGCGCCATGCGTACGAAGCGGGCAGCGAGGGAAGTGTCCAGATCGTGTACGAGATCGGGGACGAGGACATCTCGATCGAGGTGATCGACGAAGGTGAGGGCTTCGTGCTGGACGAGGCGTCCGAGACCGACCACCTGAGCGAGAGCGGGCTCGGGATCGCGATCATCCGCTCGCTGGCCGACGAGCTCGAGATCGAGCCCGGGGAAGGACGGGGCTCGCGGCTGCGCTTCGTCAAGCACCTCGGCGCCGCGGCGTAGCGAGAGCGGCCATGCTCCAGCAGGTCAACGTCGGCCACAAGTCGCTCCGCGACTACGCCACGCTGGCGACGCGCGGGCTGATGGAGCAGATCCGTGACCTGGCCGAGCCGCTTGCGGGCAAGAAGGTGCTCCACCTGTCGGCCACGGCGTTCGGCGGAGGCGTGGCGGAGATCAACTACACGCTCATCCCGCTCATGACCGACGTGGGGCTCGACGCCGAATGGCGGATCATCCATGGAGAGGACGAGTTCTTCGAGGTGACGAAGACGATCCACAATGCGCTCCAGGGCAATCCGGAGGGGTTGACCAAGGAGCAGGAGGAGATTTTCCGGCGCTACAGCGAGCTCAACGCTGCGCAGCTGGAAGGCGAGTACGACTTCGTCGTCGTCCACGACCCCCAGCCCGCGGCCGTGCGCGATCACTTTCCCGGCTCGGACACGCGTTGGATCTGGCGCTGCCATATCGACCTCTCGACGCCGAACGAGCAGGTGCTCGACTTCCTGCTCCCGTCGATCCGCCGCTATGACGCGACCGTCTTCCACCGGCGCGAGTACGTGCCCGACGCCCCGGACGTGCCGATGGCGGCGATCTGGCCGCCCGCGATCGACCCGCTCGCGCCGAAGAACATGGCGCTCTCGGCGGAGGATGCGACGTACATCGTCGACCAGTTCGGCATCGACGTCGCGCGGCCGCTGATCACGCAGGTTTCCCGCTTCGACCCCTGGAAGGACCCTCTTGGCGTGATCGACGCGTATCGCCTGGTCAAGGAGGAGCACCCGGAGGTGCAGCTCGCTCTCGTCGGCTCGATGGCGCACGACGACCCCGAGGGCTGGGACTTCTACAACCAGACCGTCAGCTACGCCGGCGGCGACCCGGACGTCTACATCCTCTCGAACCTCAACAACATCGGGGCGGTCGAGGTCAACGCCTTCCAGGTGGACTCGGCCGCGGTGTTGCAGAAGTCGATCCGGGAAGGGTTCGGGCTCACGGTGAGCGAGGCGCTCTGGAAGGCGCGGCCGACGGTTGCCGGCCGCGTCGGCGGGATCGTCGACCAGATCCAGGACGGCGTGACCGGCTGGCTCGTGGACTCGTCGACCGAGGCGGCCGAGGCCTGCATGTCGATCTTGAGCGATCCCGTCGCCGCGCGTGAGCGCGCGCTGCGCGGCAAGGAGCAGGTCCGCCGGAACTTCCTCACTCCCCGGCTTCTGCGCGACTGGCTCGTGCTCTTCAACCGGCTCCTCGGAAACGACGTCGTAGGGGCGGAGATCGCGACCGTCGCCGCTCCCGTATGAGCGGCCGGCGCAAGCTGATCGTCGCGTCCAACCGGGCGCCCGTCTCGTACCGGCTGGAGGACGGGCAGCGCGTGACGCGACGGGGCGGCGGCGGGCTCGTCACCGCGCTGCGCAGCCTCGTCTCCCAGCACGACGTAACCTGGATTGCGAGCGCGATGACCGAGGAGGATCGCGCCGTCGCGGCCGAGGCCAACGGCGAGTCGGTCGAGGAGACGGCGCGCGACGGCTCGGCGTACCGGCTCCGCTTCGTCGTCAGCGATCCCTCGGCGTACGACTGGTTCTACAACGTGGTTTCGAACCCCACGCTCTGGTTCATCCAGCACTACCTGTGGGATCTCGCGTACGAGCCGGCGTTCGACCAGGGCCTGCATCACGCGTGGGAGGAGGGCTACGTCCGCGTCAACCAGTCGTTCGCCGAGGCGATCCTCTCCGAGCTCGAGCGGCAGCCGGACGCGACGGTCTTCCTCCACGACTACCACCTCTACCTGGTTCCGTACTACGTCAGGTTGGAGGCACCGGACGCGCAGCTCGCGCACTTCATCCACATCCCGTGGCCGCAACAGGACCTGTGGCGCGTGCTGCCCGAACCGATCCGCCGGGCCGTGCACGAGGGCCTGCTCGGGAACGACATCGTGTCCTTCCACGCGCGCCGCTGGTCGCGGAACTTCGTCCGCTCGTGCGCCGACTTCGTCGGCGTCGAGGTCGACCATGAGGAGGGATCGCTCGTCTACGGCGATCGGCGCGTCCTCGTCCAGTCCCATCCGCTCTCGATCGACCCGGCGGAATTCGACCACCTCGCGGTCTCTGCCGGTGTGCTGGCCGCGGAGGAGGAGCTGGTGGCGCGCCGGCCCGAGAAGCTCATCCTGCGCGTCGACCGGACCGACCTCTCGAAGAACATCGTCCGCGGCTTCCGTGCCTTCGAGGCCTACCTCGGTGCGCATCCGGAGATGCACGGCCGCGTCACCATGCTCGCCCTGCTGGACCCCTCGCGGCAGGACATCCCCAACTACGCCGAGTATCTCGCCGCCATCCAGCGCGCGGCGCGCTCGGTCAACGACCGCTTCCAGCTCGAAGGCTGGATCCCGGTGGAGCTGCACGTCGAGGACGACTTCGCGAGGTCCGTCGCGGCGTACAAGCAGTTCGACGTGCTGCTCGTCAACGCGATCTTCGACGGGCTGAACCTCGTGGCCAAGGAGGCCCCGCTGGTGAACGAGCGCGACGGCGTGCTCATCCTGTCCGAGAACACCGGCGCGTTCGAGGAGCTGCACCGCTGGGCGATCACCATCAATCCCTTCGACGTGTCCGCACAGGCTGAGGCGATCCACGAGGCGCTCGAGATGCCGGCGGGCGATCGGAAGGCGCGGATCGATGCCATCCGCGCGCACGTCCGCGAGCACGACCTCACGGCGTGGATCGGCGCGC
Source organism: uncultured Actinomycetes bacterium (assembly GCA_963717765.1). GTDB lineage: Bacteria > Actinomycetota > Thermoleophilia > Gaiellales > Gaiellaceae > JACDER01. The sequence goes on along the minus strand of CAVQWX010000001.1, from coordinate 55,775 downwards.
AGCTCTCCGACCTCGACCGCTGGTCCTCGCGGACGACGGCGCGGACGTGACCGTCGCGGCGCAGAGGACGATCACGCCCGTCGACCCGGCGACGCTCGAGCCGGTGGGGACGGTCGAGGTCACACCGCCCGAGGCGATCGCGGAGATCGTGTCGGAGGCGCGGCTCGTCCAGCGGCGCTGGGCCGGGTCCTCGCACGCCGAACGGCGCGCATTGCTCGTCCGTGTCGCGCACGGCCTGCTCGACTCCGCCGACGAGCTTGCCGGGACCATCACCGCCGAGACGGGGAAGCCCGTGCTCGAGGCGTACACGGCCGAGCTCTTCCTCGCGCTCGAGCAGCTGCGCTGGACCGCGGCGAACGCGGAGCGGGTGATCGGCGGGGAGCGCGTCCGCTTCGGCGCGCCGTACCTCCGCCACAAGCACGGCCGCCTGCTGTACGAGCCGTACGGCGCCGCCGCCGTGATCGCGCCGTGGAACTTCCCTTTCGGCATCCCGTTCACGCAGACGATCGCGGCGGTCGCGGCGGGGAACGCCGTCGTGGTCAAGCCGTCCGAGCTCGCCCCGCTGACCGGTGAGTGGGTCCAGCGAGCCTTCGAGGAAGCCGGCGCCCCGGCCGGGCTCGTGCGCATCGTGCAGGGCGACGGCGCGGCCGGCGAGCTGCTCGTCCGTGCGCGGGGGATCGCCAAGATCTTCTTCACGGGCTCCACGGAAGTTGGCCGCAAGGTCGCGGCCGCGGCCGGCGAGCGGCTCTGCCCCGTCTCGCTCGAGCTCGGGGGGAAAGACCCGATGCTCGTCTTCGAGGATGCGGATCTCGACCGCGCGGTCGAGGGCGCGCTCTGGGGCTCGTTCTCGAATTGCGGCCAGACGTGCGCGAGCGTCGAGCGCATCTACGTCGCGCGCGACCTCTACCGGCCCTTCGTGGAAGAGCTTGGCCGGCGCGCCGCGCGGCTGCGGATCGGCGCGGGAAGCGACTTCACGACCGAGCTCGGTCCGCTCATCTCGGAGCAGCAGCGCACGAAGGTCGAGCGGCTCGTCTCCGAGGCGGTCGAAGGAGGCGCGAGCGCGACGACGGGAGGCGGCCGCCCGGACGTTGGACTTCCTGGATGGTTCTACGAGCCGACCGTCCTCACGGGAGTCGCCGGGGACACGGCGCTGGCGGGCGAGGAGATCTTCGGCCCCGTCGTCGCGGTAGGGCCGTTCGCCGACGAGCAGGAGGCCGTCCAGCTCGCGAACGACTCTCCTTTCGGCTTGAGCGCCAGCGTGTGGACGCGCGACCGCGAGCGCGCGGCCCGCGTCGCCTCGCGCCTGCATGCAGGCACGGTGTGGACGAACGACCTCCAGTACTCGTACGCGGTAGGGCAGGCGCCGTGGGGCGGGTACAAGAGCTCGGGCTTCGGCAGGACGCACGGGAAGCACGGCCTGTACGAGTGCGTGCAGGTGAAGTTCGCCGACTGGGACTCCGGGCGGGTCGCGGTGCCCTGGTGGTATCCGTACGACGAGGACGCGCTCGACGGGTTCCGCGGCCTGGCGGGCGTCCTGTACGGCGGCGGGGTCGCGCACCGCGCGCAGGCGGCATGGCGGCACCGCCGCGGGTTGCTGGCGCTCGGCCGGCGCTACCTTGGCTGATCTCCAGGGCGAGCCGCTCCGCCGAATGGAAGGTTTCCGGTCTGGGCCTGGCCGGGCGGGCCTAGTATCCGACCTACGAATGGCCAATCTTTCGCACGTTGACGAATCTGGCGACGTTCACATGGTCGACGTGGGCTCCAAGCCGCTGTCGCGCCGCCGTGCCACCGCAGCGGCGACCGTGACCATGGCCGCGGAGACCGCCCGGCAGCTGCGCGAGCTGCCGAAGGGCGACGCGCTGGCAACCGCCCAGGTCGCCGGGATCATGGCCGCGAAGCGGACGTCCGAGCTGATCCCCCTCTGCCATCCGCTCCCGCTCTCGGTCGTCGACGTCCGGCTCGAGGTCGGCGCGGACCGCGTGCAGATCACCGCGTCGGCCGAGACGACGGCGCAGACCGGCGTCGAGATGGAAGCGCTCGTCGCCGCCTCGGTCGCGGCGCTGACCGTGTACGACATGGCGAAGGCGGTGGACAAGGACATGACCGTCTCGGACGTGCGCCTCGTGGAGAAGACCAAGGAGGCTGTGTGAAGGCCGCTGTGCTGACCGTCTCGGACGGAGTCTCCGCGGGCGAGCGCGAGGACGGGAGCGGCGACCTGCTCGCCGAGCTCTTGGCCGGCGAGGGCTACGAGGTCGAGCGCCGGCTCGTCCCGGACGACGAGCACACGATCTCGGACGCGCTCGACGAGCTCGTGCGGGACGCCGCGCTTGTGCTCACGACCGGCGGGACCGGTCTCGGCCCACGCGACGTCACGCCCGAGGCGACGCGCGACGTGATCGAACGGGAAGCACCGGGGATCGCGGAGGCGCTGCGCGCCGACTCGATCGCGAAGACGCCCCACGGGCTTCTGTCCCGCGGCGTGGCCGGGGTCCGCGGCGGCTCGCTCATCGTCAACCTCCCCGGCTCGCCCGGCGGCGCCCGCGACGGGTTCGCCGTCCTCCAGCCTGCGCTGAAGCACGCCCTCGAGCTGCTCGCCGGCGAGGCCTCCGCGCACCGGCAGACGTGATCGCGGGCGCCACCACCTATCCTCGGCGCTTCGCGTCGCTGGTGAAGATCGAGCACACGGTTTTCGCCCTCCCGTTCGCCTACGTCGGCGCGTTCCTGGCGGTGGACGGCGTCCCCAGCGGGCACGACCTCCTCTGGATCACGGTCGCGATGGTCGGCGCCCGCTCCCTCGCCATGGGCCTGAACCGCCTGATCGACGCCGGGATCGACGCGCGCAACCCTCGCACCGCCGGCCGCGAGCTCCCCTCCGGTCTCCTCCGGCCGTGGCACGTGGCCCTCTTCTGCCTCGGCTCGCTGGCGCTGTTTCTCGCGGCCGTCTACCAGCTCGATCCGATCGTGCGCTGGCTGTGGCCGATCCCCGTCATCGGGTTCGTCGTCTACCCGTACCTCAAGCGCTGGACCTGGATCTCGCACCTCTGGCTCGGCGCGGTGGACGGGCTCGCGCCGATGGGGGCGTGGGTCGCGATCACCGGGAAGCTGCCGTGGCAGTCGTGGGTGCTCGGCGCCGCGGTCGCGGCCTGGGTGGCCGGTTTCGACTGCTTCTACAGCCTGCTCGACCAGGAGGTCGACCGGCGCGAAGGCCTGAACTCGGTCACCACCCGGTTCGGCGTCGAAGGCGCGTTCAGGGGAGCGCGGATTCTCCATGTCGCGACGGTCGTCCTGCTTGTCGTTACCGGGCTCGGGCTGCCTGTCGGCGTCCTCTACTGGATAGGCGTCGGTGTGGTGGCGGCCCTCCTCCTCTACGAGCATTCGCTCGTCCGGCCCGGCGACCTGCGCCGGCTCGACGCCGCGTTCTTCACCGTCAACGGCGTGATCAGCGTCACCTTTTTCCTGTTCGTCCTCGGGGACTCCCTGTGATTCGGGCGCGCGGGCTCTCACGCCGCTTCGGGGAGAAACGCGTCCTGGAGAAGCTCGACCTCGACCTCGAGGACGGCGGCTTCCTCGTCGTCACGGGCGCGAACGGCTCCGGGAAGACCACTCTGCTCCGGCTGTGCGCGGGTCTTCTGGCGCCGACCGCGGGAGAGCTGCGGGTGGAGACGGACCGCGCCGGCATCGGTTTTCTCGCACACGAGCCGCTCGTCTACCGGGAGCTCAGCGCGCTGGAGAACCTCGACCTGTACGGCCGGCTCTACCGCGTGCCCGAGCGGCGCGAGCGGATCGGGATGCTGCTCGAGCGCTTCGGCCTCTGGAGCGTTCGGAACGAGCGCGCCGGCTCTTTCTCGCGCGGGATGCTTCAGCGGCTGGCGCTCTGCCGCGCGCTCCTGCACGAGCCAGAGCTCCTCCTGATGGACGAGCCGTTCAACGCCCTCGACGCCGAGGGGATCGAGCTGCTCGCCCAGCAGCTCGAGGAGCTGCGCGGCGGACGCACCTTCCTCGTCGCGACGCACGACCCGGATCGTCTCGCGCCCCTTGCAACCGGAAGCCTCGCCCTCGCATGACCTACTTCCACGACGTCGCCACGCTGACGCGCAAGGATCTGCTGCTCGAGCTGCGCGCGCGCGACACGGTGCCAGCGATGCTCCTGTTCGTCGTCGCGGCGCTCGTCGTCTTCCACTTCGCCCTTCCCTCCGAGAGCTCCAACCTCGCCGCATACGGGCTCCTCTGGGTCGCGCTCGTCTTCACCGCGCTGCTCGGGCTCGTGCGCGCCTTCTCGGCCGAACGCGATCAGGGACTGCTGGACGGGCTCGTGCTCGCTCCGTGTGACCGCTCGGCGATCTGGCTGGCGAAGGCGCTTTCGATGCTCGGGTTCCTCGTGCTGGCCGAGATCGTCGCGCTTCCCGCATTTGCGATCTTCTTCCACGGGATCGGGTGGACCACCGTGGCCGGTGTGGCGCTCGCGAACGTCGGGATCTGCACCGTGGGGACGCTGCTCGCCGCCATGGCCGCCGCGAGCCGCGCCCGCGAGCTGCTGCTGCCGCTCCTCTTCCTCCCGCTCGCCATCCCGATCGTCGTGGGCGGAGTCGGCGCCGGCGTGGTGGAGAACGGCGGCCGCTACCTCGGCCTGCTGGCGGTCTACGACGCCATCTTTGCGATCATTTGCTGGGCTTCCTTTGAGTACGTGGTTACGGAATAACGCGGGCCCCGCGACGGCCGTCCTCGCCGTCACGCTGATCTGCGCCGCGATCGCGTTGATCTTCTTCTGGGTGCCGGAGGACGCCGACCAGGGCTTCTCGCAGAAGATCTTCTACTTCCACGTTCCGATCGCGATCACCGCCTACGCGTGCTTCGGCTGGGGCGCCTTCAAGGCATTCATGCACCTGTGGAAGCGGCCGCCCGAGGCCGACCTGCAAAGCTATGTCGCAATCCACCTCGGAGTCATCTTCGGCGCGCTGACCCTGATCACGGGGTCGATCTGGGCGAAAGCGTCGTGGGGCGTGTGGTGGACGTGGAGCTCGAACCAGCTCGTTCTCTTCCTCGTCCTCTTCCTCTTCTACTCGGCCTACTTCATGCTCCGCTTCTCGGTGGACGCAGGCCCGGCGCGGGCGAACATCTCGGCCGTGTACGCGCTCTTCGGCGTCGTCCTGATTCCGGTCAGCTTCCTCGCCATCCGCCTCGCGAACGACTTCATCCACCCCGTCGTCTTCACGTCCGCGGGGCCGCAGATGGCCGGCTCGATGTTCTTCACGTTCTGCGCCTCGCTCGCGGCCCTGCTCGCGCTCGCCTCGGCCCTCTACCGGTTGGAGCTCACGAGCAAGCGGTTGGACGTGACGATGAAGCGGCTGCGCGAGGCTCTGGAATGAGCTCGGGCGAGAAATACGTCGCCGCCGCGTACCTCGTCGTGTTCGCGGTTGTGCTCGTCTACCTGGTGATCATGTCGCTGAAGCTGCAGCGGCTCCAGCGTGAGCTGGCCGAGCTCGCCGAGCTGGCGCGGGAGCGGCGGGACCGCGAGCACGAGCCGGTGTCGCGGGAGGCGGCCGAGGTTGGCTGAGGCGCTCTTCTGGGCCGCGCTCGCCGGGTACGGCGTCGCGGCGGTCGCCTACCTGCGGCTCGGCCGCGTCGGGACGTGGGGCGTGCGGCTCGGCTGGCTCGCGCAGACGGCGCTGCTGGGAGTGCAGGCGGCGGACGCCGACGGCTTTCCCTGGGCGGGCTGGGCCGGTTCGCTCAACCTCTTCGTCTGGCTCGTCGTCGGCGCCTACCTGATCTGGGGCTGCAAGCCGCGTTACCGCCTGCTCGGCCTTGCGGTCATGCCGCTCGCCACCGTCCTCCTCGCCGTCTCCTACGCCGGCGGGACGACCGGCGACGCGAGCGGCTACTCGACGCTGTTCCTCGTCGCGCACGTCGGCCTCGTTCTCGCGGCGTTCGCCGGCTTCACCCTTGCCGCGGCGCTCTCCGTGCTCTATCTCTGGCAGGAGCGGCGCCTGAAGCGCCACGAGGCCGGGATCCTCCGGGTCCGCGTCCCCGCGCTGGTGACGCTCGACGACCTGGCGGGGAGGACGATCGCGTTCGCACTTCCGGCGCTCACGCTCGGCATCGTGGCAGGGCTGGTCCGCCTCGGAATCCACGGCGGCGGGTTCGATGCCCTCATGGGCGTGACCATCCTCACCTGGGCGGTCTACGGCGTCTTCCTGCTGCTGCGCTACGAGGCCGGCTGGCACGGGCGCAAGGCCGCGTACCTCCTGCTCGCCGGATTTGCGCTCGTCATCGCGGTCCGGCTCGGCCTCCCGACGGTGCACTTTTCGTGACCCGCCCGGCAACATCCTGCGGCCAATGTCACCGGGCGGGCCACGCATGAGCAGCCTCGTCCTCGTGGGAACGTCGCACCGGCTCGCCCCCGTCGAGCTGCGCGAGCTCGTCGCGCTCGGGGAGAAGGAAGCCGCGGAGGTGGCGCGCATGCTGGCCGCCGACGGGTGGGAGACGGTCTGTCTCTCCACCTGCAATCGAACCGAGCTCTACCTCGCGTCCGACGACGCGGAAGCGTCCGAGCAGCGCGCGGCCGCGGTGCTCCGGGAGCTGCCCGTCCTCTATCGGCTGCACGACCATGCCGCCGCCCTCCATCTCTTCCGCGTGGCCGCCGGGCTCGACTCGCTCGTCCCCGGAGAGGGAGAGATTCTCGGCCAGGTGCGCAAGGCGGCCGAGATCGGCTCGCCGGGGCCGCTCCTCGACCGCCTCTTCCGCGATGCCGTCCATGCGGGGAGGAAGGTGCGGTCGCAGACCGCGATAGCGGAGAGCCCGGCCTCGATCTCATCCGCCGCGGCCGCGCTCGCTCAGCAGGTGTTCGGCGATCTCGCCGGCCGGAAGATCCTCGTCATCGGCGCGGGAAAGGTCAGCGAGCAGGCGGCGCGCAACCTCGTGTCGCGCGGCGCAGCCATCTCGGCGGTCGCGAATCGCAGCGTCGCCCGCGCGGAGGAGCTCGCCGGACGCTTCGGCGCGCGCGCCGTCCCCCTCGACCAGGCCCAGGACGAGCTGGCGGAGGCCGACGTGGTCGTCTCCTCGACGAGCGCCGGCGGATTCGTGCTGGAGCAGAAGGGTGTCCACGGGACGCTCGGCGCCCGCCGCGGCCGCCCGCTCTTCCTCATCGACTTGGCCGTCCCGCGCGACCTGGACCCCGCCATTCACGAGCTGCCGGGTTGCTACCTGTACGACATCGACGACCTGCAGGCCGTCGTCGCGGAGAGTCTCGCGGGGCGCCGGTCGGAGGCGGCGCGCGCGGAGGAGATCGTTGCCGACGAGGCCGAGCGGTTTCGTGCGTGGCAGGCCTCCCTGGACGTCGTCCCGGCGATCGCGTCGCTGCGCGCGCGGGCGGAAGAGATTCGCGCCGGCGAGCTCGCTCGGGCGCGGCTGGGCGGGCTGTCCGAGCAGGACCGCCGTGCGGTCGAGTCCCTCACTGCCCAGATCGTGAGCAAGCTCCTCCACTTGCCGACGGTGCGCATGAAGGAAGCCGCGGCCGGCGCCGAGGGCGGTGTGTACGCGGACGTCGTCCGCGACCTGTTCGGGCTCGAGGACGATGCTGGTCAGAATCGGCTCTCGCGGGAGTAGGCTCGCGCTCGTCCAGGCCGAGCTTGCAGCCTCGTGCCTGCGCCGGCCCGGTATCGAGATCGCGCTCGTCCCGATCACGACCGCAGGGGACCGCGACCGCACCAAGCCGTTCGGGGAGATCGGCGCTCGCGGCGTCTTCGTCAAGGAGATCGAGGAGTCGTTGCTCGATCGCAGAGTGGACGTTGCCGTCCACTCCGCGAAGGACATGACGTCCCTTGACACAAGCGGACTTGTGGTGGGCGCATATCTCCCCCGCGAAGATCCGCGCGACGCCCTGTGCGGTGCGCCCGAGCTTCGTCAGGGGATGCGGATCGGCACCGCGTCCGTCCGCCGCCGTGCGCAACTCCTCGCGCTCGAGCCGTCGCTGTCCGTCGAGCCGTTGCGGGGGAACATCGACACGCGCCTGCGCAAGCGTGGCGAGCGCGGTCTGGATGCGGTCGTGCTCGCCGCCTGCGGTCTCGATCGGCTCGGGCTCTCCGGCGAGATCGGGCACAGGTTCACCCCCCATGAGATGCTCCCCGAGGCCGGTCAGGGCGCGCTCGCGCTGCAGGTGCGAGCGGGCGAGGAGGAGCTGGTCGTGGGTGCGGATGACGCTGAGACGCGCCGCCGCGTCGAGGCCGAGCGCGCCTGCGTGTTCGCGATCGGCGGCGGCTGCCTCGCTCCCGTCGCCGCCCACCACGACGGTTCGACGCTCACCGCGCTGGTCGCCGCCGAGGACGGGAGCTGGATCGAGCGGCGAAGCGGCGACGACCCCGCCGCGCTCGCGGCCGAGCTGGCAGCCCTGGCGGCGTGAGGATCGCGGTCACCGGGACGGACAACGGGCAGCTCGCCGGCCGTCTCGCGGAGCTCGGGCACGACGTTGTCCCGTGCCCGCTGGTCGAGATCGAGGCGATCGGGCCTGACGAGATCGACGTCTCCGGGTACGACTGGGTGGTAGTCACGAGCCGGAACGGGGCGCGGGAGCTCGCGCGCAGGATGCAGGGTGAGCCGGCGAGCATCGCCGCGATCGGACCGGGGACGGCGGAAGAGCTCCCGCGTCCGCCCGACCTCGTCCCGGCGGTCTCGACCCAGGAAGGGCTGCTGGCCGCGCTCCCGCGCCCGGCCGGCCGCGTCCTCTTCGCGGGAGCGGAGGGAGCCCGCCGCCTGCTCGTGGACGAGCTCGGCGCCGACTTCGTCACGCTCTACCGAACGAAGGAGCTGCGGCCCGCGGCGTTTCCCGACGTCGACCTCGTCCTGCTCGCTTCGGCCTCGGCCGCCCGCGCCTACGCGGCGCTCGACGCGTCCGCGCCGGCCGTCTCGATCGGTCCGCAGACCACCGCGGCGGCGGCGGGTGTCGACGTCGTGGCCGAGGCCGAGTCACACGACCTGGACGGCTTGGTGGAGGCCGTTCGTCGTATCGTCCCGCCGTCGTGATCATTACCTTCCTCACCGACTTCGGCCTGCAGGACGACTTCGTCGGCACGTGCCACGGCGTGATCAAGCGCATCACTCCGGAGGCGGAGATCATCGACATCACCCACGGGATTCCCCCGCAGCGCGTCCTTCAGGGTGCGCTCGTGCTCCGCAACACGCTCCCGTACATGCCGGTTGGCGTCCACCTGGCGGTCGTCGACCCCGGAGTGGGAGGATCGCGCCGCCCGCTTGCGCTTCGCGACGCCGAAGGGCGCCTCTACGTCGGGCCCGACAACGGCCTGCTCCTGCCCGCGGCCGAGCGTTTCGGCGGAGTTGCCGAGGCCCACGAGCTGGCGAACCCGGAGTACGCGCTGCAGCGCGTCTCGCGCACGTTCCACGGACGAGACCTCTTCTCTCCCGCTGCCGCCTACCTCGCTCGAGGAGTGGAGCTCGGCGACCTTGGGCCGCCGGTCGCCGCTGAGACGCTTGCGCGCCTCGACCTTCCGCAGGCGACCATCGGCGAGGGAAAGGCGGAGGCATCCGTCCTCTACATCGACCGCTACGGAAACGTGCAGGTGAATCTCGACCGTGAGGACATGGATCAGCTCGAGATCGCACCGGGCACGCGGGTGGAGCTCGACTGCAAGGGCGAGCACTACTACGCCGTCGCGGCGCGGACCTTCGCCGACGCGCGGCCCGGCGACATCCTGCTGTACGAGGACTCCTACCGGAACATCGCGCTGGCGATCAACGGCGGGAACGCGGCGGAGATGTTGGCCGCGCAACCGGGGGACACGATCTCGATCAGACGGGCTTCCCCGTGACCTGGGACGAGCTGCGCGTCGCGGTCGGCCGGCGTTTCGCCCGGTTGGCGACGAACGTGGTCACCCGCTTCCCCGGCCTCTGGCCCGTCTTCCGCGGACTGATCGGTGTGCAGTTCGACGCTCTGGCGCCGCGCTGGGAGCAGATGGTCAGCCCCGAGCACCTGGCGCCGTACGAGGCTGCTCTCGCGTCGCTGGATCCCCCCGCCCGCGCGCTCGACCTCGGCACGGGCACCGGCGCCGGCGCCGTGGCGATCGCGCGCCTGTTTCCGCAGGCGGAAGTCGTCGGAGCCGACCTCTCCGACCGGATGATCGAGGAGGCGCGGCGCAAGGTTCCGCCGGAGCTCGGCGACCGCTTGCGGTTCGAGGTCGCGGACGCGTCGCGGCTGCCGTATCCCGACGGCAGCTTCGATCTGGTCACGCTTATGAACATGATCCCGTTCTTCGACGAGCTCGCCCGCGTCACCGCTCGAGGCGGAGCCGCGCTCTTCTCGTTCTCGGGCGGCCCGGGAACGCCCATATACGTGCCCGCGGAGCGCCTGCGTGCCGAGCTCGGGCGGCGAGGTTTCACGGAATTTGCGGACTTTGCGGCCGGGAACGGCACCGCCCTGGTTGCCCGCAAGGGCCGGGGCACTTAGAGTCGGATGCAGCAAGGTGTTCGCGGTGCGGCACCACCGGCCCGGACCCCTTTTTCGCTGGGCGCTCCGGCGCCCAGCGTCTTTAAGCGGCGTGGCAGACCGAGACTGGCCGCGCAGGGCGAGGTAGCTCAGTTGGTAGAGCACACGGCTGAAAACCGTGGTGTCTTGACTGCCGAAAAGCTGGCGCTTTTCGGCAGAGGAAGACTGAAGAGGCTGTGGATACACTCGATCCTCTTGGCGAGGTAGCTCAGTTGGTAGAGCACACGGCTGAAAACCGTGGTGTCGCCGGTTCGATTCCGGCCCTCGCCACCTCGCTTCCCTGATCGGCGGCGGCTCTCGCTGGCGCCACCGCCTTCAGTTCTTTGGCGCGGTCCTTCATCGGACAGCTATCGCTTTGGCTGCCATGCGGGCTCGGAGTGGAAGAGGTCCGCCTCGTCCGTGAGCGGCGTGGCGGCGGTTCCGTCCGGATGGACGAGCATGACGTCGCCGCGGTCGGCGATCGCGTAGGCGATCCAGCGGCCGTCGGGCGACCAGGCGATGCCGGCGGTCGAGCTTGGGACGCCGGCGATCTTGTGCGCGCCCGCCCCGCCTGCCTTCATCGTCCAGAGATCGCCGTTGCGCGAGAAGGCAACGTTCTTGCCGTCCGGCGACCAGGACGGAGACGTGCCGGTGACCATCCGTTTCTGACCCCTGCCGTTCGGCTTCACCGTCCATAACGTATGGCCCCGTTCGAACATGATCAGCTTTCCGGAAGGCGACCAGGTCGGATTGTTCTGGTACCTGGCGCCGCCGACGATTCGCCTCAGCCCTTTGCCGTTGCTGCCGATCACGTACAGCGCGTAGTTGCTCCCGTGCGGAGCGATCCGGTCGACGAACGCGATTCGCTTGCCGTCCGGCGACCAGCTCGGCGCCAGCGCGTCGCCGTTCCCCCTGGTCAGCCGCTTGCGCTGCTGACCGGATGCGGACATGGTCCACAGCCCGCCCGGAGCGACGTAGGCGACACGTGTGCCCGAGGGCGACCAGGCCGAGGCCAGCGGCGCGTCGTCGAACCTGGGCTGGAAGATGCGCTGCTCCTTGCTCCCGTCCTGCTTGATCGTGTAGATCCCAACTTCGCTGCCGCAACAGGCGCCGAAGGAAACGAGCCCGTTCGTGCGCTGCGACCGGTCGGCCCACGCGCTACCGAGCCCGACGGCGAGCGACACCAGCACCAGCGCTGCAACGGTCGCGCGCACGGCCAAACTCTAGACGTAGCGGCTGCGCTTGAACCAGATCAGCAGCAAGGCGCAGGAAGCCACGAGCGAGCCGATCCCCACGGCCCAGAACGCGGTGGCCGTGTCGATCTCGTTCACAAGCCAGCGAAAGTTCTGGCCGAAGAACCCCGTGACGAACGTGAGCGGGAGGAAAACGCTCGCCACGATCGTGAGGCGGCGGACGGTGTCGTTCTGCTGCGCGGAGATCTGGTTCTGGCGGATGTTGATCAGCGACAGGTGCGCCTCGAGCGCCGCCGTCAGCTGGTCGCGCTGGCCGAGCAGCTCCTCGTCGATTCGGCGCACATGGTCATGGAGGTCGCGGAAGTAGCGGAGCAGGCTGCGGTCGACCGGCGCAAAGAGGCCTCGTTCGAGCGAGTCCAGGGGCGGCAGCAGCGGATGGACGGCGCGGTAGAAGTCCGTGATCTCCTGCTTGAGCTCGTAGATCCGCTCCGTCAAGTCCTCACGCCCGGAGAAGATCGCACGCTCCGTCTCCTCGATGTCGCTCTCGAGGCCGTTCACGACCGGCTCGTACTCGTCGACGACCACGTCGAGGATGGCCCAGACTGCCGCGGCAGGCCCGGTGCGGGCCAGGTGTGGGTACTGCTCGAGACGCCCGCGCGCCCGCTCGTAGTCACCGGCCTCGTCGTGACGGACGGCGATGACGAAGCCGACGCCGAGGAAGAGGTCGAGCTCGCCGAAGATCACTTGGCGGTGCTCGGCGTCGTACCTGGCCGTCCGGTAGACGATGAAGTGGAAGTCGTCGTACGCCTCGACCTTCGGCCGCTGGTGAGCCCTCGCTGCGTCCTCGACTGCGAGCTCGTGCAGGCCGAAGTGCCGGCTCACCTCGCCCATGAGCTCCGGCGACGGGTCGTCGAGCTCGATCCAGACGTAGTTCCCACCCTGCCGTGGCTCGGCCGCCGCTTCTTCGATCGTGAGCTGCCGCTCCTGGCGTACTCCACGCTCGTAGTACGCGCAGTCGACGATCACGCCCTGAAACTAGGACGCGAGCCGGACGTCTTGAGCTTTTCTTGAGCCTCTCGACGGGAGGCTTGAGGGACGTTTGAGCGCGGCCGCCCTAGCGTGGACGGGGTGGCGACGTTCGCTCCCTCCCGGCCCGCTGCGCGTGCTCCGGTCGCGTACCGCAGGATCCTGGTCCCGGTCTCGGGCGGGGAGGCGGCCGTCCGCATCGCCTGCACGCTGGCGGCGGAGCACGGCGCGATCGTGACCGCGCTCGCGGTGATCGAGGTGCCCGCCGCCTTACCGCTCGACGCGCACATGCCCGAGCAGGAGCTGGAAGCTCGTGAGAACCTCGCCGTCGCCGAGGCGGTCGGCGACGGGCGCGGCGTGCGGGTTGCGCGCTGCACGGCGCGGGCGCGCCTCGCGGGGGAGGCGATAGCCGACGCGGCCGAGGATGCCGAGCTGATTGTCCTTCGCGACCCTCTCGACAAGATCGCTCGCCACGTCCTGCAGCACGCTCGCTGCCGCGTCCTTTTTTCCACACCGCGCGCATGATCGAACTGGCTACCCCCAAGCGGCTCCTCATCGGCCGGCCGCGCTCGACGCGCGAGCTCGACAGCACGCTCCTCCCGAAATTCCTCGCGCTGCCGGTCTTCTCCTCCGACCCGATCTCCTCCGTCGCGTACGCGACCGAGGCGGCGCTCGCCGTGCTCGTCGCGACGTCGCTCACCGCGGCGCACTTGGTCTTCCCGCTCTCAATCGGGATCGCCGCCTTCATGGTCATCGTCGTCCTCTCGTACGTCCAGGGGGTGAAGGCGTACTCGTCCAGCGGGGGCTCGTACGTCTTCGCGAAGGAGAACCTGGGGACGCTGCCGGCGCTCGTCGCTGGCGCGTCGCTGCTCGTCGACTACGTCCTCACCGTCGCGGTCTCCGTCGCGGCAGGCGTGTTCGCGCTGACCTCCGCGGTTCCCGTGCTGGAATCGCACCGGGTCGCACTCTCGCTCGCCTTCATTGTCCTCCTCACGCTCGGGAACCTGCGCGGCGTCCGCGAATCGGGATTGCTGTTCGCGTTCCCGACGTACGGATTCCTGCTCGTCCTGTACGCGACGCTCGCGGTCGGAATCGGGAAATGCGCCGTGGGCACATGCCCACATGCAACCGTCCCGCACCCGCTGGCAACGGGGACGGGTGTCCTGACTGTCTTCGTGGTGCTCAAGGCGTTCGCCTCCGGTTCGGTCGCCCTGACCGGCACGGAGTCGATCTCGAACGGCGTCACCGCCTTCAAGCGCCCGCAGGCGCAGAACGCTGCGCGGACGCTGCTCATCATGGTGGCGATCGCGGTCACGCTCTTCCTCGGCGTCTCCTGGCTCGCCGTGAAGATGCACGCGCTGCCGAGCTCGACCGACTCGGTGCTCTCCCAGATCGGCCGAGCCGCCTTCCCGGCGCATTCCTCCGGCTCGATCGTCTACTACCTGCTGCAAGCTTTCACGCTTGCGATTCTCGTGCTCGCAGCGAACACGTCGTACCAGGGTTTCCCGCGGCTGTCGGCTCTGCTCGCCCGCGACGGGTTCGTCCCGCGGCAGTTCATGAACCTCGGCGACCGGCTGGTCTTCTCGAACGGGATCGTCATCCTCGCCGCCTTCTCGGCGGCGCTGATCGTCGCGTTTCGCGCGAACGTGAACTCGCTGATCCATCTCTACGTAATCGGCGTCTTCACCGCCTTCACACTGGCTCAGACCGGGATGGTCCGGCACTGGTTCCGCGAACGGGACGGGCGGTGGCGGCTGAAGGCGGCCCTGAACGGCGTCGGCGCGGCGGTCACCTGTCTCGTCACCGTCATCGTGGTCCTCACGAAGTTCGCCGACGGCGCCTGGATGGTGCTGATCGCAATCCCGGTTCTCATCTGCCTGTTCTACGCCGTCCGCCGGCACTACCGATCGATCGGCAGGCGGCTGCGGGCGAAGGTTCCGGCGGTGCTCGCGCGTCCCGAGCCGGAGAACACCATCGTCCTGTACGTCGAGCGGCTGGACGACGCCACCCGCGAGGCGCTCTGGTATGCCCGCAGGATCGGCAACGGCGACATGCGGGCGATCCACGTTCCCTTCCCCGACAGCGACCCGGGCATCCGGCCGCGCTTCTTCGAGCTCGCCGAGGGCAATCCGCACCTCGAGATCCTCGAGCCGGAGGACGAGCCGCTCGACGCTGTCTTCGAGTACATCTGGGCCTTCCCGCACGGTGAGGGCGACTTCGTCTCGGTCGTGATTCCCGAGCTCTTCCGCAAGCCGTCGCTCGTCGCTGCGGTCATGCGCCGCTCCACGTTCATGCTCAAGCTGCGGCTGCTGCGCGAGCCGGGTGTCGTGGTTACCGACGTCCCCCAGGTGGTAGGCCAGAGGTTCGAGCCGCTGCGCGCCGAGTGCGTCGTCCCCGTCTCGGGGATCAACGCGGTGTCGGTCCGCGCTCTCGTGTACGCGCAGGGACTCGGGCTCGAGCGGACGCGGGCGGTCTTCTTCTCACAGGAGGAGGGCGACTCGCTCGAGCTGGAGGCGGGATGGAGCCGGCTCGGTCTGGACGTCCCCCTCGAGGTGGTCGACGCGCCCTACCGCGACCTGGGCAAGCCGCTGCTCCGTTACCTGCGTGCCAGCACGGACGATCCCGAGACCGTCGTCAACGTCGTCATGCCCGAGCTGGTTGTGCGCGGCACGGATCGGTTGCTGCACAACCAGCGCGCGCTCTACCTCAAGCGGCTCCTGCTCTTCGAGCCGCGCGTGATCCTCACGAGCGTTCCGTACCAGCTGCTGTAGCGTCGACGAGTCTGTAGCCCACGCCGGGCTCGGTCAGGAGATAGCGCGGCCGCGCGGGGTCGGGCTCGATCTTCCGGCGCAGCTGCGAGACGTACACGTGCAGATAGTGGGACTCCTGCGCATACCCCGGGCCCCAGACCTCGCGCAGGAGGGCGGGATGGGTGAAGAGCTTCCCAGGGCTCTGGGCGAGGACGCGCAGGAGGTCGTACTCGGTACGGGTCAGCGCCACCGGGCGGTCCCCGGACCAGACCGTTCGCTTCTCCAGGTCGATCTTGAGGTCGCCCAGCTCCAGAACAGGATCGGCGGACGGAGCCGACCGGCGCAGAGCCGCCCGCAGCCGCGCGAGCAGTTCCTCGACGCTGAACGGCTTCGTGACGTAGTCGTCCGCGCCCGCGTCCAGCGCTGCGACTTTCTCCCGCTCGTCGCCGACGACGGAGAGGACGAGGATCGGCGCGCTCGTCCACTCACGCAGACGGCGGGCTACATCGGTTCCAGTGCCGTCCGGCAGGACGAGATCGAGGATGACCGCGTCCGGTGGATGGGAGCCCGCAGCCATGAGCGCGCCCGCTGCGTCGGCGGCGGTCTCCACCTCGTAGCCGGCGGCGCGCAGGCTCGTCTGCAGTGCGCGCAGGATTTGCGGCTCGTCGTCGACCACGAGGACGCGGAGAGGGCTCACGATGCCGTTGCCGGGACCCGTGCGGCGGGCAGCGAGATCGCGATCGTGGTGCCTCCTTCGCCCGGGGGATCGACCCACACCCGGCCGCCGTTCACCTCCGTGAAGCCGCGGACGATGGCCAGGCCCAGCCCGCTCCCGCCGCTCCGTCCTCGCGAGAACGGCTCGAAGACGCGGTCGAGGTCGCTCGCGGGGATGCCCGGGCCCCCGTCCGTCACGCGTACGACGACTTCTCGCCCGTGGAGCTCGGCGGAGAGCCGGATCGGCTCGGTGGGCGAGAACCGGATGGCGTTCTCGATCACGTTGGCCAGCACTCGCTCGATCTGGCCGGCATCGACCTGGACGACGAGCGGGTGCGGAGGCAGCGAGACGGCCACCCGGTCGGACTCGCGCCCAACCATGTCCAGCGAGCGCACGACCAGATCGTCCAGCGTCCAGAGAGCGGCGTCGGGACGCGCACCGCCCGCCTCGAGCAGCGACAGGTCGAGCAGGTTCCCGACCAGCCGGTCGAGACGCTTCGTCTCGATCCGCATCGACTCCAGGAGCTCCTCGCGTTCGGTTTTCGTCAACTCCAGCGTCTGGAGGCTCTCCGCGGCCGCGCGGATCGCTGTGAGCGGCGAGCGCAGGTCGTGGCTGACCGAGCGGAGGACTGCGGTCTTGGCCGCGTCGCTCCGTCTGAACGTCTCCGCCTCGAGCGCCTTGGCTCGGAGCCGCTCGCGGTCGAGGGCCACGGCGAGGAGCGAGGCCAGCGCCGGCAGGAGCCGCGCCGCCGTCCCCGGGTCGATGGCTGCGCCGGCGGGAAGGAAGAGCCTTCCGACGTGCCTACTTCCGGCCTGGAGGTCAAGGGCCGACTCGTTCGGGCTCGGCCGGCGGCGGGAGTCGAGCTCGATCCTCCCTCCGGCCACTCCCAGGGCGCGGGCCGCGTCGTCGGCGATGACCGCGATCTGGCTTGGGATGTCTTCCGCCTGCAGCAGCGCAGCCGAGGCACGGGCGAGCACGCTTGCCTCCCGTTCCCGCTGCTCGGCGTCCGCGGCACGCCGGCGTGCCCGTGCCGCGAGCTCGCTCACGACGATCGCCGTCAAGAGGTACACGGCGAGCGCGACCCAGTTCTCGGAGTCGTGCAGTGACAGCGTGTGTGCGGGCGGGAGGAAGAACCAGTTGAAGGCGAGCATGCTCAGCACCGACACGCCCACCGCGTAGGTCAGGCCGAAGAGGACGGCCACGGGCAGCACGGCGAAGAGGTAGAGGACGCCCAGGCTGAGGACGGGGGCGACCTCCCGCAGCCCGAAGATGACCGCGGTCACGACAGCGACGCAGGCGACGCCGAACACGGCCCCGATCAGAACCCGCGTCCAGCTCTTCATAGGGAAGAGGATAGGTTGGAGAGGCCGTGCCGACGCAGATCGCAGAGCTGATCCCGAAGCTCCCCGAGCCCGTGCGTGCGCTCCCGCGGACGGCGATCTGGGCGTACGGGACGGCGACCGCGTCGCTGCGTCCGCTTCCGACGGCGCTGATCATCGGGGCGCAGAAAGCCGGGACGACCGCGCTCTACGCCTGGCTGCGCGACCATCCAGCCGTCGTCGGGCCGGTCTGGAAGGAGGTCAACTACTTCGACCGCCGGTATGCGAAGGGACGACGCTGGTATCGCGGAAACTTTCCACGGGCTCGCGGCGCGTCGGTCGTGCTCGAAGCGACGCCGGGCTACCTCTTCCATCCGCAGGCCCCGCAACGCGTGCGCGAGCTCATCCCGGATGCGCGCCTTGTAGCGCTCGTGCGCGAGCCGGTCGGCAGGGCGTACTCCCACTATCAGCACGAGGTGGCGCTCGGACGCGAGCCGCTTTCGTTCGAGCAGGCCGTCGCGGCCGAGGACGAGCGCATGGACGGCGAGCTCGACCGCATGCTGGCCGATCCGGAGTACTTCAGCCACGCGTGGTGGAACTACACCTACCTCGCCCGCGGGCGCTACGCCGAGCAGCTCGAGCGCTGGCTGGAGGTCTTCCCGGAGGAGCAGCTGCTCGTCATCCCGACCGAGGACTTGACGAAGCGGCCGCGTGAGATCTACGCGCGCGTCCTCGAGCACGTGCGGGCTCCTGCGCACGACCTCGGCGAGTATCCACGTGTCTATGCGCGGGAATACGACGACCTGAGCCCCGCGACGCGCGCCCGGCTGAAGGAGAAGTTCGCGGAGCAGAACCGGCGCCTGTACGAGCTGCTCGGCCGCGACCTGGGATGGACGTGAGCCGGCCCGTTGCCGTCATCGGCGCGGCCCTCGACCTCGGCGCCGGCCGGCGCGGTGTGGACATGGGCCCCTCGGCGATCCGCTACGCGGGGCTGGAGGCCCGTCTGTCGGCGCTCGGCCGCTCGGTCACCGACTGGGGCAACGTCCAGACGGCGGTGGCCGAGGCGTCGACGGTGGGGGACGCGCGCGTGCGCTTCCTGCCCGAGATCATCGCCGCGTGCGAGCAGGTCGCCGGGCTCGTCTCCCGTGCGGTCGAGCAGGGCTGCCTGCCGCTCGTGCTGGGCGGCGACCACTCGGTCGCGCTCGGGACGCTCGGCGGCCTCGCGGCCCGGAGTGGGCCCGGGGGCGTCCTCTGGATCGACGCGCACGGCGACCTGAACCGTCCCCAGACCACCCCGAGCGGCAACGTCCACGGGATGCCGCTGGCCGCGGCGCTCGGGCTCGCGGGCCCGGAGTTCGAGAGCGACGCGTGGCCGCTTCCGTCCGCCGATCCGGAGCGGGTGGCGATCGTGGGCGTCCGCCAGCTGGACGACGGCGAGCGCCGGCTGCTCGATGGGCTCGGCGTGCGCGTCTTCACGATGAGCGAGATCGACAGGATCGGGATGGAACGCGCCATCCGCGAGTCGCTGGAGCGGATCGCGGGCCCCGGGTTCGTCCACGTCAGCCTCGATCTCGACGCGCTCGATCCGGAGATAGCGCCGGGAGTAGGGACACCCGTGCGCGGAGGGCTCTCCTACCGTGAGGCGCACCTCGCGATGGAGCTCGTGGCGGAGTCGGGTATCGCCGGGTCGCTCGAGGTGGTCGAGGTCAACCCGATCCTCGACCGCGAGAATGCGACGGCGGAGCTGGCTGTGGAGCTGGTCGCGAGTGCCCTGGGCGCGACAATTCTGTAACAACTTAAACCGGGGTCAGACCCCTTGTATTAACGGGCCAGTTGTCTCTAAGAGGCAGAAGTGGAGCTCGAAAGAAGCTCGCGCCAGTCGCCGGCGAAGGTGACGTCCGCCCACCCGGCGGGCTCGGAGCCGACCGCCGCTACGACCGCCGCCTTCACGAAGCCGTCCAGCTCCTCCGGCGTTCCTTCGAGGCCGACGCCGATCAGGAGGCGCGGCGCAACCGGCCGGCCGTAGAGGCCGATCTGCCGGTGCGGCGGCAGGTCCGGATGGGAGCCGCCGACCGCGACGCCGTCGAGCTCTTCGAGGTTCGCATGCGGCCCGGCGAAGACGACCACGTCCGCCGCGTCGAGGTCGAGCCCGGTCCGATCGTCGTGTCGCTGTTCCACGAGCCGGGCGCTCGGGGCCGGCAGGCCCTCCAGCTCGAACGAGCGAACCTCGGCCCCTTCGTCGCGCGGTTCCAGCGGTTCGTACATTCGCGCCCGCACGGTCGCAAACTGCGGCGTCGTTCGCCCCATGATCACCGAGACGATGTTGCCTCCATAAGCGGGCTTCGTTTGCAGCAGGCGCCCAGCCTTGGCGATGTCCACCGCGACGCAATCCCCCGTCATGCCGAGCTCCAGGTCGCCGGCGACGCGTGGCCCGAGATCGCGCCCGAACGCACTGGCGGGGATGAGCAGGACGTGGGGGCGTTCGCGCTCCACCACCTGGCCGAGAGCGCCCGCCCAGATTTCCGGCTGATACGAGCCGAGCTGCTCGTCGTCGACGACTACGACGACCTCGGCCCCGCGGCGGCCCAGCTCCTGCGCAACCTCGCCGATCTCGTGCCCCAGCACGAGTGCGACGTTGCGCCCGCCGAGCTTGCCGGCGAGCGCGCGGCCCCGGGCGAGCAGCTCGAGCGAGTGGCGCGTCGGCTGTCCGCGGTCGAGCTCGACCAGCGTCCACGAGTCGTAGTGAGCGGCCGGCTTCTCGGCGATGTTGTCGGGCTTGTCCCAGGACGTCTCGGGCGGCGGGCGCTCGGCGAGGAGCGCCTCGATCGCGGCGCGCGCTTCTCCGGCATCCGTGTGGAAGAGGCCTGCCCGTTCCGGCGTCACGTCGCGCACTGCAAGCACGCGCGTCGGAGAGCCGGTCTGGCCGAAGCGCTTGTCGTCCTCCTGGACGTCGTCCACGAGGTCGCTCGCGGTCCAGGTCTCGATGGCGCCGTCCCCGGCGCCGGTCTCGTCGGTCACGGCCTCCCCGACCGAGACCACCGCAGGCAGCGGCAGCTCGAACGTCGCCTCGCCCGTGTCGGTCTCGCGCACGACGCGCAGCCCCTCCTCGAGCGATGCCGCATTCGTGAGGTGCGGCACCTCGAGGAAGGCGGCCACCTCCGGGGGAACCTGCCAGGTCTCCGAGTCGACGGTCTTCCGGCCGCACAGAACGAGGTCGAAGCCTTCCTTCCGCAGCGCGAGCGCGAGCGTGCGCGAGGTGCCGAGTGTGTCCGCGACCGCGAAGACCTTGTCCGAGAGGAGGATCGCGCGGTCGGCGCCGATCCCCAGCGCCTCGCGCAGGGCGTCCTCGGCCTGGGGCGGGCCCATCGTCATCGCGACGACCTCGCCGCCTGCCTGCTTGCGCAGCCGCACCGCCGCAGCGACCGCGCCGCGGTCGAAAGGGTTGAGGATGAGCGGGACGCCCTCGCGCTTGAGGGTCTTCGTCTCCTCCTCGAACTCGATGGCGGTCGGCTCGGGAACCTGCTTGAGGAGGCAGACGATCTTCACCTCTGTCAGCCTACAAGGGTGCACCGCCCGGCGGATACGGCGCACTAGATGCTCGCAGCTCTCTATGACATCCATGGGAACCTGCCCGCACTGGAGGCCGTGCTTGCGGACGCGAGCGAGGCCGGCGCCGATCACTGGTTCCTCGGCGGCGACTACGGGGCATGGTCGCCGTGGCCGCAGGAGACGATTGCGCTGCTGCAGACGCTTCCCAGCACGACGTGGATTCGCGGGAATGGGGAGCGCTGGGTGAGGGAGCTTCCCTGGGACCGGCCGGACGTCGCGCAGGAGCTGGAGAACTACGACCCGGGCTTCGGCAACGACGAGGGCTGGCTCTACTCGCTACAGGCGCAGGCCGAGCACGACGGCGTCCTGTACGTGCACGGCTCGCCGCTGCGCGACGACGACAGCTTTGCCCCCGAGCCGGGCCCGAAGGACCTCGGGCTGCTGGCCGGCATCTACAACCGCACGATCGTCTTCGGACACAGCCACCAGCAGTTCCAGCGGGAGGGGCCGTCCGGCACGTACCTCGTCAACCCAGGCAGCGTCGGGATGCCACTGGACGGGGACGTCAGTGCGGCGTACGCGCTCTGGCACGGCGGCCGCTCCTTCGAGCTTCGCCGCGTCGAGTACGACTTCGAGAAGGCAGCTGCGGCGTACGAGGCTCTCGGGTCGCCGTTCGGAAGGATGGCGGCGAAGCGCATCCGTCAGGGCTCGGACTAACCCTCTTCGCCCGAGCCGCTGGGCTCGAAGTAGGTCGTCCCCTTCAGCTCGTCCGGCAGGTAGTCCACCTCGAAGCCGGCAGGGTCGTCGTGCGGGTTGACGTAGCCCTGGCCCTTGCCGAGTCGCTTCTTGGCCAGCGGATGCCCGGCGCTCTGCAGCGCCCGCGGCGGTTTCAGGTTGCCGCGCTCGCGGACGTCCCGCGTGGCCGCGCCGAGGGCTTTGTAGCTTGCGTTCGACTTGGGCGCACGCGCGAGGTAGATCGCGGCCTGGGCGAGGTTCAGCCTGGCCTCGGGGAGCCCGACATGCTCCACGGCCTGCGCCGCCGCGACCGCCACCAGGAGCGCCCGCGGGTCGGCGTTGCCGATGTCCTCCGAGGCGAGCACGATCATCCGCCGCGCGATGAAGCGGGCGTCCTCGCCCGACTCGAGCATGGCGGCGAGGTAGTACACCGACGCATCCGGGTCGGACCCGCGCAGCGACTTGATGAACGCCGAGATGAAGTCGTAGTGCGCGTCCCCGGTCTTGTCGTAGACGAGCGGTCGCTTGCGGGATGCGTCCTCGACCTGCTGCTCCGTGACGGCGGTTCCCTCCGCCTCGGCGGTCTGCGCCGCGAGCTCGAGGATGTTGAGCGCAGTACGGGCGTCGCCGCCGGCGCGCTCCGCGATGCGCGCGACGAGCGGCTCCTCGAGCTCGATCCCGAGCTCGGCAGCGCCGCGCTGGACGATGACGGTCAGGTCGTCCTGCGTCAGCGGCTCCAGCTCGTACACCTGCGAGCGGCTCAGAAGCGCGGCGTTGACCTCGAAGTACGGGTTCTCGGTGGTCGAGCCGATCAGGGTGATGAGCCCCTCCTCGACCGCCGGCAGGAGCGCGTCCTGCTGCGCCTTGTTGAAGCGGTGGATCTCGTCGAGGAAGAGGATGGTGCGCTCGCCGCTCCCGCCGAGCCGGTCGCGGGCGCGGGTCATCACCCCGCGCACGTCAGCCACCGAAGCAGATACCGCCGACAGCTCCTCGAACTCCGCGCCCGTCTGCTCGGCGACGATGCGCGCAAGCGTAGTCTTGCCTGTTCCGGGCGGGCCGTACAGGATCATCGAGCGGACGCGGTCGGCCTCGATCGCCAGGCGCAGCGCCGAATGGGCGCCGAGGACGTGCTGCTGCCCGACGAAGTCGTCGAGCGTGCGCGGCCGCAGCCGCAAGGCGAGCGGCGCGACCTCGGGGAGCCGCTCCCGCGCAGCATCGGCGAAGAGGTCGCTCATGTCCTGGAAAAGTATGCTCCGAGCGATGGCTACGACCGCTGCGCCGCTAGTACGGAACGTCAACGTCGTCTATCTGTACGTCAGCGACATGGAGCGCTCGGCCGCGTTCTACCGCGATCTGCTCGGCATCCCGCTCGAGGGAGACGACGACTGGCGGGAGGCCAGGCTCGGCGGGACCCGCTTCGCTCTCCACCACGCGCACGAAGGAATCGGGGAGCTCTCCTCCGGGACCATCCACCTGAACCTCGAGGTCGAGGACGTCGACGAGGCAATCGCGCGCCTGCGAGCGGCCGGCGTCGAAGTGGAGGAGAGGATGCGCGAGGACTGGGGCGCCGCCGTTCGCGTTCGCGACCCGGATGGGTACGAGCTGTACCTGTTCCAACCGCCGCGATGACGGTCGAAGAGGACTACTCCGAGCCTGTCCTCGAGGGCGACGCGCCCTCCGACTACGAGCGCTACCTGCGCACCGACGAGCTGCTCTCGCTGCAGAAGACGCCGGAGCAGTGGGCGCACCGCGACGAGCTGCTCTTCCAGACCGTCCACCAGTCCTCGGAGCTGTGGTTGAAGCTCGGCTGGACGGAGGTGGAGGAGGCGACGCGGCTGCTGGAGGAGGGGCAAACGGATGCGGCCATCCGCCTGCTCCGCCGCTCCGTCGAATGCATGCGGATCGTCAACTCGCTCCTGGACATGCTCGAGCAGATGTCGCCGTGGGAGTACACGCGCTACATCCGTCCCGTCCTGGGCCACGGCAGCGGCTTCGACTCGCCCGGCTTCCGGAACATCCGCCGCGTCTCGCCGAGCCTTGGAGAGGCCTTCCACAAGCTGCGTCGAGCCGAAGGCCTCTCGATCGTCGAGCTGTACCAGCGCGGGCGCGAGTTCGAGCAGCTGTACCAGCTCGCCGAGCTGCTGATCGAGTGGGACGAGCGGGTCGCGGTCTGGCGCGCGCGCCACTACAAGGTGGTCGCGCGCGTGATCGGGGACGAGGTCGTCGGCACGCAGGGGACGCCGGTCGAGCTCCTCGGCAAGCTGATCAAGCACGAGATGTATCCAGAGCTCTGGCGCGCTCGCAACGAGCTCACGACGCTGGCGAAGGAGCACGACTGAGCACACCCGCCGAGCTCTGGAGCCTGGCGGAGTACGAGGAGCTGGCGCAGCGGTTTGCGCCGATCCACGACCAGCTGGTCTCGAGGCTCGCACCGCTGCCCGGCGAGCGCTGGCTCGACGTCGCCACCGGCACCGGCGGCGTGGCGATTCGGGCTGCCGCCGCGGGCGCCCAGGTGACCGGCGTGGACATTGCACCGGGCATGCTCGACCGCGCTCGCGCCAAGGCGCCCGACGTCGAGTTCGAGCTCGGCGACGTGCCAGGCGCTTCGCTACGAGGACGACTCGTTCGACATCGTGAGCTCGTGCTTCGGCTTCATCTTCGCTCCCGACCACAAGGCGGCGGCGCACGAGCTCGCGCGCGTCTGCCGCGACCGGATCGGCTTCACCTCCTGGGAGCCGAACCCGGAGCTGGGCGAGCTCTACCGATCCTTCGGTCTCGACACTCCTGAAGGGCGGCTTCCGTTCGAGTGGGGAAAGCGAGCACACGTTGAAGGGAACCTCTCTCAGCGGTTCGAGCTCGAGATCGAACGGGACGTGTGGTTCCTCGAAGGCGACTCCTCCGCGACGATGTGGGACCTGTGGTCGCAGTCCTCCCCGCCGTTCAAGGCGCGCGTCGAAGAGCTCGACCCGGATCGCCGCAAGGCGTTTCGCACCGCTTACATCGAGTACTGCGAGCGCTATCGAGAGGGCGACGTGCTCCGCGTTCCGCGTTCCTACCTGCTCGTGTTCGGGACGAAGAAGTGAGCGAGGTCGCCGACCTCCTCCAGCGGCTCGTCCAGGTCGACACCGTCAATCCGCCGGGCAACGAGACGCGGGCGGCCGAGCTTCTGCGCGAGTACCTGGAGGACAATGGCGTGCGCTGCGAGCTGTACGGAAAGGTGCCGGAGCGGGCCAACCTCGTGGCGCGCATCCCCGGACGCCGCGGCGGGCCGCGCCTCTTGCTCATGTCCCATACGGACACGGTCCTGGCCGATCCCGCAGAGTGGTCGGTCGATCCCTGGTCCGGCGAGATCAAGGATGGGCATCTGTGGGGTCGTGGCGCGCTCGACATGAAGGGACAGGTGGCGGCGAGCGCCGTCGCCATGGCGTCGCTCGCGCGGGAGGGCTTCGAGCCCGCGGGCGACCTGATCTTCGTCGCGGCCGCCGACGAGGAGGTCGGTGAGGGCGACCAGTTCGGCATGCCGTGGCTGGTCGAGGCGCATCCCGAGGCGGTCGAGGCCGAGTACTCGGTGAACGAAGGAGCCGGTGACCGGATCGAGATCGCCGGGACGCCCTACTACTTCTGCTCGACCGCGGAGAAGATGTCGGCGCCGTTCACGATCGAGGTCCGCGGCCGGAGCGGGCACGGCTCCATGCCGGGGATCGCCGACAACGCGCTCGTCAAGGCCGCGCCGCTCATCGAGCGGCTGGGCGACTTCCGCGCGGAGCCGGAGATGGGGCCGGAGGTCCAGGCGCTGCTGCAGACGATCCTCGGGACCGTCCCGCCGATCGACCAGGTCGTCGAGCTCGCGCACGAGCTCCATTCCGGCGTCACCGAGATGGTCGAGCCCCTCCTTTCGATGACCGTGTCTCCCACGATGATCAGGGCCTCCGACAAGCGAAACGTCATTCCGGGCACGTGCGAGATCACGGTCGACTGCCGCCTGCTTCCCGGGCAGACGCCGCAGGACGCCGAGCCGCTCATTCGCGCGACGCTCGGCGACGGCGACTACGACCTCACCTGGGGCGTTCCCTACGGGGGCACCCGCTCTGCGCTCAAGACGCCGCTGTGGGACGCGGTCAGCTCCTGGGTGGAGACCTCGGAGCCGGGGGCGAAAGCAGTCCCGATCTGTGTCGCCGGGTTCACCGACAGCCACTGGGTGCGCCAGAAGTTCGGGACGGTCGCGTACGGTTTCTTCCCGATGCGCACGATGGACGCGGAGCTCGCGGCCCGGCTCATCCATTCCGCCGACGAGCGGATCGCGTTGGAGGACATCGAGCTCGGCCTCGACTTCCTCCGCCATGCCGCCGTGGCGATCGGCACGGGCTGAATCCGATGTCGCCGGTCTGTCGTATGCTCTCGCGTATGCGCTGGATTGCACTCGGGTCGGTGCTGGTTGCCGTGGCGCTCGGAGCGGCGGCGTGCGGCGGTGGTGGCTCGAGCTCCGGGTCGGGCTCCGGCAAGACCGAGGTCGGCATGAACGACTACTACTTCACGCCGGGGCAGGTCGTTGGCGCAGCGGGCAAGAAGATCACGATCGCGCTGACGAACACGGGATCCGTGGAGCACAACTTTACGCTCGACCAGCAGAGCGTCAGCAAGGACGTCGAGCCCGGCGAGAACGCCGAGGTGACCGTGACGGTGCCCAAGTCCGGCACGCTGACGTTCTACTGCAAGTACCACCGCGCGCGAGGCATGACAGGCGTGCTCTCTTCGAGCACGAAGCCGACGTCCGATACGACGACGTCGTCCTCGGACTACGGATAGGCGCTCCTGCTGAGTATCCTCGGAGCATGAGTGATGAGAAGCTCCGCCTCGGCGGCATGGCGCTCGCGAACGGCGTGCTGGTACACGGCCCGACGGCGTGGGCGGTTGCGGCACGCCTGCCGGACGGGGAGCTGCGCGTCGAGTCGGCGTACAAGTCGATTCGCGCCGCGGACATAGAGCAGCCGCTCCTGCGCGGGCCCGCGCGCCTGCTGGAGGCGTTCGCCGTCCTGCCGGCGATGAAGCGCCGGCTTCCGCAGGCGAAGCTTCCGTTCGAGCTGCCGACGGTGGCCGCGTCGATGGGCGTCAGCGCTCTCGCGGTGCGGCTGATCCGCAACTCGAGCCGGCTGGGCGCCGGGATGCGCGAGGTGCTGAGCGGGCTGGTCGCCCTCGCTCCCGCCGTCCTCGCGCTGCGCAGCTCGGAGCTCTCCTCGTACCACGGCGCCGAGCACATCTCGATCGGCACGTATGAGCACGGCGAGGAACGCGGGAAGGAGCACGAGCGCTGCGGGTCGCATCTCGTCGGCCCGCTGCTGGTGACGACCGCGATCGGAAACCTCCTCGCCGCGCGCGCCCCGATCCATCTCCGCGGCTTCGCGCGCTCGGTCGCCGGCGTCGGCGCGCTCGCCGCGTCCACCGAGATCTTCGGCTGGATGCTCAGGCACCCTGACGCGACCGTCTCGCGTGCGCTCGCGAAGCCCGGGCACGAGCTCCAGCACCGGCTCGCGACGTCCGAGCCGACTCCCCAGCAGCTCGAGGTGGCCGAGGCGGCTCTGCGCGAGTGCCTCCGCCTGGAGCATGCAGCGGACACGCGCTAAGCGGCTTCCCCCAGAGATCTTCGAGCTCCCCGTCGACAAGATGCGGGAGGGCTACTACAGCGACGTCTACTTCAACTTCGCGCGCGGGACGCTGCTCGCCGACGGTCGGCATCCGCGGGTCGTCATGCAGGTCTTCCAGAAGCACGAGGCGGTGCTCGGCGGTATGGACGAGGCCATCGCGATCCTCGAGCTCTGCTGCGACGACTGGGACGAGCTGACCGTGCACGCGCTGTACGACGGCGACCGGATCTCGCCGTGGGAGACGGTGATGACGATCGAGGGGGACTACACGCTCTTTGCGCATCTCGAGACGACCTACCTCGGCGTCCTCGCCCGCCGGACGCTGATCTCGACCAATGTGCGGCGGGTCGTCGAGGCGGCGAACGGCAAGCCGATCCTCTTCTTCCCCGCCCGCCACGACCATCATCGCGTTCAGACAGGGGACGGGTACGCGGCGCACGTGGCGGGCGCGATCGGCGTCTCCACCGACGCACAGGCCTCGTGGTGGGGCGGGCGCGGCTTCGGAACCGTTCCGCATGCGCTCATCTCGGCCTACGGAGGGAACACGGTGCTCGCGGCGACGAAGTTCGCCGAGCACGCCGATCCTGACCAGAACATCGTCGTGCTCGTGGACTTCGAGAACGACTCGGTGCGGACCTCCCTGGAGGTAGCCCGCGCTCTCGGCCCGCAGCTGTGGGGCGTGCGGCTGGACACCTCCCGCCAGCTCGTCGACCGCTCCCTCTGGGACGAGCTGGGCGATTTCGACCCACGCGGTGTGAACGAGCGCCTCGTCCGCAAGGTCCGGGAGGCCCTCGACGTGGACGGCTTCGAGCGCGTCAAGATCGTCGTCTCGGGCGGGTTCGACGTCGAGCGGATCGGATCGTTCGAGCGTGCGGGCGTCCCGGTGGACTCCTACGGCGTTGGTTCCACCCTCATCCGGGGCGAAAACGACTTCACTGCCGACATCGTCCTGACGGACGGCCGCCCCTCGGCCAAGGTCGGCCGCCGCTTCCGGCCGAACCCGCGGCTCGAGCTCGTCGGGTGAGCCTGGACGTCCACCCGCTCACGCCGGAGCGCTGGGCGGACTTCGTCGAGCTGTTCGAGCGGCGCGGCCCGCGCGGCGGCCGGCAGAACGCGCCCGCGTTCGGCTGTTGGTGCATGTACTGGCGCGACCGCTCGGTGGGGCACGGCGAGCCGAAGAAGCGGGCGATGGGGAAGATCGTGCGCGCCGGCAGGGAGCCCGGCCTGGTCGCCTACGCGGACGGCGACCCGGTTGGGTGGATCTCCATCGCTCCGCGCGAGTCACACGAGGCCCTGCTCCGCTCCCCGCAGTACCGCCCGGATGAGGAGGAGGAGGGCGTGTGGTCGATCGTCTGCTTCACGGTGGATCGCGACGCGCGCGGCTCAGGGGTGAATGAGGCGCTGCTGGCGGCAGCTGTCGACCATGCGTTTGCAAACGGCGCGCAAGCGATCGAGGCCTATCCGCACCGCTTCAAGCGCGACGACTACATGGGCCACCTCGAGCTGTTCCGGGCACACGGCTTCGAGGCGGTGCGCGCGAAGGCGAAGAGGATGATCGTCAGGCGTCCTCGTGCGTAGCGCCCTCGTTTTCGCCGTGGCGGCGATCGCCGCTTGCTCGGCCGCGGCCGCACCGAACAGGACCGGCACGCTCATCGTCGGCAGCCGCGTCTTCGACGGGGAGCGGATGCTGAGCGCGAACTCAGTCCTGGTGGCCGGCGGAAAGGTGGTCGCCGTCGGTTCGCGCGCGACGCTGAAGGCACGCGCGAAGAAGGTGATCGCGTTCAAGAACGCGACCCTGCTGCCTGGCTTCATCGACCTGCACGTGCACACTGAGAGCCGAGCGTCTCTGAAGCTGGGCGTGACGACGATCCGGAACCTCGGCGAGCCGCTTCTCGGCCTTCCCCCGTATCCGGACAGGCCGGGCTGGCAGCGCGTCCGCTCGGCGGGACCGATCGTGAGCGTGCCGGGCGGCTACCCGGCCGTGTACTGGGGCGGGGACATCCAGATCGACGTGACGAGCACCGCGAGCCCTGCGCAGGTTGTGAACACCCTCGTCGACCACGGCGCGGACGTCATCAAGATCGCGATCGAGACCGGTCCCGGCACCTGGCCCACGCTCAGCCTCGACGAGGTCAGGGCGCTCGTCGCGGCCGCACATGCGCGGGGCCGAATCGTGACCGCTCACGTGAGCGACCCGACCGAAGCGCGCGAGGCCCTCAACGGCGGCGTGGACGAGCTCGCGCACAGTCCGTGCGGCGCGCCTGCTCCCGAGCTGATGCGCGACTTCGCAGAGCGCGACGTTCCGATGGTGGGAACGATGGACGTCGAGAAGAACTGCCCCTTCAAAGTCGCGAATGTGCGCTCCTTTGTGCAGGCCGGCGGGAGGCTTCTGTACGGCACCGACTTCTCGCTTGTCCCGCCGGGCATCGACGTACGTGAGCTGAAGCTGATGGCTCAGGCGGGCTTGACTTCGACGCAGGTGCTCGCGGCCGGCACCGGCGAGGCTGGGAAGGAGCTCGGCGAGAACCTCGGGACGGTTCGAGCCGGCGCACCCGCGGATGTCGTCGTCGTCCGCGGCGATCCTCGCAAGAGTCTCTCCGTGCTCGGTCAGCCGCTACTCGTGCTCGCCGGCGGCAAGCGTGTCCTCTAGCCCCGGGTCATCTCTGAGTCGGGTCGCTCGAGCGGACTACGTGCAGCATAGAAACCTGAATACCGGGGTCAGACCCCGGTTGTGCCAAAACCGCGCCGTTATGCGGAAACTGTCCCGGCGAGCTATTGGCCTCTTGAGGGTTTAATGTGAGCGCTCGGGAGCTGGTCCCAGGCACCATCGACGGCCGGACCGGTCGTGAGGTCCCTGGCGGTTACCCAGCGGTCGAGTTCGGGCCGAGCCCTCCAGCTGAACGAGTTACGAGGACGCAGCGCAGGCCGTGTACACGCTCGTTGATCGGGGCTAGGGACGCTGCATGAATGGAAACCTGAATACCGGGGTCAGACCCCGGTTGTGCCAAAACCGCGCCGTTATGCGGAAACTGTCCGGGCGAGCTATTGGCCTCTTGAGGGTTTAATGTGAGCGCGCCAGAGGCTCTAGGCCTGGCCAACTCTCAATCGGGTCGGTCGAGCGGACTACGTGCATCCCGGCCTCGCGGAAGCGCCGCACCGCGGCGTCCGCCTCCTCCGTGTAGTCGACGACCCCCGGCACCACGACGGGGGACGTGCAGTCCTCGAGCAAGTACATGCGGCGCGCCAGCTCCTGCTCCTCCGCGTCGGGGTGGCTCAGCAGGTCGTCGATCGTCCACGCGACGCAGTGGCTCTTCGCCTGGCCGGCGAAGACGACCGCGTCGAAGGCGACGAGCAGCCGTCCGATCAGCGCCTCGTTCTTCTCGCCCATCACCTCCGGCCCGAGCACCGAGTAGTGCTCGGTCAGCGGATTGAACCCCTTGATCTCGAACTCGGGTCTCGCGCGGCGCGCGATCGCGTGGAAGAAGAACGCCTCCTCCACCGACGAGACGAGCGCATGGCCGATCCCGCCCAGCATGGCGTGATAGGGCCAGACGGTCAGCCGGTAGCGGCCACCCGCCTCGAGCGTCCGCGTGTAGCCCATGAGGTAGCCGGGATCGACGCCCAGGTCCGGGTCGATCCGCCAGCGGCCGCTCGCGACGTCCTCGGCCGAGATCAGCGTGTACGGCGCGGGACGGTTGCCGTCAGCGTCGACAAGGAACGCAGCGTGAAAGATCTGGATCGCCTGGTGCGTGTCCAGCGTCGGGACGATCTCCGTGATCGACCCGAGGTTGCGGTAGACGAACTCGCACAGCCGCCTGCTGTCCTCGACTGCGCCGGGCACGAAGAGCTCGAAACCGGGTGTGCAGAACGTGTTCTGGATGTCGACGGCGACGAGGCAGACGCGGAACCGGTCCTCCGTGACCGGTCGGATCCCCTCCTTGCGGGCCCAGGCTTCCGCGTTGCTCGCTCGCTCCTCGTAGTCGACCCTCCACACCTCTCCGACGCGCTCGGGCCGGAAGTGCGGCGGCAGGGTCACGTCTCTAGTCTAGGATCGCCCTCGATGGAGCCCCGTGGAGTCCACCACGTCGGCGTCGCCGTCGCCGATCTCGACGGTGCCGTCTTCACCTACGAGCGCCTGTTCGGCGCCTCGCTCGAGCACCGCGACACGCTTCCCGAGCAGGGCGTCGAGGCTGCCGCGATGCGGCTCGGCGACGGCCGAGTCGAGCTGCTCGCAGCGCTCGGGGAGGACACGCCCGTGGGGCGTTTCCTGTCGAAGCGCGGGCCCGGCATGCACCACCTCGCGCTCGAGGTGGGGGATCTTCCAGCCGCGCTGCACGACGTGGCGGCCGCCGGCGGCGAGCTGATCGACCCGGCGCCCCGGAAGGGGCTGTACGGAATGCAAGTCGCCTTTGTCCATCCCGAAAGCACGGACGGGGTGCTCGTGGAGCTGGTCAGCCGTGGTTGAGGACCGCACGCGCATAGAGGTCGCCTTCGAGGGTGGCGCCGCGATCGGCGTCCTCGTTTCCGGCGAGGTCGCCGACGCGCTCGAGCGCGCCTTGGAGTCGGGCAGCACCGAGTCGTTCCGGCTCGATGCGGAGGACGGCCACTACACCGTGGCGCTGAAGCGCGTGGTCTACGTGAAGCGGTTCGCGCGCGACAGCCGCGTCGGCTTCGGCAACGCCTAGGCGAGGCCGCCCGCATGGAGGTAGGCATCGTCGGCCTTCCCGGCTCCGGGAAGACCACTCTCTTCCAGGCACTGACCGGCGTCGAGCCGCAGCTGGGGACCGGCAAGCCGAACCTGGGGATGGCGCAGATCCCAGACGAGCGCCTCGACCGGGTCGCGCGCATCGAGGAGTCGGCCAAGGTCACGCCGGCCGCGCTGCGCGTGCTCGATGCGGCCGGGACGAGCGCGGCACAGTTGGGGACGCTTCGTCGCGCCGATGCGCTGATCGCGGTGGTCGACGCTTTCTCCGGCGGCTCCGATCCGGCGGCCGACCTCGGCTCGCTTCACCTCGAGCTGCTCGTGGCCGACCAGGACCACGTCGAGCGGCGGCTCGAGCGTGTGCGCAAGGAGGCGAAGTCCGGCGATCCAACGCTGCGGGATGAGGTCGAGCGGCTGGAGGCGGCGTTGGATCTGCTGGCCGAGGATCGTCCGCTCCGCGAGCTGCCCGGCGGCGTCCCGGAGGCGCTGGAGCCACTCACGTCGAAGCCGCTGATCGTGGTCGAGAACGGCCCCTCCGGGATCGACGCCAAGCTCGAGCTCGAGCTCGCGTCAATGCCGGCGGATGAGGCGGCTGAGTTCCGCGATGGCCCGCCGGCCCTCGCCCGCGTCCTGCTCGAGCTGTTCGAGCAGCTGGACCTGATCTCGTACTTCACCGCCGGCGACACCGAGGCAAGGGCGTGGACGCTCGAGCGCGGCCAGACCGCCCTCGATGCTGCGGAGCAGATCCACACCGACATCGCGCGAGGCTTCATCCGCTGCGAGGTCATCCCCTGGGACGGGTTCGTGGAGAGCGGCTCGCGGGCGGAGGCGGCCCGGCGTGGGCTACAGCGCCTCGAGGGAAAGACCTATGTCGTACGGGACGGCGACGTGCTGAACATCAGGTTTTCGCCGCCGCGCTAGACGGGCTCACGCGCCGCCGGTGCGTCTGGAACGGCCTCCCCTATTTCGCCGTCGCCGCCGCTCGAGGCTGTCTCATCGACGAGGGCGCTCAACCGGCGCTCGAGCTCGGACTGCCGGACTTTCTGAGTCTCGATGCGCTTCTCCTTCGTCGCGGCGAGGTCGCGCAACCGTTGAATACGCGCTTCCTGCCGAACGGCTGCCCCCGCGGTAGCTCCTGCGGGAGTCTCGCCCTCCGCGGTGTTCGTTGCGTCCAGCTCCTCGATCTGGGCGCGAATCTCGTCCAGCCGTTCCTGTGCCCGGGCAAGCCCCTCGGCGGCACTGTCACGGGTCTTCTCCAGCGTGGCGATTCGCGCAGCCCTCTGGGCCGGTGTCTGCCGCCGTTCGGCCTTGGTGGAGGCGACGTCGGTGGAAGCACGTGCCCGTGAAGTGCCAGTGCTCTCCTGCTCGACCTCCGCTGCGAGCGCGCGCAGGCGCTCGAGCTCGCGGACGACGTGCACGTCACGCGTGTTCTCGGGCTGGTCTCCGATCGCCTGCTCGAGCTCCTCGATCTGCCCGTGCAGCTGCTCGAGGCGTTCCGGCGCTCGTGCGCGTTTCTTCCGCCGCTCCCGCCCAGTCCCGTTCTCAGCCTCGTCTTCGACGTCTTCGACCTGCGTTCCAAGCTCCGACCCGGCCGGACCGGCCCGCGACCCCACCGCCTCGCTCCGTTCCTGCAGCTGCAGGATGTTCTCGTTCGCCTGCTTCAGCAGCGTATGGAGCTCTTCGAGCAGGTTCTGATCGGGTTCGCTTGCCTTCGCGACCTGGTACTCCCATCCGAGCAGGCCGGCGCGGGCACGAACGAGCTCCTCCCACATCTGGCTTCGGCTGAGCTTCGAGGCAGCCGGAGGGCTCTCCGTGACCCGCCCACCGGAGACCGCGGTTTTCAGGGCCGCGAGCTCGACGGCGAAGTCGGCGTCCTGGTCGGCGACCATCCGGTCGAACTGCTCGGAGGCCCAACGGTACAACTCGATGTCGTAGGCGTTGAAGCGCTCCGCGACCGGCCTGAGGTCCTCCTTCGACTCCTGCGTCCGCGGGCGGTTCGTAGTCATGCGCTGGCTGACGTAGAGGATGCTGTTCAGCCCGAGGCTCCGTTTGAGCAGGACGAGCGACTCGTCGAAGCGGTCGGCGAGGCCGAAAGCGATAAAGCGCTCGCTCAGGTTCTCCTTGGCCTCCTCGAGCATCTCCTGGGTGACGTCTCCGAACGGCTCCGGATCGTCCGAGAGCATCCGGGTCTGAAGGTTGTCGTAGAGGTAGTCGCCTCCACCGAGCACCTCCTCGAAGCTCATGTCCTCGGGAATCGGGTCCCTCTTGCGCACTGAGCGAGCGCGGTAGTAGTGCGACAGAGTGCGCTCGACCGGGTCGCGCAGGAACGTGATGTACCGGGAGTCGCTGGGCAGGTACTGGTAGATGCCGAAAGGCAGGTGCCCGCCGAGCAGGTGGATGTCACGCGTGACTACAGGCCCCGACACGCGCATCTTCACGACGGGTCCGGGGTCGACGCCTCCGGCGCCGTGGAACACGTTTCCGAGCGACCGCACGCCTCCGGCCGGGAAGTTGCCCCGGAGGACGCTGATCAACGTCGTCCCGGCAGTCTTGGGGATGTGGATGAACACGGTGAGCGGGCCGCGGCGGGACGCTGTCGCACGGCTCCCCTTGGAGGAGCGCCGTCCGGCTACGCGCCGCGTGCTCGCGCCGCGCGTCGCCGCAGCCGTGTCGGGCTCGGCCGTTGTTTGCTCCCCGTTCAAACCCCTCCTCGTCCTCAGGCGACGGATTGTAGGCGATTCGTTCGTGGGCCTGTGCCGCCGGCCAACGGAGTCAAAGGTTCGGCGGCTGATTTGCGCGGATAGTCCCTACAATCCGCCCCGATGTCGAAAGGCCGCGGCCTCCTGACCTCGAGCTGTCGACGGGCCATCGTCTTCGGAGTGGCGACGGCGGCGCTTCTCGCCGTGGCTGGTTGTGCGGGCGGCAAGTCGTCGGACCAGGGCAAGAGCCCACCGCGGACTTCGCTTCCGCCCGGAGGCACGAGCCGGATGATCCACGGCACGGGCGCTCACGAGGGCGTGACGCTCAAGGCCGTTGTCTACGGCGGCTCCGGTGAGGTCAAGAACCCGAGGTTCGACCTCACCCCGAAGTCGGGACAGCACTTCGTCGGGGTCAAGCTCGGCCTGAGGAACTTCGGAACGAAGCCGTTCACCGGTGACCCGTCGCTGACCGCGTCGGTCGCGAGCGACAACGGTGACATCTCCAAAGCACTCGATGTCGGCAAGCGCGGCTTCAAGGAAGTCACCCTGAAGCCAAGCCAGTTCGTGCTCGGGAGACTCTTCTTCGAGGTCGCGGACAACAGCAGGTTGCGCTCGTTCACCTTCAGGCCCTTCGGGACTGCGAGCAAGCCGGTGCTCTTCAGGATCTCGCATGGGGAGAGCAAGGACACGACCAAGTCGACGAAGCCGCTTCCGGCCGGCGGCACCCGCAAGATTTTGCGCGGCACCCAGCCGGGCGCCGTTATCACGGCGGTCGTCTACGGCAGCTCCGGTGAGGTCCCCGATGACAAGGTGCCGGCGAAACCGCATGCCGGCAACCACTTCATCGCGGTCAAGGTCGGGCTCAGAAACCTTGGCAAGCGGCTCTACAGCCTCGACCCCGCGGTCAGTGCCGCGATCAAGAACGACAAGGGCGACCTCTCTCGCGCGGTCAAGGGGACCGGTCTCGGGCAGATCGAGCTCCAGAAGGACGAGACGGCCTACGGTCGCCTCTTCTTCGAGCTTCCCGACAACACCAGCCTCAGTTCGTTCCGCTTTCGGCCGTTCGGTACGAAGGGAAAGCTCGCCGTTCTCCCGATCACCCATGGGCAGAAACAGGGAACGAGCCCCTCGGCGAAACCACTCCCAGACGGAGGCACCCGCAGACTCGTCCAACAGGGCGGGACAACGCTGAAGGCCGTTCTCTACGGCAGTTCTGGCGACATCGAGCCGGATCAGGTCATCCGCAAGGCCCGCCCCGGCCACCACATAGTGGCGATCAAGCTCGGGCTGCGGAACATGCAGGGCGGCCTCTACCGCGCCAACCCGAGCCTCAATGCAACGATCACGAACGAAAAGGGCCAGGTATCGGCGGCGCGCCCGGCACCGGGACGAGGGATCGGCAAGCTCGCCCTCAAGGAAGGACAGGGCATCTACGGCCGCATCTTCTTCGAGATCGAGGACAAGACGACGCCGAGCACATTCCGCTTCCGCCCCTTCGGGGCCGCCGGCAAGCCCGTGGTCTTCACGATCAAGCACGGGGCGGGCGCGGCGATCGGAAAGAAGCTGACCACCGAGACCAAGCTCGGCACGGCCGACCCCCTCCCGGGCGGCGGGGACCGGAGGACCGTCTCGCATCGCGGCACAACGGTGAAGGCCGTCCTGTACGGCGGCGAGGGGGAGCTCGCGGACACGAAGTTCGCCGTGAAGCCGCCGGACGGATACCACATTACGGGGATCAGGCTGGGGCTCCGGAATATGGGACCGGGCACCTACACGGGCACGCCGTTCCTCGTCACCTCCATCACCAACACGA
The DNA here is from genome assembly GCA_963717765.1 of uncultured Actinomycetes bacterium. Taxonomy (GTDB): domain Bacteria; phylum Actinomycetota; class Thermoleophilia; order Gaiellales; family Gaiellaceae; genus JACDER01. Next base: position 19,161 of record CAVQWX010000001.1, on the reverse strand, counting down.
AGGGCCAGGTCTCGAAGGCCCTGCACTCGCGATACGGGCTCGGCAAGGTCGTTCTCGAGCCCGACCGCGGTGTCTACGGCCGGATCTTCTTCCCGATCGCCGACCACACCAAGCCCGCCTCGGTGCGCATCAGGCTCTTCGGCTACGGGCCGGGCACGAAGGCGACCGTCTACACGATCCAGCACGGCAACAAGCCGAGCTCGACGAAATAGGCTCCGCCGCCCGAGCGCCGAAGCCGCGTCGAAGGGGGTTCTCACGCTCGTTGTGCCTTGCTAGTCTGCGCGGCCGTGGCCGTTGCCTCGACCCAACCGAGCGAACAGCGTCCTGACCCCGCGATCGCCGCGGGGAATCCGCTGCTTGCCTTCGTCCACATCCCGCGAACCGGCGGCGGGACCATGTCGAGCGCGATCTCGAAGAACTACTCGAGATTGCGGGGCGTCGGGAATTTCCGGAAGGGCCCCGAGAGGACACGGGAATCCATCGAGCGGCTGGGAGCCGATCCGGGCGACTGGAAGGCGCTCGGCGACCACGCCCCACTCGGTCTCTATCTGCGCTATCTCCCCGCCGACACCCGGTACATGACGGTCCTCCGGGACCCCGTCGACCGGGTTCTCTCCCATTACCACTTCCACGCTCGGGCCGGCGAGCGCAAGTTGAAGACGGTCTGGGGAGAGTCGCTCGCGCGCGACAGTGAGGAGAGAGGAGAGGAGCCGGTTACGCTCGATGACGAGACCGACTTCTCGCTCGAGGCGGGCCTCGCGAGGAGGGTCCCGATTTACGACAATCACATGATCCGGTTTCTCTGGGGAGGCGAGACGATCTTCGGCGAGCTACCCCCGGACGCGCTCGACCGGGCGAAGGAGAAAGTCGCGTCGTTCTGGTTCGTCGGCATCCAAGAGCGCCTGGACGACTCGATCGTCCTGCTCGGCCGCAAGCTCGGTATCGGCCTGATGCCCTACCACCTCCGACACGTCAACCACACGCGTCCGCAGGTCGAGGAGACGTCGGACGAGCTGCGAGGGCTCATAGCCGAGCACAACCAGCTCGATGCCGAGCTGTACCGGTTCGCCCGCGAGCGTTTCGACAGTGAGTCGCCGAGCCCCGAGGAGCTGGCGGCGGAGGGGGAGGAGTTGCGGCAGCTGAGCATCGCCGTCACGGCCGCAGGCGAGGAACACAAGGCGGGGAAGAGGGACCGGAAGGCGGCCTCGAGGGCGGCGCGCGAGGAGCGGGAGACGAAGCGGGCTGCGGTTCGGGCGGAGCGAGCCGATCGGAAGACCCAGCAGAAGAGTCGGGAAGGCAAACCGCGTAAATCCCGAACCGGGCAGGGGCAGGAGCCGGCCCCGGGCGAGCCGACCTGACGGTCTTTATTCCGGCCTGACGTACCGGTAACCGAAGCCGCGAACCGTCTCGACGAGCCTGGGCGAGCCCGGATCCTCCTCGATCTTCTTGCGCAGGTACCCGATGTAGATCTTCACGGGATCGCTGCTCGATTCGTGCGTACGGCCCCAGACGAGCTCGATCAGCTCCTGGCGCGAAAGGACCTGACCCGTGTGCTCCGTCAGCGCCGCCAGCAGCCGGAACTCGAGGGGCGTCAAGGACACCGTCTCGTCGCGCACCGTCACGGAGCGCGCGGCGAAGTCGATGCAGACGGTGCCGTCGTCGTACAGCCCCTTCGCGACCGTCTTCTCGCCCGCGCGCCGGAGCACCGCCTCTATCCGCGCCGAGAGCTCGGCCGGGCTGAACGGCTTGCCCACGTAGTCGTCCGCGCCGCTGCGCAGCCCGCGCACCCGCTCCAACTCGCTGTCTCGTGACGTCAGCATGATCACCGGCACGTCCGAGACGTCTCGTATCAGCTCGAGCGTCCGCCAGCCGTCCAGCTCCGGCATCACGACGTCCAGCAACACCACGTCGGGCTTGACCTCGTACAGTCGCCGAAGCCCCTCGCGGCCGTCAGGGGCGCTCGCCACCGTGTACCCGCCGCGCTCGAGCCGGTCGCTGACCGTCGCGCGGACGGTCTCACTATCGTCGATCACGAGGACGGTCTTTCCACTCATGGTGCTCATTCTCACTACTTCTCGGCGAGGGCGGCGATTCTGGCACGGCAGGCCGCGGCGATGTCGCCGAGATCGACTTGCCGCAGAAGCGCGTCTTGCCGGTCGTCTTCGGGATCCAGGGTCCTCAGCGTCTGCTCGTAGGCGCGCCTGGCGTCGCCCGGCTCGCCGAGCTCGTCGTAGGCGCGGCCGAGTGTGAAGGAGGCGAGGCTGAAGCGCGGGTCGATGTATAGCGCGCGGCGGAGGGAGACGACCGCCTCCGATCTCGCACCGGCGGCGAGCTGGACGAGCCCTTGGACGAAGTAGGCATCCGCATCGAGCGGATTCTGCGCAAGCAGCTCGGCGGTGGCCTCGAGCGCCTCCGCATGGCGTCCGTCGTCCGCAGCCGTCAAAGCCCTCGCCAGGAGCTCTTCGAGCGTGCGTGGCGACTCGCGCACCGGCGGCCGCTGTGAGGGCGCGGCCTCCTCGAGGCGCCGAGCGGCGCCCTGCAGCGCGTCCGCCGCGCCCAGCAAGAGCACCCCGTCCGGCTCGAGCGCCCGCTCGAGGGACGCGATGACCGCGTCGACGGTCGGCTGGTCGAAGTAGATGAGAACGTTCCGGCAGGTGATGAGGTCGAACCGGCCCTCGCCGAGCGGCGGAGCGGGATCGCGGACGAGGTTGTGGCGGGCGAAGCGGACCGGCCGGCGGAGGACCTGCATGGGGCTCCACAGCGCGTCTTCTTCGGTGAAATACCTCTCGCGCAACCGCTGGCTCAGCCCGGTGACCGACCTGTCGCGGTAGCGGGCCTGCCGAGCGGCCTCGAGCGCCGTCTCCGAGACGTCGGTCGCGAGCACGTCGACGGGCGGCTCGGCCGTGCCCAGGCTCTCCGCGGCGAGCAGCACGAGCGAGTACGCCTCCTCGCCGGTCGCGCAACCGGCCACCCAGATCCGCGCGCTGCCCGCCTCGGTCAGACGCAGCCAGTCGATGGTCTCGAGCTCGAGTGGATCGCGTAGGAACGAGGTCTCCTGCACCGTGATCTCGTCCACGAGCCGCTGGACGAGCCTCGGCCCGGCGAGGGGCTCGCCTGCGAGCCGGAGAAATCCCGTCGGGCCCTCGCCCGGCGCGACGCGCTCGATCGCCGATTCCAGGGCGCGGCGCTGGGACTCGCGCAGCGACACGCCGCACTCGCGGCGCACGAGCTCCGCGACGTGGTCGAGGTCGGTCATGCGGGTCGAGCGGGCCGAAGCCGTCGCAGGTGTCTCGCGATCCCGTCCAGGGGCAGGACGAGCTCCGCGCCGCGTTCGATTGCCGCCCTGGGCATTCCGAACACGGTGGACGTCGCCTCGTCCTGCGCGATCGTCAGGCCGCCCGCGGCGCGCACCGCCTGCACGCCTTCGGCTCCGTCTCGTCCCATCCCGGTCAGCACGACTGCAACCGCGTCCCGGCGGGCATTCGCCGCCAGGCTCGTCAGCAGCGCGTCCGCCGAGGGGCGATGGGGGCCGGGTGCGGTCGAGTCGTCGAGCACGAGCGTGCCCGTCGGGCCAAGAAGCAGATCGGCGTCCTCGGGCGCGACCCAGACGCCGGTGCGAGGTCGTATCCCGTGCTCGGCCGCTCGCACGGGCAGCGGGATGCTGTCCGCCAGCCAGCGCACGAGCCCTGCGGTGAAGCCGGCGGCGATGTGCTGGACGACCAGGATCGGGATCGCGAACGTCTCCGGAAGCGTCTGCAGAATCGCGGCGAGCGCCTGCGGGCCGCCCGTGGACGCGCAGACGCCGATGACCGAGGCGGCGCGCTCGGCCGGAGCCGTGTCGTCGAGCCGCCCGGCCAGCCTGGCGCGCGGATGGCGGATGACCCGGATGCCGCTCAGGACCTGCACGCGACGGCGCAGGGCGGCCGCGTCGGCGCCTGCCGGGTCGCGGAGGTCGATCGACTCCTTGTGCATCGCGTCCAGCGCACCGGCGGCGAGCGCCGCGGCGGCGTTGGCCGAGCGAGGCCCCACGTGCGCCGAGAGCACCAGGATCGGGGTCGGGTCGGTGGCCATGACCTGCTCCACTGCCTCGAGCCCCGACATCCCGGGAAGCTCGAGGTCCATCGTCACGAGGTCCGGAGTCAGCCGCCGCAGGGCCGCGATCGCCTCCTCGGCCGTGGGGAAGACACCGACGACCTCGATCTCATCACCCTCCTCGAGCACGCGCCGGAGCCCCTGCGCGTACGTGGGCGAGTCGTCGCAGATGAGGACGCGCCGCGGCGCGCCTCCCGGGGCCCGGCTCAAGAACCGACGAGCTGCCCGATGGTGTCGAGCAGCGCCTGCTGGTCGAAGCTGCGCTTGGCCATGTACGCGTCCGCGCCGGCCTCCAGGCCCGCGCGGCGGTCTTCCTCTTCGCCCCTCGTGGTGACGATGATCACGGGAAGCTCGGCGTGGCGCTCGTCTGCCCGGATGGCACGGATGAGCTCGATGCCGTCGACTTCCGGCATCTCGATGTCCGTGACGACGAGGCCGATGCCGGCTTCCTCGTCCAGGCAGCGCAGCGCGTCGCGGGCGTCGCGGGCGGTCACGACGCGGTAGCCCGCCGCCTCGAGGATGCTGCGCTGGAGCTCGCGCACGGTGAACGAGTCTTCCACGACCAGGACCTTCGGGTGGGGTTCGGCGGCAGGGACCGGTTCGGCCGCGGGAGCAGGCGGCCCGTGCGTGACGCGGGGGCCGCGGACGAGCGTCGCGGGGTCGAGCAGCAGGGCGATCCGCCCGTCTCCGAGGATGGACGCGCCCAGGTAGCCGCGGACCTGGGCCAGGAGCGGACCGAGGGACTTGACCACGACCTCTTCTTCCCCGATCAGAAGGTCGCAGACGGCGGCGATCCGGCGGCCGGAAGCCGAGATGATCATCGCCGGAGCGTGCCGGGCGGGTTGGGCGCCGGACGACCCGATCAGGGCGGCCAGGTCGAAGACCGGCACCGCCAGGCCGCGCAGCTCGATGCTGGGCCGGCCGGCAAGCCAGAGGGTGCTGTCCACCGCGACGACCTCCTCCACGGCCGGCAGCGGCAGGCCGAAGACCTGCCCTTCGCGCTCGACCAGGAGCACGTCCAGCAGCGCCAGTGTCAGTGGAAGAAGGAGTGTCGTGGTCGTCCCGTGGCCGGGAACGCTCTCGATGCTCATGCTCCCGCTGAACGACTCGACCGCCGTCTTGACGGCGTCGAGCCCGACCCCGCGACCGGAGAGCTCGCTCACCTCACGCGCGGTCGAGAATCCTGGCGTGGTGAGCAGGTCGACGAGCGTCTCGCCCGTCTCGGCGGCCGCGCCGAAAACCTCCGGGGGCAGACCCTGGCCGTCGTCGGAGATGACGATCGCGACCATCCCCCCGCGCTGCTCCGCCTTTAGCTCGACGCGGCCCTGCCGGCTCTTGCCGGCGCGCTCGCGCTCCGCCGGCGTCCCAACACCGTGCGCGACCGAGTTCCGCAAGATATGGACGATCGGCTCCGCGATGCCTTCGAGGATGACGCGGTCGAGCTCGGTCTCGGTGCCGGTGACGACCAGCTCCACCTCGGTCCCCCTGGCGGCGGCGATGTTGCGCACGGCGTGCGGGAACGGCCCCGTGATGGAGGACAGAGGAAGGGTCCGCATCTCGATCGCCGTTTCCTGAAGCTCGCCGAGCAGGCGGGCGCCGACGTCCAGCTCGTCCGACAGCGACTCGGCCTCCTGCAGCCGCTCGTCCCCGATCGCATGTTCCAGCCGCCGCCGGTGCAGCACCGTCTCCCCCACCAGGTCGAGCAGCCGGTCGAGCTTCTCGGCCGGAACGCGGATGGAGCGGCGCTTGACTTGGGGCACGAGCAGCTCGGGGAGTGGAGGAGGGAGCGGGGCGGGGCGGCCGATCTCGGTGGCGGCTGGCGGCGAGCTCCTCCAGCAGGTCGGCGTCCCTCTCGCCGCCGCCGACGACGTGCCGGCGGAGCGAGTCGGCGGCGCGCAGCAGCGGGTCGATCAGCTCCGTGGGGAAGTCACCGCCGTCGCGGACGCTGTCGAGGACATCCTCGACAGCATGTGCGAGCACCTGGATCTCCTCGAGCCCGAGCATCCCGGCCGCTCCTTTGATCGTATGAGCGTCGCGAAAGAGAGAGTCGACTGCGTCGGGCGCCGCGCGCCCGGCCTCGAGCGCCAGCAGCGTGTCGACCATGTGATCGAGACGCCCGGTTGCCTCGTCCCGGAAGATCTCGAGGAAGTCGGGGCGACCCTCGGTCATGTGCCTCCCTCGACAGCGGCGAAGACGCCTTCGAGGTCGACGATGCCTACGAGCTCGTCCTGAACCAGAGTCGAGCCGGCGATGAACGGCGAGTCGGCCTCGTGCATCGGCCCCGGCAGTTCGGCCACGTCCGTCACTTGATCGATGGCGAGTCCTGCCCGCCGCCCTGCGTCCTCGGCGATGACGAGCCGGGCGCCGGGACGTGCGTGTGCGGTACCGAGGACCACCGCGAGGTCGATGACGGGCAGCACGTGCCCGCGCAGGTTGCGGACGCCGAGGACCGCCGGCGGAGCGCCGTGCACGGGCGCCAGCGGCCCGACGTCTGCGACCTCGAGCACCTGGCCAACCGGCAGGGCGAAGCTCTCGTCGCCCACGCGGAAGCGGACGTGAACGCTCATGTCCGTTCTTCCTGCACGACCGGCTGACCTTCCGTCTCGTAGCCGGCGAGCGTGCGCTCGAGCTCGGCCACGAGCTCGTCCACGCGTTCGGCCGTGACCACGCGCTCGGCCTGCTCGGCGGCGAGACGGTCGGCGGCCTCCCGAACCTGCACCATCGCCGCGGCGACCTGGTCGGCGGCGGATTTCTGCTGCTGCGTCGCCAGGATGGATTCCTCCAGCATCTCGACCGTCGAGCTCATCAGCTCGCCGACCTCGTGCGCCTGGCGCGTGCCCTGCTCGGTAGCCATGATCGTCGCGTTGGTCTCGTCCTGGACGCCGGCGACGATCTCGCGGATCGAATCCGTCGAGCGGATGGAGCGCTCGGCCAGCTTGCGTACCTCGCTCGCGACCACCGCGAAGCCACGGCCCGCATCTCCGGCGCGCGCGGCCTCGATCGCGGCGTTGAGCGCGAGGAGGTTCGTCTGCTCGGCCAGCTCGTTGATGAGCTCGAGGATCTCGCCGATCTTCTGCGAGCGCTCACCGAGCGAGAGAGTCCGTTCCGCAATTGCCTCGACTTTCGCGCGCATGTCCTGCATCGTTTCCCCGGTTCGCTCGGCTACCTCGGAGACGCGCCGCATGTTGTCCGAGAGCGACGTCGCGGTTGCGGCCAGCTCCTCGATCGTCGCCGAGCTTTCCGCGACGGCCGACGACTGCTCGCTCGTGGCGGAGACCGTTTCTCGCGCGGCGTTCCGCAAGTCCTGCACGACGTCCGACAGAACGCTTGTCGTCGCCCGTACGTGCTCGAGGAGGTCCTCGAGATTGTGCTCGCGGTCCGATAGCGATCCCACCGCGCTCTTCAGCCGTGCCTCGCGGTCGGCCACCTGGCCGATCAGGCGGAAGGCATAGATCGTGAAGCCGACGGCGCCCAGCAGGCCGAGGGTCCCGGCGATCAGCCCGGCGATGAGCGCCTCGTTGCCCGCAGACTTCGCCTCGGAGACGGCCTGGTCGGCCTGGGCAGTCTGAATCGCCGCCAGCTCGTTCAGCGGCGGAATGACGCTGTTGCTGAACGCGTTCTGCTGCTCGAGCGCCTTCACCAGGCTTGGTCCGCCCGCTTGCCCGGTGAGAGCCGGCTTGACGTTTTCGAGGAAATTGGAGATCGATGCCTGGTTTGCGGCAATGGCCTCGCCCTTCTTCGTGCGCTCGAGATCCGTCTGCGTGTGCACGCTGCTCAGGCTCGCGAGGAACTCGACGCGGGCCCGGTCGAGGCGGGCGAGAGTCTCGTCGCTCGTCTCCGTGACGTAGCTGAAGATCGCCGCCTGCTCCTGCCAGAACGCGGCGATCGCTCGCTGGACCTGCTCCGCGTCATCCCGTGCGCCGAGCGCGTTGTGCTGGTACTGGTCGAGTGCGCTCTCGTATCGCCAGATGGTGACGCCGAGGGTAGTTGCCAGAAGCAGGACGATCGCGAGGCTCGCAATGACGATTCGACGGGCGGGTTCGCGTGGGATCCGGCCGGCGACGGCGGTCAATCCCGCGCGGCGACCGCTCTCGGTTCCAGAGCTCATCCGACCGTCCTACTTCTCGCCTTGAACGACCGTTCCTCCGGCAGGACCCAAGGCGTGCTCGAGCTCTTTCCGCGTGCGCTTCCTAGCCGGATTTGGCCTCGAGCCGGCGCAGTTGCTCGTCGAGCTCGCGGACGATTGTGCCGGTCCCCTCCAGTAGACCTCGAATCGTCTCGAGCCGGTGAGAGGCGAGGGCAACCTCGAAGCCTGTGTCCTGGTCGGCGATGATTCGATCGAACTGTTCCGCTGCCCAGCGATGCAGCTCGATGTCGAAACGGTTCGCCCGCTCGGCCGAGCTCTTGACATCGGCTGGCACTTCGTTGCCGCGCGGGCGGTCGCTGACCCGTTGCCGGACGTACGTTGCCTGAGCCAGCCCGAGCCTGCGCATGATCAGGACGAGGGACTCGTCAAACCGTTCCGACAGGCCGAAGGCGAGGAATACGTCGCCGAGATTCCGCTTCGCCTGTTCCAGCATCTCGTCGGTGACGGTCGCGGCGGGGTCGAACTCGTCCGAAAGCATCCGCGTCTGCAGGTTGTCGAAGATCACGTCACGCTCGGCCAGGACGTCCTCGAGCGCTGCGTCCTTCGGAAGCGGGTTCCTCTTCCACTTGCTGCCGAGGCCGAGCATGCTGTAGTACTGCGAGAGCGTCCGTTCGATCGGTTCCCGCAAGAGCGTGACGTACCGGGTCTCGTCCGGCAGGTAGCGCCGAATGCCGAACGGAACGTGTCCTCCCAGGACCGCCGCCTGCTGGCTCAGGTCCTTGACCAACAGCGGAAGCCGCGCAGCCCTGCGGGCGTCGAAACCTCCCGCGCCCTTGAAAATGTTTCCGAGCGCTAGAACCTCGCCGGGCGGATAGGTCGCGCGCAGGACCGATCCGAACGTCGTCCCTGCGGTCTTCGGGATGTGGATGAAGACGACGAGTGGCTTGCGCTCGTCTTGGTCTTTTCCCCGCTCCATCACGCTACGTCAGTGCGCTCGCGCACGGCGGGCGTGCTCTTTCGAGTAGGGGCCTTGCGCGGCACGGGTCTCTATCTTCCCATGAGATGCTCGAGTTTCTGCATGCGGCTTCGCCATGGGCTAAATCGGCAAATATCCTGGCATGGCTGGCGGCGAAGATGAGACTCGAGCGATCCGCGCCTCCTTATTCGCGAGCGCGGCGGAACTCACCCCACTCCTCGGCGTCGATGCCGAAGGGAGCAGATATTTCTTCTCGAGCCGAGACCGTGGTCCGGGTCGATCGCTCTTCCTGACGGCTGGCCGCCGCGACGTTGAGCTGCTCGGACGCACGCTGCGCATCCTTGCCTTCCTCTACGGAGCCGAATTGGAGGGCACCTTCGTCGACGTGGGAGCGAACATCGGGACGACCACCATTGCCGCCCTCTGCGACTATGGGTTCACGTTCGCCGTTGCGTGCGAGCCAGAGCCGGAGAACCTCTCGTTGCTGAGGCTGAACCTCGTAGCGAACAAGGTTGAGCGCAGTGTCGTCGTGTGCCCGGCCGCGATCGGCAACTCGGAGGGCATGTGCGATTTCGTGGCACACCCGGAGCACTCCGGGTTGCATGAGGTCGTCACGCGCGGCGGTGTAACGCCCTACATGGAGAGTGCCGGCAGGCCGATCTCCGTCCCTCAGACGACGGTCGACGCCCTTGCGCGCAATCGGACGATGGATCCGAGCAAAGTCGGACTCCTGTGGATGGACGTCGAGGGCCACGAGGGGCATGTTCTGAGCGGTGCGACCTGTCTAAGCGAGCGCGGCGTACCCGCCGTCATGGAACTCGACCCGGTTGCGCTCGCGCGGCATGGTGGCCTCGAGCCCATCCAGCGGGCAGCGAATGAGTACTACACGCACTTCGTCAGCCTTCGCCGCATCCGCGCAAAGCGGGAGCTCGGCTTCGACCTCGAGCCGGTTGCAACACTCGGCGGGGAGTTCGAGGACTTGCGTGAGAGCCAGCGCTTCACCGACCTCCTTCTTGTTCGCGAACCCAAGGCCACGCCTACGCATGCCGGCGTCTCGAGACTTCAAAGGGCGCAACGAACAGCCGAGAGAAGGCAGGAACGAACACCGCCTCCGGAGCACGGGAGGGATCAGCCCGCTCTGCGGCCTCCCGACGAGGTGACACCGCGAGAGCGGCGGGACTTCGTCAAACAGGTCAGGCCGTTCGGCGCGTTTGTGGCAGCCGTGATCGGCGGCGCGACCTTCATCGTCCGGACGGCGCGTAACTCGCCTGAGCTTCCGGTCTTCGTTCGACGGACGGACGTGCGGCTGAGTGCTCTCGAGGCGGCCGTATCGGCTCTCGACGACCTCGGCCTCGGACCCGCCGCACGCGGCAAGACGTTCTTCGACCTCGGCGCGGGCGCTGGAGTCGGGACGGTGGCGGCAATCTGCTGGCATCAATTCTCGCGCGGCATCGCCTACGAGCCTGAGCCGGATGCGTGTGACGTACTCCGGCTCAACCTCGCGGCCAACAATCTCTCCGATCGCGTGTGCCTTCTCCCCGGCGGAGCCACCAGCCGAGGGGACATGCTCGACGCGCTCCTGCGGGACGAAGCGCCGTCAGAGGACCCTGGGCTCGTGTGGATCGACGAGAGGGTGGATCCAGCCCAGGCCGCCCGCCTCCTCGCAGACGGAGCTCCGGTCGTGCTTCACCTCGGCCAGGGCTCGCGCGCGGTAGCAGAGCTCATAGGAGCGGGAGGGCTCGTTGAAACGCATACTCACTTCGCGATCGTGCCGAGGATCCGTGCTGCGGACGAACTGCAGCCGGTCACGTCACTCCCGCGGATAGCTCGCCGCACGACCCAGCGAGCGACATACGTACTAGCGGTCCGCGTGTCTCATACGCAGCGGAGAGGCCTTGAGAACGCTGATCGGCCTGGGCCGAGGTAACCGCACCGAGCCCGGACGGGTTCGAGCGAGAGACGCAAGTCGACTCCGGGGAAGACCTCTAACTCACGGCGAAGCGCGCGGCCTCGGACAGATCGCACGGCTCCGGAAGCTGCACGCGGAACTTCCGGTTTGTGAACGATGCCGGCGAGCTGTAGCTGCACTTCCACAGAATCTGAGGGCCTCGAGCCGTCGCGACCTCGCGGTGCAAGCCGCTCGCGTTCCAGAGGACGATCGTGCCCGCGCGTGGGCTCAGCGTACGAATGGCCGAGTCTGGCACGAGTTCGGCGAACTCGGTCGCGGGTGCAACGCGGCGTCTTCCCGGCGCCCACGGCCACAGCGCCGCGTACGGCCCCTCGCCGGTACTCCCCGGCACGTACTCCAACTGGTCGGTGCCTGCCTGGACGTCGGAGAGATGCAGGACCACTCTCACCAGGCGTTTGTCTTGTGCGTCCCGATGCCAGTTCTCCCAGGACTCGGTGTCCTCGGGAGGTGCAGCCTCGTACACCTGATTGCAGTGGGTGAGCTTGCCCCACATCCCGAGGTAAGCATCGACGACGTCGAGCAACCTTGACGAGACCGCTATCCGCAGCCACGGATCGTCGAGGGGCAGTTCAGCGTCCTTGTCGTATCGTCGATGGGCGAGCTCTTTCGGCGTGGTCTTTTCAGGGCTGCCCGTTAGCCTGCGCTCTGCCTCGCGCCCGAATGTGGTCGCCTCTTCGGTGACGTCCTTCCAGAGATCGGTCGAGAACAGCCGGGCGAACTCGATTTCGGCTATCCCGTCCGTTCTGAGGCGAGCAACGAGCTCCGACTGGAGATCGTCGAGCACCGGCGGATGCTCTGCCATGAGCCGGCGGGCTTCCTCGTTGGTGCCCAGCTTGTCTTCGCGCTCGTACGTAGTCAGCAAGCGGGCGCGCTCCTGCTCCCGCGTGGACAAGAGAGACTTTTGCAACTCGAGCTGTTCGGCCAGGGCCACTCGCTGCTTTTCGAGCTGTTGGAGGCGGGGATCAAGTTGTGCAAGCTGTGGCTTCGATGCGCCCGCCCGCGTCTGTTTGAGCTGGTCGATCCGCGCCGAGACCTTCGCAATCCGCGCCTCGCACGCGGACATGTTGCGCTCGAGTCTTGGAAGACCCTTGTCCGGCGCTCGCTCTCTCTTTTGGTTACGGGACCGCGAGCGACTCATCGTCTCCCGTCCTGCCCGATCAGCGTGAAGCGTGCATCGGGTCGAGCTGCGGCGACCGCAAGGCCAGGAAAGCCGGCGCCGTTCCCGATCTCCGCCGCATGCTTCGCCCGGCCAACCTGCTCGAGCTCGACTGCATCGAGCGACTCAGCGAGCCTCTCCACCGCGTGAATGCGCCACTTCGGCATGACGCGGCTGCCTTGATCCGTCCGGACTCGGTCGACGAAGACGGTCAGAGCGGCGATCTCGCGCGCTCCGAGCCCGTGCGGTTCGGCCACGGCGCGAACGTCGACCTCGGTGCTTGGGACTGCGGCGTTGGGATCCACCATGGCGAGGAAATCATCCTGCCAGACGTGGAAGGAGCGTCGATTACGCTCCGGTGCCGTGGCGGGCGTCGTCCGGGGCCGTCCGATCGGATCGGACGGCGAGCCCTTCCTGAACGCGACACGGACCGTCGCTCGTCGCAAGCGCTCTCGATCATCTGAGTGGTGCTTGCTGTCTCGCGTCTAACCTGCTGCCCGTGGAGATCGAGGACGCCGAGCGCCGCGTTCGTGACTTGTCTGCCCGCCTTCGGGAGCTGTCGTCCGAGCTGGCCGCGGTCGTCGACGAGAGCAAGGGTGTCATCCGGGACCCGCCGCGGGAGGATCTGCTCGCGCTGGCCCGGCGGATGAAGACGATGTCCGAGCGGCTCCAACAGATCCCGCGGCGCTTCTAGATCTAGAGCTACGGATTAAAACCTGAGGCTTTAGAGCCTAAGGCTAAGGTTGAGAGTATCCCGCAATGGGAACCTGGGGAGTTGCTCTCACCGCGTCGGCCACCCGCTCGGCGAGCTGCAGCTTTCGGAGCATGTTGCAGAGGTGCTTCCTGACCAGGCGCTCACTCAGCGTCAGCTCGCGCGCGATCTCCGGGACCTCACGCTCCCTGGCGGTCAGGCGGACGATCTGGAGCTCGCGCGTCGAGGGCGGGAATGGTTCCCAGGTGCGCGGCGCCGCGCGAAGCCGGGCGAGCAGCTCAGCGGCGGCGGCGGCGGAGATGCACGCTTCCCCGTCGGCCGCCATCCGGACAGCGCCGGCCAGTCGCTCGGCGGGAGACTCCTTGGGAAGGTGGCTGCAGGCGCCGGCGAGCAGTGCGTCCACGATCAGCTGCACCGGATCTCCGCTCGTCAGTACCACGATCTGCACGGTGGGCGAACACTCGAAGAGTGCCCGCGCGGCGCGAGTGGTTCCGCCGTTCCGGGGCAGATCGAGAACGGCCACGTCCGGAGAGCGTTCTCCGAGCAGCTCCAGAGCCGCATGCTCCGTCACGGCTTCTCCGACGATCTCGAAGCCGTGCTCGGCGAGAAGTGAGCCGAGAACGCGTAACGAGAGTCCGTCCTCTCCCATGAGAAGAACGCGCCGTGGTTCCTTGTTGTAGTGCAACGTCATGCTCCTCCGCCGCTCGCGCCGCCCATGGTCGCAGGCGGCGCTGAAGTGTCCCTGAAGGTTGCCGTCAGACGGGGGTGGGCTCTCGCCCCGACTGAGCTTGCTCGTCCTGGCGCAGGCGCTCGCCCGCGTATGCGCGGACCACCTCGAGGAGTCGAAACCGCTGCGTTCCGTTCTCCCCCGTACGCATAAGGAGGCTCTTCGCGACCAGCGCGTTGAGCACCTCGCTCGTGGCCCCGCAAGCATCCCGGGCAGCTGCCTCGTCGAAACCCTCCCGGAAGGCCGAAACCTCCCGAAGAACCCGCCGCTCCTGATCCGTCAAGCCGTCATAGCTGCGTCCGAGTGCCTCGCGAAGCGTGCGGTGCCCAGGCGTGACACGGAACTCGTGGTCGCGTGACGTGAGGAGCGAGAGGCTGTCGTCGAGCCGCGCGAGGACCGCTTCGGGCGAGAAAGCCCGCAAGCAGGTGGCCGCGAGCTCGAGTGCCAGCGGGAGATTGTCGAGCCTGCGGCAGATCTCGGCCACGGTCGCGTCGTTCTCGAGTGTGAGCTGAAAGTCGGGCTTGACCTCCTGGGCGCGCTCGGCGAGAAGCATCATCGCCTCGATCTCGGGAAGCGGGTCGAGACGGTACTCGTGCTCGAGTGCGAGCCTGAGTGGCTCCCGGCTCGTCACCAGCAGTCGGAGCCGCGGTGCGCTTGCCAGGAGGGCCTCGAGGAGGGTGCCGCCGTCCCTCCCGTGGGCGAAGTCGTTGAGGACGATGAGGAGCTCGCGCTCCCGGAGGGCCGCCGCGATCTGATCGAGGAGCGTCTGCTCAGGACGCACGTCCAGCCGGAGCGTGGCGGCGATCGCCGCGGAGATGCCGGAGGCGTCGTGCACGTGGGTGAAGCTGACGAAGTCGACTCCGTCGGCGTATTCGGCGGCCAGGTCGTTGGCAAGCTCGAGGGCGAAGCGCGTCTTGCCAACGCCGGGCGGGCCGGTGACTGTGACGAGCCGCGCGCCACCCTGGATGAGCTCCTCCGCTTCGGCGAGCTCACCACGCCGGCCGATGAAGCGTCCGGCAGGGAGGGGAAGGCGCGCACGGGCGGCCGCAGGTGGGGCGAGCACTGGATCGTGGTTGAGGATCGCGCGCTGTTGTTCGCGCAGATCCGGTCCAGGCTCGAGACCGAATCGTTCATGGAGCAGGTCGCGGAACTCGGCATACGTCTCGAGCGCCTCCGCCTGCCGCCCCGAGCGGTAGAGGGCGAGCATGAGCCTTCCCCGCAACCCTTCCCGGAGCGGATGGTCCGCGACGAGGGCGTTCAGCTCCGAGCACAGCTCGGCGTGACGGCCGAGCGCGAGGTCGGCGGCGATCCGGTCCTCCAGCGCCTCGAGCCGGAGCTCGTCGAGCCGGTTGGCCTCACCGTCGAGGCTCGGCTCGTTCCGAACCTCGGCGAGCGCTGGGCCGCGCCAGAGTGACAGCGCCTTGCGGAGGTACGTGGACGCCCGCTCCGGACGTCCCGAGGCGAGCTCCCTCTTGCCCTCCACGAGCAGGTGCTCGAAGCGCGTGAGGTCGAGCTCGCGCTCGTGGACCAGGAGCCGGTACCCGCCCGGCTCGGTCAGCAGCCGGTCGGCTCCGAGCCGCTTGCGCAGCTGGGACAGATGCTGCTGCAGCGTGTTGAGCGCCGTCGCCGGCGGCTGCTCGACCCAGAGCTCCTCGATCAGGCGAGTTGCCGGGACCAGCTCGTTGGCATGCAGGAGCAGCAGCGTGAGGAGAGTGCGCTGCTTTCGCCCGCCGAGCGGGACTGGACCTTCACTATTAAAGACCTCGAGTGGCCCGAGGACATGGAACTCCGCAGAAACCGCAGTACCTCCAAACGACAGAAAGTGCGTTGGAAGGTATCACCTCCCCCCTCTTTGTTTTTCTCCCTGGCGTGCGCGATCCTGCGACAAGCTGCGCGCGGCGCGCGACGGTGCGCGTCTCGTCATCCGGAGACTCGAGCGGCCACATCTCCATCAGAATCAACGTGCACAACCGACGCCTCGGCGCCAGGGGCAGCACCGCGACGATCACCACGATCAAGTCTTCGCTGCCGGCGAACGGCGGATCAACGCAAGATCACTGTCCGGGCCAGGACGTCTACGGCAATGTGCGCCAGGCCGGACCGACGTCGTCGTCCTGAGCGTCGTTCGGATCCCGCGCGGACGTCCCGGACGAGGGCAAAGCGGTTCTCTGCCCGGCTCACCTCGACCGACCCGGGGAGCTGCCGACGTCAGCGGCGCGATCAACGGCGACCCGATCACGAGCTGTGCGATGCCTTGGTGACCTTCAGCTGAGCAGTCCGGATCGATGCGGCGAGCCAAGCACGAGGGCGACGCCGCTCCGATCCCTGAAATCGAAGCTCAGGCGACCTGCCCTGTCCTGAAGCGAAAATTCAGCGGACTTTCAGCAGCACTCAGTAAGACGGTCTGTGCGACTGCGGCAAGAGTCAGTCGCAACTGCGAAAAGCTGCGGCCAACCTCCTCCGACCCGGAGCAGTGCGGCCTAGCCCCACGGGACCATAGGAGGTCACCAGGTATGAAGAAAGTCGCAACAATCGTCGGCGTCGTGCTCGCCGCGCTTGCCCTCGCGGGTATCGCATGGGCGGCCGCGCCGGAGGGCAAGCTCGTCGCCGACATGGAGTTCCATCCGTCGGACGATCTGTTCGGCTCTATCCACAAGCTCGGGACCGCCACCGGCGCCCCGATCCTGGACGGCTCGACCGCGTTCGTCAACGTGAACAACGACAAGTCGGGGAACTGCCTGGGCGACTCGGGCACGGTCACCGTCCAGTACAACCATGGCGGTGGGAATGCGAGCTATCCGGTCCAGTGCGCCCACTATTCGAAGACCGTCAACATGAGCTTCAGCTGGGACGACACCAACCTCCACAAGTATGTCGTGGTTCAGATCTTGAACCAGGCGGCGGGTCTTGTGATCAGGTACGGCGCTACGGCCGGCGAGACTGCTGCCGACGCTGCGAATGCTCTGAAGTGGGTCAACCTTGGAACGGCCGGCTCGGGCAACCCCACCTTCACGGTTGGGTCACCCCCGATGCACGGCGGCGCCACGGTCACGCAGTCGCAGACCTAACCCTTCCTTCCAACGAAGTACCTCGGGGGCCGCGAGAGATCGCGGCCCTCGCTGTTCTACGCCGGGCATGCCGCGTCGCACCCGATTTCGGGCGCGATTAGCCAGCCGGACCCCTGAAGCGAACTTTCAGCGAAATTTCAGCGGAACGGTCTATGACGTAGTTTCGCGACCGGGGCCGCAGGCGCGACAGGGAAGCAAGCGGCCATCATGGGAGGTCCCGATATGAAGAAACTCGTGACGATCTGCGGCGTGTTGGTCGCCGCGCTTGCCGCCGCAGGAGTCGCCGAGGCGGCTGCACCGGAGGGGCATATGACGGGCGGCGCCGTGCTGGTAACCCTTGCGCCGGTCGGCATCTCTAGCATCATCGTAAGGACCACGATCTCCGACGGGTCGACGGATTACGTCAACGTGAACAACGACAAGTCGGGCAACTGCGACGGCGACGTCGGCAGGATCAGGGTCTCTTATGTGGCAGTACTACTCCCCGCGTTCTACCCCATCACTTGTGCTCATTACAACAACACCATGGCGGGTGTCGACACGATGAGTGTCGACTACTTCGACACGAGGCTGAATACGTGGGTGGTCTTCCGCGTGCAGGATCGCGGCGTGCTCTTGGCCGACCGCTTCACGTATAGCACCACCACGAGCGAGACCAACGCGCTCAACTGGGTCAACCTCGGAACCAATGGTTCCGGAAATTCCTCGCTGGTCCCCGCGCTCCTCACCCTGGGCAACTACAACGTCTTCCCCTAAGCGTTCGCGGCGAGGTCCAGTGCCTCAAAGCCGAGGGCCGCGAGAAATCGCGGCCCTCGTCGTTGGTGGGCGCCGTTCGCGGCGGGTGGCGTCCCATCGTCCGGGTAAAAGCGCTCGGATGTAGCTCCGCTTGGACACGATCCTAAGCTGCGATCACCTCCTCGGTCGAGTCGGTCGGTTGCTCGCTCGCGGGTCCTCGTCGCAGCCGTTCGATTCGGCGACTGCCTGTGGCGTCATGACGACGCTGCGCCAGCCGCGCGAGGAGAGTTCGAGTACCGCCCAGATCAGGCACAGCGCCGACGTACGCGTCACTCCCTTGCCAACGATCGCGCTACAGAACTGAAGCGACGAGGCGTTGCGCACCCGCGGCCGCTCCAGCTCCAGCGGACCCGCCGTCGTCTTCACCATCACCCGCTCGTACCCGTTTCGGTGCGCGACCGGCTGGCCTTGGCGCTCGTCCGGCCGAGGAACTCCGTCAGCTCCTCCTCCAGCGCCTGCTGCAGGATCAGCCGCGCGCCCAGCCGGCCGATCGCCTCGATCGGATCCTCTTCGTCGCCGGCGCCGGCGACGATCTTGTCGAGCTCGCGGTGCAGCCGCTCACTCGGGGCTATGCGCGCCATCAGGGCGTACCTCCTTCGTCGACTTCCAGGTCAACGCGGAGGCTACGCCCGGTTCATTTCCCCCGGCTTATGGGGCGCGACCTCGCGGCGCGGCAAGGACGATCGGGCATGGTCGGGTTTCGGAGATCGCGGCTCTCGTCGCTTGGTCAAGCACCAGATTCCGTGGCCCGATTCGGAAGAAAGCTCAGACTCAGAGAGATAAGTCAGAAGCGCCGTGAGAGATCATTTCGCTCGCCGTTTCGGGCCTGAATTGCGGCGTCAGCATAAATTCAGCGCCCATCGGCTAAGACTGTTTCTGCGACTGCGGTAACACGTCGCGAGACCACAAAAACTGCGGCCAATCTCTCCACGCGGAGCGTGCGGCATGCACGACGGCACCAAAAGGAGGTCATCAGCATGAAGAAGGCCCTCACAACCATCGGCGTAGTTGTCGCCGCGCTCACCTTTGCGGGCGTCGCGGCTGCGGCCACTCCGCAAGGGAAGCTGACCGGCGGCGCGACTCTCACGTCGAATCCCCTCGGGATTCACTCGGTCACCGTCGTTACGACCATCGTGGATGGCGAGACCGTGGACGTCGCCAAGAACAACGACAGAACGGGCGACTGCGACGGAGACAGCGGGAAGATCAAGGTTACGTACGGGTATCACTCCAACTCCGCCGACACGTCCTCCACGACGGGTGGCCATGGCGGGAGCGACTACCGCTACTACGACATCCTCTGCGCGCACTACACGGGCGACCTGGCGATGATGGTCGACTACTTCGACTCGAAGCTCTGCAAGTACGTCGTCTTCCGCGTGAAGGACAGGCCGACCGGGGACAGGTTCCTCTATCAGACCGAGACCACCGCGACAGGAGCGATGAACTGGGTCAACATGGGAACGGGCGATTCCGGCAAAACCGCCACTCCGTTGATCGCGACACCGATGTCCGGCGACTTCAGCATCACGCCGTAAGTCCACACCGGCGAATCCTGGCCAGACGAGGGCCGCGAGAG